>NZ_JAIQZA010000001.1 GCF_020164485.1 Salegentibacter tibetensis
GCTGTGCAAATTCAGCATAAATACGCCAATCCCGTTTTTCATTGGCGTCTGATAAGGTGGAGCGCTTCACTTTACTTTTCACTCCGCTGTGATAGAGTTTACCAGAGATTGCAGCCAAACACGACTCTATATCTCGTAAGCTTTCACGATAGGTAAACTGGGCAAACATCATCACGATAAATTGTTCCCAGCAAGTAAAACTCCTGACCCTATAATTGCCATTATACTTCGCTACACATTTGTCAAACTCATATTTGGATATAAAATCCAAAACCTGTGATAAAATTGTCCTGCCTGTGTTCATCCGGCAAAGCTCCAATCATTTCCCCTAATTTAATTTCAAATCGAAAAATATTTCAATGAACGTTTATCCTTTATATAGTCATACTTCCCAATGATTCACATACTCCTTAACCGGACACTAGTAATTATGAATATTTAACTACAACCTGTAAATACTTAATAACGGGTAAATTACCAACATAGTTTTATCAAAGTTTTACAATTCGGTACAACACTAATCATCCTCTTGGAAACATTTCTACGGAAGGTGCATTCGGCACTCTATTTTTAAATTGACGCACATCCCTAATTGCCCGGTATTATAGTGTCCTATCTACTCTGCTTTAGCAGCTTACTCTTTTAAATTTACAAATGCTTTAACACTAATTACCAAATAATTAACTGAAAATCAATGGTTTAAAATTTATTTTCAATAGATTAATCTGATACGCTTTCCTCTTGGGTACGCGTGGGATTAAAAGCAAAATCATTTTTTTTCTAAGGAAGGTCACACCGGAAACCATAATAGTTTTTCCAATTATTTGAGTTCTCCCTGGTAATTTGAATAAAAAATTTATTCATAAATAACAATGGAAATATTAGAAATTAAAGTTACACGCGGCCCTAATTACTGGTCAGGATACAGGAAAAATCTTATTGTCATGAAACTTGACATTGGAGATTGGGAACAACGGCCTACTAACAAAATTGCTGGTTTTGGTGAATCCATGGAACGGCTGTTACCCTCTTTAAAAAGTCATACGTGTTCAGTGGGAGTTGAAGGTGGTTTCCTAATGCGTGTAAAAGAAGGTACCTGGCTCGGGCACGTGGTAGAACACATTGCTCTTGAATTGCAGACCCTTGCTGGAATGGATTGTGGTTTTGGACGGACACGTTCTACCAATGTAAAGGGAATTTACCACGTAATATTTTCCTATATTATTGAAAAGGCTGGAATATACGCTGCCAGGGCGGCTGTAAATTTGGTGGAATGCCTCCTTAGCGAATTAGATTACAAGGTGGATAATGATATACAGGAGTTGCAACGACTGTATAATAGAGAAAAATTAGGACCAACCACACTCTCTATAGTTAGAGAAGCTGAGCGTAGGAACATTCCTTACACCAGACTTAATAATGATTCTTTGTTAATGTTGGGACAGGGATGCAATCAAAAAATAATTTGTGCATCCGTTGCAAGTACTACGAGCAGCATGGCAGTTGACTTAGCCTCCAACAAAAATGCTACCCGCAACTTATTATCCCAGTCACATATTCCGGTACCAATAGGTACACTGATCAACGATTTAGCTGAACTCGAAGAAGCTGTAAAAGAAATTGGATTTCCACTTGTCACCAAACCAGTAAACGGTAATCATGGCAGGGGCATCACTACGCGTATAACCACTATAGATCAGGCAATAAATGGTTTCATTGAAGCGAAAAAAATTTCGGAAGATGTTATAGTTGAACGCTATATAAACGGAATGGATTATCGGTTTTTGGTTATCAATTACAAACTGGCAGCCGTAGCCAGACGCACTCCGGCCATGATAATGGGCGATGGCGCTTCATCTATTATAGAATTAATTAACGAAACAAACAAGGATCCCCGAAGAGGGGAAGATCATGAAAATGTCCTGACCAAAATAAAAATGGATGCATTAACACAATCGATTTTAATAGAGAAAGCACTTACCCAAGATTCTATCTTACCTAGTGGAGAAATTTTATTTTTAAAAGACACCGCCAACTTAAGTTCAGGAGGAACAGCAACAGATGTAACTAATATGGTGCATCCGCAAAACATCTTTATGGCTGAGCGGGCTGCTAGATTGATGAATTTAGATATATGTGGTATTGATGTGATGGCAGAGCATATTCATCTCCCGATCACCGAAAAAAATGGAGCTGTACTGGAAGTTAATGCCGGTCCGGGTTTTAGAATGCATCTTTCTCCTGCAAAAGGTTTAGCAAGAAATGTTGCAGAGCCATTAGTAAACATGCTCTATCCTGACAATGCAAGTGCACGTATTCCAGTTGTAGCCGTTACGGGTACAAATGGAAAAACCACTGTTACAAGATTGATTGCCCATATGGCACAGGTAGCCGGCCACCATACAGGCTATACTACAACGGACGGTATTTATATAGATGGAACCAAAATTTGTAAAGGGGATTGCAGTGGTCCAACAAGTGCAGCTGCTGTGCTACGTGACCCCCTTGTGGAGTTTGCAGTCCTGGAAACCGCACGGGGTGGCATCCTTAGGGCCGGCTTAGGCTTTGATAAGTGTAATATTAGCGTGGTAACCAATGTTACTAATGATCACCTGGGATTGAACGATATAGATACCATTGAACAAATGGCAAATGTGAAAGCAGTGGTTCCGCAGAGTACCTTTGATAAAGGTTATGCAATTCTCAATGCTGATGATGATCTGGTTTTTGAAATGAAAAATAATCTGGATTGCAATATTGCATTGTTCAGTATGGAAGCAAATAATCCCCGCATAAAAAAACATTGCGGTAACGGAGGCTTAGCTGCTTTTATTGAAAATGATTATTTTGTAATAAGCAAAGGGCAATGGAAAACAAGAATAGCAGAAGTCTCCAAAGTGCCGCTTACATTTTCGGGCAAATGCGATTTTATGGTGAAAAATATTTTACCTGCTTTGTTAGCCGCTTCAATAAGTAATTTTCCCCTGGAAATAATTAATGCTGCGCTTAAATCCTTCATCCCTTCCCCTACTCTCACCCCTGGTAGAATGAATCTGTTCCGGTTTAAGGATTTTCAGGTACTGGTCGATTATGCTCATAATACTGACGGATATATTCAGATAAAAAAATATCTGGAACAAGTTAATGCAACCCAAATTACAGGAATTATTACAGTCCCTGGTGACCGGCGTCTAGAAGATATAAAAAATATAGGGCGTTATGCAGCTCAAATGTTTGATAAAATAATAATAAAGCATGACAGGGACCAAAGAGGAAAGGCCAAGGAAGAGATAAGCGGTTTTCTTACCAAGGGTATTCGGGAAATTAATGACTATACCCCGGTAGTTATAATTTCAGATGAAATAGAATCTATTCAATATGCCATCGATAATGCTGGAAAGGGGGAATTAATTTTTGTGTCTGTCGATGATGTTCAAAATACGCTTGCCTATGTGCAACAACAAATGCAAACAGAAAAAATATCTATTGATTTTATACCAGAGACCTTAAATAAGCGGCAGTTATGATACCAAAAGGAACTTTACTCATTATTGGAGGAGCGGAACATAAAGGAGATAATAATCTTGATATGGAAACAAAAAACCTTGAGTTTAAACAATTTGAAATTTTGAAATTACTATTAAAAGAGAAAAAAAAAGTTGAGGTAATCACAACGGGTTCTGAGATAAAGCAGGAAGTAAAAAAAGAATATAAGCAAACATTCGATAAAATAGGATTTAATGATACTGGCTTTCTACCCATTGAAGACAAGAATGAAGCACGGCTTAGTAAGTACATTAATCGAATAGAAAAAGCAAATACCATTTTTTTTAGTGGGGGAGACCAATTCCGCTTAGCAACCATTTTGGGAGGAACGCCAGTCACTGATATAATATTGAAACGCTACTTTGAAGAGGAAGACTTTGTGATCGCAGGCACAAGCGCTGGAGCAATGGTAATGTCAAAAATTATGATCAGCGGAGGCGGAACTAATGAAGCATTACTTAAGAATGATATAAATACTTCTTCAGGCTTTGGATTACTTGAACATTGTATCATAGACACTCATTTTATAAAACGCGGGAGGTTTGGACGGCTTGCACATGCTGTAATAATTAATCCAGAACAACTTGGCGTTGGACTTGGAGAAGACACTGCACTCATAGTAAAAAATGGAAAGGATGCTGAATGTTTAGGTTCAGGAATGGTAGTGATAATAGATGGTTCAGGAATTGAACAAACAAACATTGCTGAGGTGGAAGCTGAATATGGTGTTTTTGTTGAAAACTTAAAAGTGCATTTGTTGGTAAAAGGTTGCCGCTTCGATTTAAAAACCCGAACTCTTGCCAATCCTGCCATAAGCCAAAGAAAAAAGAATGATGGCTGATCTAATCACAAGCGATTATTTGCGCGCTGGTGTTTCAAAAGTTGCAATTATTATTTCCTGTTCTTCAGTTGAGGATTGATAAAAAGTGATCAAGTATGAAATGAGCATAACGGGATCCCTTTACAAACTCCAATGAACCTGCAGGCAAGCAGGCAGACAGACAGGGGTATTCGAATTACATCTGACCAATCAAGAACCTCGGGGCAAGCCCACGAGGTATGAATTGGAAAACTATTTTATAATCTCGAGGCAAGCCCGCCTGAATGATTCGGGCAGGCCTCGGGGAATTAAACCCTCAATGAGGGATTAAAAAACAATAAAAATCTGGATATGAATAATATTTCAATAGCTGTCCAAGGAGGAGCCGGAGAGGATTCTGAATTTATCAAATCGCATCAGTCGGGTTATAAAAAAGGCTTGGAAGACGCTGTTAATACAGGATATAAAATCTTAAAAGGAGGAGGCAGTGCACTGGATGCTGTTGAAAATGCAGTTCGATCCTTAGAAGATAATCCACTTTTTAATTCAGGCCGTGGTTCAGCGCTTAATAACAAAGGGGAAGTTGAAATGGATGCTTCCATTATGGATGGCAAAAAAAATAATGCTGGTGCAGTTTCTATGGTTCGAAATGTCAAAAACCCCGTTACACTAGCTCGGTTTATTATGGAAAATACTTCGCACGTTTTTTTATCCGGGGCGGGTGCTCTTGAAATTGCAAAAGAAGAAGATTTGGCCCTTGAAGGGGATTCTTATTTTATCACGGAACATCAGGTAGAGGAATTCATTAAAGACAGGAAGCAGGATGATTACAATGCTATTCTGAAAAAACGCATTCACGGAACAGTGGGTGCAGTTGCTTTGGATAAAGCAGGGAATCTAGCAGCTGCGACATCAACAGGCGGCACTCCCAATTGTTTGGACGGTCGTATTGGTGATAGCTGTGTGATTGGAGCGGGATGTTATGCTAATAATTCTTCCTGCGCCGTATCCGGAACCGGGGATGGGGAATTACTTATCATTAATGTTATAGCCTACAGCATTGCCTTTTATATGGAATTAAAAAATTGCAGTTTACAGGATGCCTGTGATTATGTGATTCATCAGCGAAATATGGATGTTGAAGGTGATATAGGGGTAATTGCTGTAGATACCAGGGGAAACCTTGGGGTATGTTTTAACAGCGAACGCATGCACAGGGCCTGGAAAAATAATGAGGAAAAAATTACAGTGAAAATTTATAAATAATAGTTTTTGATCATCGAAAGCATCTTTTCTCTGTTCTCATTGGGATCTCTAAAAAACTAAATAAAAACAAGCTCCACACATTGAAAAAGACAATTGTTAGGCTTCAGTAAGACGACATAGGAAACTTTACTTTTTAGGAGTTTCCGTAGTAATGCTCATTATAGGTTACCTGATTGTAAATAAAAAGAATGCAACAATATGAAAATGATATAGTTCGATTCCAATCAAACAAGAGCAAGTAAAAATATGGTTTAAAGGAAATTTGATGAATTTGGTTATAGAAATCATTCCAGAAATTTATTTAAGATACTGTAATACAATAAATTATAGTTAAATAATTTTACTCACTGTTAGATTTTCGTAATTTCAAGAAGCCTTAAATTGACTGCAAAGTTTATTAGATAATAAACAATAACCTACTGGTAATTACTAATTTAATTTATAACTAAAACAGAAAGGAGGACCATTATGTTAGCAATGAACTTTCGCGGAGCTTTTAAGGTACGTGCAGATTACGATATGCCATACCCTGAGATTGAACATCCGGGCGATGCAATAGTTAGAGTTTTGAGATCGTGTATATGTGGGTCTGACCTGCACCTGTATCACGGTTTGGTGCCCGATACCCGGGTAGGAATGACTTTTGGCCACGAATTCGTGGGAGAAATTGTGGATATAGGATCCGATGTAAAGAATGTAAAAACAGGGGATAAGGTAATCGTTCCCTTTAATATTTCCTGTGGTAAATGTGTTTTTTGCAAGCAGGAACTGTATGGAAACTGTCACGAAGCAAATCCGCAGGCTACAGCTGTGGGTGGAATATTTGGGTATTCTCATACCGCGGGTGGTTATAATGGAGGCCAGGCAGAATATGTGAGAGTTCCCTATGCCGATGTGGGGCCCACAGTGATCCCAGAGTGGATGGATTTGGATGACGCCGTATTATTAACAGACATTGTTCCTACAGGTTACCAGGCTGCTGAAATGGGGGGAATCCAGAAAGGAGATACCGTTGTTGTGTTTGGTGCCGGACCAATTGGTATAATGGCTGCGAAATGCGCCTGGCTATTTGGAGCAGGAAGAGTAATAGTTATAGATGAATTGGAATATCGACTTGAATTTGTGAAAAAATACGCCCAATGTGAAGTCTACAATTTTAAATCGCTTGAGGATCCCGTGGTGTTCATTAAGAAAACTACCGATTCTCTTGGGGCAGATGTTTGTATTGATGCTGTAGGTGCTGAAGCGGCAGGAGATGCCATGAACACCCTGCTGGGCAGAAAATTATTGCTCCAGGGGGGATCTACCACTGCTCTTCATTGGGCTATAAATTCAGTAAAAAAGGGAGGCATAGTTTCAATTGTAGGCATTTATGGCCCCACAGCATGTCTTGTACCTATGGGAAATGTAGTCAATAAGGGAATTACAATTCGTGCAAACCAGGCAGCAGTAAAAAGATTATTACCCAGGTTGATTGAGCACGTTAAGAACGGTGTAATTGATCCGAAACAACTTATAACGCACCGTATTCCTCTTGAGGAGGTGGCAGAAGGCTACCATATTTTCTCTACCAAACTTGATAATTGTATTAAGCCGGTATTAATACCACCCACGGCTAACTCTTAATAAATTGCTTACATAACCTTATAAATAATACATTATGGAATCGGACGAAAATAAATCTAAAGATTTTAAAAACATCAGGGGAGGTGACCATAGCCATATTAAAGGCTGGGGAATAGATGCAGATTCAAAAAATGATCCCACCTACCCAATCAAGAAAAGAACAGATGAAGAGCATGAAGGCTATGAATGGGAAAGGCCCACACAACAAAAGGTTGATGTAGAAATTTTAAAATCTATTGAGAGGCCTAATATAACTGCTGTATTTGGCACTTCTGTACCTCCATCGGGCTTAAGTGGTGCAATACGCAGGAAGGCATTTGAAAAAGGCGAAGGTAGTTACGGTCGTTGGCTTCCCTTAATTCTTGCAGATAGAATTGGAGTTTATGAAGGTATTATTGACGATTTAAAGAAGGGAATTATGCCTAATACCTTTGCCGAAAGAGGATGGGGTGCGGAATGGAAATATAACCGAAAGAATTTTTTAATTAAAACTGCAGTAGGAGCCTTGGTAGTTGCGGGGTCTGTAGCCATATTAATTTCTTCAAACCGGGAGAAGTCGTATAGCAAATAATTTCATACTTACTAGACAATTATTTATAATTACCTTAAACCCCCAGGTTTTAAATAAACTTGAGGCCAATCTAAATGTGTAAATACTTTATCCGGTTCCACTAACTACCAAATCAATATTTTGGGCATTGAAATGGGTGGTTTTATTAATGAAATGCTGTCCAATAAAATCCGCAGGAATGAACCTACAGACGTCATCTAACAAAATTAAACACGGGGCACAGCAAAAAAACTGACTGCCTTAAAAAAAATTGTTTCAATTCTAAGCTGAACTAAATAAAATATGATGCATCTTGGTAAAATACTTATTTCTGCAATTGTCGGAACTTCTGCTATGACGCTGTTCAGTTATTTGATATCCAACAAAAAAAATAGAAACTTCCGTGAGCCCCAAGTACTGGGTCAACTTATAAAACGTTTACCAAAAAGTGGCTCAAAGAAGTCCGCCCAAATAGCAGGATGGGGATTGCATTACGCTATTGGAACTTTATTTGTGGTTTGTTATAGTGAATTATGGCAGCAAACAAAGGTAAAACCATCTCTGACTTCCGGTACGCTGCTGGGCGCTGGAAGCGGACTTATAGGTATTGGGGGATGGAAGCTTATGTTTGAAGCTCATCCCAATCCACCGGCAAAAAATCTCAAACCATATTTTGGTCATCTCATCCTTGCCCATATTGTATTTGGGATTTTCTGCGCCATCACTTATAAAATAACAGATGGGAATAAAAGGGCTTGATTGTGAATACTGTTCCTGGTTTCCAGCATCATTTTATTCAGGTCTTAGCGGCTTACAGTGCCTATTCCGAAATACTTATTTCCGCCTCCGTATGAAAATACGAGTAGGTGGAACTATCAAGCAACTTTATTTAGTAGCATAGAATTCAATAGTTCGTTTTACAAAATTCCACGATCGGCAACAGTTTCTAAATGGGCTAAATCAATGCCAGACCATTTTAATTATGGAAAGGAATTACACACAATAAAGGTTTAAATTTTAATATTGAGGATGTTGTTACCTTTTTTAATTCTATCAATGCTGTCAATGAAAAGAAAGGATGCATGCTCATTCAGTTCCCTCCCAGTATAGGTAAGGAATACACCATTCAATTAGAAAAACTTTTAAGCAATATCAAAGAAGCAGATACTACACAAGACTGGAAAGTTGCTGTTAAGTTTCGGAATACATTATATTATTGTGACGATGTTTATGACCTGTTGAATTTTTACAAAGCGCAATGGTTACACAAGCATACCAGAGTCGGCAACACCTTTAGATATTTTTACGATGGCCGCAAAGGTGTGACGGGCTAAATGGGTAGTAAGATTCTTTTTAATGTTACAAACGTCCGCTATTTCCTTTAAATAAGAATTGGTTTTACTTGGAAGTACCTTAACGTTAGAAAGCTTACCTAATTACTTATTAAGGATTTTCCAGGCCATCATTTTCAAACTGAGAATATTTTTTTCTTATTTGCTTTATTTTCAGTAATTTAAGTAGACAAAAGCTATACTTCTAGAATTTAGCTGATGAAAAATTAATTAACCACTTAAATCTTTAATTATGAAAAATTTTAAAATTGTATTCCCGCTGATTGCTTTGTTTTTTTGCTTCAATATTCTTTCAGCTCAGGAGATGACAGCTGAGAAACATGAAAATCTTAAATGGTACACCATTACTTATTTTGATTTCCACGATGGTAAGATAGATGAGGCAATGAAATTAGTCAATGAATATTTTAAACCCACGGATCAGGATCTTGGTGAAGATGTAATGGATTTTGAGCTACTTTATAATGAATGGGACCATATGGTAATCTTTCCCATGAAGGAAGGACTTGAAGTTTTTGAATGGAAAACAAGTCCACACGAAATTGAATGGATGAAAGCTCTAGAAAAACATGCTGGCAGTAAGGAAAAAGTAAAAGAAATTATGGAAGAGTGGGAATCTTATGTCAAGAAATCTAAAAGTCACCTTGCAAGAACTAAATCATAGACTGTAATAATTTTTAACAAAAAAGATAAGGGCACAGAACATTGTGCCTTTATTTTTATTTTGTCATCTCCTCCTCTACTTCCATAATTTGGCCATACAAACTCTTCTGCAGAATCTTTCAATGCAAAGATAAAAGCGTTTAGGGCTCAGTTTAGAGGAGTTAAAAATGTAGAATTCTTTTTGTACAGATTAACTACAATTTTTGCATAAACACAACAATTGGGCTTAATCCTTGATCCTTGATCCGGCGTTCCCATAATTTCATGAGAAATTACCCCATAAAAAAGCCTCTCATTTCTGAAAGGCTTTTGCAACTTTGCGGTCTGGGAGACTCGAACTATTTGTAAAATCCTTATTTTAAAGGCCTTCCCGGAGGGTCTTTTTTCGCACTCACCGAATTCGGCACCTTTAATATATTTTAATGTTTGACTTTTAGTTTTGGTTAATCAACTCCTAAGGTCACTCATTTCTTTAAATTTATAAAGTCTTAATGGCGCAAAGATTATTTTGCAAGGCTGGCTACAGTACTTCCGTCTGGCACAAATGAAAAAGAAACTCCAGCGAATTGTAATCTGGTAATGAATGCTTTATACCAAATACTTATTACTATTGACAAAGATTTATTCTTTTTTCTACGATTTTTTTCAGAAAAATAGCGTAAATTTAAGATAGAATTTATCCCCAAAATCTTTTATAGGAACTTTGTTGGGAAGATTACCTGCCCGATTAAATTGTTTCAATAAGAGCACTTTATAAAAATGTCCTAAGTCTACTGGAAGAATAGCCTGAACTAAAATTATCGATTTTTTTAGGGTTAGGAATTAGGAAACTTTTTACCGCCGACACTAAACTTTAAGAGATGGAATAGATTTGATGAGGTCAAACCTATCAGGTTTATACCGGAAACATCGCTTATCCTTATCTCAGGAAAGGCCCTACATGATGATAAGGTAAAACGAGAAAAATCACCCCTAATTCTCTTTAAACATCTGCGAAGAAAATTTCAAATGTTAAAGTAATATTTTTTTGGAACGTTTAGGCTTCCTGAGTTGTCTATATAAATATACGGTGCATACAATCTTTAAAAAATCTGTCTTAAAAGTGAAGATAATATCTATTTATTATAATGAACGATTGCTGATACGAAAGGCAGCGAGGAGGGACAGGAATGCACAATATAAATTATATGAAAAATACGCTCCTAAAATGTTGGCAGTATGCAGGAGCTATGTGAAAGATCTGCAATTTGCGGAAGATGTTATGCAAAAAGGTTTTTTAAAGGCTTTTACGCGCATAGGAAGTTTTCTTGGACAAGGGAGTTTTGAAGCTTGGGTTAGACGGATTATGATACATGAATCCATAAACTTTCTTAAAAAAAAACACTGGTTGTTATACGATAGCAACGTTATGGAGCATGAGGATTTAAGCAGTTCCAATATAGCTTCAAAAAGCGACGTAGATTTTCTGCTTAAGTTGATAGACCAGCTTCCCAATGGATTTAGGTTGGTGTTTATGCTCCATGCTATTGAAGGTTATACCCATAAAGAAATATCCAGGGTGCTGAACATCCCGGAAAATACATCAAGATCAAAACTTTCTAAAGCACGTAAGATTCTTCAGGAAAAAGTTGAACTCATTAGAAAAAAAAATGAAGCGCTATGATATTGAATTATTCGTCAAGTCCACTCTGAGAGAGTATACTTTAACACCAAAAAGAAATGCCTGGCTGCAACTTTTGGATAAACTTCAGGAACAGGAGCAGAAGAGGGATCAAAAGATCTTTTTTAGGAAGGCTGTCCTCCTTATAACTGTTTTTCTGGCTGGATTTGGTACTGTAAGAAATAAAAGCATTCAGCATTTGGATATTTCCCTGGTAGAGAACAGCGGAACTATTATACCTACAGCTGATACTGAAGTTGAAAAAGGCAAAATAGTTTCCTTGGTAACCAGCAATAATGCGCCAACCTACAAGAATGAACAGGTAATTGTGCAGGAAAAAATACCTCAGCGCGATGTACTTTCAAATGAGGTAAGGAGTGCAGGATTAGATGAAGTTTTGACAGCTAACAAGAGAGCTCCTGAGGATCTCAACTTAAGCCCCGGGATAGAGGTTACTGATGCCGAAATTGAATCTTTAATGCGAGAAGCTCGTAAAAATATAGATATAAAAAGAATCTTATTAGAACAACAGGAAATATTACTGGCACGGGAGTTTCTGGTAGATGCAATAGATATCGAAGAAGAAAGAGAACCTAAGAGAAATAACACGGAGGTGGCTTTCAATAGCCTTTTAAGGGACTTTTTGAAGATCAAATCTGCATTTGCAAACTGAAGGTTATAGATTGATATATGCGCTCCCATAAGGTCCAGTGCCAGAGGCAACAATAATCTTTATTATACATGTAGAACGGTAAAAAAATGGATATGAAAAAAATTGTATTTCTGACGCTTACCTTATTGTTCACTTTACAGATTGATGCACAGGAACAAACCATTGCTGTATTGCGTAACCAGTTGGACGTTATTGAAACAGAAGAAAAAAATGAACTAAAAAAGCAAATTGAGGATATTAACAGCATGTTTGAAAACAGGGTCATTAATGCTGAAGAGGCTAAGAGGCTCAAAATTAAGGCTGCAGAGGCAAGAGCATGGAAAATACAAGAACGGCAGGCAGTGATTCTTGAAACCATCGCTATTCTGGAAAAGAAACAATCAGAACAGGAACAACCTGTCAGGGATCCGAATATTTTCCTTGACATTGATTCCTATTTTAGTGGTGATGTAGAACCCCAACAACAACCTTTACCTAAAAGAGACACCTTATCTGTCGTACCTGCACGGGTTAAGCCCCAGCCTGTTATACCTTTGAAAGAGGGGGAAGTAAAAAGTCCTACCACTCTGGACCTGGTGGTCGCTTTTGGCTTTAACAATGCGATAGGAGAAGGTAGGTGGCAGGATCTCGAGGAGGATAGGGATTATGCATTATACAACTCCAAGTTTATGGAAATAGGACTAGTTTTAAAAACCCCTCTTACCAAAAAAAATGGTCTACGACTGAAGTATGGACTTTCATATCAATCCAATAGGTTAAGACCTAATTATAACCGTTTTTTTGCAGAAGTAGACGGCCAGACACAGCTGCGGGCAGACCACCGCCTTACTGCCTCGGGTTTCCATGTTAATAACCTGGTATTGCCCCTGCATTTGGAATTTGGACCTACCAGGAAAAAGCAAAATAGAGATTACACTTACTACTCTTCCAGTAATCAGTTGAAATTTGGCATTGGTGGATATATGGGTATTAACCTGAGTGCAAAACAATGGGTGGAGCGTCCCTATTATTACCGTGGTTTTTACTGGATTGGAAGAGAGGAATTTAAGGGCTATAATATAAATAAGGAAATTTACGGCCTTAGCGCATATGTTGGAATTGGGGCTTTTTCTATCTATGGAAAATATGATCTCAATACCATTTTTCAGAATGCTGCGAATGAACAGCAGTTTGTCTCCCTGGGTATCCGTTTAGATCTCTAGAAGTGAAATGTCCACTTATAAGGCCATATTATTTAAAAATTCGTTATGTAATAATTTAAATTTATCTAAAATGAAAAAATTACTATTTGTTTTAAGTTTCTTCTTTTGCGCAAACCTCTTTGCTCAGCAAAATGATTTAAAAAATGATATTATTGTGACCACTGATGGCCAATTTCTGCAAGTGAAGGTCATAAAGGTAGGCGCTGACCTGTTAACTTTCAGCTATCCAGGTGAAAGTGTTGTTTATGAATTAAAACCCGATGGAATAAATAAAATAGTTTTTGCCAGCGGGAGGACGCAAAATTTCAATAGCGCTAACGCAGCCATAATCAATGGTTCTGGAATGAGCGAGTCATTGGTACCACAGGTACCTAAAACTCCCGGATTCGTAGAAAATACTTTAGCTATCATACCATTAGTGTTCGAACTGAACGGATCTGATGAAAAGAATCTGGCCAGCAAGGCAACAGATTATATAATGGATTTGACATCAGGACAAGCTAAAAATCATGGGATTGAGGTATTGCCTAATGATAAGGCCATTGAAAAATTATTGGAAGCCGGGATAAATTATGACGATTTAAGACAATCCTCTCCGGCCCGGTTAAGAGAGATAATGGGTACGGAATATATTTTGTATGTTTCAATCAATGAAACAAATAAAGACAGTACTAAGATTGACAAGTCAAATTATATGGCTGAGGACTCGGTTTCCGGAAATATTGGGCAAATACAAAGAGCTATTGATTTGAATGTATATAATCCCGACAGCAAGGAAAAGGCTTATGGAATGGATTTTTCAGAACAGGTATTTATAAGGAAATCTCAGGATAACCAACAGTCGGTTCCTGCTGATGATGGCTGGAAATCGTCTTTGAATTACCTTGTAGAACAAATGTTTTCTTCTCCTGTATTTCAGTAGCAGTAGGCAGCAATTTCTTGAGCCTTGTTGAGTGAAGTTCCTTTTTATGCGCTATGAACAAGGCTCTAACTTTTGTTCTAAGATATCTCCAGCCTTTAAAAATTATAGAGGTGAGTAATCTCATTAAGAATGCCAGAGATACTTAATCTCTAAAGAAGATGGAGATGCAGCAATTGCAGTAAACTGAGGAAGTTTGAGATTTTACCAGAATTTTAGGCATAAAAAAAAGCCTCTCATTTCTGAAAGGCTTTTGCAACTTTGCGGTCTGGACGAGACTCGAACTCGCGACCCCCTGCGTGACAGGCAGGTATTCTAACCAACTGAACTACCAGACCGTTGCTTTATTGCTTGCCTATCATTTTCTGTTAGGCGAGTGCAAATATACATCTGTTTTATTATTACACAAACCTTTTTTTGAAGTTTTTTCAGCATTATTTTAAGTTTTCAGGCAAACTTTTGTCTTTCAATAAAATAGGTTGTCAAAATTTTATCAAAGTTTTTATTAATATCAGCTTCAACATAGCTGATCTTATATTTAGCACACTCTAATTTCAGATCTTCCACATACTTTTGCACTGCCTCCTGGTAACTTTCCCGAATGTTTTCCGAATAAAGGTCTATTTCAGCCCCGGTTTCCACATCGGTAAAGCGTTTAGGAATGTTTTCAAAGTCAAAGTCGAATTCCCGCTTTTTATCCATCACGTGGAACAGTACCACTTCATGCCGGTTGTATTTTAAATGCCGTAAAGCTTCAAAAAGCGCTGCTTCTTCGGTATCGGCCTGGAACATATCGGTAAACAAAAAAACCAGCGAACGCCTTTTTAGTTTTTCAGCAATTTGATGTAGAAAAGTATAGGTTTTGGTCTCTTTATGATCTGTTTTCTTTTCCAGGCTTTTATTGAGAGCGTCCAGTAACATATGCTGATGCCGGTCACTGCCTTTTTCAGGTGCGTAGAACTCAAATTCATCGCTATATATGCTAAGCCCCACCGCGTCACGTTGGCGTTTTAAAACCTGCATAATACTGGCGATAGATAATACCGAAAATCCAATCTTATTAAGCGAATCTGCCGAAAATTTTTTCACTTCAGGATAATGCATCGAAGCCGAATTGTCCATTATAAAATGGCAACGCAAATTGGTTTCCTCTTCGTAACGTTTTGTATAGAGCTTATCGGTTTTAGCAAAAAGCTTCCAGTCTATATGTTTGGTGCTTTCGCCGTTATTGTAAATTTTATGCTCGGCAAATTCCGCAGAAAAACCGTGAAACGGACTCTTGTGAATCCCCGAAATATAACCTTCCACCACCTGCTTCGCCAAAAGTTCCAGTTGTATAAAACCCGCAGCCGAACTATATATTTCCTCCTTTAAATTCATACTCCACTAAGATAAATAAAAGCCGCTGTATTTAAACTAAAAAGCATCCAATAAAAAACCCGGCACAAGACCGGGTTTTTCAAATTATATAAAATGCTAAAAACTTATAGTAATTCGTCTAAAGCTTCAGCGTAAGTATTTTTTGGCGCTACTCCTACCTGGCGGCCTACTACTTCTCCATTTTGAAAAATAAGTACAGTCGGGATATTTCTCACTCCATACTTCGCAGCAAACTCCTGGTTAGCATCAACATCCAGTTTTCCTACAACGGCTTTCCCATCATATTCAGTACTGATTTCCTCAATAATTGGTCCTACCATTCTACAAGGTCCGCACCATGCAGCCCAAAAATCTACCATTACAGGCTTGTCGCTTTTTAGCACCTGTTCTTCAAAATTCGCATCAGTTATTTCAATAGCCATAATTATGTATTTTTAATTTCTGTTATTATCATTAAAGTGTAAAATTAGTCAAATATTTTTGCTTTCCTTACACAAGTGATATTGTATTTGGTTATACGCTTATTCAGGTCGTTTATTTGGCGGTTCCACCGCGCTCGTAGCGCGGGGTCGGGCTTTCAGCGCTACACGGTAGCTTGCTTCAATCCCTAACCCGAAAAATTCAGTTGGCAGGCTTCAGTAGGTAGTGGGCAGTGGGCAGTTTTCAGTTCTCAGTTTCCAGTCGGCAGGTAAAAATATTCGTGTATTCGTGGCTTATATAGATAACTGCAAATTACCCATGGAGAACAAAATAACAGATAACAAAAGATTGCCGCACCCGGTTAAAAAACCGGCCTATTCGTGCATTCGTGGCTTCAAAAAATTTATTACTATCTACTGCCACTGCAAAACTGCTAACTGAAATCAATTCAGCTTATACATCACCTGTTCATCTTCCAGGGTTTGTAATAATTCCTGTGAAATCTTTACTTTTTGCTTTTTACTCGGCATATGCAGTTTGACCTGCTCTTTCATTTCATAAACCACAAAATTCAACTTATGCTCCCCGCGGTGGGTTCTAAAAATATCTTTAAACCAGGTGATTTTCTCTTCCTGAAGATCGGCAATATCAAGTTGTATAGTGAGTTTTTTCGCGAACTGGTCCATTACATCGTGCAATAAATAAATATTATTAAACTGAATTCTAGGATCGCCTTTTTTACCGGTTTCTTTATTGGTCCAGCCTTCTTTCACGAAAATCTTGATATGCACAAAAGAATTCGGCACCAAAAAATGCCTGAATTTCAAATATTCCTCTCCAAACATTCTAAATTCATAGGTGTCAGTATAGTCTTCTACGCTAAACATCGCCCAGCCTTTCCCCATTTTTGAAACCCTATGCTGCACATCGCTTATCACACCACCAAAAGTAAGGTCGCGATTTACGCATTTTTCCAGATCATTAAACTCGCCTAATTTCGAATTGCAAAAATAATCCATCTCATACCTGAAATCATCCAGCGGGTGGCCCGAAATATAAATTCCTACCACTTCGCGTTCCCGCCTAAGTTTTTCCATAGTTCCCCACTCTTCACAAGGCGGCACCACCGGTTCCGGAATTTGTACTTCACTGGCTTCCCCGAACAAACTCACCTGGGAAGAATTTTCATTTTCCTGGAACTTCGCAGCATATTTTATCACTTTCTCTAAAAAGGTAATTCCATCGCCATCATCATGAAAATACTGTGCGCGGTGGGTATCTCCAAATCCATCGAAACCGCCGGCAAGAGCCAGGTTTTCAAAAGCTTTCTTATTGGCCGATCGTAAATCAATACGTTTCGCCATATCAAAAATCGATTTATAATGTCCGGCTTCGGTTTTTCTATTTTCCACAATAGTTGCTACCGCACCAGATCCTACTCCTTTTATAGCACCCATTCCAAAGCGTACCGCGTAATCTTTATTTACCGAAAATTTATAAAAAGATTCGTTTACATCCGGGCCAAGTACATCAAGCTTCATTCGTTTACATTCTTCCATAAAGAAAGTAACCTGCTTAATGTCGTTCATATTATTGGAAAGTACCGCCGCCATATATTCCGCAGGATAATGCGCTTTTAGATAAGCGGTCTGGTATGCGATCCAGGCGTAACAGGTAGAGTGGGATTTGTTAAAAGCATAGGCCGCAAAAGCTTCCCAGTCTTTCCAAATCTTCTCCAAAACATCACGCGGATGCCCTTTAGCCTCTCCCCCATCTAAAAATTTAGGCTTGAGTTGCTCCAGTAAAGCAAAGATTTTTTTACCCATCGCTTTACGCAAAACATCGGCTTCACCTTTACTAAAGCCGGCCAGCTTTTGCGAAAGTAACATCACCTGCTCCTGGTAAACCGTAATCCCATAAGTCTCCTGGAGGTATTCCTCCATTTCGGGTAAATCATAGGCTATTTCCTCGCTCCCGTGTTTACGGGCAATAAAACTCGGAATATATTCCATAGGTCCAGGGCGATATAGGGCGTTCATCGCAATAAGATCATCAAAAACCGTAGGTTTCAGGTCTTTCATATGCTTCTGCATTCCCGGCGATTCATACTGAAAAATTCCTACCGTTTCCCCACGCTGGAAAAGTTTGTAGGTTTCTTCATCATCCAACGGAAATTCATCAGGCACCAAATCTATATTATGCCTGCCTTTTACAATCTGAACCGTATCTTTAATTAGGGTTAGCGTTTTTAACCCCAGGAAGTCCATTTTTAGCAGTCCGGCGCTTTCTACAACCGAGTTGTCAAACTGCGTAACATAAAGATCGGAATCCTTAGCTACCGAAACCGGCACGTAATTAGTAATATCACCGGGAGTAATAATTACACCACAGGCATGAATCCCGGTATTCCTAACCGAACCTTCCAAAACCCGTGCCTGATTTACGGTTTGTGCTTCCAGGTCGTCTCCCTCAGCGATATTTAAAAGCTCATTTACTTTTTCTAGATCTTCACTCCTGAATTTCTTTTTAAGTTCCTTTTCATCCATTCCAAAGATCTTCCCGAGCTTGGACATGGTAGGGATCAATTTTGAAATCCTATCGGCATCACCTAACGGAAGATCCAAAACCCTGGCCGTATCCCGAATGGAAGATTTCGCCGCCATGGTTCCGTAGGTAATAATTTGCGCAACCTGGTTGGCACCGTATTTTTTAATCACGTAATCCATAACCCGGCTTCGACCTTCATCATCAAAATCGATATCAATATCGGGCATACTCACACGATCGGGATTTAAGAAACGCTCAAAAAGCAGATCGTACTTAATGGGGTCTATATTGGTAATTCCCAAACAATAGGCCACGGCACTTCCTGCCGCAGAACCCCTTCCCGGCCCCACCGAAACATCGAGGTTCCTGGCTTCGCGAATAAAATCTTCCACAATAAGGAAATACCCGGGATACCCGGTATTTTCAATTACCGAAAGCTCAAAATTAAGTCGTTCTTCAATATCCGGTGTAAGTTCACCATACCGCTTTTTAGCCCCAACAAAAGTGATATGCTTCAGGTAAGCATTTTCACCACGTTTCCCGCCGTCATGTTTGTCTTCTTCAACTAAAAATTCGTCAGGAATGGTAAATGCCGGAAGTAAAACATCCCGAGCAAGTTCAAACGGCTCGATTTTATCTACCACTTCCTGCACGTTGCTTATGGCCTGAGGCAGGTCTTTAAAGAGATTTTTCATCTCTTCCCCACTCTTAAAATAATATTCCTGGTTAGGCAAACCATAGCGATAACCCCGGCCGCGACCAATTGGCGTAGCCTGCTTTTCCCCATCCTTTATACACAATAAAATATCGTGGGCATTGGCATCTTCTTTGGCGCAGTAATAAGTATTGTTGGTAGCCACCAGGTTTATCTTATGTTTTTTCGCAAAATCCACTAAAACAGTATTTACCCGGTCTTCGTCTTCCTGATCGTGGCGCATGATCTCGATATAAAGATCGTCACCAAATTCTTCTTTCCACCACAGCAAAGCTTCTTCGGCCTGGTTTTCCCCAACATTTAAAACTTTGCTTGGCACTTCTCCATAAAGGTTACCGGTAAGCACAATAATATCTTCTTTGTACTGCTTTACAATTTCCTTATCAATTCGCGGAACATAATAAAACCCATCGGTATAGGCTTTAGAAGACATCTTTGCCAGGTTATGATAACCTTTTTTATTCTTGGCCAACATCACCACCTGGTAGCCGTTGTCTTTTCGGGATTTATCGGCGTGATTTTCACATACAAAAAACTCACAGCCTACAATAGCTTTTAATTCCCTGGCCTCGGCAGGCTCGTTATTGGCAAGCGCCGCTTCGTTCTTTTCTTTAACCGACTTATTATAATCCCCAATTTCTTTCACAAAATGAAAAGCGCCCATCATATTCGCATGATCAGTAAGCGCTACCGCAGGCATATCATTTTCTGCAGCAACATTTACCAAATCCTTTATGCTGATGGTAGATTGTAGTACCGAAAATTGCGAGTGATTGTGCAAATGTGTAAAAGGAACCTCATCAAGTTTTTCAAGGTTTTCCTCGATCTCCTCGGTGGTGATTTCTGAGGAAGGTTGTTGCTTCTGAAGCCTTTTTCTTATTTCTTCGGAAGCTTTTTTAAGATTGATATGCTTTAATCCAATCAGTTCTATGCGCTGTGGATTCGCTTCTGAAAAATTCTCAAAATAATCTGCAGGTACATCCAGCTGTTCTTTGGTGAAAACGCGCTGTCTTAAAAGTTCCAAAAAACAACGGGTAGTTGCTTCCACATCGGCTGTAGCATTGTGGGCTTCCCCAAAAGGCTCATCAAATAAAAATTCGTGCAGTTCAGTTAAAGTGGGTAATTTAAATTTTCCGCCTCGTCCACCGGGAATTTCACACATCCTGGCAGTAACTTCAGTACAGGTATCTAAAACCGGCAACTGCTGCAGCGTATTTTCCATCGCTTCCCTATGGAATTCCGCACCCATAATATTCAGGTCAAAACCTACGTTTTGCCCGACCACAAATTTGGTTTTATTTAAGGCTTCCTGAAATTTCTCCAGCATTTCAGAAAGAGGAACACCTTCTTCTGCAGCTAGCTCGGTAGAAATTCCGTGGACTTTCTCGGCATCATAAGGAATATTGAAACCTTCAGGCTTTACCAGGTAATCCTGACTTTCGATTAAATTCCCCATCCCGTCGTGTAACTGCCAGGCAATTTGTATACATCTTGGCCAGTTGTCAGAATCGGTTAAGGGAGCATCCCAGCGTTTGGGAAGACCGGTAGTTTCAGTATCAAAAATTAGGTACATGTACGGCGAAAATTAGGAATTAAGCTGAATTTCAGGCGATTATTTCAGAAGAAAAAACACCTGCTTCGAGGCTAAAATTACATATAATTTAGCGCAGCCTCAAGTTAATTTTTCAGGAATTATTAACGATTCATATTCCGCGTTTCACGAACCGATTATGTTTTTCAGCAATAAAAAAAGCCTCACAAATACCGTTTCCGGGAACCTGTGAGGCCTATACGAACACTAAAAACTACTACTTCAATCAAACATCTGTTCGTACACTATTAATTTTCCAGTCTTATAATCAACTCTGCAGCTCCATACTTTTTAGTTTATTAAGTGCGGCAGCAATTTTGTTTTTTTGCTTTAATAATATGTTTGCAGTAGACGGCGGAACATCCGGGTCTTTTATAACCTCTTCATATTCTTCCACTGCTGCTTTTTCACCTCTAATTGCTTCTTCTAATACTGATTCGTCTTTATCAGAAGAAAGGCTTGCCTTAAGATTTAACCAGGTACGATGAGCATCACCGGCCAAACTGGAGCCTTTATCGGGACTTTCCCCGAAATTGCGGATTTCAGTTTTAAGCTCGTGGCCAAAATCGTAACGCTCCTGAGCCCTTTCAGAAAAAAAAGCCTTCAATTGAGGATTCTTAACGTTTTCAGCAGCATCTTTATAACCCTTTTCAGCATCATAATTCTTTTCAAGCAGTTCGTTAAGCGATTTTCCTAATTTTTCCGAATATTTCATAGTTGATATATTTTAAGTAAAAAATTTTATTTCCTACCGGTAAATATAAAACCGAAAAACCACAGCAACAATCTGTTTAACAGGGTTTAGCACTAATTAACTGCTTTTAACAGCCGACTGCGATTTTAACCAAAAAACTTCCTAATTTTCTTTATCCCTCATTGAGGGTTTAATCCCCCGAGGCCTGCCCGAATCATTCAGGCGGGCTTGGCTCGAAATTATAAAATAGTTTTCCAATTCATACCTCGTGGGCTTGCCCCGAGGTTCTTGATTTTGCGTAGTTCAAAGCATTAAATATATTTCCAGCCAACTCCTTGTGAAATAGAAAAATATAGTATCTTTGCAGCCTTATTAATAACCGGGGTCGGGAACCCCACAATTTAATTTTTATGCCAGTAAAATTAAGATTACAAAGACACGGTAAAAAAGGAAAACCTTTTTTCTGGATCGTAGCCGCAGATGCGCGCTCAAAAAGAGATGGTAAATTCTTAGACAAACTAGGAATCTACAATCCAAACACCAACCCAGCTACTATCGAGCTAGATGTAGACGGAGCGGTAAAATGGTTAGAAAATGGAGCACAGCCAACAGATACGGCACGTGCTATTCTTTCTTACAAAGGAGCTTTGCTTAAAAAACACCTTGCTGGTGGCGTTAAAAAAGGCGCTTTAACTGAAGAAGAAGCTGAGAAGAAATTCGAAGCCTGGTTGGAAGAAAAAGAAGCTAAAATCGCTGCTAAGAAAGATAACCTTTCTAAAGAAGAACAAGAAGTAAGAAAGAAAGCTCTTGATGCTGAAAAAGAGGTGAACGCTAAGCGTGAAGCTGAAGCAAAAGAAGCCGACGCGGCAGCTGCTGCTGAAGCTGAAGGTGCTGCAGTAACCGAAGAAGGTGAACCAGAGGCAAATGTGGAAAAGGAAGTTGATCAAGAGACTGCCGAAGAAGCAAAAACAGAAGAGAAAAAAGACTAATTCTTAGGCGGCGATGACTAAAGATGAATGTTTCTATTTAGGAAAAATCGTTGCTAAATTTAGTTTTAAAGGGGAGGTGCTCATCAAACTGGACACTGATGAACCTGAAGCTTACACAGAAATGGAATCAGTGCTCATTGAATATAATGAGAACCTGGTTCCATTTTTTATTGAAAGAAGTAATTTGCAAAAAAGCACTTTGCTTCGCGTTAAATTTGAAGATATTGAAACCGAGCAGGATGCTGAAGACCTTATAGGGGCACATACTTATCTTCCCCTCACCATGCTCCCCGATCTGGACGACGACCAGTTCTACTTTCACGAAATTATAGGTTTTGATGTAATAGATGCCACCCACGGCAATATTGGCAAAATCACCTCCATAAATGACAGTACCGCCCAGGCTCTTTTTGAAATTCAGAAAGGCGAAAAGCAAATCCTTATCCCTATGAACGATGAGTTTATAGAAAAAATAGACAAGGAAAACAATACTATTTATTTAACTACACCTGAGGGATTGGTGGAGTTGTATCTTGGGTAGCAGACTCTAGTTGGCAGGTTTTTAGTTGGCAGTAGGCAGATTTCAATACTCAAATTACAAAGCAAAGGCCTCTTTTAGCTTTGTATTTAAGTGCTCTTTTTCCATTTCAGTTAATTCACCTAACTTACCAACAATCAAATTCTTATCTAACGTACAGATTTTTGTAGTTTTAATTAGGGAAGGTTTTTTTAATCTATTAGTTTCAGAAGGATTTATTAATAACTCGAAAGAAGAGATTATAGCGATTCGGGAAGTTATAAAAGCTGCAACAACATCCATTTCTCCAATATAAAGAATTACCGCCGGCCTTCGTTTGCTACCTTTCAAATTGGTAAAAGGAAAGGAAACCAGTACAATGTCTCCTTTATTGATCAAAATTTTTCAGTTAGATCTTCATCACTATACAAGTCTTCCTCTTCCTCCAAAAAATGTAAAGACTTAGATTTTGCCGCGTTGTTTTGAAGGTCATTAACCAACTCCTTTTCTTCACTTTTTTGTAGCAAGAATTCAACAAAATCTGATACTTCTTGAATCCTCCATTCTGGAAGTCTGGAAATATCCTGCATTGTCTTTTTTAAAATCGTTTGCTTTTCCATAATGAGACAATTTCAAATAAATATAAGGATTTTTACGGTAATTATATTTTACAACTTAGACCCTGAAATAAATTCAATGTGACAAAATATTCAAATACAAAAAATCCGCTCCCAAACCAGGAAACGGATTCTTTCAAATCTTCAAATTAAAAAATCTTCAAATCGCTTTTAGCCTACAATATTCACAATCTTACCGGGAACTACAATCACTTTTTTAGGTGCTCGTCCGTTTAATTGTTTTTGAGTTCGTTCATCTTCCATTACCGTTTTTTCGATTTCCTCTTTCGGCATATCCAAAGGAAGCTCCATGGTAAATCGCATTTTCCCGTTAAAGGAAATAGGATAATTCTTAGTACTTTCCACCAGATATTTTTCTTCATAAACCGGATATTCAGCGGTAACTACAGATTCAGAATATCCCAACTTACTCCACAGTTCCTCGGCAATATGCGGTGCGTATGGAGCGATAAGTATCGCCAGGGGCTCTAATATCTTCCGACTATTACATTTTTGTGCCGATAGCTCATTTACACAAATCATAAAAGTAGAAACCGAGGTATTAAAACTAAATTCCTCAATATCTTCAGTCACTTTTTTAATGGTCTTATGAAAAGTTTTCAAAGAGTCGGCTGAAGGCTTTTCTTCGGAAACCTCAAATTGTTCTCCGTTGTGATACAGCTTCCAAAGCTTTTTAAGGAAATTATGCACGCCTGTGATTCCTGCGGTATTCCAGGGTTTCGCCTGTTCTAAAGGTCCAAGAAACATCTCGTACATTCTTAAAGTATCGGCGCCGTAATCCTCACAAATATCATCGGGGTTTACCACATTGTATTTGGATTTCGACATTTTTTCGACTTCGCGTCCAACGATATACGCTCCATCTTTCTCGGTTAAAAATTTGGCATCCTTAAACTCAGGTCGCCATTTTTTAAAGCCTTCGACATCTAGTTCATCAGAATGATTTACCAAAGAAACATCAGCGTGAATTGGCTGCACATTATTTTTCCCTATCAAATTTTTAGAGACAAAAACATTTTCTCCTTC
Organism: Salegentibacter tibetensis; assembly: GCF_020164485.1. Lineage (GTDB taxonomy): Bacteria > Bacteroidota > Bacteroidia > Flavobacteriales > Flavobacteriaceae > Salegentibacter > Salegentibacter tibetensis. The sequence continues at coordinate 24,795 of NZ_JAIQZA010000001.1, forward strand.
CAGTCTATAAACAAAAGCACTCTGCCCCAGGATCATCCCCTGGTTAATAAGCTTTTTAAAAGGCTCTTCTACAGAAAGCTGTCCGCGATCGTGTAAAAACTTCGTCCAGAATCGGGAATATAATAAGTGGCCGGTAGCGTGCTCGCTTCCGCCTATATATAAATCGACATTTTCCCAGTATTTTTGCGCTTCTTTGGAAACAAACTCTTCATCGTTTCCGGCATCCATATATCTAAACAGGTACCAGGAACTCCCGGCCCAACCAGGCATGGTGTTCAATTCTAACGGGAAAACTGTTTTATCGTCAATTTCCTCATTGCTTACTACCTCGTTCGATTTGGTGTTCCAGGCCCAGGTAGTTGCGTTACCCAATGGCGGTTCTCCGGTTTCGGTAGGTAAGTATTTTTCAACTTCGGGAAGTCGCAAAGGCAAATGCCGGGCATCTATCATTTGTGGCATTCCGTTTACGTAATACACCGGGAATGGTTCACCCCAGTATCGTTGCCTGCTAAAAACTGCATCCCGTAAACGGTAATTAGTTTTACCGTAGCCGTGACCGGTTTTTTCCAGTTCCAAAATCACTTTTTGAAGTGCTTCTTTATATTCTAATCCGCTGAGGAAATCGGAATTCGCTATCACGGTTCCTTCTTTTCCTGCAAAAGCTTCCTGGGAAATATCAACGTTTTCAAAAATATTAGGGATCGGAATTTCAAAATGCTTCGCAAAATCATAATCCCGCTGATCACCGCAGGGAACAGCCATTACTGCCCCGGTTCCGTAGCCGGCAAGTACGTAATCACCAATCCAAATTGGGATAGGTTCTTGAGTGAAGGGATGTTCAGCATAAGCCCCGGTAAACACACCGGTAATACTTTTCACATCGGCCATACGCTCACGCTCACTGCGCTTTGCACTAGTCGCGATATAAGCTTCAACTTCTTCTTTTTGCTGTGGTGTGGTGATCTTTTTAACCAAATCATGTTCCGGCGCTAAAGTCATAAAACTAACTCCGAAAATAGTATCAGGCCGTGTAGTAAAAGCAGATATTCTTGCCTGATGTTCGGAAAGACTGCCGTCCTCCTTAACTTTTTTCAGGGTCTCACCATATAAATTGAAATGGACCATCGCGCCAACAGATTTTCCGATCCAGTTACGCTGACTTTCCTTTAAGCTTTCGCTCCAATCCAGTTGATTCAAGCCTTGCAACAAACGCTCTGAAAATGCAGAAATCCGCATACTCCATTGCGTCATTTTTTTACGAACCACAGGATAACCGCCACGTTCAGAAACTCCGTTTACAATCTCATCGTTGGCTAAAACTGTTCCCAGCTGCGGGACCCAGTTCACTTCGGTTTCGGCTAAATAAGTAAGTCGGTATTTAAGTAATATTCTTTGTTTTCCTTCCGAAGAAAAATTATTCCAGGTTTCTGCTGAAAATTCTTCTACATCATCATCACAAGCAGCATTTACCCGGGAATTCCCTTCCGAAGCAAAAATTTCCTCTAATTCAGAAATAGCTCTAGATTTCTCAGCTTCCAGATCATACCAGGATTCAAAAAGTTGGATAAAGATCCACTGCGTCCATTTATAATATTCGGGATCGCTGGTACGCACTTCCCTACTCCAATCGAAAGAAAAACCGATTTTATCCAGTTGCTCCCTATATCTTTTAATATTCTTTGCTGTGGTAAGCGCCGGATGTTGACCCGTTTGAATCGCGTATTGCTCTGCCGGCAACCCAAAACTATCGTAACCTTGTGGGTGCAAAACATTAAAACCTGAGTGACGTTTGTAACGCGCATAAATATCACTGGCAATATAACCCAGCGGGTGCCCTACGTGAAGTCCGGCGCCCGAGGGATATGGGAACATATCCAGTACGTAATATTTAGGCTTATCTGATGAATTGCTGGCGCGAAAAGTTTGATTTTCGGCCCAGTATTTTTGCCATTTGGCTTCAATTTCGTTAAAGTTGTAACTCATTGTTTTGTTTTTCTTAGCTGCAGGTTAAGCGCAAAGCGACTCCACATTATTGGCTGCAAATTTACAATTTTAAACCACTTATGGGAATTTAGACAGAAGGGATTAGAAGCTTATTTGAAATCTGAAAAAATTCTTTTAAAATACTGGTTTAAAGCTAATTTCTTATCTTAGTATTCTTCTAAAAATGCTATAAATGAATATTCAGGAAGAAAAAATATCGCTTGCCCAATTATTAATGGAGACTAATGATCCTGAATTAATTAGGTCTATTCGGGAAATTTTAAGCAAGAATAAACCTATGGATTTTTGGGATGAACTTTCTCGCGACGAAAAAGCTGAAATTCAAGCGGCTGATAAGGAAATAGCGCGGGAAGAAACAACTTCTTATGAAAAATTCATTAAAAAACACAGATAGTGATTCGAACGGTCATTATCACCAAAACTGCTGAGAGGAAACTTAATAAGTTATTTGATTATTTGAGTGTAAACTGGTCTGAAAAGTAAAGAAAGAATTCATTGAAAAATTAGACCACGACCTTGAAATTATTAAAACTTATCCCGAAATTTTTCCTGAATCCTCCGCAAAACCCGGATTACATCGCGCTGTAATCACAAAACAAACCACAGTTTTCTACCGATTTAATTCCACTGAAATTAAGATAGTCACAGTATTCGATACACGGCAACACCCAAATAAATTACACAAAGATTTATAACCCGGTAATCTGATTTTTTTATACCCTAATTCTTCACCAAAGCAAATATGAAATTATTTTCCGTATTCATTAATATGGGGAATCCCTTTATTTTACTAAATTTATAGAGAATTGGCGATAAACGGGGTCTAAATTTAGATGCTTTACAAAATTTAAACCTTGAAAATCGCTAATAGACAACCTGATTAACTCAATTTTTTTTCTAAAATTTCTATATGAACGTGATACACGTAAGCGCTGAATGTTACCCAATCGCAAAAGTTGGAGGTTTGGGGGATGTTGTAGGTTCTTTACCAAAATACCAGCATGAGGCCGGAGTTAGCGCCAAAGTGGTGATGCCACTTTATGACAATAAATTCACTGCTGCTCACAAATTTGAAAGTATTTACGAATCAAAATTGGTTTTGGGAGAAGATACGCATCCTTATAAAATCCTGAAATTAAAAGAAGACGTTCTAGATATTGAAGTCATTTTTGTGGATATGCCAGAGCTATTATTTAAGGATTTCGTTTATTCAGAAGATGATACCGAGCGCTTTGTAGCTTTTCAGATCGCAGTAATGGATTGGTTTCTCACCTTAAAAGAAAAACCTTCCATAATTCATTGTCACGACCATCACACAGGATTAATCCCTTTTATGGCGCAGGAATGTATGAAATATAAAAAGCTCAACCGAATTCCGGTAATCCTTACTATTCATAACGCGCAATATCAGGGATGGTTTTCGCATGATAAAGTACACTATCTCCCAGCATTTGATATTTCCCATAACGGTTTACTCGATTGGGATGGAATGATAAATCCCTTAGCGGCGGGAATAAAATGCGCCTGGCAGGTAACCACGGTTTCGCCAAGTTACATGGAGGAATTGCAAGAAGCTGCAAACGGTTTGGAAGGTTTACTGAGCCATGAAAATGAAAAATGCGTTGGCATTCTAAATGGAATAGACTCAAAAGTCTGGAACCCGGAAACCGATGAGTTTATCGCAAAAAATTATTCAGCTAAAAATATTCAAACCGGGAAAACAGCCAACAAAAAATGGCTTTGCAAAGAGTTTGGTTTTTCAGCTTCAAAACCTTTATTCGCTTTTATTGGTAGATTGGTCTACGAAAAAGGAGCCGATCTTTTACCGGCAGTTTTAGATAAAGTCCTGGTTAAAAAAGATTGCAGCATCCTTATTTTAGGATCGGGCAATCCAGAAGTGGAAAGCGAATTAGAAAGCCTGAAGAAAAAACATAAAGGCGTTTACAATACTTTTATTGGTTATGATGAAAAACTCTCGCACCTCATCTATGCCGGCGCCGATTTCCTGTTAATGCCATCCCGGGTGGAACCCTGCGGGCTAAATCAGTTGTATTCCCTTCGCTATGGCACAATCCCCGTGGTGAGAAGTATTGGCGGTTTAAAAGATACCGTAATAGATATTGAAGATGGTGGTTTCGGATTTTCTCACCCGGAAGCTTCAGAAAATGATATTCTTAAAACTTTAAACAGAGCTATTGCATTTTATAAGGATCCACCTTCATTTAAAAAAACCAGAAAGCATATTATGGGCATTGACCATTCCTGGAATGTTTCGGCTCAACAATATATCGATTTGTATAACTCACTTAAAACCGGCTAAATATGTTAAACGACAAAGTATTATCTATTATTCTTGGAGGCGGTCAGGGCACCAGGCTCCACCCATTAACAGAAAGCAGATCTAAGCCTGCAGTTCCAATCGCAGGTAAATATCGCCTGGTAGATATTCCAATCTCCAACTGTATTAATGCAAACCTTAAAAGGATGTACGTGTTAACGCAGTTTAATTCGGCTTCGTTGAATAAGCATATTAAAAATACTTATCATTTCAGTTTTTTTAGTCCGGCTTTTGTAGATGTTTTGGCGGCAGAACAAACCCCAAATAACAAAACCTGGTATCAGGGCACCGCAGATGCGGTTAGACAGGGAATGCATCATTTCAAGAAACACAAATTCGATTATTTCCTAATCCTTTCGGGAGATCAATTGTATCATATGGATTACAATAAAATGGTCCAGCAGCATATAGATAGCTGCGCCGATATTACTATTGGCACTGTTCCTGTTAATGCGAAAGATGCCCCGAGTTTCGGTATTATGAAAACCGATAAGGATAATAACATCACTTCTTTTATTGAAAAACCGAAATCTGAACTTTTACCAGATTGGACTTCGCCAACGAGCCCTGAAATGGAAGCTGAAGGCCGATCATATTTAGGTTCTATGGGAATTTACGTCTTTAACCGCAAATTGCTGGTTGAATTGATGGACGATCCTAATACGGTAGATTTTGGTAAAGAAATAATTCCGCAGGCCATAGGAAAGAAAAAAGTTTGTGGATATCAATTTGAAGGTTACTGGACCGACATTGGAAATATAGAATCCTTTTTTGAAGCGAATATTGGTTTAACTGAAGACATTCCTAAGTTCAATCTATATGATATGGAAAACCGGGTTTATACCCGCGCGAGGATTCTCCCAACTTCAAAAATTTCAGGAACTAATCTGAAAAAAGCGGTTATTGCTGAAGGTTGTATTATACACGCTAAGGAAATTGAGTCTTCGGTAATCGGTGTTAGGTCTAGAATCGGAAAAGGTTCAGTTATAAAAAACTGTTATATGATGGGATGCGATTTTTATGAATCTTTAGAAGAAATTGAAGGAAATAAAATTCGAAATCTTGCCGGAATAGGTGAAAATTGTAATATTAACAACGCCATAATCGATAAAAATTGTAGAATTGGAGACAACACCACTATCAACGGCGGACCCCATTTAGAAGATGACGAAACCGATGCTTATGTAATAAAAGAGGGTATTGTAGTGCTTAAAAAAGATGCAGTACTTCCCCCAGGAACAACTATAGGATAATATGACAAAAGTTATAACGCACAGTTTATTTTCAGAATTTGATATTAACCTGTTTAAGTCGGGAAAACATTTTCGTTTGTACGAGAAATTTGGTTCCCACCCAATCACTCTCGATAAGGTTAAAGGAACTTATTTTTCGGTTTGGGCACCAGGCGCCAAACAGGTTTCGGTTATTGGAGACTTTAATCACTGGCAGGATGGCGAACATCAACTAAATGTACGTTGGGACGGCAGCGGGATCTGGGAAGGTTTTATTCCGAATGTTGGAAAAGGAAATTTATATAAGTATAAAATTCATAGTAATCATGACGAAATCATTACCGAAAAAGCCGATCCTTATGCAAGACGTTGTGAGCATCCGCCCAATACAGCTTCTGTTGTTTGGGAAGATGATTACAAATGGAAAGATAAATCCTGGCTGAAAAAGCGGAAAAAACATAATTCCTTAAATGCTCCTTTTTCGGTTTATGAAGTGCATTTATCTTCCTGGAAGAAGAAAACTGAAGAAAACCGGTCACTTTCTTACTGGGAACTCGCTACAGATCTGGTTTCCTATGTAAAAGAAATGGGGTTTACGCACGTAGAATTAATGCCGGTCATGGAATATCCGTATGACCCGAGTTGGGGGTATCAAATTACAGGGTATTTCGCGCCCACCTCGCGATTTGGTTATCCGGATGAATTCAAATATTTGGTAGATAAACTTCACGAAAATGATATTGGAGTAATCCTGGATTGGGTACCTTCACACTTTCCGGAGGACAACCACGGACTCGGTTATTTTGACGGAACACATCTTTATGAACATCCCGATCCAAAAAGAGGCTATCATCCCGACTGGAAAAGTTTGATCTTTAATTATAACCGAAATGAAGTAAGAGCATTTTTAATCAGTAATGCTTTATATTGGCTAGAGCAGTTCCATATTGATGGGATACGGGTAGATGCCGTAGCTTCTATCCTTTACCTCGATTATTCCCGGGAAGAAGGTGAATGGGAGCCAAATCAGTTTGGCGGAAATCAAAATTTGGAGGCGATATCCTTTTTGCAAGAACTTAATAAAGAAGTTTATGCTTCATTTCCCGATGTACAAACCATTGCCGAAGAATCTACTGCCCACAGCGGGGTTTCAAAACCTGTTTTCTTGGGCGGACTCGGTTTTGGGATGAAATGGATGATGGGTTGGATGCACGATACGCTTCAGTATTTTACTAAAGAACCTATTTACCGAAAACATCACCAAAATAATATCACTTTTTCCCTTACCTACGCTTTTACTGAAAATTTTATGCTTCCGTTATCCCACGATGAAGTGGTTTACGGCAAACATTCTATTTTAGGAAGAATGCCGGGAGACGAATGGCAGCGCTTTGCTAATTTACGCTTGCTTTATGCTTATATGTTCACTCATCCCGGAACAAAATTGTTGTTTCAGGGATGTGAATTTGGGCAAAGTGAAGAATGGGATTTTCAAAAGAGTTTAGACTGGCATTTACTGGAATACGACTCTCACAAAGGAATGAAGGAATTGATAAAAGCTTTAAATGAATTCTATAAATCGGAGCCCGCTTTGTATGAAAAACAATTCGTACCCGAAGGTTTTGAATGGATTGATTACAGTGATGCCGAGAATTCGGTAATAAGCTTTATCAGAAAAGGAGATCAACCTAAAGACAATCTGATAATTGTTTGTAATCTAACTCCAATTCCGCGGGAAAACTACCGAATTGGCTTATCTAAAGCCGGAAAACTTAAAGAGGTTTTTAATAGTAATAAAAAGAAATTCTACGGAACAGGAGATTACGAAAATTCCAGCAAGAAAATTACCAAAGAAGCCTGGCATTCAAGGGAATATTCAACAGTGATAGATATTCCGCCTTTGGCAATGCTTGCCTTCAAATATTCCGGTTAGTTAAATGAACAACAACGTTATAGTTAATAAACGCTTATAATATTATGTGAATTCTAACTTGAATATGAAAACTATTCTGTTCTTTTATCGCATAGTAATCCATTATATAATATGATCACAAATACCGAGTTAGAACAAAAGGGAAATGCATTCCCTTCTAACGTAATTTCCTTTAGTAAAGATGTTGATACGCTTTACTTTACCACAGAAAACGATGTGGCTTTGCAAATCACGATCCTTAGGGATGGTTTGCTGCGTTTTAGATATTCTACTACCGGCAGGTTCGCCAAAGATTTTTCTTATGCCATCTCCAAATATGCCAGCGCTGGATATAATCACTTAGATATTGAGGAGAAGGAAGATTGTTACAGTATCACCACTACCAAAATTATATGCGAAGTCTCCAAAAAAGGATTATTAATAAAGATTTATGATCGTGCAGACGGAACATTGATCAACGAAGACGAACTGGGTTTTCATTGGGAAGATAGCTACGAATTTGGTGGCGATATCGTGAAAATGAGTAAAGTTTCTCACGATGGCGAAAGTTATTTTGGCCTTGGTGACAAACCGGGACATTTAAACCTTAAAGGAAAACGCATTGAAAACTGGGTAACCGATTCTTATGCTTACGGAAAAGACACCGATCCTATTTATAAAACTATTCCATTTTACACCGGGCTTCATAATAAGAAGGCCTACGGAATATTCTTTGACAATACCTTTAGATCTTATTTCGATTTTGCGCAGGAACGGCGTTTTGTAACCAGTTTTTGGGCACAAGGTGGTGAAATGAATTATTACTTTATCTACGGCCCGAAAATGACTGATGTTGTGGAATATTACACCGATCTAACCGGAAAACCGGATCTGCCTCCACTTTGGGCTTTGGGCTTTCATCAATGTAAATGGAGCTATTATCCTGAAAGCAAGGTAAAAGAAGTCACTTCTAAATTCAGGGAGCTGCAAATTCCTTGTGATGCTATTTACCTGGATATTGATTATATGGAAGGTTTCAGGTGTTTTACCTGGAACAAAGAATATTTTCCCGACCCAAAACGAATGGTAAAGGAACTTGAAGAGGATGGTTTTAAAACGGTGGCGATAATCGATCCGGGAATTAAAATTGATAAAAATTACTGGGTTTATAAAGAAGGGCTTGAAAACGATTATTTCTGTAAACGAGCAGATGGGCCTTATGTAAAAGGAAAAGTTTGGCCCGGAGAATGTTATTTCCCCGATTATACCAATCCGAAAGTTAGGGAATGGTGGTCTGGATTATTCAAAGAACTAATTGAAGATATAGGAGTTAAAGGGATTTGGAACGATATGAACGAGCCTGCGGTGATGGAAGTTCCGAATAAAACTTTCCCCCACGATGTAAGACACGACTACGACGGTAACACCTGCAGCCATAGAAAAGCCCATAATATTTATGGGATGCAAATGGCAAGGGCAACCTACCAGGGTGTAAAGAAATTTTCACATCCAAAAAGACCATTTGTGATTACAAGAGCGGCCTATTCGGGAACTCAACGATATACCTCAACCTGGACCGGAGACAATATCGCCAGTTGGGAACATTTATGGATTGCCAATATACAAGTACAGCGTCTCGCAATGTCTGGCTTTTCTTTTGCCGGGAGTGATATTGGCGGTTTTGCCGAACAACCCCACGGTGAACTTTTTACCAGGTGGATTCAGTTAGCAACTTTTCATCCGTTTTTTAGGGTGCATTCTTCCGGAGATCACGGCGACCAGGAACCCTGGACTTTTGATGAAGATATTACCGATATCGTACGTAAATTTATTGAACTGCGCTATCAGTTGTTGCCTTATCTATATACCGCATTCTGGGATTATACCGAAAGAGGCGTGCCTTTAATAAAATCGCTGGTGATGTTTGACCAGGAAGACGTAAACACGCACTATAGAATAGATGAATTTATTTTTGGCGACAGCATTCTTGCCTGCCCGGTTATAGAGCCGAACGCCAAAGGAAGACGTATGTATGTGCCACAAGGCCAATGGTATAACTACTGGACCGACGAGCTGGTGAAAGGAGGTAAAGAAATGTGGGTAAATGCAGATATAGATAGTATGCCGGTCTTTATTAAAGAAGGCGCCATTATCCCGAAATATCCAATACAACAGCATGTAGGTGAAAAGAAGATAGAAGAAATCACCTTAGAGATTTATTACAAAAAAGGTAAGGAAAATTCTCAATTTTTTGAAGATGCCCACGATGGCTACGACTATACGAAAGGCCGTTTTTGTCTAAGGAGTTTTAAGCTTACAGGAAGGAAAAATCAACTAATTATTCAACAGCATAAAGAAGGCTCTTTTGACTCGGACTGTAAAAATTTCAAATTGAAAATTCACGGATTACCATTTGAAGTTAAGACTATCCAATTGGATAATGAAACGAAATCTTTGGATCATTTACAAGTTAACGGATGCCTCACGATGATTATCGATGAAAACTTTACAGAATTGGATTTCAATGGAGAAAACGGGAATAGCTAACTATTCCTTGCTTCTCTTTCCATAGGCATCAAACACTCGTAGATCATTTTATTTACGGGTGTTGAAATGTTTAATTTTTTAGCTTCTTTTACAATAAACCCGTTGAAATTTTCTAATTCTGAAGGCCGCCCCGCCATAATATCGCGTTGTGTAGATGCAGTAGTGTCCGGTGGTTGATTTTGGATAATTTCAAAAGTCTTTTCCAGATGTTCCTCTTCCAAAGAAATTCCCTTTGCATTTGCTACCAACTTAATTTCTCGCGCGGTTTTTTGCAATAAATCATATAGATATTCGCTTTCCCTTATTTTATCTATAGAAACCCGTGTTAATCCGCCAAGGGCGCTAACAGTTGCGATATACAAAAACTTCTTCCAGATTTCCAGCTGAATATTTTCGGGATTAAAATTGGTAATTCCCGCTTTCTCAAAAACCGATTTTAATTGTTGAATTCTTTCTGATTTTGAATTATCAACTTCTCCAAATGTGATACGCGGTTCAAAGGAAACGTGTTTTATATTCCCTGGTTTTTCTACAAAACTTACAATATGGCAAAGCCCCGCCAGTATATTTTTCTTCGGAAGGATTTCCAGTAGTTTTTCAACATTATTAGCACCGTTTTGTAAAGGTAAAATCATCGTTTCAGCTGTAATAATAGGCTTCAATTGCTTTGCTACATCCTGAATTTGCCAGGATTTTACACCTAAAATCACCAGGTCTGGGGTAGGAACTTCAGCTAAATTATCGGTCGCTAAATTGGGCTTTACTTTGAAATTCCCGTTGATGCTTTCAACTTCGAGTCCGTTTTTGTTAATCGCTTCCAGGTGTTTTCCGCGGGCAATCATGCTAACGTCAAAACCTGCCTGGGCTAGTTTGCCGCCAAAATAACCGCCTACACCACCAATTCCGAAGATTAGAATGTTCATATTATTTGTGTTTTTCATTACAAAAATAAAATATGTCTAAATTCTAAATTTATTATCACATCTAAGTTAGTGAACATGTTAGAAGCTGAAACAAGTTCAGCTTGACGAAATTAGATTTTTAGAGATAATTTATAGTTATTCCTTCTATTCCTGGCTAAAAAAATTTTGTCTTTGCTAATTTTTTTAAACTTTAAACGTTTTAAAGATATTGCAAGCTTATCTTTTTTATTTTTACAAAAAATCTGAGATCGCCCTATGAGCACATCTTTTGAAAAGTACCAGAGACGCCGTTTGATATCGTCTTATTTTTCGGTAGTGATTAGTATTGCTTTAGTACTTTTTTTATTGGGAATGCTGGGATTGCTGGTCTTGAATACCAAAAAAGTAGCCGATCATTTTAAAGAGCAAATCGCCCTCACCGTATATTTAAAAGATACCGCCAAAGAAGTTGAAATTGAACAACTCAAGAAAAGCCTGGCGATGGCCGATTATACAAAATCTTCTACCTACGTTTCAAAAGAAGAAGCAGCCGAAGCGCACAGCAAAGAAATAGGCGAGGATTTTATGGAGTTTTTAGGTTATAATCCTTTACAGAATTCCATAGATGTTTATATGAATGCCGACTTCGTCTCTGGTGAACAGGTAGATGAAATCGCCTCCGATCTTACTTCCAAAAACTTTGTTGATGAAGTGGTTTATGATAAACCGCTTATCGCACTTTTAAACGAAAACGTAAAGAAGATAAGCCTTTGGGTGCTTATTGCCAGCGGGGTCTTTACTTTTATCGCGGTGTTGCTTATAAACAGTTCTATTAGACTTTCAGTATATTCCAAACGATTTATTATAAAGACCATGCAAATGGTAGGCGCTACCAAAGGTTTTATTCGCAGGCCATTTATCTGGCAAAGCGTAAAATTGGGTATAATAGGTGCCACAATCGCGCTTATTGGTATGGCCGGGGCGCTGTATTACCTCAACAGTAGTTTCCCTGAACTCTCACTTACCTCTGACGTAAAACTACTCACTGCGTTATTTATAGGCGTTTTTGTTATGGGGATCCTTATCACCTGGCTAAGCACCTTTTTCGCTACTTCAAGGTTCCTAAACCTTAAAACTGACGAGCTTTATTACTAATAAAAACGGGGAATTCCTTTTTCTTTTTAAGAAAAATCTTTTAGAATAATCTTTCCTGAATTTTGCAGTTTTATTCTGCAAAAACCCCTTTTTATTTTTTGAAAAACGCAAACGTTTTAGTTTTCGAAAACCCTTGAAAACACTATAAACCCTTTGTCGTGTCTCTCAAAATTCTTTCTACCAAATACTCTCAAACCTGACTCCCGTCATAGATTCTGCTGTATTTCCGCCCCAACTTTGTACCAAACTTAAAACCAAATATCATGAGAGTTTTAAAATCATATCAAGTAATACTAACAGGAGTATTTTTTATGTTGCTAACCGCAGGCAGCATGTTCGGACAAAACTTTAGAATGGATGATTCTTCAGAAATTATTGTGGAAGGAACTTCTAATATCCACGATTGGGAAATGAAAGCAACTTCCAAACAAGGAGGAGCTACAATTACCACCGAAGATGGAAAACTTACCGGAATTTCCAGCTTACAAGTTACAGTGCCTGCTGAGAGTTTGGAAAGCGGAAAAGGTGCAATGGACAAAAACACTTACAAGGCGCTTAACACCAAACAACATAAAAACATAGAGTTTAAATTGGATGAGGTTAAGAAAATCGAGGCCAGGGATAGCAATTCTTATAAAGTAACTGGCCTTGCTACACTACAGATTTCAGGAGTTTCTAAACAGGTCCCAGTGGAATTTACCGCAAAACTTAATGGAAACAAATTGGAAATTAATGGCGAAGAAAGCCTCAACATGACCCACTACAAGGTAGATCCTCCTACTGCTATGTTTGGAACAATTACCACAGGAGAAGACGTAACTATTAAATTCAAATCAACATTTTCTAAATAACTATTCAATTTAAAAATTATCACAATGAAAAATTCAATCAAATATTTCGGTATTGCTCTTATGATGGCCATGGGCTTTCAGACACAAGCACAAGACGTAGATATAGAGAAACAATCTATATGGGATAGAGACCTTCCTAACTTTAGAGCACCAGACCAGCGTGGTATCAATGATTTCGAACCAACGAAAGATACTTATACTAATTTTGACGGTGTACAGGTAAGATTGGGTGGAGCTTCCACCATACAATTACAAGGATTAAGCCAGGAAAACGCTTCGGGTGCACCTGCACTTCACGACCTAGGAACTAATTTCAACCTTGCTACCGCCAACCTTGTATTAGATGTGCTTTTGGCTGATGGAATGAGGATGCACCTTACCACCTATTTGTCTTCTTTACACCACACTGAAGCATATGTAAAAGGCGGTTATATTCAAATCGACGGTCTTGACTGGATCAGCAAAGATTTATCCGGTGTTATGGATAACTGGAGGGTGAAAATTGGACACATGGAAAACAACTATGGTGATGCCCACTTCAGAAGATCTGACAATGCCCAGGCAATTTACAACCCATTCGTAGGTAACTATTTGATGGACAGCTTTACAACTGAAGTTGGTGCAGAGGTTTACTACTTCAACGGACCCTGGTTAGCCATGGCAGGTTTTACAAACAGTACTATCAACCAAAGTTCCTTAGCAACTGACAGAGATCCTTCATACCTTGCAAAAATTGGTTTTGACAAGCAAATTAATGAAGATTTCAGATTTAGATTAACAGGATCTGTTTTCCACTCTGGATTCAGACCTAACTCTTCACGCGGAAGTACTCAGTACCTTTACAGCGGTGACCGCGCAGGAACAAGATACTACAACGTAATGCAGGGAAATGTAGAAGGAGTTCGTTATGACACCGACTTTAGAGCAGGTAGACTTAACCCTAACTTTGGAGAAGAGCTGACTGCTTTCATGATCAACCCTTTCATCAAAGTAGGCGGACTTGAGTTCTTTGGAATCTATGAAAATGCATCAGGTTCTGATGACGAGACCTGGAACCACTATTCAGGTGAGCTTATCTACCGCTTTGGTGCAACAGAAGATTTCTACCTAGGTACACGTTATAACACTGCAAACAATGATGATGTTTCTGTCAACCGTTTTAACGTAGGTGGCGGATGGTTTATGACCAAAAACGTTCTTGCAAAAATTGAGTATATAAACCAGCAGTATAACGACTACCCTACGGGAACCTACCGCGACGACGCAAATTTCAACGGATTCAACATTGAGGCAGTAATTAGTTTTTAAGTTGAATTTTATGCCCCCGGATGCTATCTCTTAGAGATTCGCCGGGGCTTTTTATTTCCTGTTTTCAGCAATTTTTTAGTTCAAATTACGATTGCTTACACTTATAATAATGCTCCATAATTCAATCAGGATGAAAACTTACTTTCTATTTCTCTTCGCTTTTTGTTTTGCTAATGCAGGCATGGCTCAAGCGGGTTTGGAAACCAAAGAAATTACTATCCTTCCAGATAGTAACCTGAGTATTTCTGGCACTACCAACATCAACGATTTTGAATGTGATTTTAATACACTTTATTTTAAAAACGAAAGCTTTAAAGCGCATTATATAGAAAAAAAAGGTATTCTAGATTTTAAAAATAGTGTGCTACCACTGGAAAATTCGAAATTTGACTGTGGAAACCGAAAAATAAACAAAGATTTTCAAGAACTCCTTAAAACTAAAAAGCATCCAAAAATCCTGTTGAAACTTAAAAAAATAGATCTGAGCCGGGAAGGAAACCCAATGGTTACCATAAGTTTTAATATTGCGGGTGTTGATAAGGATTACAAGTTTCCGGTAGAAATTACCAGGGATAAACAACTTTGTTTTGATGGAAAACTTCAGCTAAATATTAAAGATTTTAACCTGGAAGCACCCAGCAAAATTTTCGGTTTGATTGTATTGGATGAAGAAATTGAGATCAATTTTAATCTAAATATTCAAACTTAAAAGTGTGAAAAAACTAAAAATACTATCAGTAGAAGATGCGGTTGCCAAAGTAAAATCTGGTGACCGTGTTTTTATTCAGGGTGCTGCAATGA
The DNA here is from genome assembly GCF_020164485.1 of Salegentibacter tibetensis. GTDB lineage: Bacteria > Bacteroidota > Bacteroidia > Flavobacteriales > Flavobacteriaceae > Salegentibacter > Salegentibacter tibetensis. Next base: position 39,845 of record NZ_JAIQZA010000001.1, read on the forward strand.
CCCCGGTGACACTAATTGATGCCTTATGTGATCGTTATAATGAATTATCTGAGGTAGAAATTATTCAAATTCATACCGAAGGAAAAGCAAAATACACCGAAGAGCCGTACGCAAGCGCCTTTAGTATAAACACATGTTTTGTAGCCGGTAATGTTAGAAATGCAGTTAACTCAAATAAGGGTACCTATATTCCAATATTTTTAAGTGAAATACATAACCTTTTCCGCAGGGATATTTTGCCTTTAGATGTAGTTTTTATACAGGTTTCCCCACCCGACAAACATGGGTATTGCTCCCTTGGAGTTTCAATAGACATTACCTTACCGGCTATTCAAAAAGCAAATAAAGTAATTGCCCAGATAAATCCCCAGGTGCCGAGAACACACGGTGACGGGATAATTCATAGCAGCCAGATTGATGCGGCCATAGAGGTAGATGAGCCCATTTTTGCTTCCACAATTACAACACCTACCGAGATTGAACAGTAAATTGGAAAACACGTAGCCGAATTAATTGAAGATGGCGCTACTTTGCAAATGGGTATCGGCGGTATTCCCAACGTGGTTTTACACAACTTGAAAAACCACAAAAACCTGGGTATCCATACTGAAATGTTTTCTGACGGAATTTTGCCACTGGTTAAATCTGGAGTGATAACCGGAGCAAATAAAGAGATAAAAACCGGTAAACTGGTTACCTGTTTTGCTATAGGCTCACCTGAATTGTACGATTTTATAGACGATAATCCCAGCGTTCATTTTAAAGAAGCCGCTTATACCAATGATACTGCCATAATTAGGAAAAACCCTAAAGTAACGGCTATAAATTCAGCAATAGAAATTGATCTTACCGGCCAGGTTTGCGCCGATACTATTGGAAAATTTCAATTTTCGGGAGTTGGTGGGCAAATGGATTTTATAAGAGGTGCAGCCCTTTCTGAAGGCGGCAAACCAATTATTGCAATGCCTTCTATCACTAAAAACGGAATTTCCAAAATTGTACCTTTTTTAAAAGAAGGCGCCGGTGTAACCACTACCAGGGCCCACGTACACTATATCGCTACAGAATACGGAGTAGTGAACCTGTATGGAAAAAACCTTAAACAAAGAGCAAAAGAACTTATTTCTATATCACATCCCGATCACCGGGAACAATTGGAAATAGATTCATTTAGTCATTTCAGATAAAGATATTTACTTTGTTTTTAAAGCCTGAAGAAACTTATTTTTCTTCAGGCTTTTTTTTTGCATTTATGATTTTGCTCATAAAAATACCGTAACCTGAACGCTAATTTTACTTCAGAATTAAAAACTAAAATCATGAAACTTTACAAGACTTTACTGGCAGATTTTGAAGAGATGAGTTTGGGATACTCAGCAATTGGGATTATCGCTTCCAGTTGTTTGGGATCTGTAGCCGCGATGCTAATTTTAATGAACGGGCATACCTTTGTTGAAATGTTTCAACTGTTTATTGTAGTTGTGGTCTGTATGGGGTTTAATACGGTAATTTTGGCTCAGTTTAAACCAAAAATTGTATTTAATGCACTCTTGTTAAGCCTTGCCATTTCCTCTATCTTTATTCTTATAAATATTTTCTAAAGCCTTTTTATGAAAAATGATATTAAAACCCGGGAAGATGTTTTTTTACTGGTTTCCGGATTTTATAAAAAAGTAAGGCAAAACCCTGAAATTGGTCATTTTTTTAATGGGGTTATAAAAGACTGGGATGCTCATTTTGAGAAATTAACCGATTTCTGGGAGAGCAACCTCTTTTTTAAAGCAACCTATAAGGGTAATCCTCAAAAGGTTCACGTAAAAGTAGATCAGGAAAATAACCAGGAGGTTTCCTCATATCACTTTGGGATCTGGCTGAATTTATGGTTTGAAACCATAGACGATTTATATGAAGGCGAGATGGCAAATCGGGCTAAAAATAACGCTCGTAAAATGTCTTCGCATCTATATTTGAAGATCTTCCAGGCCCGCGAAAACCACCAATAAAAAAACATCGAAAAAGTCTTCTTTAACAATACTCGATTTAACTATCATCGAATTATATCCTGAAACAAGTTCAGGATGACGATAATACTACTTTTCTGAATTCAATCTTAAAAAACTGAACATAAAAAAAGCCCTAAAGGCCTTAGCTTTTAGGGCTTTCTCAAATATTAAATTCTAGTTATAGAAAATCTACTTTTCCGGAATCTAAATTGTAATAAGCAGATACAATTTTCACTTTTCCGCTATCGGCAGCTTCTTTAATAATAGTAGAGCGTGTCTTAAGCTCTTCAGCAGTTAGTTGTGCATTTTTCTTTACTACATCATTTACGGGAGCATCCTTGCCTGAAGCAGCGATGGCCGGTGCAATATGAGAAACCAGGTGATTAAGATTGTAACCATTATCTCCTCCGCTCATGGCGGCAGTAACAGCACCACAGCTTTCGTGACCCATTACTACAATAATTTCAGTACCCAAATGTGCTACCGCGTATTCCATACTGGCAATAGAAGAGCTATTTGCGATATTTCCGGCTACACGCACGGTAAATAATTCGCCCAGTCCTGCATCAAAAGCAAGTTCCGGTACTACGCGGCTATCGGCACAGCTTAAAACAATCGCGTAAGGCGATTGCCCTTTGGTTAATTCTTCTCTACGAGATTTATCCTGTAATTTACCTTCTTTATTATCGGCAGTGAAACGCCCATTACCTTCTTTAAGTCTATTTAATACTTCGTCTTTAGTCATAATTCCCTATTTAAATTTATTATTTTTCTTCTGAAAAAAAAGTCGGAAAGGACTTTTACATCGAACTATAAACATAGGGATTTCTACCATATTTAGCAAAAATGTGATCGTTTAAAGCTGTGATTTTAATAGGTTAGCAAAAACTTTAACCAAATTTTACGAGTTTACCCATGCAGAATAAGCACCGGGAGTCTTTGCTGTTTGGTTTTGGCAGCCGAGAGCCTGTTGAGAAGTTTTTCGGTAATATGAAGTTGACGGGCAAAAAACACAATAAGATTGGCGTTAGCATTTGCATCTGGCCAGAATTTTTCTAAAAAATCTGATTCTTTTTTGAGGGTTTGCCGGCAGAGTTTATAATTAGGCAACCTGAAATCTTCAATTTTTGTACCCGAATTATTTAAATCAAATTCCCAAACATCCAAAGTTACATCTTCTGTAACCGGCAACTTCTGTAACAATTGTAAAGCTTCTGTATGAACCGGAAATCGCAAATCTAAAGGAAGGTATAATTTTCTCCATTGTTTAAAATCGCAATTTGGCACTACCAAAACGGGACATTTTACTTTTTTTGCCACATTACAGGTATTGCCACCTAAACCCTGGAAGTTGGAAGTGTTTTTTCCTGAAGCCCCCATTACAATAAGGTCTATCTTTTTTTCAACAACAGTTTTTCGGGTGGCATTTATTAGATTATCGGTAAAAGGAAGAGCTGAAAAAGTATGATTTTTCGCAGCAAGTTCTTTCTGAAGTCTAGCTACCAGTTTTAAAAGCGCTTCCTTCATTAGTGCCATTTCAGCCGTTGAAGCATGAAGAACATAAAATTTAGAAGACCCCGAAGTTAAATTCAGGGCATACCTCGCGGCATTATAAGCCTGAGCAGAAAAATCTGTAAGTATTAAAACATTCATGGGCTTGAAATTTCAGCACTAATTTTGGCCAAAAATAGCGTGAAAGATCAATCACAAATATGATTCCCGTCAGGTCTTTAAAAATTAACTGATACGCTCCAGTTTTTCGGCGTCTAAAAGCTTTACATTTCTGCCTTCAATCTCTATAAGCCCTTCTTTCTTAAAATCGGAAAGAGTTCTTATTAGCGTTTCTGAAGCTATACCGGCAACTCCGGCAAGATCGGCGCGGGAAATCCTAATGCTATGTAGAGGATTTTTCTTTATTTTATGCGCAAAAAGTAGAATGGTACGAGCGGTTTTTCTTCTTACCGACGCATAAGCGATTTCAATAAGCTGCTCTTTCACTCCCATTAAATGATCGCCCATTTCCTGCAGCAATTCCATACTAATATTGCTATTATTTTTCAGGATTTCGCGTAAATCGTCTTTAGAAACCACGTAAAGTACACTATCTTCTAATGCCGTGGCATACTCCCCGTATGCTGTGTTTTTATTAAAGCTAAGATTTCCGAAGAAATCACCTTCTTTGTATAATTCAGTAATCATTTCTTTGCCGCGACTATCAAATTTATGAGCTTTTACCACCCCGCGTTCTACCATATAAAAATGCAGTGAAGATTTTCCTTCTTCATAAATATTTTCCCCGGCTTTAAAACTCATTTGCTCCCGGCTTCTCATCATTTCGCGAAAAGCCGTTAGATTCTGAACAGCCTCCGCCCCATTATTATTATTCTGTGCCTGTAAAATTTCTACTTTTGCCAACCTGCTTTCAATAGCGCTTAAAAGATCTTCTTCTTCAAAAGGCTTGGTTAAATAATCGTCGGCGCCAAGATCCATTCCCCTTCTCACATCTTTGTGCTCGGTTTTTGCCGAAAGAAAAATAAAAGGAATTCCTTTAGTTTCTGGATCTTCCGATAGTCTGCTAAGCACATCATAGCCATCAAGCTCAGGCATCATAATATCGCAAACAATTATATCGGGTAGTTCTTCTTTGGCTTTATCTACTCCCTTTTTTCCGTCGGGTGCGGTTACTACTTCATAATTTGAGAGTTCCAACAATTCTGCAGTATTCTCTCTAACGGTCACATCGTCTTCAATTAAAAGTATTTTTTTCATAAGGTATTTTCAATTTCCCCAAAAGTAGACCTGGTGGTCATCTATTTTGGTTAGGTAATGTTACGGTAAATTTAGTGCCTTTATTTTCTACGCTTTCAAAAAATATAGTGCCTCCCATATTTTCCACATGCACTTTAACTATATTAAGCCCGATGCCGGTTCCCTGATTTAGCAAGGCATTTTCGGCCCTAAAATAACGTTCAAAAATATGTTTTTGATCTTTCTGCGGAATTCCCATTCCTTCATCTTCCACTTCAAAAACAACCTGCTTATCCTTCGGAAATATTCGAAAAAATATCGTGGAATCTTCTGGTGAGTATTTAATGGAGTTTCCAATTAAATTTGAAAGAATGAGCTCCAATATCTTTTCATCCTGATACAGGGTTACATCTTCCATCTCATTGTCATATTCAATCTCCTGCCCATATTTTAAAGTCACATTTGCGTTGTAGATCACTTCGTTAACCAGCTTATTGAGACTAAAAGCAGTGTATTTGTAATTTACATTTCCAGATTCCAATCTTTCCAACGAAAGGAAATCGTTAAGGATATTATTCAAATAATGCACCTTATTTTTTATGGTTGTAAGATGTTTTGTTCTTTTTTCCTGCTGTTCGGTTTTGGTATATTTTTCAGCTAAAATAGCCGAAGTAAGGATTCCGCTTAGCGGAGTTTTAAATTCGTGGGAAACAAGGGAGAGAAATTTTGTTTTTAACTCATTGAGTTCCTTTTCCTGTTTTAGTGCGAGTTTAATGCGCTTTTCAGCTTCCTTTCTCTTTGTGATTTCTTTTTCTAAGTCATTAACAGTTTTTCTAAGTTCCCGGGTTCGTATTTTGATCTTATCTTCCAGCTCAGCATTGAGCTCTCGAATACGCCGCTGATTTTCTTTTCTAACGGTAATATCTACTATCAAAGACATTACAAAACGCTCCCCATCTACCTTAAACGGGTTTAAACCTGCCTCTACCGGAAATTGCGTTCCATTCTTTTTTACACCAAACAAATCCCTGCCGTGGCCCATTTGTCTTTTTTCACTATGCTCCATAAACCTATCAAAATGTTCATGGTGATTGGCTTTGTACCGCATTGGGATAAGAATATTTAAATGCGCCCCCAAAAGCTCTTCTTTTTCATAGCCAAACATAGCTAATGCAGCCTTATTCCCAGTGACGATTATTTGCTCACTATCTACTACGATAACGCCTTCTGAAGCCGCCTCGAATAAGGTATCAAATATTTGTTCGTTCTCTCTAAAAAATTCTAAAGCCACAATTTATTGGTTAGGTTTTATGGAAACTAAATTACGAAGTGTTGAACGAATTAATAAGAAAAGAAGATTTTAATTTTCTTTTCTAAATAAGAGGAAAGTCAATGTGATTTTTATTATCCAGTTAAAATCTAAGGCTTAGCGATTTAAAACTTTCAGCTTTTTTCGCTAATATCCCTTAGTTATTATCTTTGTCTTGCAAATAGCTGAAATGTTTCAAAAATTTCTTTTTTTATTCTTATTCTTTCCTGTTCTTGGACAGGCACAATTGGTGAATATTGAAACTAAACGCCTTCAAACCGATTCTACCCGATTTGTATTAGATGCCGATTTTGCTTTTAACCACTCAAACAACGACGGACTAACGGTAAATCAGTTAAACGGGACCCTAACCACCCAATTAAAATCTAAGGATTTCAAAAAGACCTATCTCTTTTTAGGAAATTACCGATTAATCGATGCAGATGAGGGAAATTTGCAAAATTCCTGGTTCCTCCATACACGCTTTAATTATAAATTCAACACACAGTTAAGCTTTGAAGCCTTTTTGCAGGGTCAATACAACCAACTTTTGGTGGTGGAGCAAAGAAACCTTGTAGGTGCTGGGTTACGAATGAATTGGGTAGACCGGGAAAATTTCACGGGTTACCTGGGAAACAGCTATATGTATGAAGTAGAATATAGTGATAGAGCCGGTACTACTGATTACAATCACCGCAATAGCACTTATTTTTCTGTATCCTATCTTTCAAAATCGAAAAAGTTTTCTATAACCAATACCGTTTATTATCAGCCTCTTTATAAAAACCTGAAAGATTACAGGATCCTGGAACAATTTCGCCTGGACATTCCCCTCGCGGCATGGTTTAAAGTCTTTATGATTTACGATTATTATTTTGACAGTAAGACTCCTTTAAACACCAGGGAATATACATCGCAGTTACAGGTTGGGATAGGATTTAGTTTTTAAAGATTGCCACGAGTGACAAGTATTTATTTATATAACTTCCTGCCTGAAAAACCATCCTAAAAACAAAAAACCGAACTGTTTTCACAATCCGGTTAATTCTATTGGCCTACTAGGGCTCCCTCGACAGCGCCTCCAGGCTTCTCGCCGTAAAAACTTCCGTATAATAAAAAAACCGAATTCTTTTCAGAATTCGGTTTCACATTTTAGTTGGCCTACTAGGGCTCGAACCTAGACTCTTCTGGACCAAAACCAGACGTGTTGCCAGTTACACCATAGGCCATTGCTGTAATGCGGATGCAAATTTAAAACAAACTTTCTATTGCGCAAACTTTTTCTGTAAAAAATAAAACCAATTTTTCCTGAAGCCTATTTTCGCCGAAATATCTATTAAAATTAGAGTCCTGAAACAGCTTTATTTTCAGTCTTATCAGAAAATATTCTGTTTTAAAGTCCGTTACTGAACTACCTCGGGCTAAGCCCCTAGAGGCATTAATGAAAAAATATCTTGACTTCAAGGCAAGCCCGCTTGAATGATTCGGGCAAGCCTCGAAGCATTTAAATCTCGATTATCGAGCATTCATAATTTTATTATTAAATTCGCCACATAAGACTCAACATCACGCGCAAATGACAGATTTTAGCTTTAGGAAGTGGAATAAAATATTAGGATGGCTGGTATTTTTAATTGCACTCACTACTTATACCCTCACCTTAGAACCCACAGCAAGTTTTTGGGATGCAGGAGAATACATTTCAACTTCCGCAAATCTTGAAGTAGGACACCCACCGGGAGCGCCAATGTATCAAATGCTTGGAGCATTCTTTTCAACTTTTGCGCCAGATAAATCGCAAGTTGCACTTATGGTTAACTTCATGTCTGGAGCCGCCAGTGCTTTTGCAGTTTTATTTATGTTCTGGTCTATAAGTATACTGGTTTTAAAGGTTGCCGGGCCTGTTGAAAAACTAAAACCCGCTAATAAAATAGCCGTTTTGGGTAGCGCCCTGGTTGGGTCTTTAGCATTTACTTTCACCGATAGTTTCTGGTTTAGTGCCGTTGAAGCCGAAGTTTACGCAATGGCCGCCTGTCTTATGGCGCTTATGTTCTATTTAGGTTTACTTTGGGAACGCGATATGTTTAAGCCAAGAGGTAATCGTTGGCTGATACTTATTTCGCTGGTTGTAGGCCTTTCTTTTGGAGTTCATTTCATGGGGTTGCTTACCATTCCTGCTATCGGGTTTTTATACTTCTTTAAAAATTATAAAAAGGTTACGGTCAAGAATTTTATTGTTGCCAATATTGTTGTGGTGGCTGTTTTGATGTTTATTTTCAAGTTACTTCTGCCCTACACGCTTACTTTCTTTGCTGCTTCTGAATTGTTCTTTACCAATTCGCTGGGGCTACCATTCAATACCGGTACAATAATCGCACTTTTAGTGATCGTGGCGGCTTTCTACTTCGGAATAAACTACACCCGAAAGAAAGATTATTTTCAGCTAAATACTTTATTCCTGTGCATTCTTTTTATCCTCATCGGGTTTTCAAGCTGGGTAATGCTCCCTATAAGATCTAACGCACCCACGGTAATAAATGAGAACAGTCCCGATAATGCCCGTGAATTATTAGCTTATTATAACCGGGAACAATACGGGGAAACACATTTATTTTACGGCCCTCAGTTTTCTGAAGTGTATGCAGGTTTAGATGAAGACAATCCCTATACCGATGCTAAACCTAAATATGAAAAAGACGAGGAAGCCGGGAAATATATTATTGTAAACGACTATAAAAATGCAAAACAAAACCTGGACGATTCCCATAAGGGATTCTTACCTAGGCTTTGGAGTTCCCAGCACGCAGCCAATTATATGGATTTCACCGGCCCGTTGGATTTCACTATAAAACAGGAATACCAGGGTGAAGAAAGATTAGTAAGTGCGGTAAACGAATTTCAAAACAGGTATGCTCAGGGAGAACTGGATAATACCGATTATCACAGCTTTTTAAGGCAATTTGGAGATTATCTAAATATAGAAAAACCATCTTTCGCTTCTAATATTTCTTATTTATTGGAGTACCAGATTGGATATATGTATTGGCGCTATTTTATGTGGAATTTTGTAGGACGCCAGGACGATAATCAGGGAAAATATACCGATACGCACGGAAACTGGCTTAGCGGTATCAAGTTTATAGACGAGATGCATATTGGTCCGCAAGACAATCTCCCAAGCGATGTTAAAAATAATAAAGCCCGAAACACCTATTATTTTCTGCCTTTAATTCTAGGCTTAATCGGACTCGTTTTTCATTTTAAACGCGATAAGAATAATTTCTGGGTCTTAATCGTGTTTTTCCTCTTTACGGGAATCGCCCTGAAAATATACCTGAACGAAAGGCCTTTCGAGCCCCGGGAACGGGATTATGCATTAGTTGGATCTTTCTATGTATTTGCGATCTGGATTGGCTTCGGAGCTTACGCCCTCTTTGACTGGGCCAAAAAATTCCTAAAACCAAAACTCGCAGCACCAATAGTAATTGCTGCTTCAATTTTAGCGGTTCCGGTACTTTTAGCTTCAGAAAACTGGGACGACCACGACCGGAGCGGAAGGGATTCTACCCTTACTATGGCAAAAATGTACCTGGATTCTGTAGACAAAAACGGTATTATATTCACCATTGGTGACAATGACACTTTCGCGCTATGGTATGTGCAGCAAATTGAACGCTACCGAACCGATGTAAGGGTAGTAAATACAAGCCTTTTTGCAACCGACTGGTATATAGACCAGATGAAGCGAAAAGCTTTTGATAGCGACCCAATTCCGTCTCAATTTGAGAACGAAGATTACAACGGCGTCAACGATGCGGTTTTTGCGAGAGAAGTCACCAAAGATACGCTCCCTATAAAAACCTGGTTGAATTATATTCAAAACAATGATCCAAGAACCAAAGCTGAGCTGCAAAGCGGCCAGATGATAAGCACTTTTCCTTCCAAAAACATCAGTATTCCGGTAGATAAGGAGACGGTTATAGCAAATGGGATCGTAGATGAACGTTTTGCCGATCAAATTGTAGATGAAATTGTGATCAACATAGATTCTCAGGTTATTTATAAGAATACACTACTGATGCTGGATCTTCTGGGTAATAATAACTGGGAAAGACCAATTTATTTTTCTGGCGGAAGCTTTAACGATGAAGATTTCCTTTGGATGAAGGAATATCTTCAGCTTGAAGGTGTGGCCTACAAACTGGTGCCTATAAAAACTCCAGTAGATCCCAGAAACCCTTACGATATGGGTCGTATCAATACCGACAAGATGTACGATATTGTAATGAACTGGGATTGGGGTAATATGGGATCAGACGATATTTATCACGATACCGAAACGCGTAGAAATTCAATTACCTACAGGAGCAACCTGGCCAGACTTGTAGAAAGCCTGTTAAACGAACAGGACACCACCCGTGCTAAAGAAGTTCTTGATCTGGCTATGGAAAATATGCCTGTAGAGCATTACAAATATTACGCACTGTTAGAACCTTATGTTAGCGGTTATTATGAAGTCGGAGAACCCGAAAAAGCCAGGGAACTCTGGGAGAAAATCGCGACTAATTACCAGGAATATTTAGAATATTACAGCAGTTGGGATATAGACCGGCAGTATCGCAATTTCAATGAAATTGTATCAAATATTGAACGCTACCGTGCACTGGTAGATTTATTAGTAGTGCATCAGGACGAAGAAATCCTCAAGGAAAAAGCCGATGAGTTTAATGAACACCTGGAAATGTTCCGCCATTTTTATGGTGAGGAAGAAGAAATAACTCCGACAGATCCTCAAGAAACACTACTTGAAGAAGGAGTGAACCCGGAACTAAATCAGGGCAGCAATTCGCTTAGAATAGATTCTTCAGAAGAAAACTAATTGAACTTACTAAGAAAGATGCCTGCAAGGTTTAAAATCTTGCGGGTTTACTTCTTATTCAAAACGGAGTCGCAAAAAATCTTCCAGAAATACTAGAATCTGCTACTTTTAAAAAACACCTGGACTCCACTCTCTGCTGAAATAGCTCATTTCCTATGAACCGGTTTTTTATAAAATACCCTTCAATCTTAAGAAAACTCTACCCAAACCGAATTACACGGCTCGAGGAAGAAAAAAGTATTTACCTAACTTTTGATGATGGCCCTGTTCCCCAAATCACGCCCTGGGTTTTAGCTGAACTAAAGAAATATGATGCAAAGGCCACTTTCTTTTGTATAGGTGATAATATCAGGAAAAACCCTGAAACATTTCAGCAACTAATAAAGGAAAGCCATAGCATAGGGAATCATACCTTTAATCATTTAAACGGCTGGAAAAACAAAACCGATGTGTATGTTGAGAATGTACTTAAGGCAGAAGAAATAATTTTAGAAATAAGAAAAGAGTGCAGGAGGAATAGAGATAAAATGCAAGAATCAAGAATCAAGAATCAAGATATTACAAAAGCAAACCTGAAACTCTTCCGCCCCCCTTACGGGAAAATCAAAAATTCACAGGCCTCAGAACTTATAGAACTGGATTATAAAATTGTAATGTGGGATGTATTAAGCGGGGATTTTGATTCCCGGATTTCTGAAGAAAACTGTTTTAAAAACGTGATAAAAAATGCTTCAGCAGGAAGCACCATTGTTTTTCACGATAGTCAGAAAGCCTTTAAAAATTTAAACTATACATTACCAAAAGTTCTGGAATATTATGCTGAAAAGGGATTCAGCTTTAAGGCACTTTAAACATATTCTTTAAGAATACCTACCAGCGTTGAAGCATCCTGTTCGCCACTTTGACGCCATTTCATTTCACCGGATTTATAGATCATAAGGGTTGGCAAGGCTTTTACCCTAAGAGCCTCGGCGAGTTGGGAATTTTTATCTACATCAATTTTAATCACTTTCGCCTTATTACCCATAGAAGCGGCAACTTCGCGTAAAACCGGATTCATAGCCTTTGAATCCTCGTTCCATTCGGTATAAAAATCCAACAACACCGGAATATTGAGATCTATTAATTCACCAAATTTTGACATGTAGTTTTTCTTTAAAATTCAATTTTATACCTCAACCTGACTTACTAAAGTGAGACTTGATATACATAAGTTCACTTCATAATTTTCTCCGGAGAAATCACTAACTCAAATATAGTAAATTCTGCAGATTATGCCGGTTTTGAGCCTTTTTTGAGTTCAATCACACTTATCTCGGGCCAAATCCCCACTCTTCCGGGAAAAGCCAAATAGCCAAATCCGCGGTTTACATTAATATAACGTCCAAATTCCTCATATATTCCTGCCCAGTTTTCGTAACGGTATTGTACGGGGCTCCATTTAAACCACCCGGGAATTTCAATGCCAAACTGCATCCCGTGAGTATGCCCACTAAGCGTTAAATGATAGTTCTTTTTATCTTTCTTTATCTTTTCCTGCCAGTATGAAGGATCGTGACTTAGCAATACTTTAAAATCCTTTTCACTTAGCCCATTCCCGGCTTTATCGAGATCACCTTCTTTTTTAAATCCGCCGGCACCCCAATTCTCAACACCTACTAAAGCGATCCTTTCCCCATTTCGCTCAATAATTTTATGCTCATTAAGCAAAAGTTTCCAGCCCATTTTGGCATGGGTTTCCTTTAAAGTATCCAGGTTTTGTTTTTTTTCTTCAGAAGTACTCCAATCTTTATAATCTCCGTAATCGTGATTTCCCAATATGGAGTAAACTCCGTCTTTTGCCTTAATTTCCCCAAACATTTCTTTCCAGGGTTCCATTTCTGAAGCTTCATTATTTACAAGATCCCCCGTAAAAACAACCATATCGCTTTCCTGCTCATTAAGCAGGTCTATACCATATTTTATCTTGTTTTTATTATCGAAACTCCCACTGTGAACGTCACTTATCTGGCTGAGACGGTAACCATCAAAAGCATCGGGCAGATCTTCAAAATAAAGCGTATAATTGAGCACTCTAAAATTGTACTTTCCCTGGTACATTCCGTATAAAACCGAAGCCAGAGGAATAGCTGCAATACCCATTGCTAACTGACTTAAAAATTTTCTACGCGATGGCAGGGAAAAACTATCTTCTGAAGAAAACAATTTTTCAAAGCCTCCTACTCCTAATCTAAACATGTCTTCCCCGAACATCATTAAAGTTAGAAATAGTTTAAAAAGCATTACCGAGAGCAAAAACCCAAAAGCATAGCCCCGTGCCCCGGTAAGTACACTACCTTCAACCGGTGTTAACCACTGATACAAAAAATTTCCCAGGACCGCTGCGGTGACTAAAAAATATACAATCACCACCCAATAGTTTCGGGTTAGTGTTTTTAAAGCCTGGTAGGCATAAATTTCTATGAAAAGAAAAAAAACTATGAATATAATCCAACGCATGAGCAAGCTAAATTTTTTGCGAATATACTTTTAATCATAACTTTATAAATTTCGTTTAGGTTTAATTTAACGCCTGTGTTAGACTTAAAACTTATGACTTTTCGCTCCTAAATAGTGCCAGAGATGTTGTTGAGCTATAAAATTTGACTATACCGGTAATAAGAAGTATTTTTAAAGATTTTTGAACAGATATTAAATTTAAAATGAAACGAAGAAATTTTATTAAAGCTACCGGAATAGCAGGAGCAGGTGCCGGGCTTCTCCCAGGAACCCTAAATTTAAATGCTGCTACTTTTAGAAAAGAAGGAAAAACTACGCCTATTTGTATAGCCACCTGGAACTTTCCCAATGCCAGCATCAGGGCCGGTGAAATGCTTGAGCAGGGCGCGACTGCGCTGGATGCAGTTGAACAAGGAGTCATGGTTGAGGAGGCCAACCTTAAAAATACCACCGTGGGAAAGGGAGGCGCACCAGACAGAGAAGGAAATGTCACCCTGGACGCCTGTATTATGGCACCCAACGGAGACGCAGGAGCAGTAGTGTACTTAAAAAATAACACCCACGCAGTTTCAGTTGCTAGGAAGGTTATGGAAGAAACCCCGCATGTGATGCTCGCAGGAGAAGGCGCCGACCAGTTCGCCAGGCAACATGGTTTTGAACAGGAAAACCTCCTGACCCCCGAATCTGCAAAAGCCTATAAAGAATGGCTGAAAAATAAGGAATACAAACCTCTTATCAATATCGAAAATCACGATACCATAGGAATGCTTTGCCTGGATGAAAAAGGCGATATTGCCGGTGCTTGTACAACTTCAGGCCTATCTTATAAAATGAACGGACGCGTAGGCGATTCTCCTATTATTGGTGCAGGCTTATTTCTGGATAATGAAATAGGCGGCGCCGTTGGCACAGGAATGGGCGAAGCAATTATGAAAAGTGTAGGAAGTTTTCTTATTGTTGAATTAATGCGACAGGGCAAAAGCCCGCAGGAAGCCTGTGAAATAACTGTAAATCGAATCGTTAAACAAAACCCCAATTATAAAGATTTCCAGGTGGCTTTCTTAGCTTTGGACAAAAATGGGGAAATAGGTTCCTATTGCCTTCATAAAGGCTATTCCTATGTGAAGTATAAGGACAACAAAAATACAAATATACCCAGCCAATATTATTTATAATGCTTATCCGTTTAGAAACCTAAAAACAGTTTTTGTCACCCTGAGCGCAGTCGAAGGGTCAAACATAAACGTCTCGACTGCGCTCGACGTGACACTTTATTTCAATTTTGCCTTTTGGGTCTCTTAGCGAGATATACAATTATTTATGTATGGAACAGAAAAAATCCTATCGCACCGCATTTATATTTGTAACCATACTTTTCTTCCTGTGGGGTTTTATCACCGTGCTCGTTGACTCTCTTATCCCGAGACTTCGGGAGGTTTTTACGCTTTCATATTTTCAGGCAGGAATGGTACAATTTGCCTTTTTTGGTGCCTATTTTTTACTTTCCATTCCCGCAGGATATATTTTATCTAAAATAGGATATAAACGGGGAATCATTCTTGGTTTAGGTACAATGGCACTGGGCTGCCTCCTATTCTATCCGGCAGCTTCCTATCGCGTCTTCGGAATCTTTATGTTAGGTTATTTTACGCTCGCTGCGGGAATCACGATTCTTCAGGTGGCGGCCAATCCTTATGTAACCATTCTTGGCCCCGAAAAAACCGCTTCCAGCAGATTAAACCTTTCACAGGCTTTTAATTCCCTCGGAACCGCTATCGCCCCGGCTTTGGGAGCACTTTTTATTCTTCAGGATAAAGTAAAAACAAGCGTAGAAATTGAAGCCCTGGATACTCCCGCTCAGGAAAGTTATTTAGTGGCTGAAGCTGCAGCAGTGCAAACCCCGTTTTTAGGAATTGCAGCTTTTATTGGAATAATTGCCCTGGTTTTCTTTTTTGTAAAACTTCCGAAAGTTGGCGACAAAGAAGCCTCTAATGACTATCGAAAAATTCTAAAGAACAGAAACCTTATTCTCGGCGCTATTGGCTTGTTTTGTTATGTAGGCGCCGAAGTTTCTCTTGGAAGTTATATGGTAAACTATTTTTTAAGTCTTGATCTTGCCGCCACGGTTAGAGAAACTTCTTTTATGAGAACCATCGCAGAATGGATCTTAACTTCAGGTGTTTCAGCTTCCAGCGATATGGCCGTTGTAGGGGTCTTTGTCACTTTCTACTGGACCGGTGCAATGGTTGGTAGGTTTATTGGCTCTTACCTCACTTCAATATTTAATCCTGCAAAAATCCTAAGTATTTTCGCAATTGGGGCTATCGGGATGATCTTAATCTCAAATTTCTCAGTTGGCCTGGCCGCTATGTGGACTATAATCGCAGTTGGATTATTCAACTCCATTATGTTCCCTACAATTTTCAGCCTTGCTTTAGACGGATTAGGTGATGATAAAGCGCAGGGATCTGGAGTACTATGTACTATGATCGTTGGTGGCGCTATAATTCCGCCGGCTTATGGTTTTTTAACCGATTCTTATAATTTCAACGTTGCCTTAATCCTGGTAATGGCCTGCTATGCTTACATTTTCTATTATGCTTACACCAATAAAAGAAGAAAAATAGCAGTAACCTAATCATCTCAATTGCTGAGATTTTAATGAACAAGTTTTTAGGAACGCCTAAAGCCCGTATGATAATATCTTTGTAGTTTTGGAATATTCAAAAAAATAATATTCCAAAATACATGGCAGCTCAAAAACGCTTATTTTTACTGGACGCTTACGCACTTATATTTCGTGGTTACTACGCTTTCATTAAAAACCCCAGGATCAATTCTAAAGGCTTTGATACTTCGGCAATAATGGGTTTTATGAATTCCCTTTTTGATGTAATAAGACGCGAAAAACCAGATCATCTTGCGGTTTGTTTCGATAAAGAAGGCAGCCAGGTAAGAACAGAGATGTTTGCTGAATACAAAGCAAATCGCGATGCCACACCAGAACCTATAAAAGATGCCATCCCAATTATCCAGGATATTTTAAACGCAATGCACATTCCCGTGGTTGTACTGCCCGGATGTGAAGCCGATGATATTATCGGAACTCTTGCCCAGCAGGCCGAAAAAGAAAATTACCAGGTTTTTATGGTAACTCCAGATAAGGATTTCGCCCAATTGGTAACCGAAAACATTTTTATGTACCGCCCGGCAAGAATGGGCAACGGTATTGAAATTTGGGGAATTCCAGAAGTTCAGAAAAAATTTGGAGTGGAGCGACCAGAGCAGGTGATAGATTTTCTTGGGATGATGGGCGATGCCGTAGATAATATCCCGGGGCTTCCAGGTGTAGGTGAAAAAACCGCTAAAAAATTCCTGAAGCAATTTGGAAGTATGGAGGAATTACTGGCTAATACAGACCAGTTAAAAGGAAAAATGAAAGAAAAGGTAGAAAGCCACGCTGAGCAGGGAATACTTTCTAAAAAACTTGCGGCTATTCTTACCGATTGTGATGTGAAGTTTCACGCTGAAGATTATGAACTTTCCCAACCAGATGCCGATAAGGTTCAGGAGATCTTTGATGAACTCGAATTTAGGAGACTAAGGGATCAGTTTATAAAATTATTTAGGGGTGAAGAAGACCAGCAACAAACCCAGGTTACAAATTCTCCTTCAGCCAAAAAAGTTTCCAACACAGCCGGGGAAGGACAATTTTCTTTATTTGGTAGCGATAATTCAGAAAAAATTGAAGCTAGCACAGGCGGGAGGAAATCCTTACAAGATACCGCTCACGTATACCAAAGCCTGAATACAAAAATGGCCAGGCAGTTATTTCTTCAGAATTTAATGAAACAAAGCAGCGTTTGTATAGATACTGAAACGACCAGCTTAAATGCCCTGGAAGCAAAACTTGTTGGGATCGCTTTTTCCTGGGAAACCGGCAAAGGTTTTTACCTGCCTTTTCCCGAAGAACGCGACAAGGCACAGGAACTTATTGAAGAATTAAGACCATTTTTTGAAGATGAAAAGATTGAAAAAATTGGGCAAAACCTTAAATATGACATTAAGGTTTTAGCAAAATATAATATTGAAATAAAAGGAAAACTTTTTGACACGATGATCGCACATTATCTGATAAATCCAGATATGCGACATAATATGGATATCCTTGCGGAAACCTATTTAAATTACAGTCCGCAGCCTATTTCAGAATTAATTGGCAAAAAAGGAAAGAATCAAAAATCAATGCGGGATGTTCCCCTGGAAGAGCAAACCGAATATGGGGTTGAAGATGCCGATGTTACCCTTCAGCTTAAAAAATTCTTTGAGCAGGAATTAAAAGAAGCCGAAACCCGAAAGCTTTTTGATGAAATTGAAATTCCGCTGGTTAGAGTCTTAGCAGCAATGGAACTGGAGGGCATAAAGCTGGACGAAAATTTCCTGAAATCCCTTTCTGATGCTCTCGATAGCGACATTAAAGAGCTGGAGCAAAGTATTTATAAAGAAGCCGGGGAAGAATTTAAAATTAGTTCCCCAAAACAATTAGGCCTTATCCTTTTTGAAAAAATGGAATTGGTTAAAAAGCCAAAAAAGACCAAAACCGGCCAGTATTCTACCAGTGAAGATGTTCTTTCTTATTTGGTAAAAGAACACAAAATCGTAGAAGATGTTTTGATGTATCGTGCTTTGATGAAATTGCAGAATACCTATGTAGATTCTTTGCCTAATCAGGTACAAAAAGCAACCGGCAGGATCCATACTGATTATGTGCAAACCATTGCGGCTACAGGGAGACTAAGTTCCAACAACCCAAACCTCCAGAATATTCCAATTAGAACCGAGCGCGGTCGGCAGGTAAGAAAAGCTTTTGTTCCGCGGGACGAAAATCACATTCTTCTCGCTGCCGATTATTCTCAAATTGAATTACGCATTATCGCCGCCCTTAGTCAGGAAGATAATATGATAAAAGCCTTTAAGGATGGTAAGGATATTCATGCTTCTACGGCAGCACAGGTTTTTAATGTGAATATAGATGAAGTAACCCGTGAGCAAAGAAGTAACGCCAAAACCGTGAATTTTGGGATTATCTACGGCGTTTCGGCATTTGGATTGAGCAACCAGACCAACTTATCCCGATCTGAAGCTAAAGAACTTATTGACACCTATTATAAAACCTACCCAAAACTAACTGGCTACATTGCTGACCAGGTGGATTTTGCCAGGGAAAATGGATATGTGCAAACTGTTTTAGGCAGAAGACGCTATTTAAAAGATATTAATTCACAAAATGCCGTGGTTAGAGGTGCAGCCGAAAGAAATGCAGTCAATGCACCAATACAGGGAAGCGCTGCCGATATTATAAAACTGGCAATGATTAATATCTACAGAAAATTAGATGAAGGAAAATTTAAGACCAAAATGCTGTTGCAGGTGCATGATGAACTGGTTTTTGACGCCCATAAAGAGGAAGTCCAGGAAGTGAAGAAAATGATCCAGTACGAAATGGAAAATGCCTATAAGCTGGAAGTTCCTTTAGACGTAGAACTTGGGGAAGGTAATAACTGGCTGGAAGCGCATTAAAAAAGCTTCAGCTCATTAATGATTTTGTTTTTAACAATTACCAGAAATTTTTAAAACTTTTATTACGCAGAAAGAAAATTAAAAATTTTAGATTAGATCCAGTAAAACTTCAATACCTTGATATTCAGTATAAATCAAAACGTTGTCAAAAATGTCTGCACAACAAAGGGAACAAACTGAATACTCTTTTGTCCAAAAAGTCTGGATTGTAGGCCTTATATTCTCTTTGATAGCGATAATTCTTCTAATTTTTGAGGCCACCTTCAATATTCTTATCCTTGTCCTTGCAGGAAGTCTTATTGCCTGCTTTTTTAGAGGATTAAGCTCCTATATTAAAGATAAGGCAGGATGGAACGAGAAAATCACCTTATCAATATCGGTTATTGGACCGCTACTGATCATTGCTGGAACTTTTTGGCTTATTGGAGCAACAATTTCCTCGCAGGCTTCTCAAATTGAAAAAACCCTTCCGAGCCTCATAGAGGAGGCCCAAAATTCCCTTAGTGGCAGCCGTGTTGGGCGGGAGATAACAGTACAACTGGAACAATTACAATCCACAAAAAAAATCCCGGAATACCTTTCAAAATTCTTCATGACTACTTTTGGCGGGATAGGAGATGTTTATATCATACTACTTATAGGTATTTTCTTCACTATTTCCCCACAGCTTTATAAAAACGGGATTATTCAAATGGTTCCACCCAGAAAAAGGGAAAAGGCGCAAGAAGTGCTAACACATTTAGGATCGGACCTTACAAAATGGCTGGCAGGAAAATTCATTGCCATGTTTGCAGTATTCTGCTTAACATCCATTGGCTTGGTCATTATGGGTATCCCTATGTGGCTTATACTAGCGATTATGGCAGGTGTTTTAAATTTCATACCAAACTTTGGGCCTTTAGCAGCAATGATTCCGGCAGTGCTAGTAGCCATAGCAATTAGCCCTACTACCGCTCTAATTATAGTAATAATGTACACTGTCATACAACTAATAGAAAGCAGTTTTATAACACCAAAGGCCCAGCAAAAATTAGTAAATATTCCGCCGGCATTAATTATCATTTCCCAAATTTTTGTGGGTGCGATGACAGGGATTTGGGGATTGATATTTGCCACTCCTTTAGTTTTGATTCTCATTATTCTTGTACAGGACCTATATGTGAAACCCATGGAAGAAAAAAAACAGCATTCCGATTGAAGCAGTTGTATAATTTTAATAAAGAAACAGAAATGAAAAACCTCGCAGACAAAGCTGCGAGGTTTTTCTATTTAACACTTAACACTAAAAAACTATTAGGTTGCTAATTTACTCTAGTGTATTCTAAGGATAAAACGGTAACATCCTGGGCATCAGTTCCGTCTGGATTCCCATAATATTGTTCAGATTCAAATTTACTAACATTAAAAGCAAAAGTATTGGTGGTTCTTTCCAATACCCGTTTGTGGGTACGAGTATCTCCATCAATCGTCATTGTTATGATCAGCCTTTCTTCATTATCCTGGTTTTCAACATCCCAAATACCAGAATCTATCCTCCCGGAAAGACATTTAAAATCATCATTGGTCTCCCCTGCCTTAAAATCGAGTCTAGAATTAGTTGTTGTCATATCACCCCCCTGGTAAAAAACAACTCCCATATCCTGGAAACAATCGGTTTCCAGTAAAATATTTGAATTAAATACTCCATCGTTGTTAAGGTCTACAACAGTATCGGTATTCATAGCTGAAAGTTTCCATTCCCCTACAAGATCTTCAGTAGTTATAGTTGCGGTAGCATCGGTAGCGGAAATTTCAGTTTCGGCAACGTGATCCTGATTAGCCTCACAGGATACTATAAACAGCATCAGCCCAAAAACTGCACTAATGCTTTTTAATCTTAGTAGGTTTTTCATAGCTAAATCAATTTGAGCTACAAAGATAAGATACATTAGAGGATTTTTGTGACTTTATTAACATAAATATTACTGTTTAACGTTCGTTTATAGCGTTTTGCCGATACAATACAGATTTCGGAAGTAGGAATTTTACTTCAAAAACCTAAAAAAATATTAGAAATTAAAAAGGAAAAAGCTTAATCCTAAATTTCTGGCATACAGCTATCTTCCTCAAAATAAATTAATTAATTTCCGATTTGCTATATGAATTTATAATTGTACATTTGCACCCCGATTTCCCGACATGATTCATGTAGGGAACGGGGAATGGAATGTTTAATAATAAGTAAATTTAATTAGTGTGGACACATTAAGCTACAAAACAGTATCAGCCAACAAGGCTACCGTGACCAAAGAATGGGTACACGTAGATGCTGAAGGACAGACGTTGGGCCGCCTATCATCTAAAGTAGCCAAGCTACTAAGAGGTAAGCACAAACCTAACTTCACCCCGCACGTTGATTGTGGTGATAACGTAATCGTTACCAACGCAGAGAAGATCAACTTAACCGGTAAGAAATGGGATTCGAAAGAATACATTCGTCACACCGGCTACCCGGGTGGACAAAAAAGTCTAACAGCCGCTGAATTATTCGAAAAGAATCCAGAGAGACTTATCGAAAAATCAGTAAAAGGAATGCTACCAAAGAACAAACTTGGAGCTGACCTATTTAGAAATTTAAAGGTTTACGCAGGAACAGATCACGATCATACTGCACAAAAACCTAAAACTATTAACTTAAACGATCTTAAGTAATGGAGGTTATTCACAAAATTGGCCGTAGAAAAACGGCGGTTGCGCGTGTTTACGTTTCTGAAGGAAGCGGGAAATTCAGCGTTAACAAAAAAGACCTTAAAGACTACTTTACCACAGGTCCTTTACTTTACAAAGTAAACCAGGCCCTTAACCTTACCGGTAATGACGATAACTTCGACATTATTGCTAATGTTTACGGTGGTGGAATTACAGGACAGGCAGAAGCTATTCGTCTTGCACTAGCAAGAGCAATGGTAGAACTGGATGCAGAGAACAGAGCGGTGTTAAAGCCAGAAGGTTTAATGACCAGAGACCCAAGAATGGTAGAGCGTAAGAAATTCGGACAGAAGAAAGCCCGTAAGAAATTTCAGTTCTCTAAGCGTTAATTTTTATTGGAATCTATATTCCAAAGTTCATTTAATATTAAAAAGAATTTTGTTGTTATCCCAAATGCTATCGGGAGTTAGTTTAGCATCTAAACAGGTAAGGCCGTGTTTATAAAAAACAGCCACTTACTTGTTGCTATCTTCAACAGAAAGTAAACTATTACAAAAATGGCAAACAAAGTAGAAGTAAAAGAATTACTTGATGCAGGTGTACATTTTGGACACCTTACCAGAAGATGGAACCCAAATATGGCCCCATATATCTATATGGAGCGTAACGGGATTCACATCATCAATTTATATAAGAGTGCTGCTAAAATGCAGGAGGCAGGTGATGCCCTTGCAAAAATTGCAGCCAGCGGCAGAAAAATACTTTTCGTAGCTACCAAGAAACAAGCTAAAGAAATTGTATCTGAACAAGCTGAAAAAGCTAATATGCCATACATTACCGAGCGTTGGCCCGGTGGTATGCTTACCAATTTCGTGACTATTCGTAGAGCTGTTAAGAAAATGGCCTCTATAGATAGAATGAAAAAAGATGGTACCTTTAATACACTTTCTAAAAAAGAACGCCTTCAGGTAGATCGTTTAAGAGCTAAATTAGAAAAGAACCTTGGTTCTATTTCTGATATGAGC
Organism: Salegentibacter tibetensis; assembly: GCF_020164485.1. Lineage (GTDB taxonomy): Bacteria > Bacteroidota > Bacteroidia > Flavobacteriales > Flavobacteriaceae > Salegentibacter > Salegentibacter tibetensis. Next base: position 62,576 of record NZ_JAIQZA010000001.1, read on the forward strand.
AGACTTCCAGGAGCACTTTTTGTAGTTGATATCACTCGTGAACACATTGCTATTAAAGAAGCTCAAAAATTAAACATTCCAATTTTCGCTATGGTAGATACAAACTCAGATCCTCGTGAGGTTGAGTACGTAATTCCATCTAATGACGATGCTTCAAAGTCTATCAACAAAGTGGTTTCTTATGTTGCTGATTCTATTGTAGACGGCCTTTCTGAAAGAAAAGCTTCTAAAGAATCTAAAAAAGAGAAAGCAGAAGATGAAGAAAAAGAGCCAAAAGCACCAAAGGCTGCTGTAAAGCAACCAGAAGCTGAAGCTCCTTCTAAAGATGCTGAAGATAAAAAGGCAATGCAAGAAGCCAAGAAAGATGTAAAACTTGAATCTAAGAAAGAAACCTTAGACAAAGCTTCATCTAACGAAGAAGAATAAAACAACATTTTATAACATCCAAAAAGTCGTTTAGTTTCTTTCCTAACAGTTGGTCTCTAAGCGACTTTTTTAAATAAAACACAATACTATGGCTAAAATAACCGCCGCAGAAGTAAACAAATTAAGAAAAGCTACCGGTGCCGGTATGATGGATTGCAAAAAGGCACTTGTAGAAGCAGATGGTGATTTTGATAAAGCTATTGAAGTACTTCGCAAAAAAGGTCAAAAGGTTGCCGCAAAGAGAGCCGATAGAGATTCAGCCGAAGGGGCTGCAATTGCTAAGGTAAACGAAGATAACACTAAAGGTGTTATTATCTCTCTTAACTGTGAAACCGACTTTGTTGCTAAAAACGATGACTTCGTAAAAATGGCCAACGGTTTCGCAGATATCGCCTTAACTGTTTCTTCAAAAGAAGAATTGCTTAAAGCAGATTACAACGGGGTTTCAGTTCAGGATAAATTGACTGAACAAACCGGTGTAATTGGTGAGAAAATAGAAATCGGTGCCTTTAAAACTTTAGAAGCTCCCTTTGTAGGTTCTTACATTCACGCAGGAAACAAAATTGCTGTAATCACCGGCCTTTCAAAACAAACTGAAGGCGCTGAAGAAGCTGCAAAAAATGTTTCTATGCAAGCTGCCGCTATGAATCCAATCGCACTTAACGAAGAGGGTGTAGACCAGGAAACCATAGACAAAGAAGTTGAGATCGCTAAAGATACCCTCCGCCAGGAAGGAAAACCTGAAGATATGCTAGATAAAATAGCAAAAGGAAAGATTCAGCGTTACTTTAAAGACAACACTTTGGTTAACCAGGCTTTTATTAAAGATGGAAAACAAAGCGTAGCCGATTACGTAAAATCTGTAGATTCAGATCTTAAAGTTGTAGCTTTTGAAAGAGTTGCTTTAGGAGAATAATATAGTCATTTCCGCGCAGGCGGAAATCTCTCTAATAAACCCAAAAACCGCTTCTCTATTCAGAAGCGGTTTTTTTATGCTGAAAAACAAAAATTTTCAGGTAGAACTGGAAATTTTAGGTTTTGTTTTTATTAAAAGTTTTGTCTCAAAAATATACCCGCAGTATCTTGCCAAACCAAAATATTCAGAAGCTATTTTACTTATTTCTGAAATATTCTTGAACCAATATTATGAACAAAACCAACCAGGTATATACTTTAATCACCGGTTCCAGCCAGGGGCTGGGGAAGGCCTTTGCCGAAATTTGCGCCAAAAACGGTCGAAATTTAATCCTTATTTCCCTTCCTGATGAAAACAACGGAAATTTATCAAAAGAGTTGGCGGGTAAATATGAGATAAAAGCTATTCGATATGAAGTAGATCTCACTAAAAAAGAAGATCTATATAAGCTTGTTGATTTTGTAAAAGGTTATAGGATAGATATGCTAATTAACAATGCGGGAATTGGCGGAACTACCCGTTTTGAAGACACTAGTCTGGATTTCTTAAATGAAATTATTCTTTTAAATATTAAATCCCTGGTAACCCTAACCCATCAATTATTGCCCGTTTTAAAACAGGAGGAAGAAGCTTATATCCTAAATATCTCCAGCCTCGCGGCCTTTGCGCCTATGCCCTTCAAAACGGTTTATTCAGCAAGTAAGGCTTTTGTCTATTCCTTTTCCAGAGGTCTTAAATCTGAATTAGAAGATAGTAATATACACGTAGCAGTAGCTCACCCCGGCCCTATGCCTACTAATGAAAATGTAACCAAAAGAGTAAATGCTTTAACCGGAATGGTGAAATATTCGGTTTTAACACCCGAAGAGACCGCTAAAATATGTTTAGAAAAATTACTGAAGAAAAAAGCGGTAATCATTCCCGGAAAATTTAATTGGTTCAATTCACTTTTATTGCGTTTTGTACCCGTTCCCCTGCAACTTAAAATCCTCAATGGTAAACTAAAAACTGAAGCTGCAAAAACTCACAGTTATGACTAAAAGAGTGCTGGTGACAGGAGCAAGCGGATTTTTGGGCTTTCATATTACCAAACAACTTTTACAGGCAAATTACGAGGTAGTAGCTTTGTTAAGGGAAAGTAGCGACACGAGTTTACTTAGAAATTTAAATTGCAAAATCATAAGAGGAAATTTGAGTAGTCTGGTGGGTATCGAAAAGGCCATCCAGAATTGTAATTTTGTAATTCACGCAGCTGCAAAAACAAGTCAGGATTCCCCCGATTTTGAAGATTACAGAGAAGCAAATATCACCAGTACAAAACTGCTGATAGAAGCTTCAAAAAAGCATACTATTAAAAGGTTTGTATTTGTAAGTAGTGCGAACTCTTTTACCATGGGACGCAAAGAAAATCCCGGTACAGAAAACTCTGGATTCATGCCATTTTTAAAGAATTCCGGCTATGCGCACAGTAAGTATAAAGCGCAGCAAATAGTTCTAAAAGAAGCAAGAGAAAATAGGTTTCCCGCCATTGTGGTAGCGCCTACGTTTATGGTTGGCCCGTATGATATTAAACCTTCCAGCGGTAGATTAATGCTCTACTTCTTAAAAAACAAGCTTGTTTTTTACCCGAAAGGTGGTAAAAGTTATGTAGCGGTTTCGGCTGCTGCCACGGCTTGTATAAATGCTCTGCAAATGGGCAAAACCGGGGAAAGTTATTTATTGTCGGGGGTTAATCTCACCTATAAAGAATATTTTAAAAAAGTAGCTGAAATTTCAGGAGAATCCCACTATTTAATTCCTCTTCCAAAAAGATTGCTGAAGCTAATTGAAGGCCTTTATCGCATTTTTCCGAATAGAAAATTATTATTGCTTAAAACCAATATTCGCATGTTGTTTTCTGAAAATTATTTCAATAATAAGAAAGCTAAAGAACAACTTGCAATGCCGGTTACAAACATTGATTTATCCATTAAGGAAAGCATTCAATGGTTTCAGGAAAATAAGTACATTTAAGCCATCCTGCAAGGTTTATCTATTTAACAAACCGAAGCTAAGATCGGTAAATCAACTAATTTTTAGAATGGCAAACAAAGCATTTCAGTTTAAAGAATTCAAAATAGAACAAGACCGTTGCGCGATGAAGATTGGCACCGACGGGGTCCTGCTTGGTGCCTGGGCTTCCCTGGAACACCAACCCGATAGCATTCTTGATATTGGAACAGGAACCGGTGTAATTGCTTTAATGCTTGCACAGCGATCCCCTGCCCTTCTAATTGATGCTTTGGAAATCGACGTAGATGCTTACGAGCAGGCTGTAGATAATTTTGAACAAAGCGGTTGGGGTGACAGGTTGTTTTGCTACCACGCTGCCTTTGATGAATTTGTTGAAGAAATGCAGGACGAAGAAAAATATGAACTTATTATTTCTAATCCACCATTTTATGCTGAAGATTATACTTCAGACAGCGCAAGCAGAAATAAAGCCCGTTTTGCTGAAGCTTTGCCTTTTTCAGAATTAGTTGAAGGTGTTTCCAAACTACTTCATCCAGAAGGGGAGTTCAATACGATAATTCCGCATAAAGAAGAAACAATTTTTGTAGCGCTGGCGAGAGAAGACGGTCTTTTTCCGAAGAAAATCACCAGGGTGCGTGGTACTGAAACTTCAGAAATTAAAAGAAGCTTATTGAGTTTTAGTTTTAAAGAAATTGTACCCGAAGAAAATGAACTTATTATTGAAATTTCGCGGCATAATTATACAGAAGCCTATAAAAATCTGGTAAAGGAGTTCTATCTTAAATTATAATCTTAAAATTGTTTGCTTTAAAAAGCTTGGTTACATTTGTGTAAAACACCACACGAATGAGAACAGATAACTTCCAGGCTCCAGATTATTACAATATTGACGAGCTGCTTACCGATGAACATAAGATAGTTCGAGATGCTGCACGAGAATGGGTAAAACGAGAAGTTTCCCCAATAATTGAAGACGCCGCACAAAAGGCGGAATTCCCAAAATCCATAATTGGCGGTTTAGCTGAAATTGGTGCTTTTGGCCCCTACATCCCCGAAGAATACGGTGGCGCAGGTTTGGACCAGATTTCTTACGGACTTATTATGCAAGAGATTGAGCGCGGTGATAGTGGCGTACGTTCTACTGCGTCTGTTCAAAGTTCGCTGGTCATGTACCCAATTTATCAATACGGCACCGAAGAACAGCGTAAAAAATACTTACCTAAACTGGCTTCCGGGGAATTTATGGGCTGCTTTGGGCTTACCGAGCCAGATCACGGTTCCAATCCAGGCGGAATGACCACCAATTTTAAAGATAAAGGCGATCATTATTTATTAAATGGCGCTAAAATGTGGATTTCTAACGCCCCCTTTGCCGATGTCGCCATCGTTTGGGCTAAAGATGAAAATGGCAGAATTCACGGACTTATCGTAGAACGCGGGATGGAAGGTTTTTCCACCCCTGAAACGCATAATAAATGGTCACTTCGCGCCAGCGCTACCGGCGAACTTATTTTTGACAATGTAAAAGTGCCAAAAGAGAATTTAATGCCGAATAAAAGTGGACTCGGGGCTCCTTTAGGTTGCCTGGATTCTGCCCGTTACGGAATTGCCTGGGGTGCGATAGGCGCAGCTATGGATTGTTACGACACCGCTTTGCGTTATGCAAAAGAACGGGTTCAGTTTGACAAACCAATAGCCGGCACCCAACTTCAGCAGAAAAAACTTGCTGAAATGATTACTGAGATCACCAAAGCCCAATTAATGGCCTGGAGACTTGGCGTGCTTAGAAACGAAGGAAAAGCGACTTCAGCACAAATTTCTATGGCCAAAAGAAATAATGTTGAAATGGCAATAAACATTGCCCGTGAAGCGAGACAGGTTCTCGGCGGCATGGGAATCAGTGGTGAGTATAGCATTATGAGACATATGATGAACCTGGAGAGCGTAATTACCTACGAAGGCACTCACGATATTCACCTATTAATAACTGGAATGGATATTACCGGGATCCCGGCTTTTCAGTAAAAATTGATTTCTAAAAAGTGCTACAATTCGTCAAGCTGAGACCCGTGATAAAAAATTTATCTAGCGTAGGAAAATGACGTTTCGAGCATAGCGAGTTTTAAACCCCGTGTGTGAGTGTAGCAAATCAGCAGCGTTAATAATTTTTGAAAGCTTGTCCTGAGTGGAGTCGAAGGACCCTGGAAAAAATTTAGCTGCTGATTTGCGGTTTTTTGGCCTTGTTGCCCAAAAAACACCTCCACATAGGGCGCCCTTTTTTGTTTCGTTTTTTGGGCGAGCAAAAAATGAAAAAGGAAACTTCCAAACCAGGTAAATTTCTTTTTGAATTATTGAAATATAAAAAACAAATCTAAATATCAGGATATTTAAAATACGTCAATGGTAATTTATTTCAGCACCTAGGTTGTGCAAATTCCTAAAATATTAGATCTCCGAACAATTTTCGGAGCAAGCTCTGAAATAAATTCAGGATGACGTAGAATTCCACTACAAAAGATCAAAGCAAGGGCAGCGTTTACAGCGTTTGCCTTTTTTGTATTTTTCGCAACACTCTTTTTTAAGCGGTTTCGGTTTTTTGGCCACCACCCCATCCAATTTCAAATAATCTTTTGATTTATTGGAATAAAATACAATGATATTATATGAGTTTGAAAACTGGCTAGCCATATTTTGAAGTTACTTTAAAAAGCTGAAATTGAGCGTTAATTCAGTTTTAAATGAATGTTTAAATTTTAAAAATCCTAAGGAGAATCTTATTTTTGCAACATGGAAAACAAAAATAGGATAAACGAAGTAAATAAGGCGCTGCAACCTAAAATAAACCAACTTTTAGAACATCCCTTATATCAAAAAATAAATACTCCGGAGCATCTTCATATTTTTATGGAGCATCATGTTTTTGCCGTTTGGGATTTTATGTCTTTACTTACCGCTTTACAGGAAAAACTTACCAAAACCACCAATCCCTGGGTGCCTGTTGGCAATCCCGAAACCAGGTATTTAATCAATGAAATTGTATTGGCTGAAGAAAGCGATGTAAACTACTTCGGCAACCATCAGAGCCATTTTGAAATGTACCTGGATGCGATGGAAAAGAGTGGTGCTGATACGGGAAGGATCAAAGATTTCCTACTCCAGGTCACTCACGGTACAGATATATTTTTACTGATTGCAGCCACAAAACTTCCGCATAACATAAAAATATTCCTGAAGAACACTTTTGAAGTAATTACAGAAGGAAAAGCGCATAAAATTGCATCTGCCTTTACTTTTGGCCGGGAAGGTTTAATCCCGGGAATGTTCACTTCTATAATAGAAAAGGTTCAGCAGAATTTCCCGAAAGAAGACCTAAGTTTATTTAAATATTATTTTGACCGCCACATAGAATTGGATGGGGATGAACACGGCCCAATGGCTTTTAAAATGGTAGAAGACCTCTGCGGGGATAACGATAAAAAATGGGAAGAGGTAAAGCAAACTGCCGAAGAAGCCCTGGACGCAAGACTGGAATTATGGAAAGGTATTGAAGAAGAAATTTCAGAAACCATAGATTCTGAAAAACTACAAACCATATAAAGTTAGAATCCTCACAGGCTTTGAAAACCTGTGAGGATTATCTGAAATTGATTGAATTCTATCCTCATGTTAGAAGCTGAAACCAGTTCAGCTTGACGTGCGCTAGATAATTCGAAAAATTATGGTGCTTCAGGAGCAAGTTTTACTTCTAAACCATCTAATTCTTCAGTAATAGGAATCTGGCAACTTAAGCGGCTGTTGTCTTCGACAAAAAATGCCTGATCCAGCATATCTTCCTCTTCAATACTTTGCTCGGGCAACATATGCCCAAAATTGAGAATGTAGCACTGGCAGGAAGCACACATTGCCATTCCGCCGCAAATGCCTATAGTACCTTCGGGGGCAAGTTCGTAAGAGCGAACCACTTCCATAAGGTTCATATTCATATCTGTTGGAGCATCTACCATGTGGGCTTCCCCTTCCCGGTCTATAATGGTTATTTTTATATCAGACATATCTTCTAATAAATATTCAAGATCGAACGTCATTCTGAACTTGTTTCAGAATCTAAGCTCTTTAGAACCCGAAACAAGTTCAGGTTGACGAAACTATAAACTGAATTATTTTGTTTTAATTTATACTTTTTACTACTTCTTTTTTGGCTTCTTTCTTACTGCCGTCAAATCCGCTAACGCCACTTACCGTGGTATATTTCATCACATATTTCTTATCAGGGAAAATACGTTGATAAGCGCTTTGGCACATAATGGCCGCTTCATGAAAACCGCAGAGAATAAGCTTTAATTTACCGGGATAAGTATTTACATCCCCAATCGCGTAAATACCCGGGATATTCGTTTGATAATCGTAAGCATTATCCACTTTAATGGCATTTTTTTCGATTTCTAATCCCCAGTCTGCGATAGGACCTAATTTAGGCGAAAGTCCGAATAAAGGAATAAAATAATCGGTTTCCTTGATCTCCTTTTCTGAAGCTGATGTTTTATGCGTAATTACCACACTTTCCAGAGCTTCTATTCCTTTAAGATCGGTTACCTCGGCATCGGTAATAAGATTTATCTTTCCAATTTTAGAAAGCTCTTCAACCTTTTCTACGGAATCTAAAGCACCACGGAAATCTTTTCTGCGATGTACAAGAGAAACTTCTGAAGCAACATCGGCCAGATAAATAGCCCAGTCTAAAGCTGAATCTCCTCCGCCTGCTATCACCACTTTTTTATCGCGATAAACTTCAGGTTCCCTAATTATATAAGCAACTCCTTTATCTTCGTAATCCTTGATATTTGCTATAGGAGGTTTTCTCGGCTCAAAACTTCCCAGCCCACCGGCAATTACTACCACCGGAGCGTGATGCTTTGTTCCTTTATTGGTAGTTACAATAAAGCTACCATCTTCTTGCTTGTCTATAGTTTGGGCTCTTTCTCCCAGGGTAAATCCGGGTTCGAAAGGTTTTATTTGCTCCATTAGATTAGTGATGAGATCTCCGGCCAATACTTCGGGGAAGCCCGGAATATCATAAATAGGCTTTTTAGGATAAATCTCTGAACACTGCCCGCCCGGTTGTGGGAGCGCATCTATTAAATGGCATTTTAGTTTTAACAATCCTGCTTCAAAAACCGCAAAAAGACCTGTTGGCCCTGCGCCAATTATAAGTATATCGGTTTTAATCATTCTACTCGTAAATTTGGTTGTAAGCCAGGTGCTTACTTTTGAATATTAACCACACTTTCTATTTGTGGCGCATACTTTTTAATTGTCATTTCCACCCCAGATTTAAGTGTCATCTGGTTTACCGTGCAATCTACACAGGCGCCTTCCAGACGAACCTTAACCAGGCGATCGTTCTCAATAGAGACCAGAGAAATGTTGCCCCCGTCACTCTCCAAAAAAGGACGAATTTCGGCAAGGGCCTTTTCTACATTTAATTTTACTTCTTCGCTAGTCATTTATTTCTTTTTAAATGCACTGCATCCGGCCATAGTTGTGATCTTTATCGCTTCAGTTGGAGGCAGACTTTTGTTTCTATTTACTGTTTCCTGAACCATATTTCGAGTAATATCCTCAAAAGCTGTCTCAAGTGGCGTTGCTGTTTGTAAAGCTGCAGGACGGCCAATATCACCAGATTCCCTTAAGCTTTGTACCAAAGGAATTTCACCTAAAAACGGAGCATCTATATCTTCAGAAAGGTTCTTAGCACCCTGTTTTCCGAAAATATAATATTTATTTTCAGGAAGTTCTTCGGGAGTAAAATACGCCATATTCTCTACTATTCCCAAAACAGGCACATTAATACTTTCCTGACGGAACATTGCAACCCCCTTTTTAGCATCAGCTAAGGCCACATTTTGCGGGGTACTTACCACAACCGCTCCGGTAATTGGAAGCGACTGCATAATGGAAAGATGAATATCTCCTGTCCCCGGCGGAAGATCTATTAAAAGAAAATCCAACTCGCCCCAGGCCGCATCAAAAATCATTTGATTTAGTGCCTTAGAGGCCATTGGCCCACGCCAAATCACAGCCTGATTAGGCTGGGTAAAAAAACCGATGGAAAGTATTTTTACTCCGTAGTTTTCTACAGGTTTCATTTTAGATTTCCCATCTACATTTACTGATAGTGGTTTTTCTGTTTCCACATCAAACATCATTGGGATTGATGGCCCGTAAATATCGGCATCTAAGATCCCGACTTTAAAGCCCATTTTCGATAAAGTGACTGCTAGATTTGCGGTTACTGTAGATTTACCAACGCCACCTTTTCCGGACGCTACGGCTATAATATTGGAAATTCCGGGAATAGATTTTCCTTTGATTTCCGGCTTTTTATCGGCAGATTCTACTTTAATATTAACTTTAACTTTGGCTTTTTGTTCCACGTGCTCGTGAATAGCTTTCATGATATCCACTTCGGCCCGCTTTTTAATATGCAAAGCAGGATTTTGCAGCACCAGATCTACTACTACCTCATCACCAAAAGTCATTACATTTTGAACAGCACCGCTCTCCACCATATTTTTGCCTTCTCCGGCTACAGAAATAGTTTCCAGCGACTTTAATATTTCTTTTCTGTCTAACTTCATTTAAAACATTTTATAATCCTTAAGATACCAGGAAATTTGTAGCTGAATTAATAAACTTTTTTTTGCAAAAACCCTTCAGCTTATATAGATTCATTCTAAACGCAAATATAGGTGGAAAAGCTAAGAAAACGAAGTATTTACGTATAATTGATCTATCGAATAATAAAGTGTAATTATCGTAAAATTTCAGAAGGAGAATTTATTTCAAATCTTTTGCGGGATCCCAAAAGTGCTTTTCAAAATCCTGAACTTTATTATCTTTTACTTTAATTCCTTCAGAAGCCAGCATTTGCTCCATCGCGCTATGATCTCCAAAATGGCTTTTCCCGGTTAGCAGGCCATTTCTATTCACTACCCGGTGTGCGGGTACATCTTCCAGATCTTTAGCTGAATTCATAGCATAGCCCACCATTCTTGCACTTTTTGCTGCGCCTACACTTTTAGCAATCGCACCGTAGGAAGTGACTTTCCCTTTTGGGATTTGCCTTGCCACCTCGTAAACACGTTCAAAAAAATTAGGTTCCAGAGCCATTTTTAGGAATAATAGATTCTTAGAAGCGTTACAATTACCAGCACCAGCATGAGAGCTGCCATAAAATAATTGGAGTATCTGGAAAATGCTTCGGCTTGCTTTTCAATTTTAATAAAAGAAACTACGTAAAAGTACAGTGTGGTAAAACTTCCCATAGAAGCTGCCAAAACAAAGGCTATAATTCGGGACCAATCGTAAGAAACACCGGTACCAATATTTAAAGCTCCTGCAATAGCTACAAAATAAGGAACGGGAAAAATGTTCAAGGCCGCGATAAGCATTCCTTTAAAAATACTATTGGAATTGGCTTTTTGGGATTTATGTTCTATTCCGCCTCGCTTTTTTGCCTGGATGAAAAAATAAACCGCCAGCAGGATAAAAATTACGAGCCCCGCACGCAATAAAATATTCTGAACAAATTCGTTTCCGAAAATATATTTAGCAAGCAAAACTGCAAGCGTCGCCTGGATAACAATTACAATTGTTGCACCTAAGGCAACATAAAGCCCGTTTTTTTTTCCTTTTTCAACACAGGTTTTAGCCACTGTCATATTCACCAAACCGGGAGGTATCACCCCAAGTAAGGCTGCTAAATAAGTAATTAGAAAAAGTTTTGTTTCCTCCAAAGGGACTTATTTAATTCTAAACTGAATATAAGTTATGGGTTTTCCCTGGTCAAGATACTGTTTTTCATAGAAAGTTTGAATTTCCCTTACTGCTTTCGGAGAATATTCATTTTTGTATATATCGTGATGTGCATAAAGAATTTCGTGCCCTTCACCATGAAGCAGGCCAAGCGTGTAACCGTGCATAAATTCGCTATCGGTTTTAAGATTTACCAGGCCTTCAGGTTTTAAAATATGCTTGTATTTCTGAAGAAATTCAGTATTCGTCAATCTGTGTTTAGTGCGTTTGTATTTAATCTGTGGATCGGGAAAAGTGATCCAGATTTCATCTACTTCATTTTCAGCAAAAACACGATCTATTAATTCAATTTGAGTTCTTAAAAAAGCTACATTTTCAAGATCGTCTTCTATCGCAGTCTTTGCACCTCTCCAAAAGCGGGCACCTTTAATATCTATTCCAATAAAGTTTTTTTCTGAATCCTGTTTAGAAAGGCCAATGGTATATTCGCCTTTTCCGCAGCCCAGCTCCAGCACGATAGGATTTTCGTTTTTAAAAAACTCTTGCTTCCAATTTCCTTTTAAACTGAATTGATCTTTCTCCAGCTCTTCCCGGGAGGGTTGTATCACATTTGTAAATGCTTCGTTCTCCCTGAATCGTCTTAATTTATTCTTACTTCCCACACCTAAATTTAATATTTTGGTAAAACTAAAGAAAATAGCGCACAGGCCCTTAATAATATATTTGATATATGCAGAAGAAACGAATTTTAGTGGCGGTTTTAAACTGGGGGCTTGGCCACGCTACACGATGTATCCCTATTATCAATGAATTACAAAAGAATGAATTCGAAGTTTTTATCGCTTCAGATGGGGCTGCGCTCGAATTACTAAAAAAGGAATTCCCCTCAATAAAAACTTTTGAACTTCCTTCGTATGATATCACCTACACTAAGTCTTCCGGTTGGCTTAAATGGAAAATATTTGCTGAAAGTCCACGCTTGTTTAAAATAATACAGCGAGAAAAAAAAGTCACGAGAGACCTTGTTAAAAAATATGAGCTAAACGGAATCATTTCAGATAATCGCCCCGGCTGCAGATACAAGCATATAAAATGTGTTTTTATCACCCATCAGTTTAGCGTTTTAAGTGGAAATACCACTTATTTAAGTAGTAAATTACATCAAAAATACATCTCGAAATTTGATGAATGCTGGATTCCAGATGCCCCCGGAAACCAAAACCTAAGCGGAATAATGGGACATTTAAAAGAGATGCCCGAGAATGTAAAATACATTGGGCCGCTCAGTCGGTTTAATAAATTAGCGCATCAAAAAAACTATGATTACACGGTAATCTTATCTGGCCCTGAACCTCAACGGACAATGTTGGAAGAAAAGCTGCTTGACGCTTTTCAAAATTCAGATAAAAAGATCGTTTTTATAAGAGGGGTTATTGATAAAGAAAGCATTTCTTCAGCAAATAAGAACCTTGTAATAAAGAACTATCTAACTTCTAAAGATCTGCAGGAAAACATTCTTAGCAGCGAAATTATTATTTGCCGCTCTGGATATTCCAGTATAATGGATTTAGCAAAATTGGAGAAAAAGGCGTTTTTTATTCCAACTCCGGGCCAATTTGAACAGGAATATTTGGCCGAACGTTTTACTAAACTGGGTATAGCTCCTTTTTGTAAACAGGAAAATTTTAAACTTTCAAAACTCGAACAATTGGAAAGTTTTTCAGGCTTCAGCAGTATCGATTTCAAGGTCGATTTCAGGGATATCTTTACTCTTTTCCAGGGTGAATGAAAATTCACTTCCAACACCAAAAACACTCTCTACATATATTTTTTCGTCGTGGGCTTCAATAATGTGTTTTACGATAGAAAGTCCTAATCCGGAGCCTCCCTCTTTCCTGGAACCACTTTTATCTACACGGTAAAAGCGTTCAAAAACACGGGGCAGGTTTTCTTTTTCTATACCTTCACCGTTATCGGTTACTCGTACAATAACCTTATTTTTAATAAGATTCTCTACACTAACTTCAGTAGTACCGTCTTCTTTTCCGTATTTAATGGAATTTACGATTAAATTGGTCAAAACCTGTTGCACCCTATCCCTATCGGCATATACCCAAACAGGTTCTTCATAATCAATATCAAAAGTAAGGGTTATATTTTTTTTGGCAGCTTTCATTTCTAAGAGATCAAACGAACCCTGTACAAGATCTACAATATTAAAATCCTCTTTTTCCAAATTAAGATCCCCGGCCTCCAGTTTGGTGATCATATCTAAATCTTTCACAATATAAATAAGTCGCTCTACTCCTTTACTGGCACGCTGCAGGTATTTTTTTCTTACCGCCTTATCTTTCATCGCTCCGTCAAGTAAGGTCAAAATATAAGCTTGAACAGTAAAAAGCGGTGTTTTAAGCTCATGAGAAACATTTCCCATAAACTCCTTTCTATAGGCTTCACGTACTTTAAGCGTGTCTATCTCAAGTTTTTTGTCTTTGGTAAATTTTTCAACCTCACGGGTTAGCGTAGCCATATCTGTAGTAACCCGGGGACTTAAAGTGGTAGAGTCTAAAAGCGAGACATTATCGTATATCTTCTTTATTCTCCTATAGATAAAATACTCTACTCTATATTGAATAATAAAAAAACAGACCAAGTAGGTAATAAAAATAAATGCAAAAAAAGGTCCGAGAATAAGTCCGGTGGTAAAATAGGCAAAACCGGCCAGGACCACACTTAAAACAAGTGTAATATAAAGGGAAGTCTTTATTGCGAATTTATATGAACGCTTAAACTTTTTTGCCATTAAACAACAAACTTGTAGCCAACGCCTTTAACTGTTTTAAAAGAATCGTCCCCAATTTTCTCACGAAGTTTTCTAATATGAACATCTATAGTACGACCGCCTACTATAACTTCTGCACCCCAAACATTATCCAAAATATCTTCTCTTTTAAATACTTTTCCGGGTTTTGAAGCTAATAATGATAGTAATTCAAATTCCTTTCTGGGTAAAATAATTTCTTCGCCGTTTTTAATCACCTTATACTCGTCGCGGTTAATGATAAGGTCTTTAATTTTCACGATGTTAGAAGAAGCTGTATCGTCCTTAAACCTTCTAAGCAAAGCTTTTACTTTACTCACCAAAACCTTTGGTTTTATAGGCTTAGTGATATAATCGTCTGCACCTGCATCAAAACCGGCCATTTGAGAATAATCTTCACCCCGCGCAGTAAGAAAAGTAATAATGGTTTCTTCCAGATCTGGTAGCTTTCTTATTTGTGCACAAGCTTCAATCCCATCCATTTCGGGCATCATAACATCAAGGATAATAAGCTGTGGTTTTTTCTTTTTTGCCAATTTCACAGCGTCTGCACCATTGTCGGCCGTAATTACCTGGTATCCTTCCGCAGAAAGATTATACCCTACTATTTCGAGGATATCCGGCTCATCGTCTACCAGTAAGATTTTAATGTCCTTTTTTTTCATTTTGGTTTAGTTGATTTGATAAATACGAGGTAAAAGTAACCATAAATTTGACTCTTATAAACCACCAATCTCTGCAGGTTAACCCAAACTTAACATAATAATTTGAATTAAAAAGCTTGTAACCTGCACAATTTAAAGGCTTTGATAATCAAAAATTCAAAAAACCCTTCGTTAGCCCGATCTAAAAACCAGGAATACTAAACTTTTTAATAACATTCAGTCCCCCTGTATTAACGCAAGCTTAAACTTAAGCTAAGACCACACTTAAACTAAGCTCGTTTATTTGCTTCAGATTAAAACAGAAACAAAAACTAAATTTTTTGACTTATGAAAAAACTGATTATCGCAGGTTTCGCCATTGCCACTCTAGGCTTAACCAGCTGTAGTGAAGACGATGCTCCTACAGAACAACTTGCTAATTGTACCGATGGAATACAAAACGGTAACGAAACTGGTGTAGATTGCGGCGGGCCTTGTGCTCCTTGTGATGGAGGAAATGTAGGCGGAGAAACTCCGGTAGATGAAGATCTTTCCGGATTACTAACAGAAGACTTCACTTTAACGAATGATGTTATCTGGGAAATAAACGGAAAGTTTGTAGTTGGTAATGGAGCAACCCTTACTATTGAACCAGGAACTATTATAAAAGGAGCAGAAGGAACAGGTTCTTTAGCTTCTGCACTTATTGTAGCTCAAGGTGGAAAAATTATGGCCGAAGGTACTGCTGAAGAGCCAATTGTTTTCACTTCTATTAATGACAACATTGAACTTGGTCAAAAACAAGGATCTAACCTAGACGAAAATGACCGTGGTCTTTGGGGTGGAGTGTTAATTTTAGGATATGCACCAAGTTCTTTTGAAGGAGACTCTGAAGTATCTCAAATTGAAGGAATTCCTGCAGATGATGACTTTGGTAGATATGGTGGTAATGACCCTGAAGACAATTCAGGAGTTTTCAAATATGTATCTATTCGTCACGGTGGGGCACTTATCGGTTCTGGTAACGAAATTAACGGACTTACAATGGGAGGTGTTGGTAACGGTACAGTTATCGATCACGTAGAAGTTGTAGGAAACGTAGATGATAGTTTTGAATGGTTTGGTGGTACCGTAAACTCCAGCAACCTTGTGGCATTCGCAGGTGGGGATGATGGTTTAGACGTTGATCAGGCTTATTCTGGAACTATTTCAAATGCATTGGTTATTCAAGGGGCAGAATCTGATCACGCATTAGAAATTGACGGACCAGAAGGCACCCTTGAAGGAGCTTTTGTAATGCAGGATGTAACTATCATTGGAGATCCAAACGCACCATCTGGGGAAATCGCAGATTTAAGAGACGGTGCAATGGGAGCCTTTAACAATATATATGTAAGAGGTTTCAACGATGTACAGGATGTAGAAATTGATGATGACGCATCTGCTGCAAACTATACAAATGGAAGCTTAAGCTTTTCTGCCTGGGAAATTGTATTGCCAGAAGGTGTAGAGAGTGTTTCTGATATTTTTATTGATACTACAGGAAGTACAGATTTCTCCAGCGATGCTACTGAGTTTGCTACAGCTATAGAACAAGACCAGGAAACTGTAGGCGCAGACCTATCGGTTTTTGGATGGACCTTTGCTAGCTTCAGAGGCGCATTTTAAAAATATAAAAGCATAATTCAAGTAAAGCTTTTCAAATTGCTCGCCTTTTAAAAGGGCGAGCAATTTAGTATTAAGATTTTTAATCTAAATTTATATGAAAACCCAATTTTCACTAGTTTTAATTTTTTGTTTATTCATAAGTTTTGCACAGGCACAAACCGGAAAGATTGCCGGGACCATTTACGATGTTGAAGTTAACGATGTAATGCCTTTTGCAAATGTTTCCATTAAGGGAACAAATACCGGGACCACTTCAGACTTTGAAGGGGATTTCAGTCTGAATGCCGAACCCGGCACTTATACGGTTGTTTTTTCCTTTGTGGGCTACGAAACTGTAGAAGTAACCGATGTTGTTGTAGAAGAAGGAGAAATTGCAACCCTTAATGTAGAGATGAAATCTTCTGCCGGGGCTTTAGATGAAGTTGTAATTACTACAACGACTGCCCGGGATACTGAAGCGACTGTACTAAATATGCAAAGAAATGCCATAAACCTTACTGATGGGCTTTCTTCTCAAAGTTTTGATAAAATTGGAGCAGGAGAAGTTTCTTCAGCAGTAAAAACAATCCCAGGAGTATCTGTTCAGGGTGGAAAATATGTTTATGTAAGAGGTTTAGGTGACCGTTACACGAAATCTATCTTAAATGGGATGTCGGTTCCCGGTCTGGATCCAGATCGTAATACCTTGCAGATGGATATTTTCCCAACTAACATTCTTGATAATATAATGGTGGTAAAATCACTTACCGCGGATAATCCTGCCGATTTTACCGGGGGAATGGTAAATATCATCACTAAAGATTTCCCAAGCCGTGAAGAATATAGTGTCTCAATTGGCGGCACCTATAACCCATCTATGCACTTTAATTCAGATTTCCTTCAATATGATGGCGGCGGAACAGATTTCCTTGGTTTTGATGATGGCACAAGGGATCGTCCGGTTAATAGAAGCCAGGCTTTTCCGAGACCTTTCGATAATGATGGAGCTCTCACAAGACTTACCGAACGTTTTAACCCAACTTTAGGAGGTACAAGACAACAAAATAATATGGATTTTAGTGTTGGTTTTACCGCAGGTAACCAGTATGATGTTGGCGAAAAAAACAATAAACTGGGATATTTTGCATCGCTTTCTTATAAGAATACTTCAGAGTATTTTGAAGATTTTGAAAATAATTCCTGGTTAAAACCAAGGGAGACCTCAGAGTTCGAAATGCGACCATCCAGATTATTAAGCGGTGATGTTGGAAAAGAAAATACTTTAATAAGTGCGTTAACCGGACTTGCATTTAAAACTGAAAAATCTAAATACCAGCTTAATTTGCTTCATATCCAAAATGGGGAATCTACAGCCGGTAATTTTGAAGAGCAAATTCTTATTGCTGATGCTATAACAGTTTTTAGAGATAACCTGGAATATACACAGCGTTCTATTACCAATGCTTTATTAAGCGGAAAACACACCAACGAAGATGCGAGCTGGACTACCGAGTGGAAACTTTCACCCAGCCTTGCCCGCGTTAATGATAAAGATGTGCGAATTACTGCGTTTGAATTTAACCCAAGCAACAATACCTTTAGTATACGTCCCAGCTCATCTGAAAGTCCTACAAGAATATGGCGAGACCTGGAGGAAATAAACCTTGCTGGAAGTGTAGACCTTACAAAAAAGCATCAGCTTCTTGGAAGAGATGCAAATCTTAAATTTGGAGGAGGCTACACCTACAAACAAAGGGATTTCTCTATAGATCAATACCAAATTCTTATTCAGGGCTCTATTAGCCAGAATTTTGGAGGAGATCCTAACCAGGTGCTTGCCCCGGGGAACATCTGGACTCCAGAGAACCAGGCAGGATCTTATATAAACGGATTCTACGAGCCTGCAAACACTTACGATGCTTATAACACCAATGCTTCGGCATATGTTTCAGAAGAATTTAATGTAACCGAAAACCTAAAAGCCATTCTGGGTGTAAGACTGGAAAAATTCGATCAGTTCTATACAGGGCAAAATAACCTTGGGGATTTAATTTTGGAAAATGAACACCTTATAGATAGAACAGATCTTTTTCCTTCAGCAAACTTTATTTACAGTCTCAATGAAGATGCTAACCTAAGACTTTCTTATGGTCGTTCTACAGCCAGGCCTTCTTTTAAAGAAGCTTCAATTGCCCAAATTTACGATCCCTTAACCAACAGGACTTTTATTGGTAATATAGATTTGCAACCTACTTATGTAGATAATATTGACGCCCGTTACGAACTTTATGGCGATGATGCCCAGCTTTTTGCTGTAAGTGCTTTTTATAAGAGGTTTACAGATCCTATTGAGCTTTCTGTTTTTAGCGATTTTTCAGCAGATAACTTTCAGCCAAGAAACGTTAACGATGCAACAGTAATGGGAGCAGAAATAGAAATGAGAAAGAATTTTGGATTTATTACTGATGGACTTAAAAAACTAAGCGCTAACCTGAATGTTTCTTTAATAGATTCCAGGGTAGAAATGGATAGAAGTCCAAGTGGGGAATTTGAATCCAGACGACGTAACCTTAGACCCGGCGAAGAATTTGACGGTACAAGACAATTACAGGGTCAGTCTCCATTTTTGTTAAATGCAGGTTTTGATTATACCGACCCGGAAAGTGGTTGGCAAGCCGGTATTTTTTACAATACCCAGGGCAAAACCCTGGAACTTGTTGGCTTAGGAACCGTTCCAGATGTTTACACGATGCCTTTCCACAGCCTTAATTTTAATTTGAATAAGTCTTTTGGAGAAGAAAAGAATTCTACGATCTCTTTAAAGGTTTCCAATATGCTGGGAGATGATATTGAGAGCAGATTCCAGTCTTTTGAAGCAGAAGACCAGATATTTTCTTTAAGAAAACCTGGCACTCCAATCTCATTGAGTTACAGTTATAAATTCTAGATATTGAAGTTTAATTTGAATTAGCCCAAAAAGGCTGCCCTCACCGGCAGCCTTTTTTAATAAAAAATTAATATTAAATACACAATATTTCTGGCATCGTTTTTGAATTTTTATTGTAGTTTTGTATAAACCTCGATTAAAAAGAATGAAGCAATATTACCTTTATACTTTCATATTAGTTGTTTTCCTCACATTCTCCGCACCTAATGCGGTGTTTGCTCAGGATACTACCAGCTCGGGGAATAAAACCGAAATTCCAATAGAGGGTTTATCTATTTATCCAAATCCGGTTACCAACGGAAAAGTTTATATTAGCACTTCGCAAAATAAAGAAAAGGATATCCAGATTTTTAATGTTCTGGGCAAACCTGTTCAACGCACTAAATTAAGAGGAAGGGAGCTTGATGTTTCTAACCTTAGCGCAGGAATCTATATTTTAAAAATCAAAGAAGAAAGAGCCACCGCCACCCGAAAATTGGTGGTTAGATAAATTATCATTTCCACAGGCATTTCTTAACTTCGTATTTCAAAATTTTATCCACGAGAATGTTATCTGAAAGAATTTTTAATATTTCTAATCAGAAAGATTTTAACGAAATCACGCTCGAAGTATTTTCTTATCAGTTTCAACAAAATAAAGTTTACCGGGAATTTTGCCAGTTATTAAAGCGCAATCCAGAAAACGTTTCAACAATTGAACAAATTCCATTTCTACCCATTGAATTCTTTAAAAAGAAGAAGGTAATTTCTTCGAAAAATCCGGTTGAGATCATTTTTACCAGTAGCGGCACAACCGGTGCAACAACCAGTAAACATTACGTGACTGATTTAAATGTTTATGAAGAAAGCTTTTTGAAAGCTTTTGAGCTGTTCTACGGAAAACCCGAGGAAATGGTCATTCTAGCGCTTTTACCTTCTTATCTTGAACGCCAGGGTTCTTCTTTAATTTATATGGCTAACAGCCTGATTAAACTCAGCAGATACCCTGAAAGCGGATTTTATCTGGATGATCTTGAAAGCCTCCAAAAGAAGCTTTTAGCATTAGATAAAAGCGGCAAAAAGATTCTACTGCTTGGTGTTTCCTTTGCCCTACTCGATTTAGTTGAAACTTACAATTTCAACTTAAAGAATACTACTATTATGGAAACCGGCGGAATGAAAGGCAGGCGCAAAGAAATGATTCGGGAAGAGTTGCATCAAATACTTTCCAAAGGTTTTGGGGTAGAGAAAATTCACAGCGAATACGGGATGACCGAATTACTTTCACAGGCTTATTCAAAAGGGGATGGAGTTTTTGATACACCGCCCTGGATGAAAATCCTAATCCGTGATCCTGAAGATGCACTCAGTTACCTACCAAAGAGCAAGACAGGCGGAATTAACGTAATTGATCTGGCCAATTTTAACTCTTGTTCATTTATTGCTACCCAGGACTTAGGCAAAAAAAGTCAGAATAATCAAACAGAAATTCTCGGAAGATTTGATAATAGTGATATTCGAGGCTGCAATCTTCTAGTCTTGTAATTTTTATTTACTTAACACCAGCCAATAAAAACCTAAATATCAATTATTTATAGTTAAAGTATGCTAAAGTCTGTAAATTTTCAAGGCTTCTATCGACTTAATAAATGTAAGATGAAATTTGAATAAATTGAATTGATCTTACAGGCTAAGTGAAATTTTTTCATATTAGATTGGTTAGTTAGTTGCAAGCCCCATAGACCTCGTGTTTATGGGGCTTTGTAATTTTATAAACTCACTTAAAACTATACCACTCTAATTATATAGGTGTTCTTTTTCCCTTTATTAATAATTACATACTTATCATTAATAAGATCCTGTGCAGTAATGGTGTAATCTTCTTTTACTTTTTCCTTATTTACAGAAACCGAATTCTCTTTCAGTGCCCTTCTGGCTTCCCCATTGGATTTCAGGAAATCGGTTTTAGCCGATAAAGCTGCGATCATATCAAGTCCGTTTTCAATTTCAGCTTTAGCTACTTCAGCTTGAGGAACACCTTCAAAAACATCTAGAAATGTAGCTTCATTTAAGGATTTTAGATCTGCAGCGGTACTTTTCCCAAAGAGCACTTCAGAAGCTTTTACTGCATTCTCATAATCGTCACGGGAGTGAACCATTACTGTAATTTCTTCGGCTAAAGTTTTCTGAAGCACACGTAAATGTGGTGCTTCTTTATGTTCTTCAACAATCTTTTCTATTTCGGCTTTACTTAGTAAAGTGAATATCTTTATATATTTTTCAGCATCAACATCACTGGTATTTAACCAGTATTGGTAGAATTTGTAGGGAGAAGTTCGGTTTGGATCTAACCAAACATTTCCACCTTCAGTTTTTCCAAATTTAGTCCCGTCGGCTTTTGTTATTAAAGGACAGGTTAAGGCATATCCTTTCCCATTCCCAATACGGCGAATCATCTCGGTACCGGTAGTAATATTCCCCCACTGGTCGCTTCCGCCCATTTGTAACGTACAGTCATTTTCCCTGAACAAATGCAGAAAATCATAACCCTGTACCAATTGGTAAGTAAATTCGGTAAAAGACATACCTTCAGCAGCATCAGAAGACAAACGCTTCTTCACCGAGTCTTTGGCCATCATATAATTTACCGTAATATGCTTACCGACATCTCGAATAAATTCCAGGAAACTGAAATTTTTCATCCAGTCGTAATTATTCACCATTGCGGCAGCATTTTCCTCTTCGTTTCCAAATTCTAAAAACTTAGAAAGTTGGTTTTTTATAGCCTGCTGGTTGTGGTGCAGAGTCTCTTCATCAAGTAAGTTTCGTTCTGCAGATTTCCCCGACGGATCGCCAATCATTCCTGTAGCACCCCCAATTAAAGCATAAGGTTTATGCCCGCAAAGCTGAAAATGCCTAAGCATCATCACGCTAACCAGGTGTCCAATATGCAAGGAATCTGCCGTGGGGTCTATCCCAACATAAGCAGCGCGCATACCTTCTTTTAAATGTTCTTCAGTGCCAGGCATTACATCGTGCAACATGCCTCTCCAGGTAAGTTCTTCTACAAAATTCTTATTCATAATTCCAATACTTTTACTCAAAAATAGCCGTAAAGATACCATAAACTCTTATTTTTCCTAAGTGCTTTTGGTATATTTACCAAATGATTTTAGTAACAGGCGGCACTGGACTGGTGGGTTCTCATTTATTGCTGAACTTATTAAAAGCCGGTAAAAAAGTTAGGGCCCTTCATAGAAAAAACAGCGACCTCGCTGCGGTTGAGCATGTTTTTAATTATTATACTTCTACTGAAGAAGCAGCTACGTTATTTCAACAAATTGAATGGTTTGAAGCCGATATCACCAACGTACCACAACTCAACAAAGCTTTTGAAAATATAAAGTATGTTTACCACTGTGCCGCGCTGGTCTCTTTTAATCCTGCAGATGATAAAAAACTACGAAAAATAAATATTGAGGGCACCGCAAACATCGTAAACCTTTGTATTGCTTTTAAAGTTGAAAAACTATGCTATGTAAGTAGTGTTGCTGCGCTTGGCAAAAGTTTAGAGAATAAAGAAATCACAGAACGTGCAATATGGAATCCCGAAGAGGATCACAGCGATTATGCAATTTCTAAATACGGCGCTGAAATTGAAGCCTGGCGGGGTACGCAAGAAGGCGTCCCAACCGTAATTGTAAAACCGGGAGTTATTATTGGTCCGGGATTCTGGGAAGAAGGAACCGGTCAAATTTTTTCTAAAGTTGATAAGGGAATTAGCTATCATTTCCCTAAAATATCCGGATTTGTAGGGGTACACGATGTAGTAAGTGTGATGCAAAAACTTATGCAGACTGAAATTAAAAATGAAGCCTATATCCTTGTTTCAGAAAATCTTAGTTTTAAATCGGTTTTTGAGAGAATCGCAACAGAACTGGAGAAACCAAAACCTAAAAAAGCACTCAAAAAATGGATGCTCTGGTTAGCCTGGTTTTTTCAGAAAATAGGCGGTTTTTTTGGTGCAAAAAGGCAAATTACCAGGAATACCGTAAATACTTTATTTCAGCCCTCCAGATATAGTAACCAAAAAATCAAGGAAAGTCTTGGTTTTGAATTTACTCCTATGAAAGACGGGATTTCAGAAACTGCTAAATATTATCAAAAAGATCACTCCTGATCTCTCGAGATTGGCTCCGGCAAACTGTCGTTTTCAATTCTTAAAGAATCCTTTTCCTGGATTAGCGAATCTGAAATCTCATCTACCCTATTTTCCATTTCAGGATCCAAAGAGTCTTTTGTGCCAATTGAATCCCGCTTGGCCTCGGCAATAGAATCTTTAACACGTCTTTCTTGTTGTTGAAGGGTATCCAGTTTAACTTTCATTCTTTCAAAGCCCTGTTTGACGCTATCGTAAATACGTTGGTAGATTTCATAATTATCGGCATAATAATCGTTGCTGTGTTTAAACTGAACACTATCTATATCGTATTTCTCAAAAATGTACTCTTTTCCTTTGATCCCGGTATTTTCAAAGATTCGTTTACTAAAATTCCGTGCCGATTGCATTAGTGAAATTTCAGTGATGATATCTACCATTTTATCTTCCGGGATAAGGTCATCTGGCCTTTCAGATTTTTCAATATCCTGGCAAGCGGCAAATGCCACGCTTACAAAGAATAACAAAAAGAGTTTTTTAAACATATTATCGGTCAAACTGCAAACGCTCCGCCACATTAGCAAAAGGCTGATGTTTGAAATTCTTATACACCAGATTACCATTCACAAAAGTATGCGTTACCCGTGATTTAAAGGTCACCCCTTCAAAAGGAGACCAGCCGCATTTATACTGAATATTATCTGGTTGTACCGCCCAGGGGGCGTTTAGATCTACCAGCACCAAATCGGCTTTATAACCTTCACGAATAAATCCGCGATCTTTTATTTGAAACAAAATAGCCGGATTATGACACATTTTTTCCACGATCTTCTCTAAAGAAATTTTTTCCTGATGATGAAATTGCAACATTGCTGCAAGTGAATGTTGCACCAATGGACCACCACTTGGAGCTTTGGTGTACACATTTTTCTTTTCTTCCTTAGTATGCGGCGCGTGATCTGTGGCTACTACATCCAATAGATCGTCATTTAAAGCTTTCATCAAAGCTTCCTGATCTTTTTTAGTTTTTACCGCCGGATTCCATTTAATAAAAGTTCCTTTTTTCTGATAATCGGAATCGTTAAACCAAAGATGGTGAATACAAACCTCAGCAGTTATCTTTTTATCTTTAAGCTTTTTCTTATTGCTGAATAAGCTTAATTCTTTTGCGGTAGAAACGTGAAAAACGTGTAATCTAGCCCCTGTTTTTTTAGCAAGAGCAACTGCTCTTGAAGAAGATTTATAACAAGCCTCTTCGCTTCTAATTTTAGAATGCAGTTCTATCGGAATATCATCGCCATAACGTTCTACGCATTCCTGCAGGTTTTTTTGAATAGTCTCTTCATCTTCACAATGCACCGCGATTAGCAAAGGCGATTTCGAGAAAATCTGTTCCAAAACTTTTTCGTCGTCAACCAGCATATTCCCGGTAGAAGAACCTAAAAACAGCTTTAAGGCTGCCGTTGTTTTAGGATCTACCTTGAGAATTTCTTCAAGATTATCGTTGGTGCCGCCAAACATAAAAGAGTAATTGGCATAAGATTTCGCTTCAGCCAACTTAAATTTCTCTTCAAGTTTTTCTATGGTAGTAGTTTGAGGAATAGTATTGGGCATTTCTATAAAAGAAGTAATTCCGCCGGCAACAGCCGCACGAGATCCCATTTCTATATTTTCTTTGTGAGTAAGGCCGGGCTCCCTAAAATGTACCTGATCGTCTATCACGCCGGGTAACAAGTGCGTACCTTCGGCATCAAAGATTTGAACATCTGGGGATTTGGCACTAATGCTTTCGGCAATTTCTACAATTATTCCGCCTTCAATAAAAACATCAGCTTCTTTAATTTTACCCTCATTTACAATCTTCGCGTTCTTGATTAAGACTTTCTTCATTTCAATTTAATCTGCTTAAAAAGACTTTTAATCTTCATTATTATTACCCCAAAAATGGCTTCAGAAATTATGGAGCCACTCATTTTTGAAGTTCCACGAGTTCTATCTGTAAAGATTACGGGAACTTCCTCTAATTTAAATTTCAGCAAATATGCCTTAAACTTCATTTCTATCTGGAAAGCATAGCCTACAAACTTAATATTGTCCAGGCCTATAGTTTCCAGCACTTTCCGTTTATAACATACAAAACCGGCCGTGGTATCGTGAATATCCATTCCGGTAATAAATCTTACATATTTAGATGCCAGCCAGGATAACAAAACCCTGCTCATAGGCCAGTTAATTACATTTACTCCGGTTTTATAACGAGAGCCTATGGCTACATCGGCATTATTCCTTTTGCAGGTGTTATATAACCTTATAAGATCGTTGGGATTATGAGAAAAATCGGCATCCATCTCAAAAACATACCCGTAATCCCTTTGTAACGCCCATTTAAATCCGTGAATATAAGCTGTTCCCAAACCCAGTTTTCCAATTCTTTCTTCAAGGAAAAGGCTATCATGAAATTCAGCTTGCAGTGTTCTCACACGGGTTGCGGTACCATCGGGAGAATTATCATCTACCACCAAAATATGAAATTTTTTATGTTGAGAAAACACGTTTCTTACAAGTCGCTCAATGTTTTCAATTTCATTAAAGGTGGGTACAATGACTATCCCCTTTACCATCTTACCAATTTTTGCACAAATGTATGCATTTTAAATCTTCGTTTCCCGGCTTAAGCTTCATGTTTTAACCTCAAAATAATTATACATTTGCATAAAAGTTTTAATCCTGGAAGCTATAGATAGACATGTTGTTTCACTAGACTGGATCACCCTAACGCTAATGGGTGCATTTCTATTACTGGCCATTGTAAAAACTGTATATCCACAGCGTTTTGAAGATTTTCTTTCACTGCTATCCTCAAACAAATTTATGATGTTTAGAGGAAAGAAGAACAAGGCTTTTCATCCTTTTAACATTTTGCTGTTCTTTGTTCATCTTATTTCCTTTTCTCTGCTTTTTTACCTGTTTTACAATTTTTTCTGGGAAGACACAGTATTGGACCCGGTCTTTTTATTTATAAGAATAGCCACGGCCTATGGTAGTTTTGTTTTGCTGAAATTTGGTCTGGAAAAAATTGTTGGAAATGTTTTTAATTTAGATTCACAGATAGATTCTTACCTCTATCAAAAAATAAGTTACCGTAATTTTATAGGACTTATATTATTAATTCCCAGCTTAATATTCATCTACACCTTTACTCCTACCGCCTTAAGCCTTTATAGCCTATTGGGAATTTTGGTTCTAACCAATATTTTTAGCCTTTTATTGATATATCGAAAAAATCAAAACCTAATTACGGGTAATTGGTTTTATTTTATTTTGTACCTTTGCGCTCTCGAAATTGCCCCCTATATTATTTTGTACAAGCTAATTACAATTTAAACTAAGGACCAAATAAAAGTATTGATATATGAAAGTGAAAACAATTTTAGTTTCCCAGCCCGAACCTAAAGTAGAGAACTCTCCTTATTTTGAGCTTGAGGAAAAACAAAAAGTAAAAATTGATTTCATCCCTTTTATTCACGTAGAAGGTGTTTCTTCTAAAGAAGTACGCCAGCAAAAAGTAGACCTTACCAAATATTCAGCAATCATTCTTACCAGCCGTAATGCGGTAGATCATTTTTTTAGAATAGCCGAAGATTTGCGTTTTAAGGTGCCAGACACCCTGAAATACTTTTGTTTAAGTGAAGCTGTAGCTTATTATTTACAGAAATATGTGGTTTACCGCAAGCGGAAAATTTATGTTGGTCAAAGAACTTTTGCCGATCTTTCCCCGCTTATTAAAAAATACAAGAACGAGAAGTTTTTATTGCCTTCTTCAGATATGCTGAAGCCTGATGTACCTAAAACCCTAAACAAATTAGGTGTTGATTGGAAACAGGCTACATTTTATAAAACCGTAGTGAGCGATCTTTCGCACTTGCGAAATGTAACTTATGATATCCTGGTATTCTTTAGCCCAAGCGGAATAAAATCTTTATTTGAGAATTTCCCCGATTTTGAGCAGAAAGAAACTAAAATAGCTGTGTTTGGCAACACTACTATTAAGGCAGCTAAAGAACACGGGCTAACCGTAAATATTAAGGCGCCAACCCCAGATACCCCATCCATGACAATGGCACTGCAAAAATATATTGCAGAAGTAAACAAGAAGTAACATACAGGAAGTATTTGAAATACTCACTCTTAGTGAGTTAGGATTACTTCCCGTTAATAATATTTAGAATAAAAAATCCGGTGCATTTTACACCGGATTTTTTTGATTCAATTAACTAATTAAAAATAATGCTAGGATGAAGTTGGCCCGCCGGCCATAATTTCATCATTAGCATATGCTTCAAACTTTTCAAAGTTCTTTTTAAAGGAATTTGCCAGTTCTCCGGCTTTTTTATCATAAGCTGCGGTATCTTCCCAGGTATTTCTGGGATTTAAAACTTCCGCTGGAACCTTAGGACAATCTACAGGCATTTGCAGGCCAAACATATTATGCGTGCTATATTCAGCATCTTTTAACTCCCCGTTAAGCGCAGCGCTTATCATGGCACGGGTATATTTTAGCTTCATTCTGCTTCCGGTTCCATAAGGTCCGCCGGTCCAGCCGGTATTAATCAACCAAACGTTTACGCCGGCTTCTTTCATTTTTTCACTTAACATTTCGGCATATTTTGTAGGGTGCAAAGGCATAAATGGAGCGCCAAAACAAGCTGAAAAGCTAGGTACGGGCTCATTTATTCCTGCTTCGGTACCAGCAACTTTAGCGGTATATCCACTTATAAAATGATAAGCAGCCTGCCCGGGTGTAAGTTTACTTATTGGAGGCAAAACCCCAAAAGCATCAGCCGTTAAAAAAAATATATTTTTTGGATTCTCCCCTACCGAAGGCACCTGAATGTTATCTATATGATCAATAGGATAACTCACCCTTGTATTTTGAGTAATGCTGGTATCAGTAAAATCTACATTGCCCTCATCATCCAGAATAACATTCTCTAAAATGGCGCCCGGTTTAATCGCCCGGTAAATTTCGGGCTCATTATCTTCGGTAAGGTTTATCACTTTGGCGTAGCAACCGCCTTCAAAATTAAAAATTGTATTTTCCTTGGTCCAGCCGTGCTCATCGTCTCCAATAAGTTTTCGGTCTGGGTCTGCAGAAAGGGTAGTTTTCCCAGTCCCCGAGAGTCCGAAAAATATTGCGGTATCTCCATCTTTACCTACATTGGCAGAGCAGTGCATAGGAAGTGTACTCTCATCTACCGGAAGTATAAAATTTAAGGCTGAAAAAATTCCTTTTTTGATTTCACCGGTATAACCGGTCCCACCAATTAAAGCGATCTTTTTGCTGAAATTAAGAATAGCAAAATTTTCCTGTCGCGTGCCATCTTCTTCAGGATTTGCTTTGAAACCCGGTGCATTCAGAATTAGCCAGTCTTCCCTGAAGTTTTTCAATTCTTTTTCTTCAGGCCTTAAAAACATGTTATATGAAAACATATTAGACCAGGGATATTCGTTTACCACCCTAATATTTAGACGATATTTTTCTTCGGCGCAAGCATAAGCATCACGAGTGTAGATTTCTTTATCTGAAAGGTATTCTGCAACCTTATTATAAAGCCTGTCGAATTTAACAGCATCAAAAGGAATATTGATATCTCCCCACCAAACTTTTTCGCGGGTCACCTCATCTTTTACTATAAAACGATCTTTTGGGGACCGGCCGGTAAACTTGCCGGTATTAACTGCCAAAGCACCAGAATTTGCTTCAACTCCCATATTGTGTTCTATGGTATCATAATGAAGTTCTTCTGGAGATAACTGGTAGTGTACCCTTGCATTTTTGATCCCGTAATCTTCTAACGAAATCGTTTTCGTAGTTTGGGAATGTACATCCATAAATTTATAGTGTGTGGTTTGTTTATGAATACAAAATTATAAATCTTAGAGAGATAAACCGCTAAACTTTCTTAAATTATTTACGCTCTATTTTTATAAATTCCACAAGTAAAAGAATCCATCCCGCTATTAATAGCGTGCCTCCCAGCGGGGTTAGCAATGCAATTCCTTTAAAGTCTATAGGTGTTAAATTATTAGTAGCAAGTAAATATATAGAGCCCGAAAAGCAAATTACCCCAAATAGAAGCAGGAAAAATATTGGTTTTTGAAAACGAAACTGGTGCAATTTAAAACTTCCCACCAAAAGCAATAACAACGCATGGTACATCTGGTATTTAACTCCGGTTTCAAAAGATTCCCTGGACGCTCCATCTAATAACGGTTTTAAGCCATGTGCACCAAAAGCACCGATTATCACTGCTAAAAGTCCGAAAATTGCTCCAATTATTAAAAATTTCCTATTCATTTAGGTTGTTTCTTATCAGTTAAAGATTTAATACATTCGTTGCTACTACACAAAACTAATTTATTTTATGAAAAGCCCATTATGGGCATTAAAAAGTAACAGAATGAAGAATATCTTAATAATCGGGGCGGGAAAATCAACTTCCGTTTTAATTGATCATCTTCTGTCTAAAGCCGAGACCGAAGATTTATTTCTAAAAATTGGAGACATTGATATTGAAAATGCTAAAAATGCTTGCGGAAATAAAAACCTTTGCGAAGCCTTTCATTTAGATGTTTTTAATGCTGAAAGCAGGGAAAACGCGGTTAAAAATGCTGATATCGTAATTTCTATGCTTCCGGCGAGATTTCATATAGAAGTGGCCAAAGCCTGCGTGAAGTTCAAAAAGAATATGGTTACGGCTTCTTACATCAGCAAAGAAATGAAGGCTCTGGATGAAGAAGTAAAGCAAAACGGACTCATATTTATGAACGAAATTGGGGTTGATCCCGGTATAGATCATATGAGTGCGATGCAGGTTATAGATAGAATTCGAGATAAAGGCGGAAAAATACTTCTATTTGAATCTTTTACAGGAGGCCTTGTTGCTCCTGAAAGCGACACCAACCTCTGGAACTACAAATTTACATGGAATCCCAGGAATGTGGTAGTTGCCGGCCAGGGCGGCGTGGCGGAGTTTATACAGGAAGGAAAGTTCAAATATATTCCATATCACAGGTTGTTTAGAAGAACAGAACTTTTACACATTAAAGATTATGGGAAATTTGAAGGTTATGCCAATAGAAATTCGCTGGATTATATGAGCATTTACGGCCTGGAAAATGTACTTACGCTCTTTCGTGGCACAATTAGACGCGTTGGCTTCAGCCGTGCCTGGAATATGTTTGTACAACTGGGAATGACAGATGATAGTTTTACGATGAAGGATTCAGAAAATATGAGCTATCGTGACTTTGTGAATTCTTTTCTTCCCTATTCTCCCACCGATACTGTAGAACTAAAACTTCGGCATAACCTAAAAATAGATCAGGATGATTTAATGTGGGAAAAATTACTTGAGCTGGATTTATTCAATAAAGACAAAAAGATTGGGATTAAAGAAGCCACACCGGCACAAGCCCTTCAAAAAATATTAATGGATAAATGGAGCCTCGCGCCCTCTGATAAAGATATGATCGTGATGTATCATAAATTTGGTTATGAACTAAATGGCGAGAAAAAACAAATAGACGCCACCATGGTTCATATTGGAAAAGACCAAAAAGAAACTGCGATGGCAAAAACCGTAGGACTTCCTGTAGCTATTGCGACTTTAAAAATTTTAAAAGGAGAAATCACCACCCCCGGAGTTCAGCTTCCTATTAAAAAAGAAGTTTACGGGCCAATCCTGAAGGAATTAGAAAAACACGATATTATTTTTAAAGAAACAGAAACCGAATATTTAGGCTATAATCCTTATGGTGAAGTTGGAAATTAATTTTTTTGAATTCAATTTGCTACTTTAGCTTTTAATTAAACCAACCTCCCGTATGAAACTTGTAAACGAAACTGTTGTTATAGACGGTATAGATAAGACCATTTTAAATTTTTTAATGGAAGATGCAAAGAAATCTATCCTTGAAATCGCCAGGAATATTGGAATTACAGGCGCAGCAGTTCACCAACGTTTACGCAAACTGGAGAAAGCCGGTTTAATCGAAGGCTCTAAATTAATGATAAACCCCCGCTTGCTTGGTTATAAAACCATGGCTTTTGTGGGGGTTTACTTAGACAAAGCGGTTAGCAATCCTCAAGCAGTAAAACAACTGAGCCAAATTCCTGAGGTAATAGAGTGTCACTACACTACCGGAAACTGGTCTATTTTTCTCAAAATCTTATGTAGAGATAACGAACATTTAATGAATGTACTCAATAGAGACATCCAGGCGATAGGAGGGGTTTCGAGAACAGAAACCTTTATTTCGTTAAATCAGCAAATAAAAAGGCAAATCAAGATTTAATTCTTTGGATTTATTCTAAATAAGAATTAATTTTGGCGCCAGGATGAAAGTATTACACCAGTCTCAATTCTTTATTTCTTATCAATGTGATAAGCAGCGGTGCTTTTTTATAAAATTTCCGCATAAAACCATTCAGCTTGGTTTTTGCCAGTTATTAGCTTTTAGACAACAGGTTAAAGAAATTGATCTTGAAGCACATTTTAACGGGCAGAACCCGCACGGGATGGAAATGCTTATGCTGTGTAACCGCGAACATTTCTTCATATTTAATACTTTAGAAAGTATAGACCTTAAAGAATTTATTACCGGCACGTTCGCTATGCTTGAACTTAATTCCCTGCTAACCACCTCGGTTTAAATTATTGCACTTTAGACTACTTCTAAATTCTACACCTAATTAGGTTCTTACTTGCCATTTCGTTAATTTTATAAAAAATGACCAATGAAACCAGCATAATGCTGGACCCAAAAATTGACAATAAACAGGATGATGATTATGCCAGTGTCAAATTTTTAAATTGGGATTAAAATTATAAACAGATGAAAGATTTAGTAAGACAAAAATTAAGTATCCATGTAGATGTTATGGATCTTTTAAATAAACAAATTGAACAAGAAGCGCACTCGTCATCGGCTTATTTAGCGATGGCTTCCTGGTGCGATCACAATGCCCTTTCTTATAGCGCCGATTTCTTTTACGAACAGGCTGCGGAAGAAAGAGAACATATGATGAAGATCTTTAGATATATTAACGATAATGGCGGTACCGCCTATTCTCCTGAAGTTGGTGGCGTAAACCACGATTTCAAATCTCTGGAAGAAATCTTCGAAAACGCTTTAGACCAGGAGATCGCTATTACAAAATCCATCCACAACCTGGTTGGAAAATGCCGAAAAGTGAACGATTATACTACAGAGTATTTTCTACAATGGTTTATTGCAGAGCAAATGGAAGAAGAACAAACAATGCGCCGTGCACTGGAGTTATTCGATCTAATGGGCACTGAAGGCCTCGGACTTAAATTACTGGATGAGCGTATTCCGAAAATTAGAAATAAAAACACCGAATAAATTATCAAGAAGTCATTCTGAACCATTCTGCCCGTTCAGTTGAGTTTATTTCAGAATCTAATTTCATAAAAAGAGGCTGTCTATAAAGATCTAGTTTCGTCAAGCTGAACTGGTTTCAGCTTCTAACATGTTTTGATTATCAACATCTTAGATTCTGAAACCAGTTCAGAATGACGATTTATATTACTTTATAGACAGCCTCTTTCTTTTATAAATTTTCCGAAGAAATATTTTTAAGATTAATCCCTTCCCATATAAATACTAAGGAAATAAAGTAAGGTCGCTAAAGAACCAACTGCAGCAACCACATAGGTTCTTGCAGCCCATTTAAGTGAATCTTCGGCCGCTTCGTGTTCTTTTCCTGAAACCATATTCTCGTTTTCTAACCAGGCTAAAGCGCGTTTACTCGCATCGTATTCCACCGGTAACGTTATAAAACTGAATAAAGTTCCCATCCCGAACATTATAATTCCAAGAAGTAAGATAGTGCTTCCAAGGGCAGTAGTAGCCATAAGAATTAATCCTCCAAAAATCACCCACTGTGAAAACCTTGAAGCTACACTCACCACCGGTACTAACTGGCTCCTCATTGTTAACCAACTGTAAGCATTGGCATGCTGAATAGCGTGGCCTGTTTCGTGCGTCGCCACAGCGGCAGCAGCGGCATTTCTCTGGCTGTAAACACCTTCAGAAAGGTTAATGGTCTTTTTTTGCGGATTATAATGGTCGGTTAACATTCCGGGAGTGGAGATTACTTTCACATCATTAATGTTGTTATCCCGCAACATTTTTTCGGCGAGCTCTTTTCCGCTCATTCCGTTTTGCAAATGAACTTTAGAGTATTTCTTAAACTTACTCTTCAATCTATTGCTTACATACAAACTCACTATAAAAATGAGTCCTGCTATAACATAATATCCTAACATTTTCTTTTCTGTTTTATTAGTTCAAAGATAGCAAAAACCTCGCCATTTGATTTCGTAAACTATCGCTGACATTTTAAAATAAACTCACATAATTTTAACTGAAATCAAACTAACACTTCAACAAAAAAATTGGTAATTAGCGGAAGATTGATTGCTAATATGTTATTTTTCAATTTAAGATATTACCTATATTTGCACCAATCACTACAAAAAGGCTATGCAATACAAAAGAATACTTTTAAAATTATCTGGAGAAGCATTAATGGGAAAACGCCAATATGGCATAGATCCCGATCGATTGGCAGAATATGCCGAAGAAATCAAACAAGTAACCGATAAAGGAATAGAAGTAGCCATTGTAATTGGCGGCGGAAACATTTTCAGAGGTGTTGCCGGAGCCAGCAAAGGAATGGACAGAGTGCAGGGAGATCATATGGGAATGCTTGCCACCGTAATTAACGGGCTGGCTTTACAAAGCGCCCTGGAAGATGCCGAGGTTCAAACAAGACTGCAATCGGCCATTAAAATAAATGAAGTAGCCGAACCTTTTATTAGAAGAAAAGCTATACGCCATTTAGAGAAAGGCCGGGTGGTAATTTTTGGTGGAGGAACAGGGAACCCTTATTTTACTACAGATTCTGCCGCGGTTTTAAGAGCAATTGAAATCCATGCAGATGTGATTTTAAAAGGCACACGTGTAGATGGTATTTACAATGCCGATCCTGAAAAAGATAAGCAGGCCACAAAATTCGATTTTATTTCTTTTGACGACGTGATTAGAAAAGGGCTGAAAGTAATGGATACCACGGCTTTTACTTTAAGTCAGGAAAATGAGTTGCCAATTATTGTTTTTGATATGAATACCCCCGGAAATCTTCTAAAAGTAGTAACCGGCGAAAAAATAGGTACAAAAGTTAATTTATAGAGATTTATTACGCTCAACTAATATTTTAAAAATGGAAGACGAAATTGAATTTATTATAGACACGGCTAAAGAAGGAATGGATAAAGCAATTGAACATCTTAAAAAACAATTGCAAAATATTCGTGCCGGTAAAGCCAATCCGGGAATGCTTGGTAGTGTAATGGTAGAATACTATGGAGCTCAAACTCCGCTTCAACAGGTTGCCAATGTGAACACACCAGATGCGAGAACCATTTCTGTTCAGCCTTTCGAGAAAAAATTAATTCCTGAAATTGAAAAAGGAATTATGATAGCCAACCTCGGTTTTAACCCTATGAATAATGGGGAAAACGTTATTATAAGCGTTCCACCACTTACCGAAGAGCGTCGTAAACAACTTACGAAACAGGCAAAAGCTGAAGCTGAAGACGCTAAAATTGGAGTAAGAAACGATAGAAAAACAGCTAACAACGAATTGAAAAAGCTGGATATTTCTGAAGACTTGCTTAGAGATGCCGAAAATGAAGTTCAGGAATTAACCGACGCTCATATTACCAGAATTGACCGCATTCTTGAAAACAAAGAAAAAGAAATTATGACTATATAATACCAAGTCAGTTTCTTATAGTAAATTACGGGCTGTTTGAAAAGTTGTAAAAATCGTCATTCTGAACTTGTTTCAGACTTTATCCCGAAGTAAATTCGGGATAAAGTCTGAAACAAGTTCAGCTTGACAAAATCAAGACTCTTCAAACAGTCTCTTTTTATTTTAGTGCTTAATCAATTTTTGTTCACAATCCAGAAAAACCTATGCGTTACCCGTTATTGCTTATTTTTCTGCTTTTTTCCTTTACTGTTTTTGCACAGCAACAATTAAGGGGAAGGATTGTAAACGAACAAACCGGCGAGCCTCTCGCCTATGCTAAAATAATTTTTGGAGAAGAAGAAACTTTAAGCAAAATAGACGGTAGTTTTTCCCTCACCCTTACTCAAGATGAAACCGAGATTAAGGTTTCTTATGTAGGTTTCGAAACTCAAAATTTTAAAGTTTCAAAAGACGTAGAATTCGTCAGGATTAAATTAACTCCAAAAATTGAAGGGCTTGATCCTGTCACCATTTCTTCAGAAAAAAATAAGGCCAACTCCATCATTGAAAAAGCTATTGCGCGTAAAGCCCAGAACGATCCTGAAGAAAAGCTAAAAAACTTCAATTTTAAAAATTACAACAAGTTTATTATAGACAATGAATCTGCCTCATTGCAGATGCAGAGCGACAGCACTAATTTTGAAATAGGCACGGTAATTAATTCGGAAGCCAGTTATTTTTCAGAAAAACTATCCAGGTATTATTTTACGCAAAAACAAGGTTTAAAAGAAGAAGTTCAGGCCTTAAATACCGCGGGGTTTGAAAAACCGATCTACGAGATTCTATCCCTTTCCGTTAATCCGTTTTCACTGTATCACAAAGATTTTCGAATATTTAAAACCGATTATGCCGCGCCCTTGCAGAAATCGGCTTTTAAGAATTATACTTTTAAAATTTTAGACACCACCGAAGCATCGCGACCGGCTTATGTAATTTATTTTAAACCAAAAAGACAACGTGCCGTTGCCGGTTTAGAAGGTGTTCTCTATTTAGATACCGAAACCTTTGCCATTCAACAGGCAAAAGCGCAACTTTTGGGAGCTATAAAATTGGAAATAGAGCAGGAATATCAATATTTTCCAGAAGAAAATCTATGGTTTCCAAAAGCACAAAAAACAACGATTCGTCCCGGTAATGGCGATAAAGCGATTTCGGTTTTTGGCGGAATTATATCTGTGGGAACACTCCAGACAAAAGAATCTATTCTGAATAATGTTCTTGCCCCGGGAGAAGGCGATCCAAATCTTTTCCTAAACGCTACAAGCACCAATTTTGATATTCAATTGAATTCTGATGAAATTTTAGAAACTTCAGCTGAAATTGTGGTCGCACCTGAAGCAAATTCTCGCGAGGAAAACTTTTGGAAACAAAACAGGACTGAAGTTTTAAGCACGCAAAATAAAATAAGTCGCCAGCGCGCCAAAATCCTTATCAAGGAAAATAACATTGAAGAAAAATTAGCGCTACAAAATTCGGTTTCTACTGGTTTCTACCCTGTGGGATTCTGGGATTTTGACCTTGGGAAATTTTTTAAGTTCAATAATTATGAAGGAATTCGGTTGGGACTTGGTGGGAAGACTAACGATCAAATTTCAGATAAATTCACTGTTAACAGCTATCTGGCTTACGGTACCAAAGACGAAGTTTTTAAATACAACCTGGGAACCTCAATTCATCTAAAAAAAGCTACTGAAACCGATCTTAAACTTAATTACACCCGTGATATCGTTGAAACCGGAAGTTTCAGCTACTTACAGGGAAAAAACGACTTTTCTATCTTTGACCCACGATTTGTAAATATTAATTTCTTTTATGAACATCATACAATAAGTAGTGGCTTAACCCATAGATTTGGTTCTGATTTTAAAACTGAACTTCAGCTTTCTAAAAGTGATATTTCTCAAACCAGGGATTACAGGTTTTTAATAAACGATCAGGTACTTTCTGAATACACACTTTCCGAAGCTATATTTTCATTCTTATGGCGGCCATTCGCTAAATTTCTTAGAACACCAGATTCCAACCAATTAATAGAAAAAGGCTATCCCAAATTTACAGGACAAATTACGAAAGGGATTTCCGGGATATTTGGAAGCGATTTTGATTACACCAAATTTGGTCTTTTAGTAGAGCACGAAATTAAAAGGCTTAACCAATCCCGAACAGAAATTATCCTGGAAGGAAACTACGCTGCCGGCGAGGTTCCCCTCACCCATTTATTCCACTCCCTGCCGAACAGCCCTGCACGGGAAGGCATTTTAAATCGGTTTTCGGTGGCAGGAAGACGCAGTTTTGAAACGATGTATTACAACGAATTTTTCAGTGATAAGCAGGCAAGTCTTCACATAAAGCATCAATTAAGACCTATAAATGTTCACAGGTTAATTCAGCCTGAACTTGTTTTTATTTCCCGCCATGTGATTGGAGATATCAGCAATCCTGAGCGGCATAATATTCCGTTTAAAAGTTTAGAACATGGGTATCACGAATTTGGGATAGAATTACAAAAAATCCTTGTAGGATTTGGTTTGGGTGCAGCCTATCGCTACGGGCCTTACAGTCTGCCTAGTTTTGCAGAAAATTTCGCTTTTAAATTCACATTCCATTTAGATATTTAAGCCCGCCCCAGTTTAGCTGCTTAAACCCTGATAAATAGGCTTCCTTTTTATACCTTTGCGCTCCCTTAAAAACTTCCCATGGCCAAGATTTTTAGTTTCGGATTCTGGAACTCGGTTGCGCGATTAATTCTGCGCAACAGGATTATAATACTATTACTCATTATCGCCACTACGGTGTTCTTTTCTACGCAGTGGAAGAACATGCGGTTTTCTTATACTGAAGCTAATCTCTTACCAGATGATCATGAAGAAAATATTGCTTATAACGAATTCCTGGATAAATTTGGTGATGAAGGAAATCTTATTCTTCTTGGTATAAAAGATTCTACACTTTTCCAACCCGAAAATTTCCAGGCCTGGAAAGAACTAACAAAAACCCTGGAAGCTTATTCTGCGGTAGATTATGCGATTTCGGTGAGTAATCTTCAGCAATTAAAGAAGTTTGAAGATCCCAGCCGCTTTGAGATGGTTCCTTTCGTTTCTGAAGAAAACCCCACTAAAGAAGAACTTCAGCAATATGAAAACCAACTTTATAACGAGCTGCCATTTTACGAAAACCTGGTTTATAGCTCGCATTCCAACACCATACAATCTGCTATTTATCTGAATAAGGAGATCGTAAATTCTAAGGAACGAAAAATCTTTGTTATGGATGAACTGCAACCCCTCATCCTTAATTTTGAAGAAAAAACCGGCATAGACGTAAAAGTCTCCGGAATGCCTTATATAAGAACCCTGAATTCCCAAAATATAATCGATGAGATCGGGCTTTTTATTTTAGCTGCGCTGGGGGTTACTTCCCTGATTTTTTTCTTCTTTTTCAGATCTATTAGAGCGACAATTATTTCCATGATCACGGTTTGTATTGGCGTAATGTGGGCCTTTGGGGTAATAGGATTGTTCAATTATGAAATCACGGTACTTACTGCGCTGATCCCTCCTTTAATTATTGTTATAGGAATTCCCAATTGTATTTTCCTAATTAATAAATATCAGCATGAAATTAAAAAGCACGGGAACCAGGCAAAATCATTACAAAGGGTAATTACCAAAGTGGGTAATGCCACTTTAATGACCAATATTACTACAGCATCTGGTTTTGCAACTTTTATACTAACAGATAGCACACTGCTGAAGGAATTCGGTATCGTGGCTTCCATCAATATTGTGGCGATATTTATCCTTAGCCTATTGATAATCCCCATTATCTACAGTTATATGAATTTGCCCAAACGCAAACACCTAAAACACCTTAACAAACGCTGGATAGGTGGTTTTGTGGGTTGGATGGAGCGTATGGTAAGGCATCGCCGAATCAGCATTTACATAATTTCAATTGTCCTTTTGGTAGCGAGTATTATTGGAATCTACACTATAAAAATCTCGGGGAGTTTACTTGAGGATATGCCAAAGGAGGCGGAATTCTTCCAGGATATAAAATTCTTTGAAGAGGAATTTGATGGCGTTATGCCTTTGGAAATCCTTGTTGATACAAAAAGGAAGAATGGGGTTTTAAAATCGGCCACGCTCAAGCGAATGGAAGAATT
The DNA here is from genome assembly GCF_020164485.1 of Salegentibacter tibetensis. Classification (GTDB taxonomy): domain Bacteria; phylum Bacteroidota; class Bacteroidia; order Flavobacteriales; family Flavobacteriaceae; genus Salegentibacter; species Salegentibacter tibetensis. Next base: position 102,013 of record NZ_JAIQZA010000001.1, read on the forward strand.
AGAAAACCATCTTGCTGAAATTCCTGAATTTTCACAACCAATTTCGATAACCAGGCTGGTAAAATATTCTAAACAGGCTTTTTATAACGGGGAACCCCAATACTATCAATTGCCGAGTTCGCAGGAACAAAACTTTATAATGCCGTACACCAAAGGGTTTTCTTCAGATGAAAACCTGCTCACCTCCTATATAGACAGTACCGGAAGATACGCCAGGATCACCACTTACATGAAAGATGTGGGCACCGATAAAATGGAGGAGCTGGAAAAAGATCTCTGGCCAAAGATCAATAAAATATTTCCAGATGAACGTTACGAAATCTCAATGACGGGGAAAGCGCTCATCTTTCAAAAAGGAACTAACTATCTGGTGAGAAACCTTATTATTTCACTCTCGCTGGCCATTTTGCTTATCGCTTTATTTATGGCCTGGATGTTTAGGTCGTTTAGAATGATCCTGGTTTCCCTGGTTCCCAACCTACTTCCTTTGCTGGTAACCGCGGGAATGATGGGCTTTTTAGGTGTACCCATAAAACCTTCCACCATTCTGGTTTTTAGTATCGCATTCGGGATATCGGTAGATGACACCATTCACTTTTTGGCAAAATACAGGCAGGAGCTTAAAGCAAATAACTGGAAAATAAAACGTTCAGTTTACGCGGCTTTGCGGGAAACCGGCGTAAGTATGTTCTATACTTCTATCGTCCTGTTTTTTGGATTTTCGGTATTTATGATCAGTAGTTTTGGCGGCACGGTAGCCCTTGGCGGCCTGGTTTCAGCAACTTTGCTTTTTGCAATGCTTGCCAATTTGTTATTGCTACCATCATTATTGCTTTCATTAGAGAAAAACATCGCCAATAAAGAAGTATTAAAAGAGCCGGCAATGAAAATCATTGAGACCGAAGAAGACGAGGCCGAAATTGAGAAGGAAGAATCTAAAAATTCAGAAAGATAATCAAGTACCTCGGGGTAAGCCCACGAGGTATGAGTTGGAAAATTATTTTTTCATTCGAAGCTAGCCTCCGGGGAATTAAACCCTCTGGAGGGATTAATAAAAACAGGCTTGCTTTGCAGGCTGGGACGGAAAAATTATATTTGTTTTTTCTAAATCTAACATAAATGATACAAGCAAAAATTGCTGAAATATTAGACAGCAATCAATTTCTACAGGAATTTGAGGTGAACGGCTGGGTTCGTTCTTTTAGGAGCAATCGCTTTATTGCCTTAAATGATGGTTCTACCATTAACAACCTGCAATGTGTAATAGATTTTGAAAATTTTGATCAGGAAGAACTGAAACGAATCACCATAGGTGCGGCGATTTGCGTAAAAGGTACTCTTGTTGAAAGTCAGGGGAAACAACAACGCGTTGAGATTGAAGTAAAAGAATTTAGTGTTCACGGCGATGCTAATCCGGAAGAGGTAAAACTTACCATTCTTTCTCCAAAGCGTCACAGCCTTGAAAAACTAAGGGAACAGGCTCATTTGCGTGTGCGCACCAATACTTTTGGTGCAATTATGCGTGTACGCTCCAAACTGTCATTTGCCGTGCACAGTTATTTTCAGCAAAATAACTTCCATTATGTAAACACCCCAATAATTACAGGGAGCGATGCCGAAGGTGCCGGGGAAATGTTTAGTGTTAGCGCTTTAGACCTCGAAAACCCACCTAAGAATGAAGACGGAAGTATCGATTTTCGTGAAGATTTCTTCGGAAAAGAGACCAACTTAACTGTTTCAGGGCAATTAGAAGCTGAAACTTATGCTTTAGGATTAGGACAGGTGTACACTTTTGGTCCAACCTTTAGAGCTGAAAATTCCAACACATCCCGTCACTTAGCCGAATTCTGGATGATAGAGCCCGAAGTGGCTTTCTGTGACCTTGATGGCAATATGGATTTAGCTGAAAGTTTCATAAAATATGTGCTGAAATATATTGTTGATCACTGCCAGGACGATCTTGAATTCCTTGACAAAAGATTTAAAACCGAAGAAGATGCCAAACCCAAAGCTGAGCGTAGCGAAATGGGACTTTTGGAGAAGCTTAATTTTGTGATAGACAACAATTTTAAAAGGGTAAGTTATACTGAAGCTATTGAGATCCTTAAAAATTGTAAACCAAACAAAAAGAAGAAATTCAACTATATTATAGAAGAATGGGGCGCCGACTTGCAGAGTGAGCACGAACGTTTTTTAGTTGAAAAGCACTTTAAATGCCCCGTGATTTTATTTGATTATCCTGCAAATATCAAGGCTTTCTATATGCGCCTTAACGAAGATGGAAAGACGGTAAGAGCGATGGACATTTTATTCCCTGGAATTGGTGAAATTGTTGGCGGTTCGCAAAGGGAAGAGCGTTTAGAAGTGCTTCAAAATAAAATGAAGGAATTAAATATAGACGAAAAAGAATTGTGGTGGTACCTGGACACCCGAAAGTTTGGAACCTGCGTACACAGTGGCTTCGGACTTGGATTTGAAAGATTGGTACAATTTGTAACCGGGATGGGAAATATCAGGGATGTAATTCCTTTCCCAAGATTCCCCGGTAATGCTGAGTTCTAAACAGTTTTAGATATTCTCAAACCTCACAGGTTTTCGAAACCTGTGAGGTTTTTTAAAGTATTTAAAAAATTTGTTGTTTTCGTCAAGCTGAACTTGTTTCAGCTTCTAACAATTCAAAATACCAACAACTTAGATCCTGAAATAAATTCAGGATGACGATGTTATAAAAATTCCCTACCTAACAAGCGAATAGTCATTGAAAATCAAAGAAACGCATATTGTTCCGGCTGTTGCCGAGAAAATCAGGCTGCAGGAATATGCGGTTTCTATTTTCACTTCACTTCCCACCAAAAGTTCACTTAAAAAAGCTTTAAAAAAAGGTCTTATCCTTTTAGACGGGCAAGCCGCAAAAACTTCTGACTGGATTAAAGAAGGTCAAAAACTGGAATTACTCGAAATCGAAAATCCGGTGAAAAAAGTATATACTTTAAAACTTGAGATAATTTTTGAAGATGATTATCTGGCGGTTATTCATAAACCGGCAGGAATTCCCACCAGCGGAAATTATTTTAAAACTATTGAGAACGCCTTACCTTTTAATTTTAAAAAAACTAAAGTCAAAGATGCCTTGCCTGCTCCCCTGCCCGTTCACCGATTAGACAACCCAACATCAGGCTTATTGCTTATTGCGAAAAGCAAATCGGTTCAGGTGGATTTGAACAGGCTTTTTGAAGAAAAAAATATTCAAAAAAGTTATCACGCGTTGGTTTTTGGACTACTTCCGGGTTCAATTATTCTAAAAGATCCTGTTGAGGAAAAAGAAGCTGAAACCAAAATTGAAGTTTTAGAGCATTTTCAGATTAAAAGTGAAAATTTTAGCCTGGTAAAAGCATTTCCCAGAACAGGAAGAACGCATCAGATAAGAATTCATTTAGCCACAAACGACAATCCCATTGTGGGCGACAATATTTACGGTAAAACTTCAGAAATAATCAAAAAAGGAGGTTTGTTTTTAGCGGCAACGGGCCTTGAATTTCAACACCCTGTAACTAAGGAAAATATGAGGTTTGAGCTTCCACTTCCGAAGAAATTCAGGGAAATTAAGAGTTTAGCTAAGAATACTTAACAAAATTTTACCACAATCATTTACTATGCCAAAGGCTGTGTCGCTTTGTTTTGCTTATTTTTGTAATGAACAACAATTGTTTTGACTTAGCGTTGAAATAATTTACATCTCACTTAGTGAGTGAGCAACTACATCGGGTTAAACCCCAATGGGCAATTTTTGAAAATATATCTAGATTGCGAGGCAAGCCTCGAAGTATTTAAATCTCGATTATCGAGTAAAGCAAAATAAATTTATGCTTAAACAGCAATTAAATCTCAAATTATCCCAAAAGCTTTCCCCTCAGCAGATTCAGCTGATGAAGCTTATACAACTTCCTACGCAGGCTTTTGAGCAGCGTATAAAACAGGAGTTGGAGGAAAATCCTGCCCTGGAAGATGGCAAGCAGGAAAACAAGGATGAGTATGAGGAATATGAAGACGATTATAATGATAAAGATCGGGAAGACGAAGGAACCGAATCTATAGAAACTGAAATTGATGTTGATGAATATTTGAGTGATGACGAGGTACCAAATTACAGGCTTCAGGCGAATAATTACAGCCCCGATGATGATGAGAAAAGCGTGCCCTACGCATCGGGAACATCGTTTACCCAATATTTAACCACGCAGTTAAGCACCCTTAGGTTTGATGAAACCGAAGAGCAGATCGCAGCCTTTTTAGTGGGTAGTGTAGATGAAAGTGGTTATTTAAGAAGGGAATTACAGGACGTTGTAGACGACCTGGCCTTTACCCAGAATATTTATACCGATGAAAAGGCGGTGGAGAAAGTACTTAAAAAGGTTCAGGAACTGGATCCGGCAGGCGTAGGCGCAAGATCGCTTCAGGAATGCCTTCTTATACAATTAAGGCGCAGAGAGCCCACAAAAGCCGTTGAATTAGCTGAGGATATTTTAGATCGCTCTTTTGATCAATTCAGCAAAAAACATTACACGAAAATACTTTCAAGACACGATATTTCTGAAGACGAACTTCGGGAAGCCATAGATGTAATTGAGCATTTAAACCCTAAACCGGGTGGTTCTTATTCCGGAAATACCAGGATGGTAGAACACGTGATCCCAGATTTCACCATAAAAATCGTAGATGGGGACTTAGAATTAAGCCTTAATGGGAGAAACGCGCCGCAAATGCACGTTTCCCGTGATTATAGCGATATGCTGAAAGGCTACAAGGAATCTAAAGAAAAAACAAAAGCCCAGAAGGATGCGGTGATGTTTATAAAACAGAAGTTAGATGCAGCAAAATGGTTTATTGAAGCCATACAGCAAAGGCAGCAAACCTTAATGGTAACTATGAGTTCTATTATGAACTACCAGAAGGAATATTTCCTTACCGGAGATGAGCGCAACCTGAGACCTATGATCTTAAAGGATATTGCTGATGAAATCGAAATGGATGTTTCTACAGTTTCCAGGGTTGCTAATAGTAAATATGTTGACACCCCTTACGGCACAAAACTCATAAAAGAATTCTTCTCTGAATCGATGAAAAACGATCAGGGCGAAGATGTTTCCACGCGTGAAATCAAGAAGATTCTGGAAATGTCTATAGAGGAGGAAGACAAACGGAAACCGCTTACCGATGAAAGGCTTGCAAAGGTTCTTAAAGATAAAGGCTATCCTATTGCCCGCAGAACGGTGGCCAAATATAGAGAACAGCTGGATATATCAGTTGCAAGGCTCCGAAAAGAGATTTAATGAGGTTCCTTTTAAAAAGTGCTTCTTTTATTTTTCACCCCCTGTGGATTCCGCTGGCGGGGAGTTTTTTGTATTTCGTTTTCACTCCCAGATTTTTTCCTGATGGGGTAGTACAAGCTAAATTACTGGCTATCGCAATACTTACTATATTTATTCCTGTAGTTTTTTATTTTTTGCTTAAAAATCTCGGAAAAGCACAATCTATATTTTTAAAAGATGTTAAGGAGCGTAAATGGCCCCTGCTTTTTTACGCTATTTTAATTACCATGGTGTTAAATCAAATTCTTAACGCCTATAACTACGCCGCACTTTATTACTATTTTGCAGGAATTCTCTTCGCCACTCTTTTAGCCTTTACGTTGGTGATGTTTAGATTGAAAGCAAGTTTGCACATGATGGGTATGGGCAGTCTTTTAATCTTTCTAATTGGTATAAGCCTGAATTTCAAAATTGATTTGACCTACACTATTAGCTTTTTAATACTTGCTCTTGGTTTAACCGCCTCTTCCAGGATTTATTACAAGGCACATAGCTTTAACGAACTTTTATTAGGGTTTGCGTGTGGCGTGATACCTCAGGCTTTGGTTCTATATTACTGGCTATAGAACATAAAACATTAACCCCACTCTAAATACTGAAATATCTATGGTTTCAGCATTTAATTGAGCATCGGGAAACAGGGAATTAAGGCTGTAATAAAGGTGGAAATTAAAAGTATTATAACCAAAAGTAAAGGTTGCTCCCATTCGGAAACGATCTAATTCAGGAACATCAGTTTGAACCACCTGATTATCGGGTTGCACAAAGTTAGTTTTGAAGTGATAAATATAACCCAATTTAAGTCCGGTATAAACCCTCCAGAATTTATACGTTTCGGCTGTAGAAGTACGCCAACGGAATTCCAGCGGCGCTTCTATAAGGTGTGTAGAAAAGCGGTTTGTGCTATAATCAATATCACGCGTAAGGTTCCTAAAGATGCTTTCTCCATTTTGATCTTCTCCTATAAACAGGTTGTGACTATAACTATTAAAGGACCAGCCCAAACCAGCAGCAATAGCAATATTTCTACGCTTATTGAGCGGAAAATCCCTGGTAAAACCGGCGTGAACACCGCCTGAAAATCCAGATTGGGAAATAGTTTCAGGCTTATTGCTTATAAGATTAAAAGTTAAGCCAACATAAAATTGATCTTCCCGGTATAAACTATCTATTACCGAAGGAACAGTATCGGGAATTTTTTCTAACCTGTTCTCAAATTCAGTCTGGGCCGAAAGTGGAGCGCTAAGAAAAATAAAAAAGAAGAAGGCCTTGAATATTTTATTCATTTTAAACCACAGGTATTTTGGGTTTAAAGATAAAAAAACATCCTGCCAAATATTTAAATTTGAACAGGATGTTTATACAGTTTTGAAAAAATGACCTTTAGGTATTTATTGCATATTTTGTAATGCTTCCCCTTGTTTGGTCGTATAGTTAATTTTAAGCGCTTCAGCCTTTCTCAATTCTTGTTTGATGTCTGAAACTAATCCCATATTTGTTTCTTCATCTACCTTAAGGGCAGTTGTAAGATACGGAATCAACTCTTCACGCTTGGTTTCTCTTTCTGCAAAGATAAACTGTTGTACTTCACCAACATTAGCAAACTTATCATTTAACTGAATCCTGGCTTCTGAACCAAATCTTTGTTGATATCTAGGGCTGGGTTTACCGGCATAAATATACATTACAAGATCTTTCTTGTCCAGCTTTTCAACCTGGTCGGCAAAAGGTAATTTATTTTGTACCATCAACGTATTCTGGCGCATAACAGTAACAACCATAAAGAAGAACAGCAACATAAATACAATATCTGGTAAAGACGCTGTACTAATGGCTGGTTGCCCTTCACTTGATTTCTTTTTGAATTTAGACATAATTGAGTCTTAAATTTAAGTTTTACATTAAGATTATTAACCCGTTGGTTCGGCTTCAGAAAGTTTCTGAGGAATCATGTCTTTTATCAATTCAATTCTTTCCTTCAGTGTTTCTTTAGCACCTTCGCTAGTACGGGAATCATTATATCTGGCTTCCATCTCTGTATAGCTAGTACCGAATAATCGCTGGGCCTCCCTATCTCTAAGTTGGTTATAAGCCGCTACGAGTTCGTTTTGTACAGCAATGTACGTCCCATACTCGGTTCCCCTATTATTTACCAAAGAGATAATAGCTTTCGTTGGATTAACAGAAGAACTCGGGTCTGCAGGTCCCTGGCAGAAATCACAAGCTTCATCGCCTGTTCCTCCACCATTGTCAAGAAATTCTACAGCTGCCTGCCTTAATTCCTCAATCTCCATCTCTTCTTCATTTACAAGTAACTGGTTGTTTGCATTAACCAATACCTGGAAGATATTTCGTTCTTTAATCACCGGTGGATCTTGCTCCTCATCCTGCCATGGGGGTAGTTTCCTACTTATCCCGCTATCTGTCTCAATGGTAGTTGTTACCAAAAAGAAGATTAGTAGCAAGAAAGCAATATCGGCCATCGAACCGGCATTAACTTCTGGTGCTGATCTTCTTGCCATTTTGTTATCTTATTAGTTTTTTAACTCCTGAAATAAACATTGCTAAAATCGCAATTCCTGCAAGAATGTAAAAAGTTACTAAACCTGCACTTATCCAATGGGCTGAACTTGCCGAAAGTATGTCTCCATCTTTTAGAGTCATTTCGCTTCCATCAGTTACAAGATAAGCAATTACAATAACTGCTACAAATGCTCCCACAGCAATAAGGGTGTTCTTTATATTTCCTTTGAAAAGGCCTTTTATCACGAAGATAAAAACCAATGCAATAACAATCAACAACACTAAATATGCAACATACATAAATGGATTGAGGAGACTGGATTGCAAATCGGCCGAAGCCTCTATAGCATCACCGTCTTCGGCTAGTATCCTACCAAGAAGGATAAGACCTATAACGCCTATAACGATTGATACATATTTTAATATTTTATGTAAAGTCATAATTTAATCTGGTCTTAGATTCTTTTTTTGTTTTTGTAAGCTACCAACATATCGATAAGGGTAATAGAAGCATCTTCCATATCGTTTACAATACTATCTATCTTAGCGATGATATAATTATAAAATATTTGAAGAATAATAGCCACGATCAAACCAAATACGGTTGTAAGTAATGCCACTTTAATACCTCCGGCAACAAGAGATGGTTGCATATCACCAGCAGCTTCAATTCTATCGAAGGCGGTAATCATACCAATTACAGTACCCATGAAACCAAGCATAGGAGCAATTGCGATAAATAAAGACAACCAGGAAACGTTTTTCTCCAATTGACCCATTTGTACACCACCGTAAGCTACAACAGCTTTTTCTGCAGCGTCAATACTTTCGTCTGCACGATCCAGACCCTGGTAGTAGATAGAAGCAACAGGTCCTTTTGTATTTCTACAAACCTCCTTAGCTTCTTCAACACCACCACTATTTAAAGCATCTTCGACGTCTTTAGCCAGTTTTCTGGTATTAGTAGTAGAAAGGTTTAAAAAGATAATTCTCTCTATGGCAACAGCCAAACCAAGAATTAAACATAGAAGAACAATCCCCATAAATGCAGGGCCACCTTCTATAAATCGTTTTTTAAGTTCCTGATGAAAACCAAGAGTTTCTTCCTCTGCGGCAGCTGAAGCCTCTTCATCTTGTACAAAATTCACAATTGTACCAGGCAATGTGTTTACATTATTGGCCGCATTTAGGTTTCCGGCTCCAAGCACCATCACCGCGGCGATTACCAAAATAGAAAATAATCTTTTCATTACTGTTTGTCTTATTTTAATTAGTTAAAGGGTTAAAGATATAAAAATAAATTTTTAATAAAAATATAATAATTATTGCAGAGAGGAAGGGATTCGAACCCTCGATACGCTTTTGGCGTATACACACTTTCCAGGCGTGCGCCTTCGACCACTCGGCCACCTCTCTTTATTAACGTTTTCTAAACGGTGCGCCAAATAACGAAAAAAAATATACTTCGTCAAGCATCTACCGTTAATTTTATGACATTTCCCCCCTAAGAGAGGTTTCAAATATAGTTTTGAACACTTTAGGAGACAATTCTTTCCCTAAAAGGTACATCAATTTTCCTAGTGCAGCCTCTGTACTAATATCTTTTCCCGAAACCACCCCTATCTTTTTCAGCTGTACACTGGTTTCATATTGCCCCATTACTACACTCCCGCCAATACATTGAGTAACGTTAACTACAAATAATCCTTCAGAGATCTTTCTTTTTAGGATATCCAGAAACCAATCGTCACTAGGAGCATTCCCGCTGCCGTAAGTTTCAAGAACCACTCCTTTTAAACCGGGTTTAGAAAGCACATATTCTACAGTACTTGCATTAATTCCCGGAAATATCTTTAAAACCAACACTTCATTATTGAATCCTGTATGTAATTTTGTCCTTTGCCTTCGGTTTGGACGCCATAAAGCATTATAATTCACTGACAGATATACGCCAGATTCAGCCAAAGGAGAATGATTCAGCGAAGCAAAAGCCTGAAAATGTTCTGCATTAATCTTTGTAGTCCTATTTGCACGGTATAATTTATATTCAAAATAAAGTCCGACTTCAGAAATCACAGGTTTACCATTTTTCTGCAAACCGGCAATTTGAATACTGGTTATAAGATTTTCTTTAGCATCGGTCCTAAGATCTCCAATAGGCAATTGAGACCCCGTAAATATTACGGGTTTGGTAAGATTCTCGAACATAAAGCTTAAGGCAGATGCGGTATAAGACATTGTATCGCTTCCATGCAGCACAACAAAACCATCGTAGGTTTCAAAATTATCGTTTATGGTATTTGCAATCTTCACCCAGCATTCCACATTCATATTAGAGGAATCTATAGGCTCGTCAAAACTTAAAGTATCAATCTCGTGCTCCAGGATCTTGAGCTCGGGAATATTCTGTAATAATTCATCAAAATTAAAGGCTTTAAGGGCTCCTGAATCATAATCTTTGATCATACCAATGGTACCCCCGGTATAAATAAGCAGGATTCTAGCTCTTTTCTTCATAAAGCGCTTCTTTATTAATTACAGGGTTTGCATACATTAATAAATAACTATTTAGCTCCAGGGCATTTTTCACATCTACCCTTCGACTAAGGCGACGCTCAAATTGCCTTTTCTCTTTATCGGAATATTTACCGGAATAGGTTTCTGAATTCTTCAACAAATCACAAGCGATATAATTCGCCGGCCATAATTTGTAATTTTTATAGATATGCTGATCTATTTTCGTCGCAACTGCTTTTAACTGGGCGTTTATTGAATCATGTTCTTTTTCAATTTCCTCAAAAACCTCTTTACCAAGCACTTCGCCAGCATTAATATGGATACGTCCTTTATTCCCCAGAGCGCCCTGCATAATAGAATTAAAGTCTTCGTTGGCCGATTTTACATATTCTTCCTCCATTCTTTTAGCAAGAATTTCGGGCATTTTAAGTATATCTGTAGGATCAAATTCATAGGAAATCGCTACCGGAACAATTTTGAGTTCAGTAAAATACTCGGCCAGACTTTTCTTGCCTTTAGCCATTGCAAGCATTTTTAGCACTCCTTGTTGTGTATAATCACTCCCATCCTTGGTTCTGCCCTCCCTTTGCGCCATCCAAACCGATCTTTTATCTTCCAGTAAAAGTTTTTTAATATATTCTGAAAGCACCATGGAACTCTTCAACATTTCCCTTGGGCTAATACCACGTTTTACAAGAAAATTCCTGTTTAAACGGGATAAAGCCATAAGAAAAGGTTTCTGTACCAGGTTATCCCCAATAGCTGAAGCCGTCATGATAAGCTCCTGCTCATACAAAGTACAGTTCAACAAAGAGGTATCAAGAATAATATCGCGATGATTTGAAATATAAAAATAAGCCTGGTCACCATCTAATTTATCAAAGCCATTGTAGGTAAGCCCTTCAGTACTCTTTTCAATAACTTTTAATACTGATTTATAAATCACTTTGGTTTGGAAATCCCTAATAGAATGGCAATCGTTCAAAATAGCAGCGATTTCCTGGAAACTTTTCTCTGGAAAAGTAAATTGCAAAAGGGTTTTCACCATTGGGTGCCTCATGTACTCCTTCAAGGCAGGTTGCACCTCATTCTCGTTATAAAACCTTATGTCTTCAAATTCTTTCACGCAAAATTGTGTTAGCTAGGCAAATGAACAAATTTTAATTCTAACCTCCTTTATATCCCAAATATATCTTTAGAATTTTGAGTGGTTATTTCAGCAATTTCAGCTAGCGGTTTTTCATAAATTTCAGAAAGCCTTTCTGCTACTTTTAATAAGTATTCTGGTTCGTTCCGCTTTCCGCGGAATGGCGATGGCGCTAAATATGGACCATCGGTTTCCAGAACGATCTCTTTTAAAGGAATTTCATTCAGAAATTTATCAATTTTTCCGTTTTTAAAGGTAACCACACCTCCAATTCCAAGTTTCAAATTATAAGAAAGAGCTCTTTTAGCCTGTTCTAAATTTCCTGTAAAACAATGAAAAATCCCAAAAAGATCCTCGCTTTTTTCTTCCTCCAAAACTTCGAAAATCTCATCAAAAGCTTTTCTGCAATGAATTACAATAGGAAGTTTGTATTTTTTCGCGAGTTTAATTTGCCTTCTAAATGCCTCCTGCTGAATTTTTAGCGTGCTTTTATCCCAATGCAGATCTATCCCAATTTCGCCAACAGCATAAAACCTTCTTTTTTCAAATTCTTCTTCTACGTGCTTTAATTCCTCTTCAAAATTCTCCTGAACATGTGTAGGATGCAATCCCATCATTAAAAATACATTCTCGGGATAACGGGATTCCAGATCGTACATAGCCTGGGTGGTTTCAGAATCTATTGCCGGAAGAAAAAACCGCTCAATATCTTGCTGAAATGCTTTTTCTATAAGCTCGTCCCTGTCTTTCTCGTAATCTTCACTATAAAGATGAATATGTGTATCGGTTAAAATCATAAAAGCAAAAATAATTTATTTTGAAGACCTATCTTTGCGAAAAACATAAAGAATGTCATCTTTAAAAAAAATACTTAAAGAAAAAGGCTTTAAGCGCATAAAATTAAAATACACTAAAACCCAACATCTTGAATTGGTAGCCAAAATTAATAATATTGAAGGAAACTTTATTTTAGATACAGGAGCCTCCAGCACTTGTGTGGGTCTTGAAGCCATAGAACACTTTAAACTTCTTGCAGAAGATAGTGATGTAAAAGCTGCGGGCGCAGGCGCCACTAATATGCTCACACAAATCGCCCAGAAGAACCGAATAGAAATAAAAGGCTGGAAAAAGAAAAAAGTAGATCTCGTACTTTTTGACTTAAGACACGTAAATGAAGCCCTGGTAAACCACGAAGCCGAAAAGGTTCACGGTATCATAGGTGCAGATCTATTGAGGAGAGGAAAAGCCGTAATAGACTATAAAGCTCCGGCACTTTATCTAAAATAGCATTTAAAGGGGAAATATCCCCTTGACTGACGGACTGATCTTACCTAAGTTTGATAAAATTAATGTTAGTCCATGTCACTTGTGTCCAAAAACAAACTTCGCAATAATCTTATCTATTTACTCTTAGGTATTTTTATTGTTTCTGTTTTGTTTTTGAACATATTAAGTTTATTATTATTATTTTAATTTGTTATTTGTGGTATCAAAAAAAGGCAGCCGTTTGGCTGCCTTTTTTATTATTATGTAAATCAACGAACTATTTAAAGCTCAAGCGCTCTTTTCACGTCATTATCCATCAATAATTCTTCCGGGTTTTCTATAGCTTCTTTAATGGCTACAAGGAAACCAACAGATTCTTTCCCGTCAATAATCCTGTGATCGTAAGAAAGTGCCACATACATTATAGGACGAATTTCTACGTGACCATCTATAGCCACAGGACGCTCTACAATGTTATGCATTCCTAAAATCGCACTTTGCGGTGGATTGATAATTGGAGTAGAAAGCATAGAACCAAATACACCACCATTGGTAATAGTGAAAGTACCACCGGTCATTTCGTCTACAGTAATTTTGCCGTCGCGGGCTTTCAATGCAAGTCGTTTCACTTCATCTTCAACTCCTCTAAAACTAAGATTTTCAGCATTTCTAATTACCGGAACCATTAAACCTTTCGGCCCCGAAACCGCAATACTAATATCTTTATAGTCGAAACTTACCTGATGATCTCCATCTATCATTGAATTTACACCTGGATATTGTTCCAGTGCACGCACCACAGCAAGAGTAAAGAAAGACATAAAGCCCAAACTTACGCCGTGCTTGTCCTTGAACTCTTCTTTATACTTTTTTCTTAAGTTGAAGATAGGCTGCATATCTACTTCATTAAAAGTAGTAAGCATCGCGGTATCATTTTTAACAGAAACCAGGCGCGAAGCTACTTTTCTTCGAAGCATAGACATTTTCTTCTTAGATTCTCCGCGTTTTCCTTTACCCGGACTTCCCATAGAAGCTTTTGCCTGTACCGCATCTTCTTTAGTGATACGACCATCCTTGCCACTTCCTTCTACTTCTTTAGCATCAACCCCTTTTTCGTCAAGGATCTTTTTAGCTGCAGGAGACGGGCTACCTTTTGCGTGAGAATCCTGTTTTTGAGAAGATGTAGAAGATTTTGAAGGTTCTTCGGTTTTATTATCACCCTTGTCCTTATCTTCTTTCTCTTTTTTATCTGAAGATTCGTCCTTAGACTCTTCCTTGTCTTTAGATTCTTTTTTATCACCTCCCCCTGGCTTTTCAGCTTCGGTATCGATTAAACAAACTACTTCGCCCACAGCCACAGCATCACCTTCTTCAGCTTTAAGCGTGATAATTCCGCTGGCTTCAGCCGGAAGTTCTAATGTAGCTTTATCGCTATCTACTTCGGCAATTGGCTGATCTTTTTCTACGTAGTCGCCGTCTTCAACTAACCACTCAGCTATTTCAACTTCGGTTATAGATTCTCCCGGAGAAGGAACTTTCATTTCTAAGGCCATGATCTTTATTTTTATTTTTTATTGTCATTTCCGCGAAGGCGGAAATCTTTAATTCTATATTAATTTATTCTTCTAAATTCTTGTCAAATACACTTGCTATCACTTTATCGTGACGTTTCTTAAATCTTACAGAACTTCCGGCAGCCGGAGAACCATAGAATTTTCTACTGCAAACCCTAAAGTTTTTAGCTTCATCAAAATGCAATAACATATGCCCATAAGCACCCATATTTCTTGGTTCTTCCTGGGCCCAAACTACATCGTCTGCATTCTTATATTTTTTGATCGCTTTTTTCATTTTTTCAATAGGCAACGGGAACAACTGCTCCACACGCACTAAAGCAACATCATCACGATCGTTTTCTTCTTTATGTTCTAAAAGATCATAGTAAAATTTACCGGTACAGAATACCAGGGATTTTACATCCTTTGCTTTCGCTTTTGGATCATCTATTAACGGCTGAAAACTTCCTTCAGCAAAATCTTCTTTAGTTGAAATCACTTTAGAATGCCTTAGCAAACTTTTTGGCGTAAAAATCACCAAAGGTTTTCTAAAACCGGCTTTCATCTGCCTGCGTAAGATATGAAACATATTGGCCGGTGTAGTAACATCTGCCACATACATATTATCTTTTGCGCAAAGCTGAAGAAAACGCTCCATTCTGGCTGAAGAGTGTTCTGCACCCTGGCCTTCGTATCCGTGAGGTAAGAAAAGCACCAACCCATTTTGTAATTTCCACTTGTCTTCTGCAGCAGAAATATACTGATCTATCATTATTTGCGCACCATTTACGAAATCTCCAAACTGGGCTTCCCAAATGACTAAGGTTTTAGGACTCGCCATTGCGTAGCCATAATCAAACCCCATTACACCATATTCTGAAAGCGGAGAGTTATAAACGAAGAAATCGCCATCCCTGCCTTCTATATTGTTGTGAAGAATAATTTCTTCTTCACTATCTTCTACTTTTACAATTGCGTGACGGTGAGAAAAAGTACCTCTTTCACTATCCTGCCCGCTAATTCTAATATTAAAACCTTCCTTCATTAAGGAACCATAGGCAAGATGCTCCCCCATAGCCCAATCCAGCTTATTGTCCTCAAAGTAAAGTGTATGTCGCAGGTCTATAATCTTTTTAACCTTACGCATAAATTTTTTATCCTCGGGTAGTTTAGAAATAGCTTCGGCCACCTTATCAAGATCTTTTATATTGTAGGTTGTATCGAACTCCTTCATCATTTCCTCTTCCCGCACATTCTCAAAACCTTCCCACTCATCGTACATAAACGGAGTGATCTTGGTGGTTTTTTCTTTCCTGGAATCTTCTAAATTCTCCTCCAGATCTGCTTTATACTCTTCTTCAAGTTTAGTAAGGTAATCGTCGTCAATTATATTAGCCGATTTAAGCTTTTCAGCATAGATATCCATTGCATTTTGATGCTTGGAAATAGCTTTATACAACTTTGGCTGGGTAAATTTAGGTTCATCTCCTTCATTATGCCCGTATTTCCTATAACCCAGTAAATCTATAAATACGTCACGCTTGAATTTCATTCTAAAATCCAGCGCAAATAAAATCGCGTGAACTACAGCTTCAGCATCATCTGCATTTACGTGTAATACCGGAGAAAGGGTTACTTTCCCAACATCGGTACAATAAGTTGAGGAACGACCATCAAGATAATTGGTGGTAAATCCAATTTGGTTATTTACTACAATATGAATTGTTCCGCCGGTTTGATAACCTTCCAGCTGAGCCATTTGCACCAATTCGTAAACCACTCCCTGCCCTGCAATAGCTGCATCACCATGTACAAGTATAGGAAGCACTTTCATATTATCACCATCATAATGCCTGTCTTGCTTGGCTCTTGCAATTCCTTCTACAACAGGCCCTACAGCTTCAAGATGCGATGGGTTTGGTGCGATATTTATATTTATTCCTTTTCCATTATCTGTAACCCGACAGGAAGTCCAACCCAGGTGATATTTAACGTCTCCGTCAAAAATATCCTGTTCGTAATCCTTTCCGTCGAATTCGCTAAAAATGTCTTTTGCGCTTTTTCCGAAGATATTGGTAAGCGTATTTAAACGACCCCGGTGGGCCATACCCATAACGAAGTCCTTTACGCCATAATCTGCTGCTTTTTCTATAAGTGCATCTAAAGCCGGGATTAAACTTTCCCCACCTTCAAGTGAAAAACGTTTTTGCCCAACATATTTTCTATGTAAAAATGATTCAAAGGAAACCGCCTGATTTAATTTCTTCAGGATTTTCTTTTTCTCATCATCATTAAAATCGGGATGATTTTCATTCTGATTTAATTTATCCTGAATCCATTGAATTTCTTCCGGTTTCCGAATAAACATATATTCTATACCAATAGAATCACAATACACATTTTCAAGATGTTTTATGATCTCCTTAAGGCTGCTAGGCCCAATACCCAGCATATCGCCCGCGTTGAATGTGGTATCCAGGTCGCTTTCTTCCAGCCCAAAATTGGAAATTTCTAATGTTGGCCGGTATTTGCGTCGTTCCCTTACCGGGTTTGTTTTAGTAAACAAGTGCCCGCGGGTACGATAACCGTCTATAAGACGAATTACCTTAAATTCTTTTGTAACGTGTTCCGGGATTTCCCCCTCCTGAAAATTCACAGGAGCTTCTTCCATTATTTCTGCAGAAACTCCGTTTTGTTGCATTCCAAAGTCAAAACCTTGAAAAAAAGCCCTCCAACTGGGCTCTACACTATCGGGGTACTGAAGATATTGGTCGTAAAGTTCGGCGAAGTATGCCGTATGTGCAGCATTTAAAAATGAAAATCTATCCATAAGATGAAACTAATGTTTCTTTTGAGTGTAAAACACAGCAAAAATACAATTTTTAGAAAAAATAGCCTGCAGCAAACTATATATTTATCTTATGAATTATAAGAAGTTTAACATAGTAAAAACTTCAGGATATCCCCATAATTATGTATTGACTGCAAATCTGCAAGGTGTAACCACCTAAATATTAAGAATTTCTCAATTTGGGATTGCTCATGTTTAAACCGTGCGATTCATAAGTATTTCACCAAACTGTTTTAAAGGTCTTTTTTTCTCTTCAGAAATCTCAATTTTATCGAGAACCTCAAATGCTTTGTTGGTGTATTTTTCTATTTCCTCTTTGGTAAGCGCAGCAGCACCGCTAATTTCAAAAAGATTTTTTACCGCTTCAATTTTGCCTGAAGTTTCCGCCGGACTAATGGTATACAAATGTTCTAATTGCTGAGCTTCTCTTTTTCCTGAGGTTTCCAGAGATTTTAAATAAAGAAACGTCTTTTTATTTTCAATAATATCCCCGCCGGGTTGCTTCCCAAAGGTCTCCGGATCTCCAAAAGCATCCAGGTAATCGTCCTGAAGCTGAAAAGCAATCCCTAACAACCGGCCAAATTCATAAACAGCCTCCTTGCATTGCGTAGAAGTATCTGCCACTATCGCGCCCATTTGCAAAGAAGCCCCTACCAGGACGGCGGTTTTGTATTCTATCATTTTCAGATAGTCCTCAATAGATACATCATCCCGGGTTTCAAAATCTATATCATACTGCTGGCCTTCACAAACCTGAATGGCCGTTTTGGTAAATAATCGCGCTAATTCTTTAAAGGTATCTCCCTCATAACTTTCAAAAAGCTGATAGGCATTTATCAGCATAGCATCACCCGAAAGAATTCCCGTATTAATATCCCAGCGCTCGTGCACGGTTTCCTGGCCGCGGCGTAAAGGTGCATCGTCCATTATATCGTCATGAACCAGGGAAAAATTATGAAATATCTCTATGGCAAGGGCAGCGTCTAAAGCCTTTTTATAGTCGGTCTCAAAAATTTCGGTAGCCATAAGTACCAAAACAGGCCTTAGGCGTTTCCCGCCAAGACCAAGGATATACTTCATAGGTTCATAAAGATTCTCAGGTTCTTTAACCTGAACTTTAAGATCTAAATACTCCTGAAAAGCGTCCCTGTATTGAGAAATGGGCTTCATACCTAAAATTTTTCCGGCTAAAATACATAATTGAAAGTACTTGAAATTCTATAAGGAAGTTAAATTACCGAAAACCAAGGAAACTTTTGTTGTTTTTTAAGTTTCCAGATTGTAAATTTGCAGGAAATTTACAGAAAAAGTGAAAGAAGATATTCTAAAAAATGCCGCAGACCTTTTCTTAAATCTCGGTTTTAAAAGTGTAACAATGGATGATATTGCACAACAAATGGCAATATCAAAGAAGACCATTTATGCGCACTTTAGTACTAAATCAAAATTGGTTAAAGCCACGGTAGATTACCTTATAAAAGAGATAGATCTTGGCATATCCGTACTTAGCTCGAAGAAACTCAATCCCATTGTAGAGACTTATGAGATGAAGAAATATGCAATGCAGATACTGAAGAACGAAAAAAGTTCTCCGCAATTTCAGCTAAAGAAATATTACCCCGAAGTATACTATCCTCTACAGGAAAGACAATTTGAAATTGTACAACGCATTGTTATTGAAAATCTGGAACGGGGCATCACAACCGGCCATTACAAAGGGGATATCCCCATTTCTTTTGTCAGCCGAATTTACTTCGTGGGAATGTTAGGCACAAAAGATAAAGACCTCTTCCCCGAAGACGAGTACAGTAATGCAAAACTGATGGATTATTTTTTAAGATACCACCTTAGCTCTATTTGCACAGAGAAAGGTTTAAAAACATTAGATGAATTATTAAAATCTAACAAGCAAGCAAATGAAATTTAGATACCTGTTAATCTTACTGATTTCTTTAAGCAGTATAGCCCAGGAAACCCCACAAGGTTATAGTTTTTCGCTTGAAGAAGCTATAGAATTTGGCCTGGAAAACAACTACTCATCAGTAAATGCGCAAAAAGACATCGAGATTGCGCTTAAACAAAAATGGGAAATTATTTCCCAGGGATTACCCCAGGTTGGTGCTACCGGCGAATATCAAAATTACCTCAAGCAGCCGGTAACTTTACTTCCAGCCGAATTAACCGGTGGAGAACCCGGCACCTTTACTCCGGTGGTTTTTGGCACACAACAAAATGTAAATGCCACGGCAACCTGGAACCAATTAATTTTTGATGGTTCATATATAGTAGGTATCCAATCGGCTAAAACTTTGCTTCAAATTTCTGAAAATGCAAAGACCAAAACCGATCTTGAAATAAAGAAAGCCGTGATTAATGCCTACGGAAATGTTTTACTGGCGGAAGAAAACGTAGCAATCCTTCAGAAAAACGTTGAGAACGTTCAGAAAAATTATGATGAAACCAACGAGATATATAAAAATGGGCTTGCAGAACAGGAAGATGTAGAGCAACTGGAAATCACGCTTTTAAACTTGAAGAATAATTTAAGTCGAAGCCAGCGTATGCGAGACATCGCCTACGAAATGTTTAATCTCACTTTAGGAATTCCGGTTGAAATACCCGTTAACCTAACCGAAGAACTGGACAATCTGGCGATGCGATATTTTGATTTAGAACTTTTGCAGGAAGAAATTCCTGTAGAAGAAAATATAGATTATCGCATCGCAGCAAATACCGCTGCATCTCGAGAAATTCAAGTGAAACTGGAAAAATCTAAAGCATTACCATCTTTAACCGGATTTCTAAATTATGGCTTTCAGGGTTTCAGCCAGGAATTCACTTTTTTTGATGAGGATCAGGAATACTTTGCCCAATCTATTTTAGGAGTGAGTTTAAACATTCCCATTTTCAGCAGTGGTATGCGTAATTCCAGAACGCAACAAAAGCAAATAGCCTACGAACAGGCGATGGTAGAACTGGAGCAAACTGAAAATGAAGTAAAACGCCAGATCAATTCGGCAAAAAGCGATTACGAGTTCAGCCTTGAGAATTACCAGGCACAAAAGAAAAACCTGGAGCTTGCTGAAAGGATAGAAAACAAGAACCAGATCAAATTTTTTGAAGGCATTGCCAGCAGTTTTGAGCTTAGCGAAGCCCAACGCCAGCTTTACCAGGCGCAGCAAGATTTTTTACAATCTATGTTGAATGTGATCACCGCCAAGGTTGAATTGGAAAACCTGTTGGATACCAGAAAATATAATAATGAAGATTAAATATACCCAAATATCAACAATGAAAAAGTTAGCTGTTTTATTAAGTATTCCGCTTTTATTGCTATCGTGTGGAAATAATGAGGAAGGAAAATCTATAGACGAAATTATAGAAAATGAAGACCTCACAGAAATCAGGGCCAAAAAGGCTGAATTGAGCAAAGAGCAAAGCGACCTTACCCAAAAGCTGGATAAACTGGACCAGGCAATAGACCGACTGGATAAAACCCGACGTTTAGACCTGGTAGTGACGCAAAAAATCAGCGACACACTGTTTAAGCATTATGCCGAAGTACAGGGCGATGTAGCAACCGATGAGAACATTGTTATTTATTCTGAATTTTCAGGAATTCTGCAAGACTTGCGTGTTCAGGAGGGACAGGAGGTTAATAAAGGACAGGTTCTTGCCAAAATTGATGACGGCGGACTTGCCAGCGAATTAGCCCAATTAGAAACCCAGGCCACTTTAGCGAAAACCACTTTTGAGCGGCAGGAGCGTCTTTGGGAACAAAATATTGGTTCAGAAATGCAATATCTGGAAGCTAAAGCCAATTTCGAGTCTGTTCAAAACTCAGTAAAAAGATTGCAAGCTCAACTTGATAAAACCATTGTAAGAGCACCCTTTAGCGGGATTGTAGACGAAGTACTTACAGAACAAGGCGAAGTAGTAAGTCCGGGTCAAAGTCAGTTATTCCGTTTGGTTAGCTTAAAGAATATGTATGTAGAAGCTGCTGTCCCAGAAAACTATTTAAACACCGTGAGGAAAGGCACTGAGGTAATTGTAGAAATTAGTTCGCTAGATCGTGAATTTGAAGGTGAAATAAGAAGAGTTGGAAATACAATAAATCCTAACAACCGTTCCTTCATTATTCAGGTAGCAGTTCCTAATGAGAACGGAATGATAAAACCCAACCAGATCGCGACAATTAGATTAAACGATTATACTGCAGAAAACGCTATAATTATTCCCGAGAATGCATTACTTAAAAATTCGCAGGGAGAAAGTGTAGTGTTCATACTTCAGGAAAAAGAAGGCGAAGAAAATATTGGGACGGCAAAAAGACAAATCGTAGAAACAGGTTATAACTACAATAACCTGATAGAAATTACCAAAGGATTGGAATCTGGAGAAACCCTGATCGTAGAAGGCGCTAAGAATCTTCGCGATGGTCAGGAAGTTAAAATAAGAAACTAAGCTGCAATGAATTTAGATAAAGAATTTAAGCTTTCATCCTGGGCCATCAACAACAAAATGACGGTATATGTAATTATCGCCATTGTGATGATTGGCGGACTCATGTCGTATTATAATATGCCGCGGGAAACCTTTCCCGAGGTTGTGGAGACCAAAATTTATGTTAGCTCTATAAACCCTGGGAACTCGGCGGAAGATATTGAGAAATTCATCACTGAACCTCTCGAAGAAGAGTTTAATGATATTGCAGGCGTTAAAGAAATTTCGTCTTCTACTTTTCAGGATTATTCTTTGGTAATTGTAGAATTTGAAGAAGATGTTGAAGTAGAAAGCGCCAAAATCAAGGTAAAAGACAAGGTAGATATGGTGAAAGCCGAGACTACCTGGCCTACCTTAGATAATGGTGCAAAGGTAGAGCCCAATGTTTTTGACCTTAATATTTCAGAAGAACAACCTATTCTAAACATCAACCTAACGGGGGATTATACGGTTCAGCAATTAAAAGAATATGGCGAATATCTTCAGGAACGTATAGAATTGCTTCCGCAGATAAAAGAAGCCAGTATTCGTGGGGCCGAAGAAATGGAGGTTGAAATCGCGGTAGATATCTATAAAATGACTGCTTCAAAAGTTAGTTTCACAGATATTGTAAACGCGGTTAGCGGTGAAAACAGAACAATTTCGGGTGGAAATATTATTACCAGCGGGGTTCAAAAAAATATCAGGATCATTGGGGAAATCGAAGATCCCAGCGAGCTTGACAATGTTGTTGTAAAAACAGAAGGAGGCAATATATTCCTTAAAGATATCGCAGCTATCAACTTCAGGGAAAAAGATGCTACCACTTTTGCACGCGAATATGGCGACCCCGTGGTTATGCTAGACATAAAAAAACGTGCCGGCAAGAATATGATCGAGGCTGTAGACCAGATAAAAGAAATTGTAAAAAAAGAACAGGAAGAATATCTTCCAGAAAGTCTGTACATAAGCCTAACCAACGACCTCTCCACCAATACACGAAGCCAGGTAGACGACCTGGTGAACAACATTATTTTTGGTGTGATTTTGGTGGTTCTGGTTTTAATGTTTTTCCTGGGATTTAGGAATGCATTATTTGTAGGGATCGCGATTCCTTTATCTATGTTCCTTTCTTATATTATCCTGTCCAGTATGGGGTACACCTTGAATACAATGGTGCTTTTTGCCCTGGTAATGGGTCTTGGGATGCTTGTTGATAACGGGATTGTGGTGGTTGAAAACGTCTACACTTTAATGGACGAAGGTATGCCGCGAAAACTGGCTGCCAAGCAAGGTTTAGGTGAAATTGCCCGGCCTATTATCGCATCTACAGCCACAACCCTGGCCGCGTTCTTCCCGCTGGGACTCTGGCCGGGAATTATAGGAAGTTTTATGGTAATTTTCCCAATCACACTGTCTATCGTTTTAGGTTCTTCACTTTTTGTCGCGCTAATTATCAACTCGATGCTTACCTCTCAATTTATGAGAACCGAAGAGGAAGAATTTACCAGGAAGAAACTTATAAAAATAAGTTCTATTCTGGCCGGGTTTGGATTATTATTATTAATTATAGGTTTTGTAGTTGATGCTGGTGCGCTTAGAGCTTTTGGAAATATTTTAATTCTGGCTGCCATTTTACTTTGGGCTTATAAATATTTCCTTTCCCGGGCTGTGGAATATTTCCAATATACCGCCCTTAAGAAAATGGAAAATGCCTATGAAAAGACCTTAAAATTTGCGCTACGCGGAAAGAAAGCCTATTTCACCTTTTTCGGAACCTTACTTTTGCTATTCCTTTCTTTTGTATTGATTGCGCTGGTTCAACCAAAAGTTTTGTTCTTTCCGGAGAATGAGCCCAACCAGGTTATAACCTATATCGAATATCCGCAGGGAACCGATATTAATAAAACCAATGAACTCACCAAACAGGTTGAACAACGTGTTTTTGAAGCCATTAAGCAATATGAAGATGAAGATGGCTATAATTTTATGGTTGAATCGGCTATCTCTCAGGTTGGTGAAGGTGCAGGAAATCCCCAAACCGATGGTGGTCAGCAAAATGAAATGCCTCATAAAGCTAAGATCACGCTTTCAATGCGCGAATTTACCGAAAGGCGTGGCGTGAGCAGTAGCAAAGTTTTATCTGAAGTGCGGGAAGCTGTACAGGGTTTCCCCGGTGCTTCTATTGTGGTAGAGAAAGATGCCGCCGGTCCACCAACAGGTTACCCCATAAATATGGAACTTAAAGGTGAGGATTATGAGCAAATGCTGTTAGAGGCTGAAAACTTGCGTTCCTATGTCAACAATCTTAGCATTGCAGGGATTGAAGAACTGAAAATTGACGTTAACAAATCTAAAGCTGAATTAAGTGTAAAAGTAGACCGGAGAAAAGCCGGACAGCTGGGAGTTTCGACATCTCAGGTAGGTCAGACTTTGAGAAGAGCAATTTATGGGGAAGAGGTTTCTACTTACAAAGAAGGTGATGATGATTATGAGATAAATGTAAGGTTTGCTGATGAGTACCGCTATAATGAAAACGTATTGTTTAACCAGCCAATTACTTTTAAGGATCAGAACACTGGTGAGATAATTCAAGTACCCATTTCGTCTTTGGTTACTACAGAATCTGCATCTTCTTTTAGTTCCATTAAAAGAAAAGATCTAAAAAGGGTGATTACCCTCTATTCTAATGTGCTGCAAGGTTACAACGGAAACGAAATTGTAGGCCAGTTAAAAACAGCCCTTAGAAGTTATGATCTTCCGAAGAATATCACTTTAGAGTTCACCGGTGAACAGGAAGAACAGGAAGAAAATATGGCTTTTTTGCTAAAAGCATTATTAATCGCTTTAGGCGGAATTCTGCTTATTCTTGTCGCCCAGTTTAACTCACTGTCCAAACCGATCATCATCATTATGGCGGTAGTATTGAGTTTGGTGGGAGTGTTCCTTGGATTGATCATTTTCCAGATGGATTTTATCATTATTATGACAATGATGGGAATTATCTCTCTCGCGGGGATCGTAGTTAATAATGCCATTGTACTTATTGACTATACTCAAATTCTTATAGACCGGAAAAAACGGGAACTGAATGTAGATGAAGACGAACTTTTAACCCGGGCACAGTATTTTGACTGTATTGTTAGAGGAGGAAAATCGAGGTTACGACCTGTACTGCTTACTGCGATTACTACCGTACTTGGTTTAATCCCATTGGCAGTAGGTTTGAATATAGATTTCTTTAGTTTATTTACAGATTACGATCCAAAAGTATTTATTGGTGGAGACAACGTGATCTTCTGGGGGCCTCTGGCCTGGACGGTAATCTTTGGGTTGGTGTTTGCCACCTTCCTTACGCTGGTTGTTGTTCCGGTAATGTTCTACCTGGTAAATCGCGCCAAGGTGAAAATCGCCGATAAACGCAAGGAGCGGAAACAAAGAAAGCTGGAAGCAAGAACTTAAATTACAAAAAAAGCTGTCTGAAAAGTTTTTTAAATCGTCATTCTGAACTGGTTTCAGAATCTAAGATGTTGATAATAAAATCATGTTAGAAGCTGAAACCAGTTACCATTGACGTATTTTAATATCCTGTTATTTAGGTTTGTTTTTTATATTTCTATATTCAAAAAGAAACTTACCTGGTTTGGAAGTTTCCTTTTTCATTTTTTGCGTGTATTCCTCTCACTGCGTTCGTCGGATACAAGTAAAACGAAACAAAACCCGCCTGAACGGACGGGCAGGAAGGGCGCCTATGTGGAGGTGTTTTTTTGGCAACTGCCTTCCTCTCCCTTTTGGTCGTCGGAGGCAGAAAAAATCGCACACGGAGTTTAAAACTCGCTATGCTCGAAACGTCATTTTACTACGCTAGGTAATTTTTTATCACGGGTCTCAGCTTGACGGAATTAGACTTTTCAGACAGCCTCATTTTTATTTCTACTATTTACAGGGAATTCACTTATTCCATTTTCCATTTAATTGAGGTAGCTTAAAAGATTAAACTTTTTAAAAAAAAGCTTTTAACCAATAAAACGGGAAATTATGAAAATCCAACATCAGTTTACGGAAGTGAAAAGTTTTTACTTTTTACTAATGCTCTTATTATGCGGCGGAATTTTCGCCCAGGAAACTTCTGAAAACTCAATCGCGTTTTCAAAAAGCGACTCAAATCTGGAATGGGGTCCCTGCCCCGATTTTATGCCTGCAGGATGTAATATAGCAGTCTTGCACGGAAATCCTGCCGAAAAAAATGCCGACATCTTTTTTAAAGTTCCGGCTAATGCTAACATCCCTACTCACACTCACACTTCTGCCGAGCGCATGGTACTTATCTCTGGTGAAATGGAAGTAACTTATGACGGAGAACAACCACAGACTTTAAAAGAAGGATCGTATGCTTACGGACCGGCCAATAAACCGCATTCAGCTAAATGCGGAGATTCTCCCTGCGTTCTTTTTATCGCCTTTGAAGATCCGGTAGATGCAATACCGGTAGAGAAAGACTAAAATTCAGATTTAATCGAATAAAAAAAGGCCGTCTTTTCAGACAGCCTTTAATTTTATATAGGAAATTAGCTTTTAGTTATCAGCTAAAGTACCATCGCTTTTCCAGGTATTCACCCCAGCGATTTGGTTATTATCGTAATCAACTTCAGTTAATTTATCTGAACTCCAGAAAAACCATTTTCCGGTTTTCACTCCTTTAGTATAAGTAGCGATGCTTTGCTTTTTACCCTCAGCATCATAAGCAATCCATTCGCCATGAAGCTTTCCATCTTTGTAAGTTCCCATTTGTTGGACAGAACCATCTTCATAATAGAAAGTTCCTTTAATAAGATCTCCTTCTTTTTCAAATTTTGGTTCTGGACTTTCTTGCGCCATAGCAGCTGCTCCAAAGGTAAAAATGGCAGCCATCAATATGTTTTTTATCTTTTTCATAGTCTTATTCTTTAAACTTTACTTTACAAATATAGCTAAATGTTTACTTTAAAACAACAATCACGTAACATTAACTTAACATTGAGGTGTTAAAAACCTAATAAACAAACACTTAAATGTGGTTTTTTAACTTAACACAGAGAGAATTCTTGATACTATACACAAAATATCAGCTAAAAACATAGGTTGATTTGGGCCACACTCATGAGTATTTAAATCTCAATTGGTGAGTATTTTCTCCGGCTATTTATCGCCAAAACCATAAGAACTTCTTACTTTTGCGCTACTTAAAATTTCAGGAATATCATGTATAGAAGTCACACCTGCGGGGAATTAAATGCAGCTTCAATTGGCCGGGAAGTAAAACTTTCGGGTTGGGTTCAAAAAATAAGGGACAAAGGTTTTATGGTTTGGGTAGATTTGCGCGATCGTTACGGCATCACTCAGCTTATTTTTGATGAAGATCGTTCTTCAAAAGAACTTATGGAAAAAGCTCAAAAACTGGGTCGTGAATTTGTAATCCAGGTGAGCGGAAAAGTAATTGAACGGGAATCTAAGAATACAAATATTCCAACCGGTGAAATTGAGGTTTTGGTTGAAGAAGTCAATATTCTCAACACCTCCCTTACTCCTCCTTTTACTATTGAAGATGAAACCGATGGTGGCGAAGACCTAAGAATGAAATACCGTTATCTCGATATTCGTAGAAATCCGGTAAAAAATAAACTGAAATTTCGCCATAAGGTTGGGATGGAAGTTAGAAACTATCTTTCTGAACAGGATTTTATCGAGGTGGAAACGCCATACTTAATCAAATCTACACCTGAAGGTGCTCGCGATTTTGTAGTACCAAGCCGAATGAACCAAGGGCAGTTTTATGCCCTGCCCCAATCGCCACAAACTTTTAAGCAATTGCTTATGGTTGGCGGGATGGATAAATATTTCCAGATCGTAAAGTGTTTTAGGGATGAAGACCTTAGAGCCGACAGGCAGCCGGAATTCACACAAATTGACTGTGAAATGGCTTTTGTTGAACAGGAAGATATCCTGAATATTTTTGAAGGATTAACCACCCATTTACTAAAAGAGATCAATGGCGTGGAAGTAGCAGAATTCCCAAGAATGACCTACGCTGAAGCGATGAAAAAATACGGAAACGACAAACCAGACATAAGGTTTGGGATGGAGTTTGCCGAATTAAACGAAATTGCTAAAAACAAAGGTTTTAATGTTTTCGATCAGCAGGAATTGGTCGTGGGAATCGCGGTTCCGGGAGCGGCTTCTTTCACAAGAAAAGAAATAGACAAATTAATATCCTGGGTTAAAAGACCACAGGTAGGCGCCAACGGACTCGTTTGGGCGAAATATAATGAAGACGGAACTTTAAAATCTTCCGTAGATAAATTTTATTCTGAAGAAAATCTAAAAACCTGGGCAGAAGCTACCAATGCAAAACCCGGAGATCTTATTCTGGTAATGGCCGGTGATGCCAATAAAACCAGGACCCAGCTAAGCGCTTTAAGAATGCACCTAGGGAACGAATTAGGTTTGAGAAAAGCCAATGAATTCGCTCCGCTTTGGGTTGTGGATTTCCCATTACTGGAATGGGATGAAGAAACAAAACGTTTTCACGCGATGCACCACCCCTTTACTTCACCAAAGAAGGAAGATTTTGCACTACTGGAAACCAACCCGGGAGAAGTTCGTGCCAATGCTTACGACTTGGTACTGAACGGAAATGAAATTGGCGGTGGTTCTATAAGAATTCATGACAAAGAAACTCAGGCCAAAATGTTCGATTACTTAGGTTTCACCCCGGAAGAAGCCAAAGCACAATTCGGCTTTTTAATGGATGCTTTCCAATACGGCGCACCACCTCACGGTGGAATTGCCTTTGGTTTTGACAGGTTAGTAGCCATTCTGGGCGGTCAGGAAAGCATCAGGGATTTTATTGCTTTTCCTAAAAATAACAACGGCAGGGACGTGATGATAGATGCACCGGCCACACTTGATGAAGCACAGCTCAAGGAGCTTCATCTACAGGTAAACCTGGAAGAAAGCTCAAAAAGTATCCCCGGAAAATGATTCTTTTAATTCAAGGCAAGCACCAGAGCATTTAAATCTCGATTATCGAGTAAAATTATAATTGATGGAAAATCCCGGTTTCACATCGGGTTTTTTTTATCTTCACTTAAATAAAATTTTGAGTGAGTACTAAAGTCACAAAACTTTTAACCCAATTTTCAGACTGGAGCACCAGGAATCTTAGCCATCAGCAATTCTTGATGGTGTTAAGTTCTCTTATTGGTTTCCTTGCGGGCCTCGTAGCGGTTAGTATCAAGAATTTTACCCACTATATCCAACGTTTACTGGAAGACGAATTTATTGTGAATTATCACAATGCTTTCTATTTTATTTTCCCAATCCTGGGGATTGCCATTACCATCTTCATTATAAAATATATTATAAAAAAAGATTTAGGAAATGGTATTCCTACAGTTTTGCATGCTATTTCCAAAAGACAGGGGATTATGCGCAGGTTTCAATCTTACGCATCCTTAATTACCGCACCGCTTACGGTAGGGTTCGGGGGGTCTGTTGGTTTAGAGGCGCCTACAGTCGCTACCGGGGCCTCCATAAGCTCCAACTTATCGCGGCTGTTTAAAATGAATCAGGCCACTCGCACCCTTTTAATAGGTTGTGCTGCTGCCGGGGCGATGTCCTCTTTATTCAAGGCGCCAATTGCCGCAATAATTTTCGCGATAGAGATATTTAGCCTGGACCTTACTCTGGTTTCCATGATCCCGTTACTTACAGCCTCGGTTTCTGCGATACTTACCTCCTATTTCTTTTTTGGCAACGATATCATTTTACATTATCAATTAAGTGATCAATTTGATGTTTCTGAAGTTCCATTTTACGTTTTACTGGGCGTAATAGCAGCGGTTTGTTCAATTTACTTCGGAAAGGTTTATTTTAAATCTGCAGAGCTATTCCGGAAAATAAAATCGGGGTTCCTCAGATTGCTTGCCGGCGGACTTGGGCTGGGAGTATTGATATTTTTTATTCCTCCACTCTACGGGGAAGGTTACGACGTGATCAATAATTTGCTTCAGGAAAATTATATGTTTGCCCTGCAAACCAATTTATTTGATGCATATCTGGATAACATCTGGGTGGTGATTCTCCTCCTGGCGGGGCTTGTGGTTTTCAAGATTATCGCAACATCTCTAACCCTGGGTGCAGGAGGAGTTGGAGGTATTTTTGCACCAGTTTTATTTATGGGTAGCGCCATGGGACATTGTTTTGCGCTGATTGTAAATAATCTCGGACTGCTGAATAATCCTATTTCGGTAAGTAATTTCACTTTGGTAGGAATGGCCGGGGTTATGGCGGGAGTTATGCATGCGCCGCTTACTGCAATTTTCCTTATTGCCGAACTTACCGGCGGCTATGAGCTTTTTGTTCCGCTAATGATTACCGCTGCCATTTCTTTTGTGGTAACCAGCAGGTTTCAACCGCATTCAGTATACACCATGGAACTTGCCCAACGCGGGGAGCTACTAACCCACAATAAAGATCAGGCTGTTTTAACCCTTTTGAATATTCAGCAGATTATAGAAAAAAACTTTGTGACTCTTAATATCGAGATGAATCTAGGCGATGTTATTCACGAAGGTGTGATAAAATCTTCCCGAAATCTTTTTCCCGTTATCGATGAAAACCGTAACTTTTTAGGTATCATTCTTTTAGACGATATAAGGCCGATAATGTTCGACCAGAAAATGTATGAAGAGGTAAAGGTGAGCGATATTATGCAACGAGCCCCTGAAATAATAGACCTTAGAAAAGACCGCTCAAAAGATATCATGACTAAATTTCAGGAAACAAATGCCTGGAACCTCCCGGTGGTGGAAGATGGAAAGTATATTGGTTTTATTTCAAAATCTAAACTACTCACCGCATACCGTCAAAAACTAATAGAAGTAACTGTTTAATGCTATGAATACCATTTTAAAGATACTGGGCATATTAATTTTAATTGCCATTGGAGTAGGGTTTTATACCCGCACTTTTGAAGATGTTTTGCTGGGAGACCAGATAATTGGTCTAGCTGTACTGGCAAGTGCATTTATTTTAATGCCAATTTTCCTCTATGTGAGATGGAAAGGAAAACGTCTCAAAGACTACACTCTCACTAAAGAGAACATGGATAGAATGAAAGACAAAGGCATAGATTAAGCGTCTATTTTAAAAGACTTTCAAAAGAAAATTAAAAATATTGCATTGTCATCAATAATATTATGCTAACTTTGCCCTTTATTAATTATTTATTTTATTATTACGATGGAAGGTACAGTTAAATTTTTCAATGAATCAAAAGGATATGGATTCATTACCAACGACGAAACAGGAAGAGACATCTTCGTACACATTACTGGATTAGATGGCGAGAGCTTGAACGAAGGTGATAAAGTTGAGTACGTTGAAGTAGAAGGTAGAAAAGGAGTTAACGCTGCGGAAGTACGCGTTATAGAATAATATATATTATCCTATTTCAAGAACTTGAAAAGCCGCTGTGATAGCGGCTTTTTTTATGCTCTAATTTTAATGATTTAGATTTTTAATCTGAGTATGACTACGACATCTTTATAGCCCGGAATTCAGGCCATTCATTATTGATTTCTCTTCTAAAATTTAAGGATATTAAAGAAGATACAGCTATTTCGCTGTTTTCAATTGTTCAGATACACCGTTAAGCATTTCCTTAACCAGGCTTTGTAAGTCAAAATCGTGTTCCCATTGCCAGTCTTTTCTGGCTTCAGAGTCATCTATACTGGAGGGCCAGGAATCGGCTATTTTTTGACGGAAATCGGGCTCATAAGCAATTTTAAACTCAGGAATTTCCTTTTCAATAGCTTCAGCGAGATCTTTAGGAGTAAAACTCAGGGCCGAAAGATTATAAGAGGAACGCACCTTTACTTTTTCTGAAGGTGCTTCCATAATATCTACGGTAGCCTTAATCGCATCGTCCATATACATCATAGGAAGTCCGGTATTTTCATCTAAAAATGAAGTATAGCTTTTCTTTTTAAGCGCTTCGTGAAAAATCTCTATTGCATAATCTGTAGTTCCGCCGCCGGGAAGGGTTTTGTAACTTATAATGCCGGGATAACGCAAACTCCTTACATCTACACCGTATTTATCGTGAAAATATTCACACCATCTTTCACCGGTTTGTTTACTTATCCCGTATACCGTGGAAGGCTCCATGATTGTAGTTTGCGGGGTATCGTTTTTAGGCGTAGTGGGACCAAAAACAGCAATACTTGAGGGCCAGAAAACTTTTTCTATCTTTTTATCTTTCGCAAAATTAAGGATATGAAAAAGGGAATCCATATTAAGGTTCCAGGCTTTCATAGGGGCTTTTTCAGCAGTGGCACTTAACATTGCGGCCATAAGGTAAACTTCAGAAACCCCGTGTTTATTAATAAGAGATTCTATTAAATCAGCATCAGTGGCGTCGGCAATTTCAAAAGGGCCAGATTCCATAAGCTCCTCGCTGCCTTCCCTAATATCACTAGCCACTACTTTATCATTTCCGTAGAGATCACGTAATTTCAAGGTTAACTCGGTTCCAATTTGCCCACAAGCTCCTATAATTAAAATTTTCCCGGCCATCTTATTCATTTTTCCGCAAATATATTTATTTACACAGAGGTATTTGCAATGAAATCGCCAAAACCTTTCTTTTTATTAGAAATCTTTTATCAAGCCATGGCTTTTAGACTGAATATATCAGAAATTGAAACTCACAGGTAAGGAACAAATACTTAGACCTGGGAAAGTTATTTAAATTGGAGTAATTTAGATTAACTTTGTAGATGTATGAAGAAACCGGTATTTATAATACTTATCCTATTATTTTGGTCCTGTAATGAAAAATCCAAAACTGAGGACAATTCAGGCAGGCAATTAGATTCTATTACTTTAAACAAGCCTATAGAAACCACTAACCAGGAAATAGTCTTACTTCCTGAAGCAAGAAAACATGTAATACAATGGCTGGCTTATATTGCGGCACAAAATGAAGTAGACCAGTTAAAAAATTATAACCTGCAACAAACCATAGAAAGTTCGCGACCTATCTCGCAGGTTATGGAATCCCTTTCGGCCAGTATTCCAGATTCTTTAAGTTCTAATGCGATTAGAGCCCGTGCCAATGTTCTGGCTACCAAAGCGAAAGTTTTAGAACAACTTTCGCATCGCCGGCGGTTAGATGCCGATGCCATTACTGAGGTTGCCCGTGAAATCCCAGACGAATTCAATAATTTAAAGATTCAGCTTAATGAGCTTTTCCTGAAAACCCTGGAAGATTTTGAAGATGAGCTGGATGAATTTAGGGTTGAAAGGGATACTATTTCAGCAGAGTAACTTGCCCCCTATTCTTTATTTAGAAATACCTAAAAATTTGGTGGCTTCAATCAGGAACCTCGGGGCAATCCCGCCTGAATGATTCGGGCAGGCCTCGGGGAATTAAACCCTCAATGAGGGATTAAAAAAATTATCAGAATGAAAATGAATATAGCACTGTTTTTTCTAATGTTCAGTATAGGAATATCTGCGCAGGAAAAATCTAATATAGATACCGTTCTAACCCAATGGCACAATACCGCTGCGGAAGCTGATTTTGATAAGTATTTCAGCTTAATGACCGAAGACGGCATTTTTATAGGTACCGATGCTACCGAAAACTGGCAGAACGATGATTTTCGGGAATTTTCAAAACCTTATTTTGATCGTGGAAAAGCCTGGAATTTCACAAATCTGGAACGCAATATCTATACGCAAGAAAATAGCAAAATCGCCTGGTTTGATGAGTTGCTGGACACACAAATGGGCATTTGCCGCGGCTCTGGAGTGCTTCATAAAACTGAAGAAGGCTGGAAAATTGTACATTATGTACTTTCTATCACGATCCCAAACGAGAACGTGGAAAAAGTAACTAGGCTAAAGAAAGAATTTGATCAAAAATTAATCAATGAAATTGATTAAACTTCACAGAAATAGTGTTAGGAATTGCATCCAGACTATGAAATTCAATTCGTTTATAGCTTCAAATAATCTTCGGCTAAATAGCCTATTTTTTAGTACTTTAGCGCGATAATTCATAATAATCTTAAACCACACATGAAAAAAATAACGAATGTGCTCTTTTTATCGATTTTGGGAGCTGCAACTATTACAAGTTGTCAAAACGACGATAAAGAAAGTAAAAAAGAAGAGGTGCACGGTATTAACCTAGCCTATATGGACACTACCGTTACACCTCAAGAAGATTTCTTTAGATATGTAAACGGAAAATGGGTAGATTCTACCGAAATCCCTTCAGACCAAACTACCTGGGGAAGTTTTATGGAATTGCGTGAGCGTACCGATGAGGATGCGATGGCGATTTTAGAAGGTGCTTCTGCAAACGACAGTTTAGATCCGTCAAGCGACCAGGCCAAAGCCGTTTACCTTTATAATACAATTATGGATACCGTTGCCCGAAATGAAAAAGGCGTGGAACCGGTAAAACCATATTTAGCCAAAGTAAATGCTATTGAAGATAAAGAAGACTTACAGGAATTCCTTACCGAAATGCAAGAATACGGCGGTGCCGGATTTTTCTCTTTCGGAGTTCGTGCAGACGCAAAGAACAGTAATATGAACGCTGCATACCTTTATCCTGCAGGATTAGGTTTACCAGATCGTGATTACTACGTTGCCGATGACTCAGATTCCAAAGAAAAAAGAGAAAAATACAAGCAACACATCACCAGGATGCTTCAATATATAGAGTATTCTGAAGTAGAAGCTGCAGCAGCCGCAGAGCGTATTCTTGCTTTTGAAACCAGCCTTGCAGAACCTCAACTGGATAAAGTAGAGCGTCGTGATGCGCGTAATACTTATAATCCAAGAACAGTAGCTGAGCTTAAAAATATGGTTCCTGCGATTGAGTGGGATACTTATTTTGAAGAAATTGGAGCTACAGATCTTGATACCATTATCGTTGCTCAACCAAAATATATGGAATCCCTTCAGGGTATTTTCGCTGAAAATTCTGTTGAAGATTGGAAAGATTATTTGAAGTGGAGCATTTTCAACGATGCAGCCAGCACGCTTTCTACAGAAATTGAAGAAGCTAACTGGGAGTTCTACAGTAAGACTTTGCAAGGTGCGCAGGAGCAACGCCCAAG
Source organism: Salegentibacter tibetensis (assembly GCF_020164485.1). Lineage (GTDB taxonomy): Bacteria > Bacteroidota > Bacteroidia > Flavobacteriales > Flavobacteriaceae > Salegentibacter > Salegentibacter tibetensis. The sequence goes on from NZ_JAIQZA010000001.1 coordinate 136,902, forward strand.
AAAAGAACGTGCTTTACAGACTGTAAACGGTACTGTAGGTGAAGCTTTAGGTAAATTATATGTAGACAAACATTTCCCGGCTGAAGCTAAAGAAAAAGCTCAGGAAATGATCTCTAATCTTATTAAGGCTTACGAGAACAGGATAGACAACCTAAGCTGGATGGGTGAAGAAACCAAGAAAAAAGCGAAAGAAAAACTGGGGACCACTACTATTAAAGTTGGTTATCCAGATGAGTGGAAAGACTACAGCGATCTTGAAATTGTAAAAGTTGAAGATGGTGGATCTTATTTCCAGAATATGATGAACTCCAGCAAATGGAGAGTAGCCGATAATATGACCGATCTTGGCCAGCCGGTAGACAAAACCGAATGGTTTATGCCTCCGCAAACCGTAAACGCATATTACAACCCAAGCTATAACGAAATTGTATTTCCGGCGGCTATTCTTCAGCCACCGTTTTACGATTACAAAGCCGATGCGGCTGTAAATTACGGCGGAATTGGGGCAGTAATTGGCCATGAGATCTCTCACGGGTTTGACGATAGCGGCTCCCGTTTTGATGCTGAAGGAAACCTGAATAACTGGTGGACAGATGAAGACCTTGAGCAATTTGAAGCGCTTGGAAAAGACCTTGCAGATCAATACAGCAACATTGAAGTTTTAGACAGTGTTTTTATTAACGGTCAATTTACTTTAGGTGAAAATATAGGTGACCTTGGTGGCGTTAATGCGGCATACGACGGATTACAAATTCATTTAGAAGAACACGGAGATCCGGGTAAAATAGATGGATTTACGCCAGAAGAACGTTTCTTTATGTCCTGGGCTACTGTTTGGAGAACAAAAATGCGTGACGAAGCCTTAAAAAACAGGATCAAGACCGATCCGCATTCTCCGGGAATGTACAGAGCTTACGTACCACTTCAAAATATCGATGCTTTTTATACCACATTTAATATTGAAGAAGGGGATAAAATGTATGTAGCTCCAGAAGATCGAGTAAAAATCTGGTAATAAATTTCTTCGGAAATCTTATAAAATGATAAATCTCACAGTTACGATTTGAATCGGAACTGTGAGGTTTTTTTATTCTAATAATGCTCTTACTCAAAATGCAGAAAAGCATCTTCAAGATGTTCTACCTGTATTCCTGCCTTATTTTTTATAATCGCAACAATATCAAACCGCACTTCCAGGTCTAATTGATTATCATTTAAAAAAAAAATCGGCAGCCTTTACGAGCTGCCGAATTTGTTTAGGCTTTACAAAACTTTGTGGGTCCCCAAAATCAGGAGTGCTTCTTGTTTTTACTTCTACTACCACCAAAGTGTTATGCTTCCGGGCTAAAATGTCTATTTCCGCTTTGTTATAAACATAATTTTCAGCCAGAATTTCATAACCTTGTTTTATAAGGTGTTTCACAGCGAGGCGTTCACCCAATTCCCCCAAAGCATTATGCTTAGCCATAAGTGAATTTAGGTTTTATTCAAGATTTTTAAACCGGGGGGTTTCCTGTAAAAAACAACTAATTCATCAACATAATGCTGGTTACTTTTAGGTTCAGTTTTTCAATTTCTTCTTCACTTGCTTCTATAATGCGGTCCCCGTAAAACTTATCGGCAACTTCTCCCTCAGGCGCGAGAAACACTCTCAGGTTTGAATTTTCAAGTTTTCCATCGTTCCACATCACAGCGCCGCCGTAATCCCATCCAAATCCATAAAACGAAATCTCTTTTCCGTTAATTTGATTCAGAGCTTCATAGGGAGTTCCAATTTCAATTCCTTCAGCAGATTTCCATTTTCCCTTTTCAGAAAACCGAATATCAAAAATTTCCTCACGTTCCTCAGTTTTCCAGGTAACATGCAATTCATCCGGACTATCTGGATACATGACTGTATATGCCCTTTCTACCGATCCTTCTTCAAACAACCCGGAATCTTCATACATATTTGCATCAGGATAATTTTCATTCAACTCTTCAGCATCAAAATCTGTAAGGTTTTCAGCTACAAATTTATCTTTAGACATTTTGCTATTAGAACTTCCGCAGGCCGCGAGAGTAAGTACAACAATTATTAAGCTTAATTTTTTCATCTGTTGGTTAGGTTTTATTTCCGAATATATTTATTTCAATAATCCTATCGGAAGATTTTAAAGGCTAAAATGAGGAACATTTACTTTAGTCGCCCTGTGTTTTACAAGAATTTAACGCGTATTTTTAAGGAGTTGCTTACCTTTGCGCCTTCATAAAAGTTATACGATAAATGAGCAATACTCCACAGCGATACACCATTACCGCAGCATTACCATACACCAACGGCCCCCTACATATTGGGCATCTTGCCGGTGTTTATGTCCCAGCCGATATTTATGCCCGCTATTTGCGAATGCAGGGCAATGATGTTGCTTTTGTTTGCGGAAGTGATGAGCACGGAGTACCAATTACCATAAAAGCAAAAAAAGAGGGAGTTACCCCGCAGGATATCGTTGATAAATACGACGGAATTATCAGAAAATCTTTTAAAGATTTCGGGGTTTCTTTTGATAATTACTCCAGGACTTCAGCAAAAGTTCACCATGATACAGCTTCGGCTTTTTTCAAAAAAATGTATGAAGACGGAAAGTTTATTGAAGAAACAACCCAGCAACTTTACGATGAAAAAGCAGGGCAATTTCTTGCCGATAGATTTGTGACTGGAACCTGCCCAAAATGTGGGAACGAAGAAGCCTACGGTGACCAGTGTGAAAGCTGCGGAACTTCGTTAAACGCCACCGATCTTATTAATCCTAAGTCGGCAATCACAGGTGAAATTCCTAGTTTAAAAGAAACCCGCCACTGGTTTTTACCTTTAGACCAATACCAGGAATGGCTGGACGAATGGATCGTAAAAGGCCATGCGCACGATTGGAAAAGCAATGTACACGGACAAGTGAAATCCTGGTTAAACGATGGTTTACGCGCCCGTGCTGTAACCCGCGATTTAGACTGGGGAATTCCAGTTCCTGTAGAAGGCGGTGACGGCAAAGTGCTTTACGTTTGGTTCGATGCACCTATTGGCTATATTTCTTCTACCAAAGAATGGGCCGAGCGCGAAGGCAAAGACTGGGAGCCATACTGGAAAGACGAGAATACGAAACTCGTACATTTTATAGGAAAAGATAACATCGTTTTTCACTGTATTATTTTCCCGGTGATGCTGAAAGCACACGGCGAATACATTTTGCCAGAAAATGTTCCGGCAAACGAATTTCTTAATTTGGAAGGGAAAAAACTTTCTACTTCCAAAAACTGGGCGGTTTGGTTGCACGAATACCTTGAGGAATTTCCAAATCAGCAGGATGTTTTGCGTTACGTTTTAACAGCAAATGCCCCGGAAGCCAAAGACAACGATTTTACCTGGAAAGATTTTCAGGCTCGTAACAATAACGAATTGGTTGCTATTTTCGGGAACTTTATTAACCGCGTGGTGGTATTGACCAATAAGTATTACTCCGGAATTGTTCCAAAGCCACATGATTATTCTGAAGTGGACGAGCAAACTATTGCGGAACTAAAAGCTTACCCCGCGGTTATTGCAAGTTCTATTGAAAAATACCGTTTTCGTGAAGCCCAGGGGGAATTGATGAATCTGGCCCGCTTAGGAAACAAATATTTAGCCGATGAAGAACCCTGGAAACTGATTAAAACTGATGAAGAAAGGGTAAAAACCGTTATGTACGTGGCTTTGCAAATCGCTTCGGCTTTAGCGACTTTAAGCGAACCGTTTTTGCCATTTTCATCGGTAAAACTTCAAAAAATGCTGAATTTCACTGATGCTGAAAGTAAACTTTCCGGGGAAGAATTTTCTCAGTGGGACAAAATTTCCACCAGGGATTCTTTACTCCCGGCAGGGCACCAAATTGGAAAAGCAAAATTGCTTTTCAGTAAAATAGAAGACTCACAAATGCAGGAACAATTGGATAAACTGGAAGCTACAAAAACCGCAAACGCGGCCGAGAACAATAAGCTAGAACCACAAAAAGAAACTGCTACTTTTGAAGATTTCATCAAAATGGATTTGCGTGTGGGGACCATAATCGAAGCCCATAAAATGCCCAAAACCAAAAAACTGATGGTAATTAAGGTAGATACCGGTTTAGATAAAAGAACCGTAGTTTCAGGAATTGCCGAGCATTACAAAGCAGAAGAAATTATAGGAAAAAAAGTAACCGTTTTAGCTAATCTAGCACCAAGAAAACTTCGCGGTGTGGAAAGCGAGGGAATGATCTTAATGACAGAGAATTCAGCCGGAAAACTGGTATTTGTTAACCCTGATGAAGATGGTGTAAAACCGGGGACGACGATAAATTAGCAGTTACTATTATAAAACTTACAGCTTAACCTTTAGCTTTCTGAAAATAAATTATTCATCACAAAGCTAAAGGTTTTTTATTTCCTAATTATTTAAGGAATCAAAATAAATAACACAATTTCCTTACCTATACCTATTTAAAACCACTTAATTATTAATTTTTTGTGCATAATCACAAGAAATATATAATTTCGGTATATTGTTTGATGAGATTTTAAAGATTCATCAATAAAACCGCTTTTATGAAAATAATTCTACAATCAATCATCCCTTTATTCTTAATCATTGCAGTTTCATCTGGCGTAAACAGCCAATCCACCAAAGAAAATTTAATAGAAAAATTATCCAATTACAAAGTTGTAAAGAAAGAAATAGCTTATTTACACCTCAACAAATCTCTCCTGCTTAAGGGAGAACAACTTGGTTTTGCAGCATACGTATTAAATGAATCTACTCATAAACCAAATATTTCAAATTCGAATTTATACGTAACGGTTAAAAACGAAAAAGATAGCCTGATTAAAAAGGAAATGTACCGTGTAGAAGATGGCAATACCTTTGGAGTAATAGATATAGATTCTACATTTCAGGCCGGAAATTATACTTTAACTGCTTTTACTAACCAGATGCAGAACTTTGAAGAGCCTTATCATTTTTCTGAAAGCTTCAAAATTTTAAATTCCAGTTATGTAGCTCAAGAACCACGGGGCTTTCCTGATAAAATTGATATTCAATTTTTACCCGAAAGCGGTCATTATTTAAATAACACTATAAATAGTGTTGGAGTTATAGCAACAGACAGTTTAGGGCTTGGCATAGGGAATGCTAAAATAATTATTAAAAATAGCAGTGAAGAATTAATAGGAATAGTTGAATTAAATGATTTTGGAATCGGGAAATTTTCGTTTATACCTAATAGAAATGAAAACTACACTGCAATTTTTAAATATGGTGGAGAAGAACTTCCAGTAGAGTTCTCGCCGGAGATTGAATATAAAGGAATAGTATTATCTGTTAATGAAAAGAAAACTCAACTGGAGATTTTATTAAAGACTAATGCTAATAGCCTTTCTTTGTTTCAATCTAAAAAATTCTTTCTTATCGCCCAGGGAAGTGAAACATTTCAGAGCTTTAATATTGAATTCAAAGATCACAAAACAGCCTTAGTAGTTTTCGATTTAAAAGAACTGGCTCCCGGAATGAATGTTTTTACATTATTCAATGAAAAAATGCAACCTATCGCAGAGCGCCTATATTTTAACCACGAAAATTTTGTCGTGGAAACATCAAGAAATTTGCATACCACTTCAAAAAAGGATTCACTCCATATAAGCATCCCGTTTGGGGCTCAAAAAGAAGGAAAGTTGAGTATCTCGATTTTGCCAGAAAATACAATTTCCTATCAACGAAATCATAATATACTATCCTATATCAATCTAAAACCATACATCAAAGGCAACATAGAGAATGCTGCCAGGTATTTTACAAATGTTACGCCAGAAAGAAAAAGAGATTTAGACAACCTCTTATTAACGCAGGGCTGGAGTAGTTATAACTGGAAAAATATTTTTGAGAATAATCTACAGTTAAGCTATAATCAACATAAGTTTTCTTTTAAAGCTTACATCCCAACAAATGATGTCAACCAAAAAAAATTAAGCTATTTGATACATGGGGTTGGTGTTAATGCCCCACAGGTAATTGAAATTCCGGAAGGATTCACATCTTTTGTTTTTGATGAATATGTTCCGGTTAAAGGTGAAAAACTTAAGATTTCCAGAATTAAATCTAATGAAAATTTAGTCCCGGCAAACCTTAACATTCGTTTTCTACCAAATAAATTTCCCGATTTTGAGTCGCAGACAAAGCCACTCCCTTTACGAATTCTGTCTCAGGCCGAAAATCAAACTCAGCAATTTAATATGTATGAAGGCTTGAATACCGAAGCTGAACTTTTAAATGAAGTCCATCTCTCTGCAAAAGTTGAAAGGCCTGTTGATAGAGCCCGGAAACTAGGGAAGCATCGTTTTGGCCGGGTCTCAGTAATTTCAGAACAGGATATAAATTTATTTCATTATTTAGCAGATTTCCTGAAAAGCCAGGCACTTAATGTAAATGATAGCCCCAATTTTTGGGTTACATCAAACTTCGCCACAAATACATCCACACGGGAACGAGATAGTGAGGACCCCGATTTTGGAATGAGTATGTATCTTGACGATGTTCCTATGGCGGATAAGGGAATGTTTTATAATTTTCCCTTAACACAGGTAGACTATGTTGAAATAAATAAAACAGGAATGGGTGCTGGATTCCGGGATTCAAGGGGTAGTATAAAAGTTTATACAAAACATGACTCTCATTTTAGCTCAAAATCGTTTGATCGTATTCAAGAGATCGATATCCCCCTTGCCTATGCTGAAGAAAAGCAATATTATGTACCAAGGTATGAGAATACTTCAGATGAATTTTTTCAAAAATTTGGGGTTATAGACTGGATCCCCAAAGTGAGTTTCGAAAAAGGAGAAGCAGCAGTCATTACAATCAAAAAACCTGAAGTTGGTTTCCAGTTAATCATAGAAGGAGTTACCAGCGAAGGGGATTTAATTCATGACGTGCAGCAACTTTCAGCAGATTCAATATAATATTTGATCTTTGCATCAAATTTATGATTCAACCAGTTTTTTTGGATAATAATGCTAAAAATAGCCTATCACCCCATCTATAAACATCCCTTACCGGAAGGCCACCGTTTCCCGATGGAAAAATATGAATTGTTGCCCCGCCAATTAATTCACGAAGGTACTTGTAGCGACGCTAATTTTTTTGAACCCGAATTTCCTGATGAAAAATATATCCTAAATGTTCACGAAACCGATTATTTTAAACGATTACGTGATTTAAAACTCAGTAAAAAAGAAATTCGTAAAAGTGGATTCCCACTTTCGGCAGCGCTTGTGAAGAGGGAAATGATCATTGCCGATGGTACGATGAAAGCCGTTCATTATTCCCTGGAAAATGGGATTTCTTTTAATATTGCAGGAGGTACACATCACGCTTATACAAACCGCGCAGAAGCATTTTGTTTACTTAATGATCAGGCGATTGCCGCCAGGTATCTTCAGCAGGAAAATTTGGCGAAAAGGATACTTATCATAGACCTGGACGTTCACCAGGGCAACGGTACGGCAGAAATCTTTCAGAATGATCCATCGATTTTTACTTTTTCAATGCACGGGAAAGGAAATTATCCCTTTAAAAAAGAAGAATCAGATCTCGATATTGAAGTCCCCGATGGAAGTGGTGATGCTGAATATCTTAAATTGTTAAAAGACACCTTGCCCGGTTTAATCAAAGAGCAAAAACCCGATTTTATCTTTTACTTAAGCGGCGTGGATATTTTAGAAACCGATAAACTCGGCCGACTTTCCTGTTCGGTAAACGGCTGTAAAGAAAGGGACAGGTTCGTTTTACAAACCTGTCACGATCTAAATATTCCGGTGCAATGCAGTATGGGTGGTGGTTATTCCAAAGAAATAAGGGTTATTATTGAAGCCCACGCTAATACCTACCGGTTGGCTAAGGAAATTTACTTTTAGCCCCTATAAAATTTTATAGAAAACTGAGCACCAGAAGATTAAATTATTATATTTATTGGGCCTCACCCTATTATTCATTTATTCATCTTAAAATTATTCATCATGAAGAAATTAGCTTTCCTCGTATGTCTGCTTGTATTTCCGGTACAGACTTATTTTGCTCAGAATTTTAAAGTCGATAACATTAATATTGATTTTGAACGCTTTGAATTACCGAACGGTCTAAAACTACTGGTGCACGAAGACCATAAAGCACCGATCGTAGCGGTAAACGTTTGGTACCATGTTGGCTCAAAAAATGAAAAACCGGGAAAAAGTGGTTTTGCCCATCTTTTTGAACATTTAATGTTTAACGGTAGTGAGAACTTTAACGACGATTACTTTCAGGCTATTGAAAGAATTGGCGGGACCGATGTAAACGGAACAACCAATCAGGATCGCACCAATTATTTTCAAAATGTACCAGTTTCGGCCTTAGACCAGGTGCTTTTTCTGGAATCAGACCGAATGGGGCACATGCTTGGAGCCGTAGACCAGGATTTGCTTGACGAACAACGTGGTGTTGTTCAGAATCCCTCCTATACCACACCATTAACTCCCCAAGCTAACGGTGCGCATTTATCTTTTTCATAAATTAGAGAAGCTCTTTGCAAGGCCGATTTTTCAACTGTTGCTCCCTTGGGAAGCACGAGCGCAATCCTGGTTGAGATGTTTGCGATGACTCCAGTGGCGGTCCTGATCTGTCAGGAACCCCGATCAGAATATTTTCTTGCCAAAAGCACATTTCCTTAGAGCTACTTTAAAATTTATATAATTATGGAAGCATCTATTTCAATGGAAATTGTCAATCCCAATGCTGCGGGAATTGACATTGGAAGCCGTTCTCATTGGGTGGCCATTGGCCAATCCGAACAGGATGTTCGGGAGTTCGGTGTTTTTAATCAGGATCTTTTTACCATGGCTGATTGGTTGGAAGAAAGACACATCAAAACTGTCGCCATGGAAAGTACGGGAACTTACTGGCAAAATCTTTATGCTGTGCTTATTGCCAGGGGTTTTCATGTAATTCTTTGTAATGGAAAATTCACTAAGAATATCAAAGGAAAAAAAAGTGATGTAATGGACTGTCAGTGGATTCAAAAATTACATACGTTAGGACTGCTTACCGGTAGTTTTCTTCCCGATGGTAAAACTGAACAATTACGCACTTACTGCAGGCACAGGTCCAATCTTTTACATGCTGCCGCGTCTACGTCCAAGAAAATGCAAAAGTATCTTAGATTACTTAATTTTCGCTTGGATGTGGTAGTAAAAGATATTTGCGGACTTACAGGCTTACTGATCATCCGTGCAATTTGTAATGGAGAAACTAATCCCCAAAAGCTTGCTTCACTGCGCCATGGGAATTGTCGCAAAAGCGAAGAAGAAATAGTGAGTGCTTTACAATCCAATGGAAGAAAAGATTATTTGTTTGCCTTGGGACAGGAGTTAGAAACCTACGACCATCTACAACTAAAAATAGGACAGTGTGACAAAGAAATTGCAAAAATGCTGGAAGAGATCATTGGTACAGATGATAATAAGAGACAGCATTATATAGAACCCAAGCCCCATAAAAGAATAAACAAAAACACTCCTAAAGACATCGACTTAAATCTAAAGTCTTACCAGATGTTTGAGGGCACAGATTTGCTGGCCATTGAAGGGATGAGTTATTCCACTGTATTGGCTTTAATGAGCGAAGTAGGCATTGAAGGGATTAGGAAATTTCCAACTGCTAAACACTTTGCAAGCTGGCTACGTCTGGCTCCAAATAATAAAGTAAGTGGCGGCAAGGTACTTTCAAGTAAAGTACCCAAAGGCAGCAACAGGCTAAAAATTGCCCTGCGAAATGCAGCCAATGCAATAGGGAATTTAAAAGAATCTACTCCTTTAAGAGATTTCTTTCACAGAGTAAATTTTAGGAAAGGACGCGTATCGGCTATAAGTGCCACGGCTCGTAAATTGGCAGTGATTATTTGGAATATGATTGTCAAAGGTGTGCCTTATATAAATCCTGAAGGTTACTTATTTCTGGATCAGAAAAGAAAGCTGGATTTGGTAAAGCGTATTAGAAAACAAATCGATAAATTCGGTTTGACTAATGAAGATATTGGCTTTAAAAATAGCTTGATAATCAACAACTTATAAAACGTTAGTCAGAATGTTCACGAATGGTTTAAATCGTATTACGGTGCCGCAAATGCGGTTATAGCCATAGCCGGAGACATCACTCCCGATGAGGCTTATGAAAAAGTTTTAAAATATTTTGGGGATATTCCTTCCGGGCCAACTATAGAGCGACAGGAGGTAAATATTCCCGTAAAAAACAATGACACTTACCAGGTATATGAAGATCGTGTTCCCGAAAGTCGGGTTTTATTTGCCTGGAATACTCCGCAATTTGGTGATCGGGAAGACATTCATTTTGATCTACTTGCCGCAATTTTAAGTAGTGGAAAAAACTCCCGACTATACAAGAAACTGGTTTATGAAGATCAAACAGCCAGTTATATTTCGGCTTATCAGGCCTCGGGTGAAATTGCCAGCCGTTTTATTGCAATGGCAAATTTAAAGCCTGAAGCAGAAGTTGAAAAAGTAAAAGAAACTTTACTCACAGAAATTGAAGACCTAATTAAAAACGGGCCCACTGAAGCAGAATTGAAACGGATAAAAGCCGAGTATTTTGCCAACTTTATAAAAGGGTTGGAACGTATTGGCGGTTTTGGAGGGGTTTCAGACATCCTGGCTTCAAACGAAACTTATTTTGGCGATCCCGCATATTACCAAACTGTTTTAAAATATGCCGAAGAAGCCACTCCTGAAGATCTTAAAGCTACTGCCCAAAAGTGGTTAACCCAGGGAAAACATATTTTAGTTGCCAATCCTTTTCCGGAATATACCACTACTGAGTCTACGGTAGACCGATCTAAGCTACCGGAATTGGGACCAACAAAAAGCAGTAAATTTCCAGATTTACAACGAGCAACCCTTTCAAACGGAATGAATATCCTTCTGGCTAAAAGAGAGGGTGTTCCTACAATTGTGATGGATCTAATGTTTGATGCCGGCTACAAAACCGATATTCTAGCAAAACCGGGAACTGCTTCACTTGCGATGAGTTTACTTGATGAAGGCACTGATAACTTAAACGCACTTCAAATTAGTGAAAAGTTACAAATGCTTGGAGCAGATTTATATACCAGTTCTGATCAGGATATTTCCAGCGTTAGTATGCGAACTTTAAAGCCGAGTTTGGACGAAAGTCTGGATCTGTTTGCCGAGGTAATTCAAAACCCTGCTTTCCCTGAAAATGAATTTCAACGCTTAAAAACGGAACAACTAAATAGTATAAAAAGGGAAAAATCGCAACCTATAGGTATGGCACTTAGGGTGATCAACAAATACCTTTATGGTGAAGGCCACCCATATAGCAATCCGTATACCGGCACCGGTTATGAAAATACCGTTGAAAGTTTGATTCGTGACGAGGTGGTAAACTTTTATCAATCCTGCCTCAAACCAAATAACGCAACATTAGTGGTTACCGGGGATGTGGAAATGGACGAACTTCAAAGTAAACTTGAAAAAAGCCTCAGCAACTGGAAAAAGGGTGATGTACCACAGGTAAGTTTTAAAAAGCCAGAAACCGGGACTAAAAATACTTTATATTTAATAGACCGACCGGAATCTCAACAATCTGTAATCATCGCAGGTCACCTTACCGAAAAATATGGAGCTCTTTCAGAAATTGCTGTAGAACAAATGGTAAACATCCTTGGAGGGGAGTTCACATCCCGAATCAATATGAATTTACGCGAAGATAAGCACTGGGCTTATGGCGCCGGAGGTTTTGTTATGGGAGCTAAACAGGAAAGACCATTTATTGTTTACGCCCCGGTACAAACCGATAAATCAGCTGAATCGGTTACGGAGCTTAGAAAGGAACTAGCCGATTTCGTTACATCAAGGCCGGCAACCAGGGAAGAGCTTGAAAAAGTAAAAACCAATCAAATCCTTGGGCTTCCGGGACAATGGGAAACCAATGCCGCGGTAAACAGTTCGCTAAGAAATCTGGTAAAATATAATCTGCCAGATAATTATTATCAGGAATACGATAGCAATGTGCGAAACCTGAGCCTGGATGAATTGCACGATGTAAGTAATACCGTGGTAAAACCTGAAAATGTGAACTGGTTTATTGTTGGCGATAAAGCCAAAATTGAAGAAAATCTTAATGAAATTGGCTTTGATCAAATTATAGAAATCGACGCCGATGGCAACCGCTTATCATCTTCTATAGAAAACCAACAAGTTGAATTAAAAGATTAATTTAAAAGAGGCTGTTTGAGAAGTTTTATAATCCTCATCCTGTTCCGAAGCTTCGGGACAGCTTGACGAAATTACTTTTTCTCAAACAGCCACTTCTTTATTGATTTTCTTCTTATAGACCATAGGCCTAACTCTTACTTCCCATTAACAGTAACTCATTGCAAACAACTTCGGTTATATAACGTTTAGTCCCGTCTTTATCATCCCAGCTGCGGCTGGTAAGTTTCCCTTCTACCCCAACTTCTTTGCCTTTATTTACATATTTCTCCACCAACTCTGCGGTCTTTCCCCAGGCTACGATGTTATGCCATTGGGTATCGGTTACGCGTTCGCCGTTGCCATTTTTGTAACTTTCATTGGTGGCTACCGAAAATTTAGCCAGTTTTTTACCAGAGTCCAGGTTTACGATCTCAGGCTCTCTTCCAACATTCCCGATCAATTGTACTTTGTTTCTAATAGTGCTCATAACGTATTAATTTAAAAAGCTGAAAATCGTTAGTTCATTTCAACAGGACAAACATAGAACGGAAATTCAGCAGTAATCGGTTGGGAATTATTTGTTTACGTTTATAGGCGTTTGTAAACGTTTGGAAATAGTTAACTCCACTTAAAAATTTTGTAATATTAACTTCAACTTTATAAGCACTTAAAATGACCGAAAAAGAGAAAATGCTCTCCGGGCAATTATACCTGGGTTCAGAAAAAGAAATCGCCAATGACCGGCATAACGCCAGACTAATATTTCAAAAGGCAAATAAGCTGGGTGAAGAAAAAGCAGATGAAAGAACTGAACTTTTTTATTCCCTGTTTGGAAAAGCCGGAAAGGGACTTTGGATAGAGCCACCGTTTTATTGCGATTATGGTTATAATATAAAAATGGGCGATCAGGTTTTTATGAATTTTAATTGCTGTATTTTAGACGTTGTAGAAGTCAAAATTGGTAATAATGTATTTCTAGCGCCTAACGTCCACATTTATACCGCAACACATCCTCTAAATGCTAAAACGAGAAATTCCCTCTTAGAATATGGTAAACCGGTAACAATCGGCAACAGCGTTTGGATAGGCGGTGGAGCCATTATTTGTCCGGGGGTTAGTATTGGCGATGGAAGCGTTGTTGCTGCGGGTACGGTGGTGGTAAAGGATGTTCCACCAAATGTTTTGGTTGGTGGAAATCCAGCTAAAATCATTAAACCTTTAGAAAATACCTATTAGGACAATAAAAAACGTCGCGAAATACTGAGAAGTTATTTTTAATAATACATTTTATAGACCTTTTTAGCAGAAAAATCACCGGCTTTAGAGGTTGCTATTCTCTGTAAGAAAGCTTTTCTTGTAGAAAAAAGATGCCACAAGAAGAACCCAAAGTCTGGTATGCCTGTTACGGCTCCAATTTATTAAAAGAACGCTTTAGTTGTTATATTGGTGGTGGCCGGCCGGCAAATGCAAAACGCGTTTATCCGGGGTGTACCAACAAAACCCTGCCCGAAAAATCTAAAGGAATCACTATTAACGGCGAACTTTATTTTGCTAAATCCTCCAAAACCTGGAGTGGCGGTGGCGCCGGATTTATAAAATCTGATTTTGATAAAAACACCAAAACCCTGGGCAGAATGTACCTCATCGCCCAACAACAATTTGTGGACCTGGTGCAACAGGAGATAAAATTTGAAGGCGATTTTGATATCGATCTTGAGCAGGTAATTAAAAACCGCAGCCTGGACATGAAAAACAATTCCTGGTACGGGAAAATTATCTACCTGGGCGAAGATGAAGACTATCCTATTTTCAGTTTCACTAATGAAGATTATTTAAAAGATGAAATTAACCCGCCCCACGCATTTTACCTGAAAATAATTATTGAAGGTTTAAAAGAAACTTATAATATGACCGATGCTGAAATTGAAACTTACTTAAAGACCAAAGAAGGCATCAAAGGTTTCCCAATTGAAGCTAAAATATCCCAACTCACTAAAAGCTAATTGTAATTTTTAATTTAGAAACTATGAACTTAGAAAAAGTAAACTTAAAAGATAAATTCAAGCTTTTTAATGAACATTGGACACCCAAAATTATTGGTGAACTAAATGGGCAACAGGTTAAATTAGCAAAATTAAAAGGTGAATTTGTCTGGCACGATCATAAAGATGAAGATGAAATGTTCCTTGTTATTAAAGGGAAACTGAATATTGAATTTCGTGATAAAACGATAAGTCTAAGTGAAGGCGAAATGTATATCGTTCCCAGAGGAGTTGAGCACAACCCTGTAGCTCCAGAAGAGGCCTGGATCTTACTTTTTGAACCCGCCACTACCAAACATACCGGTGAGGTAAAAGATAAGTTGACTATTGAAAATCCAGACTGGATTTAATGGTTCAAACTTATTGATCAAATTGTCTAAAAGCAATAATATGTTTTTAGCACTTTAATTATTGGGAAAACTATCTTTGTAAACTTCAGAAGCTTTTGGTTTTTTGTTGAAAGATTGAAAATTAATTGCTCTAAAATAAATTTTATGTCGTTTAAGAAACTAAATGCTTCGCTTAAAGAAGCCCTGGAAAGACTGGAAATTGAAACACCACTTCCTTTTCAGAAACAAATTTTACCCAAAATAAAAAGCGGAAGAGACCTTTTTATAGTGGCTCCCGAAGGAACAGGGAAAACTACAGCGCTGGTAATAAGCACAATTCAAAAATTGGAAAGTGCTGCTTTTGAAGATGCTCCCCGTGCACTTATTTTTGTACAGGACAAAGAAGCCGCGCTGGCCCTAGAAGAAGAATTCAATAGATTCACAAGGTATATGGATTTGCGAATCTTTAGCGCCTTCGATGCTCCCGATATAGAAAAACAAAAAAATGAAATTTACGATGGGGTAGATATCGTAATCGCTACGCCAAAGAAGTTATTCAAACTTTTCAAAATTACCGGGATTAATGTGAGTCAGTTGAAGATCCTTGCCGTAGAAGACGCTGAATTTCTAACCAAAAATAGTGATTATAACGATTTGATTAGGATACCGCAGCATATTACCAAGTGCCAATACCTGGTTTTTGCTTCTACGATGAACCCAAAAATTGAGCGTCTAAAAGATTCATTTATGAGCCGGGCTGAAATGCTAAGATTAAAGGTATAGGGGATTTTTCGTAATTTAGACTATGCTAAAATCTGCAAGTCTTTTTCTACTAATCCTCTTAAGTGCTATGAGTTTAAATGCGCAAGACCTTTCTAAGCACCGATGGAAAGACCGCCTGATTTTGATTGTTGCTGAAGATGAAAACAACGAAAAACTTCAGCAGCAACTTACGGAACTCCAGAAACACCAAAAAGGACTAAAAGATCGAAAACTGGTTATTTACAGAATCCTCCCCGAAAAATATAATACCGGTTTTCAGAATAAAATCTGGAAAAATTCTGCCGAACTGTATAAAAAACATAAAGCTGAAAAAAAATGAATTTCGAGTTACTCTTATTGGCTTGGATGGCCGGGAAAAACTGGTTCAAAATGAAGTGCTTTCCGCCGAAAAACTTTTGAATATCATAGACAGGATGCCGATGCGGCAAGCAGAAATGCGGAAAAACAGATAACTTCAAAACAGTATAAAAACCTGAATTTCAACAATTATTCAGGATTTTCTTTATATTTATTGTGAAAACAAGCAAACGGCCCTAAAACAAGCTCGCAAGGTGTTATAAATAATAAGAATCAATTTCGAGGTAAGTCCTGGAGTATCTAAATCTCGATTATCGAGTAGAATGGAAAAATCCTGTTTGGAATGTGGCGAAAAAATTGTTGGTCGTGTAGATAAAAAATTCTGCAGCGATTACTGCCGTAATGCACATCACAATAACCTCAACAAAGACAGGAAAAACCTGGTTAGAAATGTAAATAACCTGCTTCGCAAAAATTACCGGATTTTGGAAGAATTCAATCCAAACGAAAAAACCACGATTAGTAAAAATAAATTACTAGCCCGTGGTTTTAACTTTGAATACCATACCAGCATTTATACTACTAAAACAGGTAAGGTCTATTATTTTGTATACGATCAGGGATATCTTCCTTTAGAAAATGGGATTTACGCTTTGGTAAAACGCAATTAACCAATATGCCAGTTGTTGCTTTTTAAACGAACCGCGGCCCGTAAAACATCGCTCTGGCTAATTTGTCCTATAAGTTTTCCGTGCTCTACAATTGGAAATCGCCTAAAACGCTTTTCAATAAAGAGTTTCGCGGCATCCATCACGTTCATATTGCCATCTATAGTATCTACATTACAGGTCATTCGTTTTCCCACCGTAGCATCCTCCAAAGGCATATTATAATAGCGACTATCTGAAATTTGTTTCATACAATCCCCTTCAGAAATTATACCTAACAATTTATTATGATCGTCTACCACACACCCACCCGAAATCTTATTTTTGGTGAGTTTTTCAGCAACATCCATAATATTCTCGTGTTCTTTAAAGGTAACAAGCGAGGTGCTCATATAATCCCTAACCAACATTGGATCGCTTTTTGGCTTTTCTGGCGCCGCCCTTTTTCCCTGAAAACTTTTAATACCCATACCCTAAATTTTTGATTCCTAATTACTTAAATATAGGAAAAATTTAATTATCCTGAAAGCAGGTCGCCTGGTAATACCATTCCTTAAAATCTTAAGTATCTTTAAATCCTGTAAACCTTTTGTTTTTTTCTGAATTATGTTGAAAAATATACCTCGCTTTTTCTCACTTATTTTTATTGCTGTTGCTGTTTGGTTCAGCTTTTACAGCAGTCAGCCAAAAACTATTGAAACCGAAGACGCGCCTGAAACCACTTTTTCTACCCAACGTGCTTTTAAACATGTTGAAGCGATTGCACAGAAACCACATTATGTAGGTACTGAAGCGCATAGCCGGGTAAGAAATTATATAGTTGGTGAGCTGCAGGAAATGGGATTACAGGCTCAAACTCACGAAGATTACAGCCTCACCAAAAACGGAACCCTGGTTCGCCCCCAAAATATTTTGGCGCGTTTAGAAGGAAACGGAAGCGGCGAAGCCATTGTAATTATGACGCATTACGACAGTAATCCGCATTCTTCTCACGGTGCCAGTGACGCAGGCAGCGGAGTGGGTACAATTTTAGAAGGAATTCGTGCTTTTTTAGCTGATAATAAAGAGTACAAGAACGATATCATCATTTTATTTACCGATGCCGAAGAACTCGGCTTAAACGGTGCCGAGCTTTTTATAAAAGACCATCCCTGGGCAAAAGACGCAAAACTTGCGCTAAATTTTGAAGCACGCGGCAGCGACGGCAATTCCTTAATGTTTTTGGAAACAAATTCCGGAAACGCCGGACTCATTAATTCCTTTAAAGAAGCAAATCCTGAATTTCCTGTTACAAATTCGCTTTTTTATAGCGTTTACAAAATGCTACCCAATGATACCGACCTTACGGTTTTACGCGAACAAGGCGATATTCCCGGGTATAATTTTGCATTTATAGACGATCATTTTGATTATCACACCGCTACCGATACCCCTGAGAATCTGGATAAAGAGACCCTTGCGCACCAAGGCAGTTATTTAATGCCACTGCTTGATTATTTTAAGGATGCCGATTTAACCAAAGTTAAAGCTGAAGAAGAAGTATTGTTTTTTAATATTCCCGGCGGGGAAATAATTAGCTATCCGTTTTCCTGGATTTTCCCGATGCTTATTATCGCTTTTATCCTATATATAATAATCCTGGGCTACGGATTTACCCAAAACCGACTTCAGCTAAAGCCTGTTCTAAAAAGCATTATTCCGTTCGTGGTGAGTTTAGCTTTTTCCGGTTTATTAGTTTTTTTTCTATGGAAATTCCTCTTATTCAGCTACCCGGAATATTCTGAGATGGAGCAAGGCTTCACCTATAACGGGTATTACTATATCGCAGCGTTTATCTCCCTGAGTTTATTGATTTCATTTTTCACTTATCATCGCTTTAGACATATTGAAAACAAAGCCAACCTATTTGTTGTTCCATTATTTTTCTGGTTTCTGCTATGCGGTTTGCTTGCATTCTTTTTAAAAGGCGCGGCCTATTTTATTATTCCGGGATATTTTGCGCTTTTTCAGCTTTTAATAATGATAAGGCAAAAAGCACCTAATACGTTACTTATGGCATTTTTAGGACTGCCGGCAGTTTTTATTTTAGCGCTGTTTATTAAAATGTTTCCGGTAGCTTTAGGCTTAAAAAGCTTATTTGTTTCAGCTTTGCTAACTGTTCTGTTGTTTCAGCTTTTGTTACCTGTTTTTGCCTATTTCAAAAGCAATAAAAAAATTGCGGTTTTCTTCTTTTTAGTGTTTAACATCCTTCTTATTACCGCGCATTTTAAGGCCGATTTTACTGAGGATCGCCCCAAACCGAACTCCCTGGTATATTTAGTCGATGCTGATAATAATACCACTAATTGGTATTCCTACGACAAAATGCCCGATGAATGGACTAAAAAGTATTTTGGTGAAGAACCACTTATTGCACCTTCTGAAGGCAATACCCTTAGCAGTAAATATGGATCCCGATTTACCTGGAAAACCAATGCGCCAAAAATCGATCTGAAAGAGCCCTCTATTATTTGGAAGAAAACAGATTCTTCTGAAACTATAAACTCCTATCTTCTTAAGATCGCGCCCAATCGGAATATTAACCGAATTGAGCTTTTCGCACACCGGAATATCGATTTTGAAACGTTTAAAATCAATAATAAAATAGCCGATAGCCTTTATCTTGGACAAAATAAATTTCATATTCACACCCGGCGTTGGCACGAAAGGCTGCTGACTTACCACGTTTCCAATCGGGATACGCTAAGATTGGAATTCAGTTTAAAAAACGATAAAAAACCTGAATTCACCATTTATGAATCGAGCTATGATTTGCTGAAAAACAAGGCCTTAAATGTACCGCCAAGACCAGAAACAATGATTCCGAGACCTTTTGTTCTCAACGATGCTGTAATATTTAAGAAAACCATAAGCCCAGAGTAGGTTTTGGTTTTGTAGCTTTGGTAGAGTGTGAATCTGTTTGGTTTTTTTGCCACGAATACATGAATATTTTTATTTAAATCATTAATAAACGGTAGTCTATAAAGTTTCCTGGTTTCGTCAAGCTGTATTTATTTCAGCTTCTAACATAATATTAATTTTAATAGAGTTAGATCCTGAAATGAATTCAGGATGACTTTCTAATAAGCTTTTAGATAACCTCCCACAGGAATATTAACTATGAACATATCAATATTAGGAACCGGTTGGTTGGGATTGCCTTTGGCAAAAAAGCTGGCGGAAAAACATACAGTAAAAGGCTCTGTAACCAGTCGGGAAAAAATGCAGCAATTGCGCGATGCCGGAATTACACCATACCAGATTAAAATTTTTACGGAAGGAGTTCAGGGCGATCTCACTTCTTTCCTGGCCCATTCTGAAATTCTGATTATCGATATCCCGCCGGGATTGCGTAGCGATCCTGAAGCCGATTTCGTAGGAAAAATAGGCAGGATTATGGATTATATAGAAAAATCCCCAATTGAAAAAGTGATTTTTGTGAGTTCTACTTCAGTTTATAAAGACGAAGAAGGTTTCCCGGAATATACCGAAGAGAACGAAGCTAACAGTACTATTGAAGCAGCCAAACAAATTATTTCCTCAGAAAAAATGCTGCTGAATAATGAACATTTTCAAACTGCTGTTATCAGGTTTGGCGGGTTAATTGGCCCGGGGAGGCATCCGGTAAAATACCTTGCCAACAAAACCGGAATTAAAAACCCTAAGGCCCCGGTTAATCTAATTCAGCAAAAAGATTGTATTGAAATTATATACCAGATCATAAAAAAAGAAGCCTGGAATAAAGTCTTTAACGCCGCTTATCCCGATCATACAACCAAAGAAGCTTACTATACCAAAACCGCAAAAGAAATGAACTTAAACCTCCCTGAATTTGACCAAAATGGGGTTTCTAAAGGAAAAAAGATAAGTTCCATGAATTTAAAGGAGGTTTTGGGGTATGAATTTGAAGAAGCGATTTAATCTAACAGCTTAGATTCTGAAACGATTCCGAAAGCATTCGGGACAGAATGACGTAATACAAAAAAGACCTCACAGGTTTTGAAAACCTGTGAGGTCTAATATATTCAAGCTCCTTACCTTCTCAAGGAAGGAAGGTGGTATTCTGAAGGAATGACGGAAGCGTTCAACCACCCCGGCCTAACGGCCACCCTTAAATAGGGAAGCTTTTATGAAGCTTTTTCGACTTCTTCTTCCTTCATCCTAAAATCCAATGGCTCTAAAACCTGTAAAGCAATTTCAATTGAATTAATTTTTTCAAAAGTTAGTAGCAAACGCAAACCGTTCCGGGTTTTCTTTTCCTTCATCGTGCATTTGTGCCTATGCGTTTGCACGTATTGCAGCACTTTGGTAAACGTATTGGTTTGGTAAAACCTGGATTGCTGATCAGCTATGAAATAGCCTATTAATTTACCTTGCTTTAAAATAATTTTCTCTAAACCTATACCCGCCGCGATCCATTTTATCCTCACGCTATTCAATAAATCTACAGCCTGAGTTGGCAATTCCCCAAAACGGTCTACAAGTTCGGTTTCAAATTTCTGCAATTCCTCTTCCGAAGTAATTTTATTCAGCTGCGTATAAAGGTTCAACCTTTCAGTAATACTATTGATATAATCATCGGGGAATAAGATCTCAAAATCGGTATCAATTTGCGTATCCTTTACGAAAGTCTTGTCTTCAATATTTTCAGATTCGCTATACAGTTCCTGGAATTCGTTTTCCTTTAATTCCTCAATAGCTTCATTCAGAATTTTCTGATAAGTATCAAAACCTATTTCATTTATAAACCCACTTTGTTCGCCGCCCAGTAAATCTCCAGCACCACGAATTTCCAGATCTTTCATCGCGATATTTATTCCGCTTCCCAGTTCAGAAAATTGCTCAAGGGCGCTAATTCGCTTTCGTGCATCTTCGGTCATTACGGAATATGGCGGCGTTATAAAGTAGCAAAACGCTTTTTTATTACTTCGGCCTACTCTACCCCGCATTTGGTGCAAATCGGACACTCCGAAATTATTCGCATTATTGATAAAAATGGTGTTCGCGTTGGTCACATCGAGCCCGCTTTCTACGATCGTAGTAGAAACAAGCACATCAAATTCGCCGTTAATAAAACTCAGCATCAGTTTTTCCAGTTTCTTACCTTCCATCTGGCCGTGCCCCACACCTATTTTTGCATCTGGAACCACACGCTGAATCATACCGGCGACTTCCTTAATATTTTCAATTCTGTTATGAATAAAGAAAACCTGCCCTCCACGTTGAATTTCATAAGAAACCGCATCCCGAATTGTTTCTTCGGAAAAACGGATCACATTCGTTTCTATTGGATAACGGTTTGGTGGCGGTGTGGTAATGGTAGACAAATCTCGCGCGGCCATTAAACTAAACTGAAGCGTTCGTGGAATAGGCGTTGCCGTGAGCGTGAGCGTATCTACATTTTCTTTTATGGTTTTGAGCTTATCTTTTACCGAAACCCCAAATTTTTGCTCCTCGTCTACAATCAGCAGGCCCAGGTCTTTAAATTTCACCGCTTTATTCACCAACTGGTGCGTACCAATAACAATATCAACTTTTCCACTCTCTAAATCGGCCAGGGTTTCGCGGCGTTCTTTTGCAGTCCTAAACCTGTTTAAATAATCCACCGTAACCGGAAAATCTTTTAAACGTTCAGAAAAAGTTTGGTGATGCTGAAAAGCCAAAATGGTGGTTGGCACTAAGACCGCGACCTGTTTTCCATTATCTACCGCCTTAAAAGCAGCCCGAATCGCAACCTCGGTTTTCCCGAAACCAACATCCCCACAAACCAAACGGTCCATTGGGCGCTCGTTTTCCATATCTTCTTTTACTGCCTGGGTTGCGGTACTTTGATCTGGTGTGTCTTCATATATAAAAGAAGCTTCCAGCTCGTGCTGTAAATAAGAATCAGGACCAAAAGCAAAACCTTTTTGCAGGCGGCGTTTGGCATAAAGTTCAATTAAATTGTAGGCAATATGCTTAACGCGGGCCTTGGTTTTTTGCTTTAGTTTTTTCCAGGCGTTGCTGCCCAATTTAAACATCTTGGGTTCTTTTCCGTCTTTTCCGTTGTATTTCGAAATTTTATGCAGCGAATGTATGCTGAGATACAAAATATCCCGTTCACCATAGAAAAGTTTAATGGCTTCCTGCATCTTACCTTCCACATCAATTTTCTGAAGGCCGCCAAATTTTCCAATTCCATGGTCAATATGGGTTACGTAATCGCCGACTTCCAGGTTGGTAAGTTCCTTTAGCGTAATCGCCTGTTTCTTGGCGTAACCGTTTTTGAGATGAAATTTATGATAGCGCTCAAAAATCTGGTGATCGGTGTAACAAACATTCTTACCCGTTTCATCTATAAACCCCTGAAAAAGGGCTAAAGTTATAGTTTGGTATTTTACTTTCTGCTCCTGGTCGTCAAAAATATCGTGGAAACGCTTGGCCTGTTGTTCGCTAACACAGAAAATATAATTGGTATACCCGTTCTCCTGATTTTCAATTAAATTATCGATTAGTAAATCGAATTGCTTATTGAATGAAGGCTGTGGTTTGGTTTGGAATTCTATAAGTTTTACCCCACCGTCACCCTGAACTTGTTTCAGGGTCTCATTCGACTTAGATCCTGAAATAAATTCAGGAAGACGAAAGTAAGATTGGTTGCTCCATTCAACTACTGAAAAAAGCTCGAGCTGCTCTTTAATCAACTGGCCGTTACAAAACAACTCATTGGGTTCGCTGTGTTTAACCTCTTCCGAAAGTTTCTTAAAAGCTTCTTCTGCTTTACTGAAAAGCTTATCGGCCTGCGCAGTGAGCAAATCGAGGTTTTTTACAAAAACCACCGTTTTTTCTGAAATATATCTTAGAAAACTGTCTCTTATTTCATCCAAATGTTTGTTTTCAACATTCGGCATCACCGAAATTTTCTTCACTTTATCTGTAGAAAGCTGGGTTTCCACATCGAAACTCCTAATGCTGTCCACCTCATCACCAAAAAACTCGATTCGATAAGGCTCGTCGTTACTAAAGGAAAAAACATCTATGATCCCACCACGAACTGAGAATTCCCCCGGTTCGGTTACAAAATCTACCCGCTTGAATTTATATTCAAACAGTACTTCGTTCACAAAATCTATAGAAAGTTCATCTTCCACAGAGATTTTCAGCGTACTTCTGTCCAGTTCTTTACGTGTAACAACTTTTTCAAATAAAGCATCGGGATAGGTGACGATTATCGCCGGTTTTTTACGGGAATTAATTCGATTTAAAACCTCGGCCCGTAATAGTACGTTGGCATTATCGGTTTCCTCAATTTGATAAGGACGGCGGTAACTTCCGGGATAAAAAAGCACATTTTTTTCCCCCACCAATTGTTCCAAATCATTTAAATAATAGGCGGCTTCTTCTTTATCATTAAAAATCAGCAAAAAGGGTTTTTCGGCTTCTTTAAATGCATTGGCAGCAACAAAAGAAAACGAAGAACCAATAAGGCCTTTCAGTTGGATTTTAGTACGATTTTTTTCAGAAGAGACAAGGGAGTCCCTCAATTCCTGCTGTTGCGGGGATTGTGCAAAGCTTTGGGCGATAATAGTTTTACTCATTGGCGCAAAGATAATTGCAGAAATTTTGCCCCGCAACTCCCCAACAATTATTTAACGTTAGTTGGTTTAACTATTTTTCTTTGAAGGATTTCGCCAGGTATTAAATACGGAGTAAACAATTACCTCATTCTCCAAAACTTCATAGATAATGAGATACGGAAAGCGTTTAATTACGGCCTCCCTATATGGTTTTCTCATCTCTGAAAAATGAAATGGATAGTTCTTTATCCATTTAAAATAAGAATCTAGATGATCTAAAAATGACTCGCCCAAGCCTTCTTTTTTCCCTCATAATAAATAAAAGCTTCAATTATCTCTAACTGGGCTTCTTCTTTTATTATAAGTTCAAATGTCATCCTTTTAATGCATTTTTAGCTTTTTGCTGAACTTCCTCCCAGGAATAGGACTCGCTTTTATCATTTAAATGATCCATTCTTCGCTGATCCATTTCCTGATAATCTGCTTCGGTAAGAACTGAAGATGATTTATCCTCGTAATTCTCGACAAGTGAAAGCATCATTTCCAAAAGACGCTCATCTGCTTCATCTACATATTTCAGCACCGTTTTTTTGAGTTCTACCGCTTCCATAATTATCTATAGTTAGTCTTATAAATTTACAAATTTTAAATTTTTGAACGCTCAGCTATACTTTCATTTTTAAGATTTACCATTTCCATAACAGCTAAAACGCCCACAGATGGCTAATTTGCTATAAGAAATTATAATTATGGCATTTGAGCATTTTGATGTATTTGTAATAGGCACCGGCACCGCCGGAAAAGGGGTGGCCAAAGATTGTGCGCAGGGAGGTTTAAAAGTAGCCATTGCCGATAATCGGGAATATGGCGGCACCTGCCCAAACCGGGGTTGTGATCCCAAAAAAGTATTGACGGGTTTTACTGAAATTTTAGACCAGGCTACGAAAATGCAGGGAAAAGGTATCACCAAAATGCCTGAAGCAAACTGGAGCGATCTTATAACTTTTAAAGAAACTTTTGTAGATGCTATTCCCGCAGCTACCGAGAAAGACCTTGCCGATCTTGATATTAAAATGTATCATCAATCTCCAAAATTTTTAGATAAAAACACCCTTTCTGTAGAAGGTAAAACAATAACTGCCGATAAGATCGTGATCGCGACCGGTCACAAACCTATGCCGTTAAAAATACCGGGCGAAGAACACGCTCTCTTTAGTGAAGATTTCCTTGAGTTAGAAGAATTACCGGAAACGATGATTTTCATTGGCGCCGGTTATATAGGGATGGAGTTTGCCCATATCGCTGCCCGTTTTGGAGTTAAAGTAACGATGATAGATTATACACCCCGCCCGTTATTCAATTTCGATGAAGATATGGTAAAATATATCCAGCAGGTTTCTGAAGAGGAGCTGGGAATCAAATTTATTTTTAATGCTGAAGTAAATGAAATTGAAAAACTTCAGAAAAATTTTCGGGTAAAGGCAAACCAGAATGGAAAAGAAGTTTCGGCTAAAGCTGAAATGATTTTTAATTCTGCCGGAAGAGTTCCGTCTATTGAAGATTTAGACCTCGAAAAAGGAAAGGTGGCTTTTTCTAAAAAAGGAATTACCGTGAACGAATTTCTGCAAAATACCACCAATAAAAATGTATATGCCTGTGGCGATGTTTCCAACAGTGAAGGTTTGCCATTAACTCCGCTTTCTTCCCAGGAAGCTAAAGTAGTTTCAGCAAATTTACTCAGTAAAAAAGAACCCAAAAAAGCACACTATCCGCCGCAGCCTACAGCTGTTTTCACATTGCCTAAATTAGCTTCCGTAGGACTTTCTGAAAAAGAAGCTAAAGAACAAGGCTACGATTATACGCTAGAACATAAATTTGTTCCAGATTGGTTTAACGCCAAACATATTAATGAAAAGATCTACGCCTATAAAACCCTGGTGGACAAAAAAACCGGACTGGTCATTGGCGCGCACCTGGTAGGACCGGAAGCTTCAGAAATAATTAATATGTTTGTGATGGCGATGTGTGGGGAACTTGATTGTGGGACTCTAAAAAAGATGATTTTTACCTACCCAAGCTGGGCAAGCGATATTAAGGGAATGGTTTAAAAAGCCTCTCCCCGACCCTTCCAAAAGACGGAAGATAACGGTAATATTTAAGATTTCTTTTTCTTCAAAAGTCTCGTCATAGGATTTGTTTCCTTATTCAACCAACCGTGATAAATGATATTTGAAAATATGGCCACAGCGCCAATTAACGCAGAATAAGTTATAAGCGGAATTTCTCCAAAATGCCTAAAATAAATTGCAATTAAAGCCCAAACCCCAACCGCGGCAAACTCCCGCATGTTTCTACGCCAGATTATTGCGATATTTATGAAAACGGCTACGGCAATCATAATAACCGTCCAGAGCTCTTCCCCGAAGAAAGGCGCTGTCCAGTTAATTTTTGCAAGGTAAGCCGAAACATTGGCGATAGTTGCCACGGCAATCCATCCTGAATAAAGGCAAATAGGCCACCAACTAAAAGCAAGGATTTTTAAAGGCGCATCCCAACGTTCCATGTTCGTGTTCAGGATTATTTTTATAAGGGAGAATAGGATTAAAAACATCAGTAAAACTGAAAGTCCGGTGTATTCATACAACCACGTAAACACCCAGGCGGCATTGGCCAGGTTTGCGGTTAAAAACCAAAAACCAGATTTGCCAAGGAAATCTAAATCCTTTTTTGCTGAAAATGCCTGGAAAAGCTGATAGGCTGAAAAGACTAAAAGCGAAAGAAATATCACGCCCCAAATTGCAAAAGCGTAACCTGCCGGGGTGAATAAATTATAATATTCAGCGCTAAGGCTGCCCATGGTATTGCCGTTAATTATTCCGGTTTGAGAAATATAACTCACTACAATAATCAGAATCACCGAGATAAAATTCAGGACTGCAAGACGTTTTTCCATTTTTAGCTGTTTTCTATTAAAATTACTTCATTTTGAGTAATCGCGTAAGCTTTTTCCCCTTCATTTAATTTCATCATAAAATTCCCGGTAAATTCTCCAAAAGCAGGAAATATCAACTGATCTTTTCTTTGGAAAAAACACGGTAATTTAAGGCTTTGTCTTGCTTTTCCATTAAGTCTGTAACCCGGGTGGATATGACCGCAAAGGTTGAAAAAACCTTCTCTGGTTTCGGGATGATGGGTGAGTAAAAACCCATTTAGTTGCCATTCTGAATGAATTTTCACGCCTAATTCCTCATATTTTAAAGGAGAAATTATATCGTGGTTTCCGGCGATTAAGACTACTTCGGCTTCTACAAAACCAAGCCAGTTTTCAAAGAATTTCCATTCGCTATTTAGATCGCTATGAAAAAGATCGCCTAAAAAGCAGACCGCCTTTGGTTGAAATTTACCTACAACTTCACTCAGCCTAAGAAAATTAGCATTAATCGCTTTATGAGGCACTGCGCTTCCAAATTTCCTGAAATGGGAAATCTTCCCTAAATGTACATCACTAATTAAGAGGATTTCTTCTTCTTTCCAGAAAGCGGCACCGCTAGGATGAAGTTCAAAAGTTTGGTTTTGGAGGTTTATCGTCATCTAATTTAAGACCTCACAGGTTTCAAAAACCTGTGAGGTCTTTTTTGTTTTTATAGTTTATGTAAAATCTCTGCTGCCTTTTCCAGGGTCTCATCGGTTTTAGCGAAGCAGAAACGCAATTGTTTGTGGTCTTTTCCTTCTTTATGAAATACTGACACAGGAATCGTAGCCAGGCCGTATTCAGTAATTAGTCTTTTTGCGAAATCGACATCGTGTTCATCCGTGATTTCAGAATAGTCCATCACCTGGAAATAAGTTCCTTTTGAAGGAGTTCCCTTAAAATTTGAGCCTTCCATTAACTCAAGAAATTTATCCCGTTTCTCCTGATAAAAATCGCCGAGTTGCAGGTAATGTTCAGGTTTTTTTAGGTATTCAGCAAAAGCTCTTTGCATAGGATGATTTACACAAAAGACAGTGGCCTGGTGGAATTTTATGATTTCTTTCATTAAAACTTCGGGAGCTATGCAATAACCCATTTTCCAACCGGTATTGTGAAAGGTTTTCCCAAAGGAAGCACAAACGATCGCCCTTTCGGCTAAACCGGGATATTTGGAAGCGCTCTGGTGATCTTCATTATCAAAAATAAGATGCTCGTAAACCTCATCACTCAAAAGAATAATATTAGTATTGCTCAATAATTTTTCCAGCCGCTGCATATCGCTTTTCGAAAGGATGGTTCCGGTAGGGTTATGCGGTGTATTTATAATAATCATCCTGGTTTTGGCTGTGATTTTTTCTTCCACTTCCTGCCAGTCAATTGTAAAGTCTTTCCCTTTTAATTCTATCAAAACGGGTTTCCCTCCGGCCAGTTTAATATCGGGTTCGTAAGAATCGTAAGCCGGTTTAAAGACAATAACTTCATCGCCGGGATGAACAAACGCGCTTATCGCGCAATATAATGCCTGGGTGGCACCTGCCGTAAAAATGATTTCAGAAGCTTCGTTATATTTCTTGCCGTAGAGGTTTTCTATTTTTGCAACTATTTGTTCCCTTAATTCGGGAATGCCATTCATTGGGGGATACTGGTTGTATCCATCTTTCATCGCTTCGCAAACCAGTTCTTTTAGATGATTGTCGGTTTCAAAATTCGGAAAACCCTGAGAAAGATCTATAGCATCATGTTTCCTTGCCAACCCACTCATTATAGAAAATATACTCGTTTTTCCGGCGGGCAGTTTTGAAGGAAGGTTGTTGAAATCTGGCATTGTTCTATTTTTAAATAAGTTGCATAAAAAATCCCAAATTCAAAAAGAATTTGGGATTGATTTATTCGTATTTAAGGAAGTTTTATCCTTTTACACTGGCTGCAAGATATTCACGGTTCATACGCGCGATATTCTCCAAAGAAATTCCTTTAGGACATTCTATTTCACAGGCTCCTGTATTACTACAGTTTCCAAATCCTTCTTCATCCATTTGTCTAACCATCGCTTTAACTCGCTCGGTAGCTTCTACACGTCCTTGAGGAAGCAATGCATACTGAGAAACTTTAGCTGAAGTAAACAGCATAGCACTTGCATTTTTACAAGCCGCTACACAAGCTCCACAACCAATACAGGTTGCAGCGTTAAACGACTCATCAGCTTTTTCCTTTTCAACAGGAATGGTATTCGCATCTACGGTATTTCCGGAAGTATTTACCGAAACATATCCCCAGGCTTGCTGAATCCTGTCAAAAGCAGTACGATCTACAATAAGGTCTTTTATAACCGGAAATGCTTTTGCGCGGAAAGGTTCTATATAAATGGTATCGCCATCTTTAAAAGAACGCATATGCAACTGGCAAGTAGCAATAAGTTTATCGGGGCCGTGAGGCTCACCGTTAATTTGCAAAGAACAGGAACCACAAATTCCCTCACGGCAATCGTGATCAAACTGAATGGTATCTTCTCCCTTTTCTACCAACTGCTCGTTAAGGATATCCAGCATTTCAAGAAAAGACATATCCCCGTCTATCCCGTCTACAGGATAATCTACTATTTTTCCTTTAGCAGTGGCATTTTCCTGACGCCATATTTTTAAGTTAAGCTTCATATCTTAAAAGTATTGAGTAGTGAGTATTTAGTATTGAGCACTTAATACCCAATACTAAAATCTCAATTCTATTTATAACTTCTTGTTTTCAATTCAATATTTTCAAATACCAGTTCTTCTTTGTGAAGAACAGCATCTGCAGGTTTACCTTTATGTTCCCATGCGGCGACATATCTAAAATTCTCATCGTCCCTTAAGGCTTCCCCTTCTTCGGTTTGGTATTCTTCTCTAAAATGCCCTCCACAAGATTCATTTCTATGTAAAGCATCTTTAGCGAATAACTCTCCCAGTTCAAGGAAATCTGCTACCCTACCTGCTTTTTCAAGCTCGGCATTTTTGGAGGTTGCGGTCCCGGGAACTTTTACGTTCTTCCAAAAATCTTCTCTTAAAGCTGCAATTTCTTCAATTGCCTCTTTTAATCCTTCTGCATTACGGGCCATTCCGCATTTGTTCCACATAATCAGTCCTAATTCCTTGTGATAGGAATCAACCGATTTGCTTCCATTGGCATTCATCAATTTATCCATTCGCTCTTTCACCGCATTTTCAGTTTCTTCAAATTCAGGAGAATCTGTAGAAATTGCACCGGTACGAATATCATCTGATAAATAATTACCAATAGTGTAAGGCAGTACAAAATAACCATCTGCCAAGCCCTGCATTAATGCGGAAGCTCCAAGCCTGTTAGCACCGTGATCTGAGAAGTTAGCTTCTCCGGCTGCGTAACAACCTGGAATAGTAGTCTGTAAATTATAATCTACCCAAAGTCCACCCATTGTGTAGTGAACGGCAGGATATATCATCATTGGGGTTTCATACGGGTTCTGATCTACGATCTTCTGATACATATCGAAAAGGTTTCCGTATTTAGCAGCTACTACTTCTTTCCCTAATTTTATAATTTCTTCCTTTGAAGCATCTTTATTGCCGGCGGTAAAAGCTTTTTCTTTTCCGTAGCGCTCAATCGCGTCAGAGAAATCCAGGTAAACTGCCTGTCCTGTTTTATTTACTCCAAAACCTGCATCACAACGCTCTTTAGCAGCTCTGGAAGCCACATCACGTGGCACCAGGTTACCAAAAGCAGGATAACGACGTTCCAGGTAATAATCCCTGTCTTCTTCTGCAAGTTGAGTTGGTTTTTTCTTGCCACTTCTGATTGCTTCGGCGTCTTCTTTTCTCTTTGGCACCCAGATTCGTCCATCATTCCGAAGGGATTCAGACATCAACGTAAGTTTAGACTGATGATCTCCAGAAACCGGAATACAGGTTGGGTGAATCTGTGTATAGCAAGGGTTGGCAAAATATGCACCTCTACGGTGAGCTCTCCAGGCAGCAGTTACATTACTTCCCATCGCGTTTGTAGAAAGGAAGAAAACATTACCGTAACCACCGGAAGCCAATACCACGGCGTGAGCCGAGTGGCGTTCAATTTCACCGGTAATCATATTTCTGGCGATAATTCCACGGGCTTTTCCATCTACCAAAACCAAATCCATCATTTCGTGACGGTTGTAAGGTTTGATTTTCCCACGGTTAATCTGGCGGTTCATTGCCGAATAAGCTCCAAGCAATAACTGCTGTCCGGTTTGTCCTTTAGCATAAAAAGTACGGGATACTAAAACCCCACCAAAAGAACGGTTATCTAAATAACCTCCATATTCACGGGCAAAAGGAACTCCCTGTGCCACACATTGATCTATAATATTCCCCGAAACTTCAGCTAAACGATATACATTTCCTTCGCGGGAACGGTAATCGCCACCTTTTACGGTATCGTAAAATAAACGATAATCTGAATCGCCGTCTCCCTGGTAATTTTTTGAAGCGTTAATCCCTCCCTGTGCGGCGATAGAGTGCGCACGTCTTGGAGAATCCTGGTAGCAAAATGTTTTTACATTATAACCTAATTCAGCAAGAGTTGCAGCTGCACTACCTCCGGCAAGTCCTGTTCCTATTACAATAACGTCTATATTACGTTTGTTGGCAGGATTAACAAGATTGATATTGTTTTTATGATTGGTCCACTTTTCTTTTAGAGGCCCTTTAGGTATTTTTGAATCTAAAACTGACATAAATCTTACGTATTAAAGGTTATTAATATAGTGAAAAAGGGCTATAAAAATAAATCCTAGTGGTATGATGATCGCATAAGCTTGAGTAAATCCTCTAAGACCTTTGGCGTACTTATTTCTCCATCCCACAGATTGAAATGAGGAAGAAAAGCCATGATAAAGGTGAAGGGCTAAAAATACAAATGAGACTACATATAATATTGTTCTAATCGGGCTTTGAAATTTCGCTACCAACTCGTCATAATAACGAGCAGCATCCTCGGGATGAGACTCTATATATTTATGAATCATTTCCGGAAACCAGAAATCATAGAAGTGTAAAGCTAAAAAAGCCAAAACCACAAGACCGGTATAAATCATATTCCTTGATACCCAGCTGGAGTTTTCATTTCCATTAAATTTTACATATTTAATATTTCTTGCACTACGGTTTTTCGCCTCCAGGATAAAACCCATTACAAAGTGAAAAATCACTCCAAAAATTAGAACCGGTTGTAATAAAGCCTGCACAAAAAAGTTGGTTCCCATAAAATGGGAAATTTCATTAAACAGATCTTTACTGAATACTGAAATAAAATTGATACTGAAATGCTGAGCTAAAAATAAGACCAGAAAAAGTCCCGATAAGGCCATAGCAACTTTTCTTGCTATGGTTGAATTTAGAAATCCACCCATTGGTTTGATTATTTTATAGAAATTTAACCGCAAAAATACATCTCAAAAGAGTTACTCACAAACTTTGAGATGTATTTTACCCGCTATTTAGAACTAATACAAAGAAGTTTAATAATTGTTGAATTGATTTTTTAAGAAATTCAGGTATAAGCTTCGAAAACGTATTCAAATTGATATTTATCACTAGTTCCCCGATTTTGCAAAAAGTTAACGGGAAGTAAGCCAGCTTTTTAGTAATTTCAGGGGATAGAATTTCATCACTAATTCATAAGTTTTAATGGCTTTTATAGACTACTACAAATTACTGGAATTAGACAAATCTGCCAGCCAGGCCGATATTAAGAAGGCCTACAGAAAACTGGCCAGAAAAAATCATCCAGACCTTAACCCAAACGACAAAGAGGCGCAGCTCAGGTTTCAGCAAATAAATGAAGCAAACGAGGTATTAAGCGATCCTGAAAAACGAAAAAAATACGATCAATACGGAAAAGACTGGGAACACGCTGATGCATACGAAGAGGCAAGAAAGCAGCACCAAACATCGGGCAGCAGAGCTTATTCTGGTGGCCACCAAGGCTCCGGGTTTGGTGGTGGCCAGGGTGGATACTCCTATTCAGGAAATTTTGAAAATGATACTTTTTCCGATTTTTTTGAGGAAATGTTTGGCGGCAACGCAAGGGCTCAAGGTTCCGGTCGCGGACAACATTTTAAAGGTCAGGATTTTAATGCTCAACTACAGCTAAACCTAAGCGATGTTTACAGCAGTCACAAACAAACTCTTACAGTAAACGGAAAAAATATTCGACTTACTATTCCTGCAGGAGTTGAAAACGGACAAACCATTAAAATTAAAGGCCACGGAGGGCCTGGCGTTCAGGGTGGACCCAAAGGCGATCTTTATATCACTTTTAATATTATAAACAACACAAAATTCAAAAGAGAAAAAGAGAATTTGTTTGCCAATATTGAGATCGATCTATACACCGCTTTACTCGGCGGGGAAATCACCGCAGACACTTTTAGCGGAAAAGTGAAACTAAATGTAAAACCCGAAACCCAACCCGGAACTCAAGTGAAATTAAAAGGCAAGGGTTTCCCGAAATACAAAAAGGAAGGCCAGTTTGGAGATTTAATCATAACCTATAATATTAAAATGCCCACCAACCTAAGCGCCCGGGAAAAAGAACTGTTTAAAGAACTTCAAAAATTAGGCTCATGAATTTAGAAGATTTAATCCCCACCGATGAGATTTGCACCCGGTATAAGGTTGAACGTACTTTTGTTAGCTCACTCTACGAAAGTGGTTTAATTGAAATCATTACAGTAGAAGAGACCCAATATGTGCATTGCGATGAAATTTCAGAATTTGAAAGGTTATGGCGGTTGCATTATGACCTTGATATAAATTTAGAAGGCCTGGAAGCAATTCAGCACTTACTGGAACAGGTGAAGAAATTGCAAAAGCAAAACCTACGGCTTAAAAACCGGTTGGGATTATATGAGTAAGCCGGGAACTTTTTACTCTGTTAGATATTGATAACTTTGCAGGCACAACTATAAAAACCAGAGATACTGTTCCCAATAGTCATGTTTTCGTCAAGCTGAACTTGTTTCAGCTTCTAACTTGTTCTGATTCTCACAAACTTAGATCCTGAAACAAGTTCAGGATGACGCCTTCAATTACTTTTAAGACAGCCTCTTTTATAAATAACAATATGAGATACGATCAAATAGACAGTAAATTATTTATAAAAAATCGCAAAAGTTTTATGGCCGGGATGAAAGCCAACAGCCTTGCGGTTTTTAATGCCAACGATATTTTCCCGATTGGCGCAGACAGCACGATGCCTTTTCAGCAAAATCGCGATCTTTTTTATTTAAGTGGCGTGGACCAGGAAGAAGCGATTTTAGTACTTTTCCCCGATGCCCCAAAACCCGAACATCGTGAGATTTTATTTCTTACAGAAACCAATCCGCATATTGCAGTTTGGGAAGGCGCAAAATTGGATAAGGAAAAAGCACTGAAAGTTAGTGGTATAGATACGGTTTACTGGCTTCAGGATTTTGAAAAGATTTTCTTTGAAGTCATGTCCCAGTGCGAAACGGTGTATTTTAACACCAACGAGCATTATCGCGCAAATGTACAGACAGAAACCCGCGATGACCGATTTATAAAATGGTGTAAAGAGAAATATCCGGCGCATCAGGTAGCAAAAAGCAATCCTATTTTGCAACGCTTACGTTCGGTGAAAGACCCGATTGAACTGGATTTGATGCAAAAAGCCTGTGATATTACCGAAAAAGCTTTCCGCAGAGCTTTAAAATTCACAAAACCCGGAGTTTGGGAGCACGAAATTGAAGCCGAATACTGGCACGAAATGATAAGAAATCGTAGTCGTGGGTTTTCCTATACGCCAATTATTGCTAGCGGAAACAACGCAAATGTGCTGCATTACACCGAGAATAATCAGCAATGCAAAGAAGGAGAACTAATCCTTATAGATACCGGAGCTGAATACGCCAATTATTCCAGCGATATGACCAGGACAATTCCGGTTTCAGGAAAATTCTCCGATCGCCAGAAGCAGATTTATAACACTGTAAACAAGGTTAAAAAAGAAGCTACAAAATGGCTGATTCCCGGAACGATTTGGGCAGAATATCATAAAGAGGTCGGTAAATTAATGACTTCAGAACTATTGGATTTAGGGCTACTCGACAAAGCCGATGTTCAAAATGAGGATCCTAAATGGCCGGCTTATAAAAAATATTTTATGCACGGTACCGCGCATAATATTGGTTTAGACACTCACGATTACGGGATTTTAACCGAACCCATGAAACCCAACCAGGTTTTCACTGTAGAACCGGGAATTTATTTACCCGATGAAGGCTTCGGAATTCGTTTGGAAGACGATGTGGTAATTCAGAAAGAAGGCGAGCCTTTTAACCTGATGCGAAATATCCCGATTGAAGTTGAGGAGATTGAGGAAATTATGAATTCTTAGTTTTCAAAACTTTGAACGTCATTGCGAGCGACCTTAGGGAGCGCGGCAATCTTTTGTTTGAAAATGGATTTTCTTAAAAGTTGTTATATTTTTATGAAGAGATTGCTTCAGTCGTTTCCTCCTTCGCAATGACGCTTTTCAGTAGAACTATTCCAACAAGTCATTAAAACTAAAGCCACGAATTTTTAAAAAGATTCGTGGCTTTTTGTATTTTAAAAGCCAATGAAAGTAACCTACAAAAACACACTTATCTCATTTACCAGCCAGGGTACCGGAAATCCATTAGTCCTACTCCACGGATTTTTAGAATCAAAAGAAATATGGAAGGATTTCGCTGAAGAACTTTCCATAAACCGACAGGTAATCTGCATAGACCTTCCCGGCCACGGAGAATCGGGGAATATCTCTGAAATTCACACGATGACAGATATGGCCGAAGCGGTGAAGTATATTTTAGATGAACTCAATATTAAAAAAGCTTCTTTTGTAGGTCATTCCATGGGTGGCTATGTGAGTTTGGAATTCCAAAATATTTTTCCTACAATATGCCATAGCTTGGTGTTGGTAAATTCTACCCCGCAGGCAGATTCTGAAGAACGCAAAGCCAATCGCGATCGTGCGGCTGCTTTAGTTCTTAAAAACAAAAGGGCTTTTGTGAGTATGGCCATCTCAAATTTGTTAACGCCGGAAAACAATAAGGTCTTCAAATCTCAAATTGAAGAATTAAAGAACCGGGCCCTGGAGTTTTCTACTGAGGGAATCTACGCCGCTATCAAGGGTATGAAAATTCGTACAGATCATACCGGGCTTTTTGCAAAATTTAAAGGACAAAAAATTATTGTGGCCGGAAAACAGGATCCTGTTTTAGACTTTAATACAATTAAAATCATAGCTCTACGCTGTGGCAGTGAGTTTAAAAGTCTTCCAGACGGGCATTTATCCTTTATGGAAAACACAAAAGAATTCCAAAAAATTTTGCGTTTTGTCGATTAATTTTAACTTTTTATCGAAAGTTTAACTTTTTTTTTTATACTTTAGACTTTCAGAAACAAGAAAATCAAGCTCTTATGAAAAAAAGAAACCCTACTTTATTTTCGTTCGGAAAGGTTTTTTGCAGCATTTTTGGACATAAACTACGCGTTTCAAAAAATGTTACAGATCACGTACACGAATACAAATGCGAGAAATGCGGAATGGAAATGACCGATACCGCAAATGGTTTTTTGGCCCGCTTAACCCCTAAATTTAGAGAAACCAACGATTACATTTCTAAAATCCATAAAAAAAGAAAGCGCAAACATTTCGCCCAGGCTTCTTAGTTTTTATCTATGAATGAATTTTTCAGAAAATTTATTCCTTTTTTTCAGAATTATCACTTTTATCTTCCATAGAATTCCAGCCACGGGCAATTAGTGGTAGTTTTTGATTGGCACGGGTTATTAGATGCATCCCTTCTTTTTCCTCTGTCATATGACCAATAACGCTTAAATTAGGATTTGCTTTTATTTTATCATAATCCTTCTGGGAAATGGTGAAAAGCAATTCATAATCTTCGCCGCCGCTTAATGCGATGGTGGTACTATCTATATCAAACTCCTCACATACGGAAATCACAGCAGGATCTAACGGGATTTTCTCTTCGAATAAATTTGCACCAACCTGGGAGTTTTTACATAAATGGATAATTTCAGAAGAAAGTCCGTCACTAATATCTATCATAGAAGTTGGCTTTACACCAAGTTCTTTCAATAATGGCGCAATGTCTTTTCGGGCTTCAGGCTTTAATTGCCTTTCAATTAAATAAGTATAAGAATCAAGATCTGGTTGCGCGTTAGGATTAGCTTTAAAAACCTCTTTTTCACGTTCCAAAATTTGCAAGCCCATATAGGCCGCACCAATATCACCGGTAACAACTAAAAGATCGTTCGGTTTTGCGCCGCTTCGATATACTATATCTTCCTTTTCAGCTATTCCAATCGCGGTAATACTTATTAATAATCCCGAGGTTGAAGAAGTGGTATCACCGCCAACAACATCGATATTATATAATTTTGCAGCCAAATCGATTCCAGAATATAATTCTTCCAAAGCTTCTACGGGAAAACGATTAGAAGCAGCAATAGAAACCGTGATTTGGGTGGCCTTCGCATTCATCGCATAAACATCAGATAAATTCACCATTACCGCTTTATAACCCAGATGTTTCAGCGGCATATAAGCCAGGTCAAAATGCACTCCTTCAACCAAAAGATCGGTGGTAACCACGGTGTGCAGTTTGTCAAAATTCAATACCGCAGCATCGTCTCCAATTGCTTTTACTGTGGAAGAAAGTTTGGGTTCAAAACCTTTGGTGAGGTGATCTATTAATCCAAATTCACCTAATTCTGAAAGGTTTGTGCGCATATCCTGACTATCTTGAAACATAACTTATCATTTTAATTTGCAAAATAACTGAATATTATTCAACTGCCCTTATAAAGATAGACATAGATTAAAAAACGGTGCCTATTGATTTAACAAACAGAAACAAAATAATACAAAACTGGTTAATTTACAGATATTTATAAGTTTTAAAATAGTTGAAATAGTAATTGGCAGGGCTTATCAACTCATTCTTAAAACATATACCGCCTCTATGGTAAACCGCTTGTTTTGTAGTATATTTGTAACCA
The DNA here is from genome assembly GCF_020164485.1 of Salegentibacter tibetensis. Lineage (GTDB taxonomy): Bacteria > Bacteroidota > Bacteroidia > Flavobacteriales > Flavobacteriaceae > Salegentibacter > Salegentibacter tibetensis. Next base: position 174,971 of record NZ_JAIQZA010000001.1, read on the forward strand.
ATTTAGAATTAATCTTTTTAGCTATGATAAAAGTAAGCGAAAGCGCTAAAAAAAAGATTGCCGCACTTATGAGCGAAGAGGGTTTTGACAATTTGCAAGACTTTGTTCGAGTGGGTGTGAAAAGCGGAGGCTGTTCTGGTTTGTCTTATGAATTGAATTTTGACAAAGCAAAAGCCGAAGACGACAAACTTTTTGAAGACAACGAAATAAAGATAGTAGTAGATAAACGCAGCGTTTTATACCTGGCCGGAACTGTTTTAGAATTCTCTGGCGGCTTAAACGGCAAAGGATTTGTATTTAACAATCCCAACGCCCAAAGAACCTGTGGATGCGGAGAAAGTTTTTCTCTGTAGAATTTGGTTTAAGGTTTAAAATTTGAAGGCAGAAACTAAGCTTTGAGTTTTCAACCTGTGAACCTTGAATAATTTTAGAAAAAATTGAGATGGCATATACTGAAGATGACTTAAAAAAAGAGCTCGAAACTAAAGAATATGAGTATGGGTTTTATACCGATATTGAATCGGATACATTTCCCGTGGGATTAAATGAAGATATTGTTAGAGCGATCTCTAAAAAGAAAGAAGAACCCGAATGGATGACCGAATGGCGATTGGAAGCATATCGCCATTGGGAAACTATGAAAGAGCCGGAATGGGCCAATGTACATTACGAAAAGCCTAATTTTCAGAACATTTCTTACTATTCGGCCCCCAACAAAAAACCGAAATATGATAGTTTAGATGAAGTAGATCCGGAATTGTTGGATACCTTCAAAAAGCTGGGTATTTCTGTAGATGAGCAGAAAAAACTTGCCGGCGTTGCCGTAGATATCGTTATGGACTCTGTTTCGGTAACCACTACATTCAAGAAAACTTTAGCTGAAAAAGGAATTATTTTCTGTTCTATTTCTGAAGCAATAAGGGAACATCCTGAGCTTGTAAAGAAATATATTGGCTCGGTAGTCCCTAAAACGGACAATTTCTATGCGGCATTAAATTCCGCAGTATTTAGTGATGGTTCATTTTGCTACATTCCAAAAGGCGTAAGATGCCCAATGGAACTTTCAACTTATTTTAGAATTAACCAGGCCGGCACCGGGCAATTTGAGCGGACGCTTGTTGTTGCAGAGCCGGGAAGTTATGTAAGCTATCTTGAAGGTTGTACAGCACCAACCCGTGATGAAAATCAATTGCACGCGGCGGTTGTAGAATTGGTTGCAATGGACGACGCCGAAATTAAATACAGTACCGTACAAAACTGGTTTCCGGGAAGTAAGGAAGGTAAAGGCGGAGTTTACAACTTCGTAACTAAACGTGGAATTTGCGAAAAAGGAGCGAAGATTTCCTGGACGCAGGTTGAAACCGGATCGGCAGTAACCTGGAAATATCCTTCCTGTATCTTAAAAGGAGATAATTCAATCGGAGAATTTTATTCCATCGCGGTTACCAACAATCACCAGCAGGCAGATACCGGTACAAAAATGGTCCACCTTGGCAAAAACACCAAAAGTACCATTATCTCCAAAGGAATCTCGGCAGGACAATCGCAAAACTCTTACCGGGGATTAGTACAGATAAATGGAAGAGCACAAAATGCCCGTAACTTTTCGCAATGTGATTCCCTTTTAATGGGGAATAAATGTGGTGCGCATACCTTCCCATATATTGAAGTTAAAAACAAAACCGGCCAGGTAGAACACGAGGCTACCACCAGTAAAATTGGGGAAGACCAGATTTTTTACTGTAACCAGCGTGGTATTGATACCGAAAAAGCTATCGCCCTTATTGTAAATGGGTTTAGCAAAGAAGTGTTGAACAAATTACCTATGGAGTTTGCTGTGGAAGCACAAAAACTATTAGAAATTTCCCTTGAAGGATCTGTGGGATAAACAGGGAAAATGAAGATTGAACAAATGAAGAAGTTTTTGCTAATCCTTAGCCTTGCCGTTACGGCTTTTTCCTGCCAGGACGAAGGCCGCCAGGATCTTATGAATCAACCTGAAACAGAAAAAATTCCCGATAGCATTCAAACGCTGACCGGGGAAATTATCTATGCAGGAGATGCTGCAATTCTAAGGGGAAGCGATTTTGTTTACGGCGTAACCATAGATTCGATGTCTAAAGTACTCGCCGAACAAATACGTCCATTTCAGAAAGAAGAGTTTGATATGGTTACGGTAAAAGTGAGAGGAAAGATTGTTCCAAACCTCAGACAAATAGGTTGGGACGAGAATATAGAAATAAGAGAAATTTTAGAAATTCCGGATACTGTAAAGGTTCCGGAACAACAAAAAGAAGAATAATAAACCAATCCCGGTTTTAATCGGGATGCATACATAGAATTTATGCTAAAAGTAAAGAATTTACACGCAACGATAGAAGGTAAGGAAATCCTAAAAGGAATTAATCTTGAAATTAATCCGGGAGAAGTTCACGCTATTATGGGACCCAACGGTTCAGGAAAAAGCACACTTTCTTCGGTAATTGCCGGGAAAGAAGAATTTGAACAAACTGAAGGAGAAATCCTTTTTGAAAACACAGAGATTTCAGAAATGGATCCTGAAGAAAGAGCTCATAAAGGCATCTTTCTTTCTTTTCAATATCCGGTGGAAATTCCAGGAGTTTCGGTTACCAATTTTATGAAAACCGCGATTAACGCCCATAGAAAAGCCAACGGACTTGAAGATATGCCGGCTAATGAAATGTTGAAAAAGATTCGCGAGAAATCTGAAAGTTTGGAAATTGACCGTAAATTCCTATCCAGATCTCTAAACGATGGATTTTCAGGAGGAGAGAAGAAAAGAAACGAGATTTTCCAGATGGCTATGTTAGAGCCAAAATTAGCTATTCTTGATGAAACCGATTCAGGTTTGGATATTGATGCGCTAAAAATTGTTGCCGACGGAGTGAACAAATTAAGAAGCAAAGACAATGCGGTATTGCTAATTACTCACTACCAGCGTTTGCTTAATTATATCGTACCAGATGTGGTTCACGTAATGATAGACGGTCAAATTGTGAAATCTGGCGGAAAAGAACTTGCTCTCGAGCTAGAGGAAAGAGGTTATGAATGGGTAAAAGCTGAAAAAGCAGTTTAAAAACTTATTCCGAAAAGAAAGTAAGAAAAGCTATTTGGTCTTTTAAAGACTGGCAAAGTTTCCCGCCTACACGGGAAAGACAAAATATAGTATAATGGAATTAAAAGAGAAATTAGTATCATCTTTCCTGGCTTTTGAAGAAGAGTACACAGGAGCCAACGATGATCTTCATAAAATAAGAAATCAGGCGATTAAGGATTTCGAAACTATAGGTTTCCCAAGCCGAAAGGAAGAAGATTACAAATACACTTCCCTAAAATCGGTTTTGAAAGAAAACTACAGTCTTTTTCCGAAGAAGGAAAACACTATAGAATACAAAGACATTAAAAAGTACCTTATCCACGAGATAGATACTTATGATCTGGTGTTTATAGATGGTATTTACTCATCGCACTTATCCAGCACTACACACGATAAGATTGATGTTTGTCTAATGTCATCGGCCTTGAATAAAGATCTTTACAAGCCGGTAATTGATAATTATTTCAATAAAATTGCTCCAAAAAACGGGCTAAATGCGTTGAATACTGCTTTTACTAAAGAAGGGGCATTTATCCATATTCACAAAAATACAATGGCCGATAAACCAATCCAGATTATTAATTTCTCTACCGGAAATGAATCATCTTTATTGCTACAGCCCCGTAATTTAATCGTGGTAGACGAGAATTCTCATTGCCAGATTATTGAGAGACATCAGAGTTTAACCGAGCATCCGGTACTTACCAATTCGGTTACTGAAATATTTGCCGATAAACGTGCTATCGTAGATTATTATAAGATTCAGAACGATAAACTTTCTGCTTCTTTAATAGATAATACTTACATCCAACAGAAATCTGAAAGTTTCTGCTCGGTACACACTTTTTCTTTCGGCGGAAAATTAACCCGAAACAACCTTAACTTCTACCAAAGAGGGGAACGTATAGATTCAACAATGAAAGGTGTGACCATAATTGAAGGGAAACAACACGTAGACCATAATACTTTGGTACATCATATCGAACCAAATTGTGAATCCCACCAGGATTACAAAGGTATTTTTGATGAAAAATCGGTTGGTGTTTTTAACGGTAAAGTGGTTGTTGAAAAAGAAGCGCAAAAAACAAACGCATATCAGTCTAACAATAATATTTTATTAGACGATAAGGCAACCATAAACTCAAAACCTCAGCTGGAAATTTTTGCAGATGATGTAAAATGTAGCCACGGTTGTACAATTGGTCAGTTAGATGAAGAAGCTTTATTTTATCTTCAGTCTCGTGGAATCCCAAGAAAAGAAGCAGGCGGACTTTTAATGTACGCTTTTGCCAACAATGTACTGGAAAGTGTGAAAATTCCGGAGATTAAAAAGAGAATCAATAAACTTATAGCCCTTAAGCTGGGTGTAGAATTAGGATTCAATCTATAAATCGCTATTTAAAGTAGCATTAAATGGAATCCTCAAATCAGTATAAAAATGAGCATTGCTACTAATAATATAGCTTTTAACGTTGAAGAAATCAGAAAAGACTTCCCTATCCTGAATAGGGAAGTTAATGGTTATCCGCTGGTTTACCTGGATAATGCAGCCACTTCGCAAACTCCAAAACAGGTAATGGATGCGATCGTAGATTATTATTCTAACTACAATGCCAACATTCACCGCGGTGTGCACAGCCTATCACAGGAAGCAACCGATAAATATGAAGGTGCCAGAAAAAAAATTCAGCAACACTTTAATGCTGAAAAAACGCACGAAATCATTTTTACTTCAGGCACCACTCACGGAATCAATCTCGTGGCAAGTGGCTTCGCTTCTATTTTGAAAAAAGGTGATGAAATTTGGGTTTCAGCATTAGAGCATCATTCCAATATTGTGCCCTGGCAAATGCTTTGCGAAAAGACGGGAGCTATCCTGAAGGTTATTCCTATGAATGAGCAGGGAGAACTCATTTATGAATCTTTTGAAGAATTGCTTTCAGAAAAGACAAAAATGGTTTTTCTAAATCACGTTTCAAATGCTTTGGGGACAATAAATCCTATTAAAAAGATCATAGATAAAGCCCACGAAAAAGGCGCAGCCGTTTTAATCGACGGCGCACAGGCAGCCCCCCATATTAAAGCAGATGTTCAGGCCCTGGATGTTGATTTTTACGTGGTTTCTGCCCATAAAATGTGTGGTCCAACAGGAGTTGGAGTTTTGTATGGAAAAGAAGAATGGCTCAATAAACTTCCGCCCTATCAGGGTGGCGGCGAGATGATCGCTACGGTTAGTTTTGAAAAAACTACTTATGCTGAACTTCCGCATAAATTTGAAGCTGGTACACCAAATATTTGTGGCGGTATCGCTTTTGGCGCTGCCATAGATTATATGAACGCTATAGGGTTTGAAGCCATTGCCCGCTATGAAGAAGAACTGTTGGATTATGCCACTATAAAACTTCAGGAAATTGAGGGAATGAAACTTTACGGAACGTCGAGAGAAAAAACCGCTGTAATTTCTTTTAATATTGAAAGCCTTCATCCGTATGATATTGGCACACTTCTCGACAAAATGGGTATAGCTGTAAGAACCGGACACCATTGCGCACAGCCTATTATGGATTTTTATAAGATTCCGGGCACGGTAAGGGCTTCTTTTTCGTTTTACAATACAAAAGAAGAGATTAACCGATTTATTGAAGCGGTTAAAAAAGCTAAATCAATGCTCTCGTAAATAGTAAAAGATGAAGAAAATCTTACTCTTAATCAGTGCGTTCGTAATTGTTTCCTGCGGAAATTCAGAAGAGAAAATTTCAGAAGATCCTGCAGATTTAAAATCCCTTAAGGGCGACTATGAATTACTGGAAATGGATGGGGAAGATATTTCTTCCGAAGGATTTATTTTAATTTTTAATGGAGAAGAACAAATACTTTCAGGAAAAACCGGTTGCAATAATTTTGTAGCGACTTATAAAATTGAAGATTCAATTGTGAAATTCAATCCGCCGCTGGGAACAAAAATGTACTGCGAAGGGCAAATGGAATATGAAGAGATTTTTGGAGAGGTAATTCCGGAGATCAGAAATGTTAGAATTAGCGATAAAGATTTAATATTTTTATCTGGAGAAAATCAGGAACTTTTAAACCTGCAAAAAACAGAAGACAGTGAGTAAGACGATACAGGAAATACAGGAAGAAATTGTAGACGAGTTCGCGATGTTCGACGACTGGATGCAGCGTTATGAATATATGATAGAACTTGGCAAAGCACTTCCTTTAATTGACGAAAAGTACAAAATTGACGAAAACCTTATTAAAGGATGTCAAAGCAAAGTGTGGGTTCACGCTGAACTGGAAGATGAAAAACTGGTTTTTACCGCAGATAGTGACGCGATAATCACCAAAGGAATAGTGGCCATTTTAATAAGGGCTTTTTCCAATCATCATCCTTCAGCAATAATTGAAGCCAACACGAAATTTATTGATGATATTGGCCTTAAAGAGCATTTGTCTCCTACCCGCGCCAATGGTTTGGTGAGTATGATCAAACAACTTAAAATGTATGCCGTGGCATACCAAACACAACTCAATTAAGATGGAAAAAGAAATAAACACCGAGGAATTAGGAGAAAAGATCGTAAAGGTTTTAAAAACCATTTATGATCCTGAAATTCCAGTAGATATATACGAATTAGGACTTATTTACGATGTAATGGTAAATACCGATTACGAGGTGAAAATCCTAATGACCCTAACCACACCAAACTGCCCGGTAGCCGAAAGTTTACCACAGGAAGTAAAGGAGAGAGTGGCTTCTATAGATACGGTTAAAGATGCCGAGGTAGAGATCACTTTCGATCCGCCGTGGAATCAGGACCTTATTAGCGAAGAAGCAAAACTGGAATTGGGACTTTTATAAAAAAGCCCCTAACCCCCTATGGGGAAATTAAAACTTTAGCTTCAAAAATTATATAAATCAATAACTTTTAACTCTTAACTTCATTTATGGCTGAGGAAATAGTAAACCGGATAGCCAACAGCAAACTTATCACCTTTAACCTTGAGGATTATTATCCTGAAGGGGAACGCGTTTTGTTTGATATAAAAGACTGGCTCCTGGAAGGTTTTGTATTGCGCGAGGGGGAATTTAGGGAACAGGCAAAAAATCACGATTGGAGCCTATACGAAGGCAAATACCTAGCCCTTACCTGCTCCAGCGATGCGATAATCCCGGCCTGGGCATTTATGTTACTGGCCATTTATTTGCAGCCTTATGCAAAAAAAGTGATAACTGGAGACCTGGAAACCCTGGAAACGGTTCTATATACCGAAGTCATTCAAAAAATGGACCTGAGCAAATTTCAGGACAAACCCGTGATCATTAAGGGTTGTTCCCATAAGCCGGTTCCAAAAAATGCCTATTTACTTTTAATAGAAAAACTACAACCTGTAGTTAAAAGTTTAATGTATGGCGAGGCCTGCTCGTCGGTACCTTTGTATAAAAAACCAAAAAAATAAGATGAAGAAATTAGTACTTGCCCTCGCTTTGTTCAGCGGGGTTTTTAACGTTAATGCCCAGGAAGAGGAAGAAGAACAAAAAGAAGGATGGACTACAGAAGGAAATATTTCTTTACTTTTTAACCAATCGGCCTTTAATGATGAATGGACAGGTGGCGGAACCTCCAACCTGGCAGGAAACTTTCTTTTTAACTACGATTTCAATTACTTAAAAGACGATTTTACCTGGGATAGTAAAATATTATTAGACTACGGTCTTACCAAACAACAAGGTGATGACTTTGCCCGAAAAACCAGTGATAGGTTGGAGTTCAATTCAATTGCTGGAAAACAGGTACAGGATTCCAACTGGTTTTATTCCCTTTTCTTAAATTTCAGGACACAAATAGCAAAAGGTTATAACTTTAGTGAAGATGCCGAAACCGGCCAAACCATAAGAACAGAATATACTAATTTCTTATCCCCAGCTTACCTTCAGTTTGGTCCCGGTATGTTATGGAAAAAAAGCGAGAATTTCTATGTGAATATTGCACCGGCTACCGGAAGGATGGTATTTGTAGATAAAGACTTCACCACCGCACCGGGCTATGTAGATGGCGATTATTTTGGCGTGGATGCCGATAAAGCAATGCGTTTTGAATTTGGTACTTCAGTTTCAGGATATGCTAAATTTAATATTATTGAAAATGTTAAAATGGAGAATATGCTGAACCTCTATTCCAATTACCTGGAAGACACGAAAAATGTAGATATCGATTATACGATGAACATGAAAATGAAAATTAACGATTACCTCTCTACTAACCTTATTTTCCAGGCTATTTACGACGATAATGCCGTAAAAGGATTCCAGATTAGGGAAGTATTCGGTTTAGGGTTTAATTATGGGTTTTAAACATATTACAATAAACTAACCCGTAACGTCATGCTGACTTATTTCAGCATCTATTATGATTTGAAATTTAGACACTGAAATAAATTCAGCGTGACGGTAAACAGACGATAAAATAAATATAACCTGCCTTAATCCGGCAGGTCTTTTGTTTTTATAAGATTTTTTAGTTAAATATATGTTGAAATAATTTGCGCAAAAATCGCAGTAGCAATCTATTGTGTAACTTTGTATTTATGATTGAAAAAACCGACCTAACCCACGAAAAAGCTGTTCTAATTGGTATTGTCACCAAAGATCAGGGGCATGATAAATTAGAAGAATACCTGGACGAATTAGAATTTCTTACCTATACCGCAGGTGGCGAAGTTATAAAGCGTTTTAGCCAGAATATGGACAAACCCAATCCCAAAACTTTTATAGGGACCGGGAAGATGAACGAATTAAAGGAATTCGTAGACGAAAATGAGGTAGGTACCGCTATTTTTGATGACGAACTCTCTCCTGCGCAGCAAAAGAATATTGAGAAAATCCTGAAATGTAAAGTTTTAGATAGAACTACACTTATCCTGGATATTTTTGCGCAAAGAGCACAAACCAGTTATGCCAGAACACAGGTAGAGTTGGCACAGTACGAATACTTACTACCAAGACTTGCCGGAATGTGGACTCACCTTGAGCGCCAGAGAGGTGGGATTGGAATGCGTGGTCCCGGGGAAACGGAAATTGAAACCGACCGTAGGATTGTTCGGGATAAAATTGCGCTTTTAAAGAAGAAACTCGAAATTATAGACAAGCAAATGGAAGTGCAGCGCGGTAACCGTGGGCAATTGGTTAGAGTAGCACTTGTGGGTTATACCAATGTTGGAAAATCTACCTTAATGAATACCATTAGTAAAAGTGAGGTTTTTGCCGAAAATAAACTTTTTGCAACTTTAGATACCACAGTAAGAAAAGTGGTAATTCGCAATTTACCCTTCCTTTTAACCGATACGGTAGGATTTATAAGGAAACTCCCCACACAGCTGGTAGAGTCTTTTAAATCGACTCTAGATGAAGTTAGGGAAGCCGATTTATTGCTACACGTAGTAGATATATCGCATCCCAATTTTGAAGATCATATAGAATCTGTAAACCAGATTATGAGCGAGATAAAGAGTAATGACAAACCAACCATAATGGTTTTTAATAAAATTGATCAATATGAAGCCGAAGAGATTGAAGACGACGATTTAATTACTGAAAAGACAAAGGCTCATTACTCCCTTAAGGAATGGAAACAAACCTGGATGAACAAAATGGGCGATAATGTGTTGTTTATTTCAGCTTTGAATAAGGAGAATATGGAAGATTTCCACAGAAAAGTTTATGAAGCGGTTCGCAAAATCCATATTACCCGCTTCCCATATAACAACTTCCTCTATCCGGAATATGATAAATACGGAGAAGAAAAATAAGAAAATATAACCCCGAAAGTTTCGGGGTTTTTTATTGGTATTTTTAGTAAATTAGGCTAGACCAATAACTTAATACAATGAAAAAATTAATCTTACTACCCCTTCTATTTTGCTTCGGAATAATTACAGCTCAGGAACTGGATGGAGCCTGGAAATTAATCGAAAAAGACGGTGAAACTGTTACAGATCGTGAAGTTATTAAAATAATACAGGATGGCTATTTTGCCCTGGGCTCTAAAGACCTTAGCAATAACGAATTCTTGGGGGCTGCGGGTGGAGAACTCAGCCTGGGAGATGAAACCTTTACCGAAATAAGAGATTTTGATACCTATGATGCTGATGAAATTGGCGCAGAACACGAATATAATATTATCTGGCAAGGTGATAATAAGGTGGAAATCTCTGACGGGATTACCACAAAAATTTGGGAAAGGATCTCTGAAAAAACCAATGACCTTACTGGTAACTGGGTAATTACCGGACGGGAAAGAAATGGCGAAATGAACACAATGACTCCAGGCGACAGGCGTACGGTAAAAATTTTAAGTGGTGGCAGGTTTCAATGGATAGCTTTTAATTCGGCTACCAAAGAATTTAATGGTACCGGCGGGGGAACCTATACTGCAGAAGACGGGAAGTACACCGAAAACATTGAATTTTTCTCCAGGGATGCAAGTCGTGTAGGAGCCAGCCTGGAATTTCAATATGAAGTGAAAGATGGCAAATGGCACCACAAAGGAAAAAGCTCTAAAGGAGATCCTATTTACGAAATCTGGTCGCCATATAGTGAAGCTTATCAAAAATAATTACAGCTTCTGGACTAATAAAAAATTATCTAATCAGGAATGCCTCCTTCGGCATATAAAATTTGCCAGGGGGCACTTCTTTTAGATAAAAGCGAATCGCTTTTTCGCTGTCAATATATTGCAAACGTATTTTCCCGGAAGTATAACTTACTGCACTTTCTATTGTACCATCGTATACACCTTCGGCAATTTTAACCAGATTGATCGTAAAGGCATTTCCATTCTTCCTTTTACAATCGGTATTTTCACCCTGGAAGAAGGTCACGCAATGGTTACCCCTAATACTATTCTGATTCTCATATTCCAGCTGTAATTCCATAGTGTTTTGCCCATCTGGAGATTCCCAAAACCAATTACCAGCAAAATCCTGGGAATGCTGAGCAAAGCCTAAAGTAGTAGTAAACAAGAATAGAAAGAGTAAAGTTTGCTTCATTTTTCACTTTTAAAATAACCTTCTAATTTACTCAATTCTCAATTACCCGTATGTTATCAATATCATAAGTTGTGGTTTTATCCGGTGCTGCGCCCAAATACCTGAAAGCAAAATGAATTTCACCCTTTAAACAGGAAATATCGATCTCGCTTTTTACAAACCGCTTTCCATATTGCCTGGTTGGCCCTATGGGAATTACAGCATCTAAAGGAGTCCAGTTGGTAGTTAATACATTGCCGGTAAAATCTTCTGTGATTAGAAGACTTAAAATAGTAGCATTATCATAAGAAGCCATAATCTCAAAGGACAAAAGGGCTCCTGAAATACTGTCTAAATCTATGGACGGACTAACCAGCCAGGCTTCCATAGGAGTTTCCTGGGTATTATATGCAGAAACCCGAATATACCGGTTACCATCAAAAGTTCCGGGTTCAAATGCCTTACCGCCATTTACATTTAGGTTAGTCCACCCTTTATTCTTCAAAGCGGTAAGACTCGTTACATTGGTGAAATCTTCTTCAAAAAAGACTTCTCCACCACCAGCATTATTACTTTCGCATTTTAGAAATTCGGGATCACAACGTTCGCTGTCAAAGCTGAAATCATCAGGCGAATTTACCGCGATCACAAAATAATCGTCGTAAAAATTTCTAGATAGAACTCCCTTTACACTTCCAGAATTTTTAGGCAAATACAAAGACTTAAATCCGGAAAAAGTACTGGTACTTAACATTGCACTGGCACCGGTTCGGCAACTTTCCAGCTGCCGTTCGCCATCATATTCATCGGTCACTTCTCCAGCGAAGGTATAGTGATGTTGTTCCCTGAGCAGGTTTCGGTTGAATTGAACATTTTCCACTTCAATAAATAAATTCTCGTGTGCTTCTTTAAATTCTGAAATTTCAAGCTTTAACGGAACGATTTCAGCGGTTTCCGAGGTTCTGATTATATGATCATCTATCCTGGAAGATGGGATTTGCACTACGTCTCCCCTATTTTGAACACCCAACTGATGCACACCGTTATTAGACCATAAAGCAAGCCCATCTAATTTTACATAAATCTTTCTACCAAAATTATAGGTTTCAAATAAGGAGTTATCATTCACCAACAGAAGAATTCCAGCGATGGGATTTTCAGGTTTATCCTGCAAAACCAATTCTTTATAAAAATTGCCACCCTCATCACTGGAAACAACATAAGCTTCCATTAAAGTATTGGTTTCGGAAAAAACATAAATATCTTCAGTTTCGGGTTTAAAACTGCTCTTAACCGCAGAAATTCCCGTAATATCACCTTCAATATTTATCTCTTCGGTTTTGGATTCCGGCAGCTGGAAATCATCGGTTTTCACACAAGAAATAGCTGCTAAATTCACCAAAACAACAATCTTCACAAAGTTAAAATTTTTCATATGCTTATATTATTATTCCCCTTTTTGGGAATTTATTAAAGGCTTACAATCATCTCCCTCCTGAATTAATCAAGACGAGTTATTTGTACTAATTTTTACGTCCGGCATCATGCTGGTTTCATCGCTATAGTCTTAAAATCGCACGTAGAGCATAGCAAAATAGGAAGCACCGGTGCCATACCAGTATTTGGGTCCAAAAATGGGGTTTTCCCTCTCCCGATCTTGTTTTAGGGTGCGGTAATTTGCGTTTCGGGACTGTTCAAAACCACCGGTTTTATAGAGCTTATCAAAAATATTGTTGAGGCTTACAAAAAAACCGATAAACTTACCTTTTATTAACCAGGACTTTCCGCCTATGGCATTTACGAGCATATAATTACCAAACTGCTCTTGTTTAAGAAGATTGGAGGCAATATTTTCATCGTAATTCAGAATAGGTAAGCCATCGGTATCATTGAGGAAATTTGAGGTCCTGGTTAACGGACTTATATCTAAAAACGCATGAGAAAAGAAATTTATCGTAGTCCCAAACCACCAGTAACCTGGATCCCGATATTCAAAGCCTATTTGGGCAGCCCTTTGCGGACCCCCGGCAATCCTGTAATTTTTTAAATACGAAGTTCCATAATCTAAAATATCATTGAAATCGTCTGAAGTTAAATAGAGTTCAGGGTTATTGTTGTAGGTGAATTGTCCCATTGCTGCTGCGGCCTTTAATTTGATAGCTGAAGTTAATTGCGCCTCGATCCCCAATTCCAGGCCCAGATGTTGTTTATCAATTCCGCTTAAAACCTCTTGCACAAATGCCGTAGTGCTGTTTCTCCCCAATCCAGAAAGTCCGTCGGCGTAATAAAAGGAAATTTCAGTAGCGTCTTTAATTTGAGTATAATAGGCAGAAAGCCTTGCTTTGATATTGGTTGATCTATACCTGTAACTAAAATCCATATTCTGTAATTGTTCACTCGTAAGCCCAATTACCACCTCGTTATTCTGGCGTGAGTTAGAGAAGGAGTTGCGCAAGTTTGGAGGTTTGGTAAACCAGGCCACGTTAAAACCAAATAAATGTTTTGCCGTAAATTTATAATTTGCTCCAATTTTCCCTCCAAAATCGGTGAAATTTAGTTGCTCGCTATTCCCCAGGGAATTATCGGGAAAATTTCCGTTTTGGAATAAACCTTCCCGCTGATATGCGGTTTGGGAAGCGGTTATCCCGGCATAAAAATCAAGCCTGTCGTAATCAAAGTTTAGCTGGCCAAAAGCTTTGGTGGTATTGGCATACAACCTAAAATTATATTTGTAAGGAGTGTTTTCTAAAACACTCCTATTTGGATTTTGAAGATCGCTTTGCGCCCTTTGCTCCAGAGAAGTTTCCTCATCACCTTCTGCAAAAAAATCGATATCAAGGAAAGTTTCTCCTCCCAGCATATCTTTAATAGAAGCAAAATTATGGGAATTCAAGTAGGAAAAAGCCAGCTTTCCATCCAGGCTAATATTATCATTAATTTTAGCTGAAACGATAGAATTTAAATCAAATTTAAGATCGTCGCTGCGGTCTTCTGCTAAAGCATAAACCGTATAGCCGGCTGCATTATTAGCACTATATAACTGCTCCCAATTTAACTGCCCATTTTCTTTGAAATCCTGCTGCGCTAGGTATGCAGCTTCATAATTAGGATTATCGCTAAAGCGTAGGTAATAGCTGGGAAGCTTTTGATAATAGGTAGGATCTGGATTGGTACCACCACCCACATAACTATTCTGTCCATTAATTTCGGCCATTCGGGTACCCCCAAAATCTATCCTGGAATTTCCCATTTTCCCAAACTGAAAAGCAAAATTATTACTGATACTTATTTTCTCTGAAAATTCCCAAAAATGGTTTAGCATCAATACCGGTTCTTTTATCTCCCTTACTCGGGAATTCCTGATCTCCCCATCCTGATAACCCCAGTAAGCATTGTATTTTCTTCCCTTTAACTCAAAGACTTCCGCAGTATTGGGTGATGATTTTCCGCGAATATTAGGCGTATAAAATCCCGTGAAATTTAAGCTGTGGTTTTTATTAAAAGTCTTTTCAACAGAAAGAGAAAATGCATTTGCATCATACAAAGTGCCCTCAACATAAGCTTCTTTGGCAAACCTTCGCGAAGCAGAAATGGCATAAGCCCAGCCATTTTTTAATTCCCCGGAGCCATAACTCGCCATTACCCGGCCATTATAACTGCGATTTGCCGCAGCGATGGAAGCTTTGCCGCCTTTAGCATATTTTGAAGCCCGCATTATAATATTTGTCGTTCCCGCCAACCCACCAAAACTAACCTCTGAAGGGCTTTGGCCCATAGAAAAAACCTGGTTGCGCTGCATATCGTTTAAGCCGCCCCAATTGCTCCACTGTGGCCGGCCGGTATAGATTTTATTCATTCCCACGCCGTTAATCAGGACTTTACCGTGCTCGCTATCCAGACCGCGGGGACGAAAGAATGTCTGGCTAAAATCAAAAGCAGCTGCATTAAGAAAAACATCCCGCGATGCCTGCAAAAGTCCTGACAGATTATCTATATGTGCTTCATCTTCATCCAGCTCAGCATCAGAGAGGCTAATCGTGCTAATTTGATTGGCATACTCTACAAGAACAGGTTGCATCAAAATAAGGCCCAGATCTTTGCTGGTTCCGGCTTCAATAACAATTGGGATTCGAAGATCATTATAATCAGGAAGAACTATATTCAAAACCTGTTCTCCGAGAGGAAGGTTTTCTAAAGTAAAAGAAAATGTTCCGTTTTCATCAGAAAACGTTTCAAAGATAGTTTTCTCTATATGAAGTTTCGCACCGGACAACTCTTTATAGGTTTGTGCATCTACCAATTTTCCTTCCAGGGAAATTTCCTGCGCAAAAGAAGCTGAGAATCCCAGCTCAAAAAGTAAAATAAGGAAGGAATATTTCATTGATTTTTAATTGCATATTCAATATAAGTTTAGATAAATTACACATAACAAGCAAAAAATCAGTATTTTATGTGAATATTTTAAATAATTTGTAAGGTTATGATTACCCGTGTTTTTCCCCTTTTTAGCGTTTGTCTTTTATTTTTGTTTACTGCTGAAAGTCTTTTCTCACAGACAAAAAAGGATTATAAAATAATAAGCATTGGGTTTTATAATGTCGAGAACTTGTTTGATACAGAAAATAATCCCTTCACTTTTGATGACGATCGCACGCCTGAAGGGGACGATGTTTGGACAGAAGAAAAATACCGTGATAAATTGCAAAAACTTGCAGGGGTTATTGCTGAAATAGGCTTTGAAGTTACCCAACAACCTCCAACAATTGTAGGCGTATGCGAAGTAGAAAACCGGCAGGTACTGGAGGATTTAATCAACGAACCCAGGCTGAAGCAATACGATTATGGGATTGTGCATTATGACTCACCTGACCGGCGCGGGATTGACGTGGCGCTTTTATATAGAAAAGAAATTTTTAGAGTAGATAATTCGGTTTCTCACGAGTTGTTGATCTATGATAGTAAAAAACCAGATAAGCGGGTTTATACACGAGATCAACTGGTGGTTAGTGGAGAAATTGATGGAGAGAAAATGCATTTTATAGTGAATCACTGGCCATCAAGAAGTGGTGGGGAAGCAGCAAGCAGTTACAAAAGGGAAAAGGCCGCGGCACTAAATAAAATTATCCTGGATTCAATATTTAAGCGGGCGCCTTTAGCGCGAGTTGTAAGTATGGGTGATTTTAACGATGATCCTACCAATAAAAGTTTCAAAGAAATCCTTAATACAGAAGCAAATCAAGAAGGTCTAAGTATGCATCAATTATATAATCCTATGGAAAATATGTTGAAAAAAGGTATGGGTACTCTGGCATACCGTGATGGGTGGAATTTATTTGACCAGATCCTTGTCTCGGGAGGTTTAACCGGGAAAGATTATTCCAGATTTCAGTTTTATAAAGCAGGGATTTTTAATAAGAAATACCTAATCACCGAAAACGGGCAATATAAAGGTTATCCTTTCCGAAGTTATGGTTATAGTGGCTACCAGGGTGGCTACAGCGATCATTTTCCGGTTTATATCTACCTGATTAAAGAGTCCCCCTCCAACTCCCCTAATGGGCAATAATAAATCACAAGATTCCTGAAATCATTTCTTCTAAAACCAGGCATTCCAGGGAATACGGGATAACATAATCAATAAACCAAGGGTATAAAATATAGCAAGGATTTTAAATTTTGGTTTTGAAGTAAGTTTACTTTTATGTTTTGAATATCCAATTGTTATTAGAGCAACCGCGATAATCATCATTAAAGGATGTTCTACAATGTAAAGCCTAAGGGTTGGATCTGGCATTACTGTACCCATTCCTTCTTCAAGAAGGACAGAAAAATATGGAGATACAAAGTATAGAACGATCCCTATTAAAAGCTGAATATGAGAAGTTATAAGTGTAAAAAGAGCGATCCTGAAGTTTGTCGCCGCATATTCTTTATTAGAAGCATAACCAATAATTGCGTTAATGGCAGCTACAAACAAAACGATAAGTACTAAATAAGCCCAATAAGAGTGTATAAATTGTACAGTTGCATACATAGAAGTAGATTTTTAGTAAAGATAGGATTTTCTATAAAAAATTAAGCTCTTCGTTACAGGTTGTTTTTAGAGTTGAAATTCGACTCCATCTACTTCCATTAGATTTTATTTGTTGAACCAGGTGTGGGTTTTTACAGAAACAAAAAACCACCCCGATTTGGGGTGGTTTTTAAACAATTTAATACTTTAACTTAGTTAAAAGAATATCGTAAACCAACCTGCATTTGCCATCTTGAAGATTGCAAACCTGCATCATCAATCTGGTTTATGGTGCTACCTGTATCAGAATCAAACGTGAATTGTGGAGTGGTTCCGTCTTCCGCGAACCCTTCAAAATTTGTAAATCTCTGTCTTCCAGTAAAGTTTCTTACACCCCATTCTTTATTCAAGAAATTCGTGAAGTTGAAGATATCAGCAGTAAACTCAAATTTATGATTTGTTTCTTTGATTTTAATAGCAAATTCCTGGGCGAATTTAAGGTCTATAATATGAGACCAGGCTGTTCTATCACCGTTTCTTTCAGCAAATTGTCCTCTCCTGGTACTTAAATAGTCATTACCTTCAATAAAAGCATCCATCATTGCCCATTGTTGTGCAGCAGTAGTTGTAACATTGCCATCTCTGTCTGTAATATCCACTAAATGAGCTTGAGCTTCATTTTCAGGAATAAAAGGCAGTGCTCCAGTGTTGTTACCTGTATCATTTAGTAAATCGTCACCAAATACAGAATAAGTAAATGGATCTCCTTGTCTACCTTCATAAAATAAACCTATACGTGTATTAAGATTTTTCGTCCATTTAAATTCTATTGTAGAATTAGCAATTATACGATGTCCCGGTGAAAAATCAGATCTGGATAGAGTAAGATTGTTTGAACCATTAATAGATTCCTGAAATCTCCACTGTGAACTGTTTTGTGAAGAAGTAGCATCAAATAACACCGTCGATTCTCCATAAGAATAGGAAGCCTGCGCAGTAACATCTATAAATGAACTATAAAAGTTTTTGGCCAATGTACCTACAATATTATATGAATTACCTTCTTTTACATTGTAACCCATATAAACGGCGTCATAAGTGTCATCAATTCTATCGCCGGAATAATGGAAACGTGAGCCTGACCCCGTAGTGGTAAATTCAGGTCCTTCAAGATTTATATTCTCGTAAGCAACGGCGTTAAGATCATCGTTGTAAATAAAATCTGCAGAAATTGTCCAGTTGCCTGGTAACCTTTGATCTACCGCGATATTGGTTTTCCAAACCTGTGGCAACTTAAAATCTTTAGCAAATAGATTTATTTCACCTCCTGTTAAGCCGGAACCCTGAGGCGGATCTTGTAACTGATTATCCGGATTAGGCTCAAACTCTGGGACACCATCGCCAGTTCTAAATACATAGCCTGCAGTTAATCCATTATTATTATACGCTCCACCGGGCCATACTAATGGTAATCTGGAAGTAAAGACTCCAGTACCACCACGCACCTGAGTTGTACGGTCTCCATTAACATCCCAGTTAAACCCGAATCGAGGGGCGAAGTGGATGTTAGAATCAATACCTTCTCCTACTCTTGCTCCTCTTAAATCCTGACCTTGAGCTTCAAGAAGTGGAATAGTTCTATTGTTAAAATCTTCATTTACAAGACCATCACCCCAAAAAGGTACGTCAATTCTGACTCCCAATGTTAATTTCAAATTTTCGGTTGCATTATAAACATCCTGAGCATATAATCCAAATTGGAAAATATCAAATTCTGCAGCACCTTCTGAATCATCACCCGAACCACCAATTAAAGAATATCCGTGACGATAACGATTTGCTCTGTTACCTTGTAAAAAGTCATTTAAATTACTAAACCTGTAATCTCCAAAATTTTGTCTGAAGAAAACATTTCTTGAAGAGGAAAATTCATTGTTGGTACCAATAGTTATATTGTGCTTACCCGAGTAGATATCAAAGTTATTCGTCAAAGTTAAATTGCTTTGATCTAATCTATTGGCAGTAGAGAATGGTTCAGATCCGAAATTTATATCCCCCTGTCCGTCAACAATTTCAACTCTTGGAAATCTACCTCCTTCAGGATCTCTATTGTCATTTACAGTTGTCCACCCAAAAACAAAGTTATTGGCCATATTATTGCCTATTTGGGAGCTTAATTCCAATGCTGTAGAATTCGTGATAGATTCAAAATTCACACCTCCATTAAAGAAGTTGATGTTTCCGGCATTAGAACCTCTAGCCTGTAATTGAACTGCTTTAACATAACTATGTTTAAGAGATAATTTATTATTATCATTAATGTTCCAGTCAATTTTTCCAATTAATTTATCACTAACCAGAGAAGATGCAGTATTTAAAAAAGCACCTGGTTCATAACCATATTCATTTACCAAAAAACTTGACAATCCTTCTATGTCTTCAAGTGAAGAATTCCCTCTATAATTGGCAAAATCAAAAGGTTGCGGGGTCTCATTATCCTGTCTTTCGTAGTTTACGAAAAAGAAAAGTTTATCTTCAATAACTGGCCCACCCAATCTTACACCTGTAGTTAATGCAGTAAATTCATCTAATCGCTCTCTTTCTCCATCATCACCTATTAAACCAACCGGCGTTTTGCCTGCTAGTTTTTCATTTCTTAAGAAACTATAAACCGAACCTTCAAAATTATTAGTACCAGATTTGGTAATCGCATTAATACTACCTCCTGCAAAACCAGATTGTTTTACATCAAAAGGAGCAACGTTAATTTGAAAAGATTCAATTGCATCTAGCGAAATCGGGCTAACGCCTGTTTGGCCGCCATTAGTTCCACTACCAGCTAATCCAAATACATCGTTATTAACAGCACCATCAATAAAAATTGCATTATACCGGTTGTTTTGTCCACTTATAGAAATAACATCATCACCACTAACCTGAGCTTGCGGGGTTAACCTGGCAAAGTCTGCGATGTTTCTGGAGATAGAAGGTAAGGTATTTACCTGTCTTTGGGTTACTTTAGTCTCAGCTCCAGTTTTTCCCGAATCGAAAACTCCATTTTGAGTGGCGGTAATTACTACTTGCTCCAACTCATTGGAAGTCTCACTTAAGGTAGCATTTATTCTTTTTGAATCACCCAATTGTAAGTTTATATTTTCCGATCGGTAATTTTCAAATCCAACAAATGTAATCGTAACAGTATAAGGGCCTCCAACTCGCATATTTGATATACGATAATAACCTTCAAAATCGGTCATTGCTCCGTACTGAGTACCTGATGGCTCGTGAACTGCAATGACATTGGCGCCCGGTAATGGATCACCATTATTGTCTAAAACTCTACCGTTAATGGAAGAAGTTGTCACACCCTGGGCAAAAATTGTAGCTGATGTTAAAAACAACGCTAATGCTAGTAATTTCCTCATTTCTTTTAATTTGTTTGTTTTGAGTTTAATTTTCGATGCAAATGAAGGTAAATACTACTTTCCGAAGTTTACCGGAATGTTAAGAAATTTAACTTTAACGTCAAATCTACAGTAAACTAAAAAAAACTTCCAACTAATTGATTTTTTGGAGACTACAGAATCAAAACAAGTGTTAAAGAAAGAATGATTATTATTTTAAAAAGAACTCCAGTAGGTTTTTAGTAGAAGAGTCGTGATTATCTACCGCTTTATTTTCGATTTCAGCAAGGATTTTGCTAGCAAGCTGCTTTCCTAATTCTACACCCCATTGATCGTAGCTAAAAATATTCCAAATAACGCCTTGCACAAAGATCTTATGTTCGTACATCGCAATAAGCTTTCCTAAACTTTCGGGATTAAGTTTATTTACAAGTAGAGTATTTGTAGGTTTATTTCCTTCAAATACTTTGAAAGGCAATAATTTTTCAACCTCATCCTTAGATAATCCCTTACCTTCAAGTTCTTTTCGAACCTCAGCTTTAGATTTACCCTGAAGCAAAGCTTCGGTTTGCGCAAAGAAGTTAGCCATCAATTTATTATGATGGTCTTCATCCTGGTGCAAAGACTCTTTAAAGCCTATGAAATCTGCAGGGATTAATTTTGTTCCCTGATGAATTAATTGAAAGAACGCGTGCTGGGAATTGGTACCCGGTTCTCCCCAAATTAGGGTGCCGGTTTGGTAATCTACTTTTTTCCCATTTCGGTCTACGCTTTTCCCATTGCTCTCCATAATTGCCTGTTGCAAATACGCAGGGAGCCTATGCAAGTATTGTGTATAAGGAATAACAGCTTCACTTTCGGCTTTATAAAAATTATTATACCAGATACTTAGTAATGCTAATTGCACCGGTATATTTTCTTTGAAATCTGAAGTTTTAAAATGTTCGTCCATTTTATGGGCACCATTTAATAAAGCTTCAAAGTTATTATAACCAACCGCCAGACTTATAGAAAGCCCTACGGCACTCCATAGTGAAAAACGGCCGCCAACCCAATCCCACATTGGGAACACATTTTCTATGGCAACCCCAAATTCTTCAACATTTTTTAAGTTGCTGGAAACCGCCACAAAATGGTCGGAAACTGCTTCCTGAGGAGCTGTTTTTCTAAACCAGTTTCTTATAGTTGTAGCATTAGAAAGGGTTTCCTGAGTAGTAAAGGTTTTTGAAACCACAAGGAATAAAGTAGTTTCAGGGTTCAGGTTTTTTAAAATTTCATGAACGTGATCACCGTCTACATTAGAAACATAATGAACTTTTAAATGATTTTGATAATACTGAAGCGACTCGGTTACCATTACCGGTCCCAGGTCTGAACCTCCAATACCGATATTTACAACATCGGTAAAAGCTTTACCGGTATAGCCTTTTTTCTCACCACTAATTATCTTTTCAGAAAACTTTTTAATTTTTTCTTTCACTTCCTGAACTTCAGGGATAACATTTTCGCCCTCATAATTTATTTCCGCATTAGCCGGAGCCCTAAGGGCGGTGTGCAGCACTGCACGATTTTCCGTTTGGTTAATCGCATCGCCTTTAAAATAAGAGTTTATCGCCGATTTTAAATCGCATTCTTCCGCTAACTCCAAAAGCAAATCGCGGGTTTCAGTAGTAATTCGGTTTTTGCTGAAATCAAGGTAAAAATCCTCCCAGGCAATAGTAAATGCCGAAGCCCTTTCAGGATCTTTTTCGAATAGCTCTTTAAGCTGCAATTGCTGCACTTGGTTAAAATGCTTTTCTAATTTTTTCCAGGCTGATGTTTGGGTTGGATTAATATTTTTCATTCAATTATTTCTTTTTCTCGGCCTTAGCCTAAACTTTATAATTATTTTTTTTAGTAAGCGGAAATTTAAAATATTCCGACATAAATGTCAGAATATTTTAACGAGGCGGTCTAAAAAGTCTAATTTGGTCAAGCTGAACTTGTTTCAGCTTCTAATATGTTTGATTATCAAAATCTTAGATTCTGAAATGAATTCAGAATGACGATTTAAAAATTTTTTTAGACAGCTTCATCTATTTTTTATATTTCCTTATATGGAATTTCATCCAGGGAAATCTTTAAATCTTCTATCGCTGCAAAATATTGCTCCTTATGTTCTGGTTCTATGTGCTTTGCCGTTGGCAAATTCTGGCGATAAGGATCTACCTGCTTCCCATGAACCCAGAAGCGATAGCAAACGTGTGGCCCTGTAGCAAGACCGGTGCTTCCTACATAACCAATTACATCACCTTGTTTTACCCGCTGCCCGTTACGCACGTTTCGTTTGCTCATATGTAAATACTGGGTCGTGTACTTATCATTATGTCTCACTTTTACATAATTCCCGTTTCCGGAAGTGTAACTTGCAGCGATTACCGT
The DNA here is from genome assembly GCF_020164485.1 of Salegentibacter tibetensis. GTDB lineage: Bacteria > Bacteroidota > Bacteroidia > Flavobacteriales > Flavobacteriaceae > Salegentibacter > Salegentibacter tibetensis. The sequence continues at coordinate 197,955 of NZ_JAIQZA010000001.1, forward strand.
CCCATCGGCAGTACTTACAATCGGTGTTCCGTGAGACGCTGCATAATCAGTTCCCAAGTGGGCTTTCCAGCGTTTTTGAACCGGATGAAATCTTCTTTTTGTATATCTGGATGATATCCGGCTATAGTTTAACGGTGCTTTTAAAAAGAAACTCTGTAAGGCTTTAGCCTCTTCATCATAAAAACTGGGTTGCCCGGTTATTGAATCGGTTAAGTATTCAAAAGCGTAATAAGGTCTGTCTCCGTGCTTAAAAACCGCAGCTTCAACGTTTTCGATTCCGGCAAAGATAGTATCATCTATATATTTTTCAGAATAGATCATTTTGAACTGATCTCCCTTCTGAAGTTTAAAGAAATCTATACTCCATTGATAAATATCAGAAAGCTCATAGACTAATAGATTGCTTAAACCTTGCTCTGCCACAGCTGCTGAAAGCGAAGAACTAACCACCCCCGAAACTTCCCTTCTTTTAACACTTACCGGCTTCTTTTTCCTGGTAGCGCTAATACTATCACCAATTCCCACAATTGTGTAGTTTATTCTATCATTTTGATAGATAAAATACTGCGGGGTATTCGCTGAATCCTTTTCTTTAAGGATCATGTATTTTCTACCCGCTGTTATCCTCGCGGGGTTAAAAGTGTCTTTTACTTTTTCTGAAATCTGGTAGATCTTACCTCGATCTACGCCGTGCTGATCCAGAATGTAACCAAAACTATCTCCAGATTCTATTGTAGCGTCTACCACTTCATAATCATCCAGAATAAAACCAAACTCTTTCTTAACAGGCTTAGGTGCTTTTTTTTCTACCTTTTCCTCATTAAGCGCGGTTTCTTTAACATCATTTTCACAGGCCGCAAAAGCCAACATCAATACCAGTAGGATACTTAATTTTTTCAATTTTTCAGCAATTTTCTTTGTGTATATTAAACATATGCTCTACCCATTCTTTGCCCCAATTATCTAATTCTTCTTCAGTCCATAAATAAGGAAAAAAACTGTTTTTCTGAAATCCTGGCGGCAAAAACTCCTTCCAGTTTGTTCCACCTGTAGCCTCAATGGTTTCTTTATCCTTATTTAAATATCTATAAGCCGCACCCATATGCATTAGGGACCAGTTTAGATTTACATTGGCGTCAAAATTACGCAATGCTTCTTTTAATAACTTATTATTTTTAACCAAATCTGGAAGTTCGAGATATTTATGAAAAAGGGTTTTTCCCTTATATTCTGAAGCTATTCTTAAAAAACGCGGAGTATAGCGCCTTTCAAACTGCCTTAGCGTTAAGGTTTTCTCCCCTGTTTTAAGATCTATTCCGCCTTTCTTCCAGTAAATATTTTCGTACAAATCTTCCAGGCTATTCTCTTCTGAAAATTGATCTCTTATTTTATAGGATACCAGGTTTTCTAAAGGAGTCGCATAAATCTCTATCATCCTGAACTGTGCCGATTGAAACCCGCTGGCCGGCAATAAAGACATTCGAAATTTAAGAAATTGCTCTCTTTCCATCCCCTTGATCATTACATCAAAAGAATCGGTAAGAATCCTAAAATAACGGTTTAACCGATTGTATTTTTCAATAAGAAAATTTGCATCAGGAGCTTTAGCTTCAATAATTTGTTGCTGCTCATGAATAATGAGTTTAAAGTAAAGCTCAGTAATTTGGTGGTAAGAAATAAAGATTTTTTCGTCTGGAAAATGCGTTAGGGTTTTTTGTAGACTTAAAAGCGTATCAATACTCAAATAATCCCAATAGGTAAGGTATCTGTCATGTAAAAGTCCGTCTAAATAGGAAGCCAGATCCTGACCTGAATTTTTAAACTTTTCCTCTAATGCAAAAATACGTTCTGCAATTTCCGGTTTTATTTCCATGTATATTAGTCCATAATTATTTTAAATGGATGTTTCAAACCTTTATAATCATCTAAATCGGCATCTAGGGAACCAACCGCCAAATTCGCTTCGATCTTAATTGGTACTTTATTTTTGTCGTCACTCACCCAAAAAGTTAGGCTCTCCTTTTCCTTAAAAACCCTTCCAGCCATAACGTAGGGCCTGAATTTCAATGTGGCAACTTTACCAAATTTGGTTTTTATCACTTCCCGGCCGAGAAATTTCAATTTGAAATCCATGTTCTCATCATCTATAAATAGATTGAGACGCATCTCATCTCCGGGACGAAGATTATCGCTTTTAATATTGTTGCGAATATAATAAAATGCCGACAACATGTCGTGCACATTTGGCTTGGTGGGGTAGATATGATTTTCGTTGTGTTTTTTATCAAAAACGTGGGCCTTGTTATCGCTATGATTAAACTCTATCTCAAGATCTTTAGTATAGCCCCCTTCATTTATATTTCTAATAAATTTATAAGGCTTCCCATCTTGCTTATCGATATAGGTTTGGTAATTATCGTCTACCTTAAAAAACCAATGTAGTAAGCCGGTAGATTTTCCAATACCTTCAATATGATAAACAGGAGTTCCATTTAAACTTGTTTCGTCTACTTCTAAAGTAGCATAACTGGCATTGAAAGGACCGTAATGTATGCGAAATTTGAACCATTCGCCGGCATTAAATGCTTTTTGGGATTGGGCCTGAAACGTGAATCCCGCTAGAAGAAAGATGAATATTGTAAATATGCTTTTTTTCATACCAAATTTTTAAATACTGATTTACAGATTGATTGGGAAAAGGATATTTACAATTTCTATTCCAAATGTATTAAAAGAAAAAACCCCATCAAATTAATGACGGGGTTTTTGTCTTATTAACCAACTAAAACTTAAATTATGAAAAAATTAATTACATTATTGGTAACCACTCCAAAAATGCGAGCGCAAAAGTCTGCATTTAATAGAGTTATAACAACACGAAAATTAAGTTTAACACAATAATTTTCAGTAATACATTTTTTTAACTTTAAACTTTAGTTAATCTAAGCATTTAAAGTTTATTGCAAAGTTCCTCGTAAATCCTGCTCTCTCTCAATAGCCTCAAACAGGGCTTTAAAGTTTCCTTTTCCAAAAGATTTCGCTCCTTTTCTCTGGATGATCTCAAAAAACATAGTCGGACGGTCTAAAACCGGCTTGGTAAAGATCTGCAATAAATAGCCTTCATCGTCACGATCTACCAATATTCCAAGCTCTCTTAAAGGCTCAAGATCTTCATCTATTTCCCCTACCCTATCTAACAAAGTATCATAATATGTCTCGGGAACATATAAAAATTCAACCCCGCGATCTCTGAGTTGAGTTACGGTTTCCAGTATATTATCAGTTGCCAGTGCGATATGTTGTACGCCCGCCCCGTTGTAAAATTCTATATATTCTTCAATCTGGGATTTCTTCTTTCCTTTTGCAGGTTCGTTTATCGGGAATTTAATTCTTCCATTCCCATTACTCATCACCTTACTCATTAAGGCAGTATAATCTGTGGAAATATCTTTATCGTCAAAAGATGCCATTTGCGCAAAGCCCATTACTTTAGCGTAAAAGTCTACCCATTTATTCATCTCGTTCCAACCTACATTACCTACCATGTGGTCTATGTATTTTAGACCTGTATCCTCAGCCTGCACTTTAGTTGCATAAGTTTTATAACCAGGAAGGAATGGCCCTTCGTAATCCTTTCGCTCTACAAATAAGTGAATGGTTTCTCCATAAGTATGAATTCCAGAAATCACGGCTTTCCCGTGTTCGTCTTCCATCTCGTAAGGCGCTACATAAGATTTCGCACCTCTTTTAGTAGTTTCTTCGTAACTCTTCCTGGCATCGTCTACCCAAAGTGCTACCATTTTCACCCCATCACCATGTTTATTAATGTGAGCATTAATATCGCCTTCCGGCTGAAGCGGGGAAGTAAGCACAATTCTAATCTTGCCTTGTTGCAACACATAAGAAACACTATCCTTTCTGCCTGTTTCCAAACCAGAATAAGCAACCGGCTGAAAACCCCAGGCGTGCTGATAGTAATAAGCTGCCTGCTTGGCATTACCTACATAAAGTTCAACAAAATCGGTGCCCAGGATTGGAAGAAAATCTTCGGCGTCCTGCATTACCTTTTCTAATTTAAGTGATGTATTATCAGTACTCATTTTAATATTTTTTAATGCTACTTTTTAGCTATTTGATATTTCTATTATTTATTATGATTTTCTTCCAACCAGGATTTGTGGTAGGTTTCATCGGCAATTTCCATCGCATCTTCTGTGAGCATTAATGGCTTAAAAGTATCTACCATCACCGCTAGTTCCTCGGTTTCTACCTGGCCTATACTGCGCTCTACAGCTCCCGGGTGTGGCCCGTGCGGAATTCCCGCCGGATGTAGCGAGATATGGCCGGCTTCAATATCGTTCCTGCTCATAAAATCACCGTCTACGTAATACAGCACCTCATCACTATCTATATTGCTATGGCTATATGGCGCGGGGATACTTTCTGGATGGTAATCGTATTTACGCGGACAAAAACTGCAAACCACAAAAGCATCGGTTTCAAAAGTCTGGTGTACCGGTGGTGGTTGGTGAATTCTACCGGTAATAGGCTCAAAATCATGAATGGAAAAAGCATACGGATAATTATACCCATCGTAACCTACCACATCAAAAGGATGTGTTGCGTAAACCATATCAAAGATTTCGCCTTGTTTTTTTATCTTAATCAGGAAATCACCTTTTTCATCGATGGTTTCCAATTCGTGTGGCTGTCTTAGATCACGCTCACAAAACGGGGAGTGTTCCAGCAATTGCCCAAACCAGTTTCTGTAGCGTTTAGGTGTGTAAATTGGTCTCCTTGATTCTACAATAAACAGACGATTGTTTTCATCATCAAAATCAATTTTATAAATAGTTCCTCGCGGAATCAATAAATAATCGCCGTATTTAAAATCCAGGTTTCCAAGGTGTGTTCTCAATTTTCCACTTCCTTTATGAATAAAAAGCAATTCATCTGAATCTGCATTTTTATAAAAATAATCATCGGTAGATGCTTGCGGGGAAGCCAGCGTGATATCAACATCAGAATTAGTCAAAACTACTTTTCTGCTTTCAAGATAATCTGGATTCGGTTTTACCTGAAATCCTTTAAAACGATAGGATTTTATATTGTTTTCAGCAGCGATTTTCGGTTTTACACTATAACTCCCTTTTACCTCTTTTACCTGGGTTGGGCGATGTTCGTGATAAAGATTAGAAGACATCCCGTCAAAACCAATAGTACCAAAAAGTTGTTCGTAATAAAGACTGCCATCCGGTTTTTTGAAAACCGTGTGACGTTTATGAGGAATCTTACCGAGTTTATGATAAAAAGGCATAATCTGATATTTTTAATTAAAACCTCAATTTCCAAAAGATTATTGAGAATTTGTTATTTTTTCCGGTGTTATTTTACCTTAAAACAAATATCGGGAATTTTTAAAGAAACATTCTTAAAACATCTCTAAAAACCGGAAGCAATGAATCAAGAACCTTGTAGCATTTTATCAGGCAGGAAGTAGAAAAACACTTAAAACCAAAATCCAAGGCTAAAGAACCACTGACTGGCTTTAATTTCAGGAGAATAGGTGTATTTCACCTCCAAAGGACCTATAAAAGTATCAACCCCGTACCCCAGAGCGTAGCCTGTAAAATCTGGCATCGTAAACCAGTCTCCAGAGGAATATAACTTATTCCCCACATTAGCAATGTTGGCACTCGCAATCAAATGGTGTTTTCTAAAGATCTCATAATCCAACTCCACAAGACCTTTAATATAACTATCTCCCGAAAGGCTTATAAAATCATAACCATAAAATGGAACAAAATTATTGATTAGGTTATTTCCATATCCTCCCAGGAAGAAATCGAGGGTATTTACTCCGTCGCTTCCTATTTTAAACCCTGCTTCCGATACAATTCGGGCAGAAAATTTATTGATAGGAGAAAACGCATAGCCCAGAGTACCTTTTGCAATGGAAAATTCAGCAAAATCATTATTAAAATCTGAGGAAAACAGATAAACATGAAAATCTCCATCAAAATAAACTCCCCGGGAGGGAAAGTATTTATTATCGTAAGAGTCGTATTTTAAATAACCGAAAGCACTATAGTAATGGCTGTTTTCAAAAAGTGTGTTATCATCAAACTCAGGATTTGGATTATTTAAAGTTTCCGAAGCAATCCTTAAATATTTATGCTCGGCTCCCAGGCCGAAAGAGAAAACCTGTTGAAATAGAGTCTCTGCATAAAACTGATTGGTAAAATCCCGGTAATCTATATCTATCCTGTTCACCCCAATATCTTCCAACTCTGCATTTTCGCGGGCAAAATCGAAAGAAACCGTATGATCAAAATTATTATAGCGGGATTTAAAACCAATACTCCAGTAAAAACCTTTATCGATATAATAATCAAAATTATACCGAAATTGTTCCCCAACCACTACATCCAGAGAAGCAACATCGTTAGAAAACAGCAGGCTATTTCGAGTATAGTTAATTAAGGCCCCTATTTTATAAAGTTCATCATAATGCAAGCCCAAGCGTAATAGGCTTTTATTTTCGCTCTCTTCCATTTTCATGGCCAGGGTATAAAGACCATCGTCATTATTTGGAATTAATCGATAATTAACTTTATTGAAATTACCTGTTGCAGAAAGGTTATTAATACCTCTATTAAGATCTTCAAATGTAAAATGCGTAAAATAATTGAGTCTTAATTTCCCCATTATATAGGACCGCGGATAGGTATTATTACCTTCCAGCGTTAGCGTGCTTATTTGAAGAGTATCAATCTTAAACATCACAACTTCCTGCCGTTCGGCACTTTGTCTTTCAGCAAGCTTTTCAAGTTCTTCTCTCCTTTTGAGCGAAGCTACCCTTCCCGAGTCTATAATGGCCTTACCTTTTTCAAAAGATAAAACCGAAAACGGACTAATATCTGGCTTAATATAAATATCCGTCTTAGGAATTTTTTCCTTCATTTCACTTATTGTGCGGAAATTGCTAATTTGGGTAAGAATATCAAATACATTTCGCAATTCTTCCCTATTTACCAGGCTATCCTGAACATCTACACCTATAATTACCTCAGCCCCTCTTTTTCTGAGTTCCTCTACCGGATAATTATTCGCAACCCCGCCATCGGTAAGCAATCTTCCGTTGAGACTTACCGGACTAAAAAGTGAAGGAATTGCCCCACTCGCAGAAACCGCCTGCGCCAGGGAACCTTCATCCAGGATCACTTCTTCCCCAGTTTCCACATCGGCCGCTATACAGAAAAACGGAATAGGCAATTCGCTAAAATCATCCACATTTCCCAAATGCATAGTAAGTTGGGAAATTAGATTGTAAATATTCTGGCCCCGGGAAAGCCCAGAAGGAAAACCAATTTTAAAATTATCAAAAGGCAAACTAAGCGCATATTTTTCTGAATCTTCTTTTTCATAAAAAGATTTTGCACTACGCGGAATATTATCCTGAATTAATATATTGAAATTGGTCTCGTGAAAAATTGAATCTAACTGGTGTGCTGTGTAACCAGAAGCATACAAACCCCCAATTATTGCCCCCATACTACTCCCCCCAATATAATCTATTCTAATTCCCGCATCTTCAATTACTTTAAGAGCACCAATATGTGCAAGCCCTTTTGCACCACCTCCACTTAGAACAAGACCCACTTTTAAATCTTCCTGCTGCTGGGAAATACCAGGAAGGGTCAAAAGCAGAAAAATTAAAAGCAATAGTTTTTTCATTTTTATAATTTTAATCCCATTTGGTGAATATATCACAGGCTTCCCACTATCATGCTGGTTTTATTTTTTTGATTGATAATGATTGTAAATTATCCCAGCTTTGGAAACCCCAATAACCTCAGCGAGCTCTAATTCTGATGCTTCTTTTATACGTTTTACCGAGCGAAATTGTTTTAATAATTCTACCACGGTTTTTTCACCAATACCCGCAATTTCTTCCAGCTCGGTATTTAACGCGGTTTTACTTCTTTTGTTACGATGAAAAGTAATTCCGAACCTATGCGCTTCATTTCGAAGCTGCTGAATAATTTTTAATGATTCAGACTTTTTATCTAAATAAAGCGGAATAGTATCTCCCGGATAGTAAATTTCTTCCAGTCGCTTTGCAATACCAATAATGGCTATTTTCCCACGTAAACCTAAGATTTCCAGCGCCTTCACTCCCGAAGAAAGCTGCCCCTTTCCGCCATCTACGATAATAAGCTGAGGTAAATCCTCTCCTTCATTCAGCAAACGTTTGTAGCGTCTAAAAACTACCTCTTCCATGGATGCGAAATCATCTGGCCCTTCCACGGTTTTGATATTAAATTTACGATAATCCTTTTTGCTTGGTTTCCCGTTTTTGAAAACAACACAAGCCGCCACAGGATTTGTTCCCTGGATATTGGAATTATCAAAACATTCTATATGCCGCGGCTCTACGTTTAGCCGAAGGTCTTCCTTCATTTGTGCCATGATTCGCTTCACATGCCTGTCTGGATCTACAATCTTCATTTGTTTAAAACGCTCCTGTCGGAAATATTTCGCATTTCGAAGCGATAGATCTACAATCTTCTTTTTATCGCCCAGCTTCGGAATAGTTACTTTCACCTCTTCGCCGGCATCAATTTTAAAAGGCACATAAATTTCTTTTGAATTAGAACTGAAACGCTGCCGTATTTCGGTAATTGCCAGTTCCAAAAGCTCGTCATCGGTTTCCTCCAGCTTTTTCTTCATCTCTATAGTATGCGACCTTATAATGGCTCCGTGAGAAAGCTGAAGAAAATTCACATAACCATAACCTTCATCTGAAACTATAGAAAATACATCAACATTGGTGATTTTTGGATTAACCACCGTAGATTTAGACTGGTAATTCTCAAGAACATCTATTTTATTTTTAATACGCTGGGCATCTTCGAACTCCATTTTTTCGGCATGTTCTTTCATTTGCTCTCTAAATTGCTGCAGGGAATCTTTAAAATTCCCTTTCACAATTTGCCGAATCGCTTCGATATTGCTGTTGTATTCTGCTTCATCCTGTTTTGCTTCACAAGGGCCTTTGCAATTTCCTAAATGATATTCCAGACAAACTTTATATTTTCCCTGTCTTATTTTTTCTTCGGAAAGATCATAATTGCAGGTTCTAAGTTTATAAAGTCCTTTAATAAGCTCCAGTAAGGTATTTACGGTTTTAAAACTGGTAAAAGGTCCGTAATATTCGCTGCCATCTTTTATTAATTTTCGGGTAGGAAAAACCCTCGGGAAACGTTCATTCTTAATACAAATCCAGGGATAGGTCTTATCGTCTTTCAGCATTACATTAAAACGCGGCTGATGCTTTTTGATAAGATTATTCTCTAAAAGTAAAGCATCGGTTTCTGAAGCCACCACAATATGCTTTATCTCTTTGATTTTTTTTACCATCACACCAATCCTGTGACTATCGTGACGCTTGGTAAAATAGGAAGTAACCCTTTTTTTAAGGTTTTTGGCTTTCCCTACATAGAGGATCTTTCCGTTCTTATCATAATACTGGTAGACTCCGGGACTATTGGGCAGGGTTTGTAATTGTACTTCTAAAGCTGGCGTTTCCATCTCCCCAAAGGTAGAATTTATTATGCGTAGCTATAAAAATTGCGGGGCCTTGTAGATGTTAAATTTGTATTAAATGAGCTCCAAAATTCGGGTTAACTACCTTAGTAGTGGGCTTAAGCGCTTTAAATTTTATAATTTCTATAAAAAGATTAGTTGTGTATTTTACTACCTTGCGCTTATGAAGAAAACAGTAATTGGGCGTTTTGACAAAGCAGATTTTCCTGCATTGCATTTAAACGATATCGCTATTAAAATTGATACCGGCGCTTATACTTCATCTATTCACTGTGAAAATATAGTTGAAAAAGATGGAGTTCTGGAATGTACCTTCCTTGACGAAGAGCATCCTTTATACAACGGAAAAAAATTTACTTTTACAGATTATGATATCGTTTTTGTGCGTAGCAGTAACGGAATAATTCAAAAAAGATATCAGGTAATATCTACCATTAAAATTTTTAATAAGGTCTATAAAATTTCGCTTTCTTTGTCGTCCCGACAGGAAATGAGGTTTCCGGTACTAATTGGCCGAAAATTCCTTACTAAAAAATTTATCGTGGACACCGAATTAACTGACGTTTCTTACAATATTAAACAAAAATGAAAATAAAAATCCTTTCGCGTAATAGCCATCTTTATTCTACAAAACGCCTTGTAGAGGCCGCTACCAAACGCAAACACGAAGTAGAAGTTGTTGACCCTCTAAAATGTGACATCGTAATTGAGAAACGTAAACCCAATATTTATTATAAAGGCGGTTATATTGAAGGTGTAGATGCCGTGATACCAAGAATTGGGGCTTCGGTTACTTTTTATGGTACCGCAGTGGTGCGACAGTTTGAAATGATGGGTGCATTTACCACCACAGAATCGGAATCTCTGGTTAGAAGCCGTGATAAACTTAGAAGTTTACAGGTACTTTCCCGGGCAAAAATTGGATTACCAAAAACTGTTTTCACCAATTATTCCAGGGATGTTTCCGGAGTTATTAAACAGGTTGGAGGTACGCCTTTAGTTATAAAATTACTGGAAGGAACCCAGGGTGTTGGTGTTGTTTTAGCCGAAACCAAAAATGCTGCAGAATCTGTTATTGAAGCTTTTAATGGCCTACAGGCTCGTGTGATTGTTCAGGAATTTATTAAGGAAGCCAAAGGTGGAGACATTAGGGCTTTCGTAGTAGATGGTCATGTGGTTGGCGCGATGAAAAGACAGGGGAAAGAAGGTGAATTTAGATCCAACCTTCACCGTGGCGGTAGTGCTGAAGTAGTAGAACTCACCGATGAAGAAGAAATTGCCGCAGTAAAAGCTACCAAAGCAATGGGACTTGGGGTTGCGGGGGTAGATATGCTACAAAGTGCTCGTGGGCCACTAATCCTGGAAGTTAATTCATCTCCCGGATTGGAAGGCATTGAAAAAGCCACCGGTAAAGATATCGCCAAAACCATAATAAGATATATTGAAAGGAACGTTTAGCCTATGGCAAAAATAACCAGTGACAATGTTCTGGAAATACTTGGCGAACAGGTAAAGCCGGGAAAAAGCGCCACGATTAATTTCAATATGGCTAAACTCTACACCACTACTTCAGTAGAGGTACCGGTAATTATTGAGCGTTCTAAGAAACCCGGCCCGGTAGTTTTAATTACCGCAGGTATTCACGGCGATGAAATAAACGGGGTAGAAATCGTTCGGCAAATTATCTCTAAGGGCATCAACAGACCGCAGAAAGGGACCATTATTTGTGTTCCCGTGGTTAATATTTTCGGCTTTCTGAATTTACGCCGGGAATTCCCCGATGGCCGTGACCTAAACCGAATGTTTCCCGGAACAAAACACGGTTCCCTGGCCAGCCGATTCGCATTTCAGTTCGTAAAGAATATATTACCTCTGGCTAATTTTTGTTTGGATTTTCATACCGGTGGTGCCAGTAGATTTAACGCGCCCCAAATACGGGTAAAACGCGGCGATGAACAAAGCCTTAAATACGCACGAATTTTTGGTGCACCATTCACCATTTACTCCAAAACAATCACCAAATCTTATCGCGAGACCTGTGCTAAAAAAGGAATTCCGGTCTTGCTTTTCGAAGGCGGAAAATCTATGGATAGCAATCGCGATGTAGCCAAACACGGGGTTGAAGGCGCTATGAGAATTTTAAGTTTTTTGGAAATGCTTCATCCCAAATTTGATTATCCCGATGCAATTACCGAAACAGTGATAATTGAAAATACCAACTGGATGCGCGCAAAGTACAGCGGCCTTTTGCACATGAAAATTCCCTGTGGAAAACATGTTGAAAAAGGGGAATACATTGGTACTATTACCGATCCTTATGGTAAATTCAGGCATAAAATTAAGGCTGTAAACACCGGGTATGTAATCAATATAAATGAATCCCCTATTGTTTACCAGGGCGACGCAATTTTTCATATTTCAGCACCACCAAAAGATGAGTAAGGCCGAATTACGAAAAAAATACAAAGCTTTACGCTTAAAACTTTCTGAGGATAAAATAGAAGAACTCAGTCTGGAAATTGCAAACCAATTGCTGCAATTGCCGGTTTGGAAAAAAGAATTTTATCATCTTTTTCTAAGTATCGCCCAGCAAAAAGAAGTGGACACCGAAAACATTCTGCATATTCTCCAGGGAAAAGACAAAAACGTCGTCCTTTCTAAAACCAATATTACAGAGCATAAATTAGAGCATTTTTTACTTACCGATACCAGCGTAATAAGAAAAAATCGTTGGAATATTCCGGAACCTGAAGGTGGCATTCCCATTCCCCCTCAACAAATAGATGTAGTTTTTGTTCCCTTACTGGCTTTTGACGAGGAAGGGCATCGCATTGGTTATGGCAAAGGTTTTTACGATACTTTTTTAAGTGAATGCAAACCAGGGGTTATAAAAATTGGACTTTCCTTTTTTAGGGCTGAACCTGCTTTTAAAGAAGTATTCAGCAGTGACATTCCGTTGGATTATTGCGTAACACCCGGCAAAATATATAGCTTTAAAAATTAGGGATTTAGGAAGTATTCCGTTATTTTTAACAAAACTTTCACCCCCTTAATGCTAAACGACCTTCAATTAAACAGCATTCTTGAAGATTTTGATATCGCTTACTGGAAGATCAATCTTCTAAATAAAGAGGTGAGCTGGTCAGAACATTTTGACACCCTCATTGGTAAACCCGAGTTTTCTGAATCCCATTTTGAATATTTTTTAAAGGAAATTCTGCACCAGGATTATCGTTACGATTTCAGGCTTTATTTCGATAAACTAACCGAAGAAAATGAAGCCTTTAGCATAGAACTTAAACTGAAACTCAGCAATGGAAAATACCGCTGGTTTGAATGTAGAAATCTAAAAAATAAAGAAAATAATAAGGAAACGGCGGTGCTGCTATTCGTTAATATTCATCAAAGCAAACGAGACCAGTACACCATTGAAGAAAACTTCTTTTATTACCGGGAAACGGCTCAAATGACTAATACGGGCGGTTGGTATATTGACACCCTGAACAAAAATATTTACTGGGATAATGTAACCAAAAAGATAACTGACTGCCCGCTGGATTACCAACCCCCGTACGAGGAACATTTCCGATTTTACGCGCCTGAAGAACATCCTGTAGTAATGTCGGCATTTGAAAAATGTGAAAAATATGGTATTCCGTTTAAGATAGAATTAAAAATGAGAAATCTTTATAACAAAGATTTCTGGGTGCGTGCAACCGGAAAACCGGTTTATAACGAAGATCAGGATATAATCGGGATTCGCGGAGTTTTTCAGGATATAAACGAACAAAAGGTAAACGAACTGAACCTGCAGAATTCATTAGATATTATTGCAACGCAGAATTCCCGCTTATTTAATTTCGCGCATATTGTATCTCATCATTTGCGTTCCCACAGCAGTAATCTTTGCCTTATTGTAGAATTGCTAAAAGAGGCCAAAACAGACACCGATAAAATTGAGTTAATTCCTAATGTAGCAGATATTTCTGAAAATTTGGATCTGGCCATAAACCAGTTAAATAATATCGTAAATAAACAATCGATTTTGCGCAAAGAACGGCGAATTGTCTCCTTCGAGAAAGCACTAAGTGGGGTAATGGCTTCAACTTCTTCTTTAATAAATCGGGAAAATGCAAAAATCGTAGCTGAATTTCACGCCTTAAAAGAAATTAGCTATATCCCTGAGTATCTTGAAAGTATTTTGCTAAATTTAATCACTAATGCTATAAAATATAAACATCCGGGCAGAAAACCGGTTATTTATATTCAAACTTATGTCAAGAACGAAACTCCGTTTTTGGAGGTTAGTGACAACGGTTTAGGCATTGACCTGGATCAATATGGTGATAAGATGTTTGGGATGTATAAAACCTTTCATAAGAACCTGGATTCGCGTGGAATTGGACTTTTTATAACTAAAAACCAGGTAGAAACACTTGGGGGTTCAATCTCGGTAACCAGCACTGTAGATGTAGGCACTACATTTAAGATTAAATTTTAAAAATTAAACTAATTCTCATGGGGCAAAAAGTAGAATTGGCGTGTATTATTGACGATGATAAAATATACGTAAACCTTGTTAAGAAGATCATTGAAATTAAAAAACTTTCAGAAAATCTTCTCATTTTTAAAAACGGAATGGAAGCCTTAGATCATTTTAAATTGATCCTGGAAAACGCTACCGAAGAAATTCTTCCAGATATTATCTTTCTGGATATTAATATGCCAATTATGGATGGCTGGGAGTTTCTAAATGAGTTTATTAAAATAAAGAATAACTTCGAAAAGAAAATCACGCTTTACGTGGTGAGTTCCTCTATAGATCCGAGAGACCTGGAACGGGCAAAATCTTTTAACCTGGTTACCGATTATTTAATCAAACCAATAGAATTGAAAAAATTCGAGAAGATTTTTGACCGTAACGGTCACGCCGCTGCCTAATTATTTTTTTCCTTAATTTCTTCCTCTTCTTTAGGGAAAGCCCGCCTATTAAAAAGCAGAAGCAAAATTACACCCGCACTAATGGCGGTATCGGCTATATTGAAAACCGGCTCAAAAAATGTGAAATAATTCCCGCCCCAAAAAGGAATCCATTCAGGTAAATATCCCTGCCATAGCGGGAAGTAAAGCATGTCTACCACCTTCCCGTGAAATAAGGTGCCGTAGCCGCCTTGTGCTGGCATAAATTCAGCTACCTGACCATAACTATCGTTGAAGACAATTCCGTAGAAAACCGAGTCTATGATATTTCCAAAAGCTCCGGCGAAAATCAAGGCAATTGCGGTTATTAAGATTCTGGAACCATTTTTTCTAACTGAATCCCACAGCCAGTAACCAATACCAACAATGGCCACTAATCTGAATAAGGTTAGGAAAAGTTTCCCGTATTCTCCCGGGATTTTGGTACCCCAGGCCATACCTTCATTTTCTACAAATAAAATTTTAAACCACTCAAAAACTGGCACTTCTTCGCCCAGCGAAAAATTTGTTTTGATATAAAATTTTGAAATTTGGTCTATTAAAAGTACCAAAACGATAATAATACCCGCTTTTTTTAAGGACATGAACTCTGTGGAATTTAAAACGCCGCTAAAATACTAATATTATTTAGTTTTTACCCGGCTAAAAATCAGCTTCTCAAAAGCAATTTTGTAATAAGTAAAACAAAAACGTCCCAAAGCATTGGCAAAGGGACGTAATATATAAAATCCAGAAAGCTTTTATTTCTGCATATTTTTAGCTTCAATACTCAAAGTAGCATGCGGCACAAGTTGTAAACGCTCTTTAGCGATTAATTTCCCGGTTACACGGCATATTCCATAAGTTTTATTTTCAATTCGCGTTAATGCATTTTTGAGATCACGAATAAATTTCTCCTGCCTAATAGCCAATTGAGAGTTCGCTTCCTTACTCATAGTTTCACTGCCTTCCTCAAAAGCTTTAAATGTTGGAGCGGTATCGTCGGTACCGTTGTTCCCATCATTTTTATAAGCATTTTGATAAATGGCCAATTGCTCCTGTGCCTTAGTGATTTTGCCTTTAATCAAGGCCTTAAACTCAGCTAATTCGGCATCGCTGTAACGCTCTTTTACTTCAGTTGCCATAATTTCTAATGTTTTTTAATAAACATTCTAGTAGTAACATCGTCAAAAACCACCTCGGCTCCTTTAGTTACTACCTCCGCAAATTCGAGACTTGCAGTTAATGTTTCATTCTTGATATAGGTTATATTTTGATTAACAGCATCCTCGACAATACCGTCTTTTTGTAGGGTCACTTCAATTGTATCGGTAATTTCGAAACCAGAATCCTTTCTCATATTCTGTATCCTGTTCACCAATTCCCTGGCAATTCCTTCTTTTTTCAATTCGTCAGAGATACTAACGTCTAAAGCCACGGTAATATTTCCACTACTCGCCACTAACCAACCTTCAATATCCTGAGAAGTGATCTCTACTTCCTCTATAGCTAATTTAGTCATTTCTCCGTTAAGGTCTATGCTTATCTCACCTTCACGCTCAATTCTTTTAATATCTTCGGAAGTAAATTTATTTATCTCATTGACTATCAGCTTCATATCTTTGCCAAATCGTGGGCCAAGAACTTTAAAATTTGGTTTTATTTGTTTCACCAACAATCCTGAAGCATCATCTATAAGCTGAAGTTCTTTCACATTTACTTCAGATTTTATCAGGTCTTCAACCGCCTGAATTTCTTCGCGTTGCTGTTCGTCAAGAACCGGAATCATTACCCTTTGCAGCGGCTGACGCACTTTTATCATCTCCTTCTTTCTAAGTGATAGTACTAGCGAAGAAATGGTTTGAGCCTTCTCCATTTTTCGTTCTAAAGACTTATCAACAAATTTTTCATCATACTTTGAAAATTCAGCCAAATGTACCGATTCAAAGTTTTCTTTATGTGTACTCTTGTTTAAGTCTTTGTAAAGCCTGTCCATAAAGAACGGTGCTACCGGCGCACCCAGTTTGGCTACTTCAACCAAACAGGTATAAAGGGTTTGATAAGCCGAAATCTTGTCTTGCTGATAATCGCCTTTCCAGAATCTTCTACGGCTTAAACGCACAAACCAATTACTAAGATTTTCCTGAACAAATTCTGAAATTGCCCGGGTTGCACGAGTAGGTTCATAATCGGCATAGAATTTATCTACTTTTCTGATAAGCGTATGTAATTCTGAAAGGATCCAGCGATCTATCTCAGGTCTTTGTTCTAACGGAACATCCTTCTCTTCATAAGTGAAATTATCAATATTCGCATATAAAGTGAAGAAAGAATAAGTGTTATATAGTGTACCGAAGAATTTACGGCGTACCTCAGCGATTCCCTCAATATCAAATTTTAAATTATCCCAGGGATTGGCGTTGGAGATCATATACCAGCGAGTGGCATCCGGCCCGTAAGCCGCCAGAGTTTCAAACGGATCTACCGCGTTCCCAAGACGTTTAGACATTTTTTGTCCATTTTTATCTAAAACGAGTCCATTGGAAACAACATTCTTATAAGCTACGTCATCAAAAATCATTGTCGCGATTGCATGCAGGGTATAAAACCACCCCCGAGTTTGGTCAACGCCTTCAGCTATAAAATCGGCCGTCCTTTCTCCTCTTTCAACTTTTTCTTTATTTTCAAAAGGATAATGCCATTGTGCATAAGGCATGGACCCTGAATCGAACCAAACATCTATAAGATCGGCCTCCCGCTTCATTGGTTTTCCAGAATCGGAAACCAGAATGATTTCATCTACCACATTTTTGTGAAGATCTACCAGATCGTAGTTTTCTTCACTCATATTTCCGGGCTCAAAACCTTCAAAAATATCTTTATCCATAACGCCGGCTTTTACAGCCTTCGCCATTTCTTCTTTTAATTCAGCAATAGAACCAATAAGCTTTTCTTCTTTGCCCTCTTCAGTTCTCCAGATTGGTAACGGGATACCCCAATAACGGCTTCTGGATAAATTCCAGTCGTTAGCATTGGCCAACCAGTTCCCAAAACGGCCTTCGCCGGTAGATTTTGGTTTCCAGTTAATAGTTTGGTTTAACTCAAACATTCGCTCCTTGAATTCGGTCACTTTAATGAACCAGGAATCCAGTGGATAGTACAAAATAGGCTTATCGGTTCTCCAGCAATTTGGATAACTGTGAACGTATTTTTCTACTTTAAAAGCGCGATTTTCTTCCTTAAGTTTAATGGCAAGCTCTACATCTACCGATTTTTCCGGTACCTGGCCTTCATCATAATATTCATTTTTTACATATTTCCCGGCAAATTCACCCATTTCTGGTCTGAACTTCCCTTGAAGGTCAACGATTGGCACCAAATTTCCGTTTTCATCTTTCACCAATAATGGCGGAATTTGCGGTGAAGCCTGTTTGGCCACCATCGCATCATCGGCACCAAAAGTCGGTGAAGTATGTACAATTCCGGTACCATCTTCAGTAGTCACAAAATCCCCGGAAATTACTCGAAATGCATTTTCAGGATTTTCTGCAGGAAGCGCATAAGGCAATAACTGCTCATATTTTATTTCAACAAGATCTTTTCCTAAAATCGTTTCCCCGATTAAAAATGGAATCTTCTTATCGCCTTCAGAATAAGCTTTTAACTCCTCTTCGGTTTCAACTTCTGTGAATTTCTTATCGAATTGCTTTCTGGCCAGATCTTTTGCAACGAGAATCGTAATTGGTTCGAACGTATATTGATTATAAGTTTTTACCGGAACATATTCAATTTTTAGCCCCACGGTTAAGGCGGTATTTGATGGTAAGGTCCACGGTGTGGTGGTCCAGGCGATTAAATAAGCCCCTTCTAAATCCTCTTTAACTGTAGCAGCTGAAACATCTGTAATTTTAAACATCGCTGTTACCGTGGTATCGGTTACATCCTGATAAGTCCCAGGTTGGTTAAGCTCGTGAGAACTTAAACCGGTACCGGCTTTTGGCGAATAAGGCTGAATGGTGTAACCTTTGTAGATTAGGCCTTTTTTGTAAATTTCGGAAAGCAGCCACCAAACCGTTTCCATATATTTTGATTTGTAGGTAATGTATGGATCGTCCATATCTACCCAATAGCCTATTTTTTCGGTAAGGTCATTCCACACATCGGTGTAACGCATAACCGCGTTTTTACAGGCATCGTTATATTTTTCTACGGAAATTTTGCTCCCAATATCTTCTTTGGTAATCCCGAGTTCTTTTTCAACCCCAAGTTCTACGGGCAAACCGTGGGTATCCCAACCGGCTTTACGTTTTACCTGAAACCCTTTTTGGGTTTTATACCGACAAAAGATATCTTTAATGGCTCGCGCCATCACGTGGTGAATGCCCGGAAGCCCATTTGCTGAAGGTGGCCCCTCAAAAAACACAAAAGGCTCTTTGCCTTCCCGCGTAGAAACGCTTTTTTCAAAAATATCGTTCTCCTTCCAGTAGCTTAGGATTTCTTCAGCTATTTTCGGTAAGTCAAGTCCTTTATATTCAGGGAACTTATTGCTCATTTCTTCAAAATTTCCAATGAGTCGCGAAAATAATCAATTTTAAGAAAAGAGCAGGTTAGAAAAACGGAAAAAGCTAGCCGAAAAGAAATTGATAGTGAATAAAACCTAAACGGTTTTTGAAAGCCCTGAGAATTAAGAAAAATTTTAAAAACTATACCTCAAGGCTAAAATTAGATTCCTACCTGCCGCAGCAATTCCGGAAGAATAAGTTCGATAACGTTGGTCGGTAATATTTTCTAAAGAAGCTGTGGCAAGCCAACTTTCTGAAAGTTGATATTGGCCCGTGAGATTTATGGTATACCAGGAAGGAGAATAAGGGTTTCCATTATCATCTATGGCATAAAGATATGCCTTACCCTGTTCTGTAGGGGCGAGATCTTCATAATCGAACTGGCCATTATATTCAGCAAATAGATCAAGTTTCAGCCTTTTTTTATGCCAGGTTAAATGCGTGTTTCCAAATATTGGAGCGGCGTGTCTTAAGGGTGCTGTAGAGCCGTCTTCCTGTTCCTCTTTTCCTTCGGTAATACTAATCTGTGAACTAAACCGAAGCGCTACCGAAAGGTCTATTTCTACCCCACCTTCTAAACCATAAACGTGGGCTTTAGCAGTATTTTGAATAGCCTGCACGCGGCTGAGTTCTCCCTGGTAGTCAATTTCAGCTTCTCCATTTAAAGTAAAATCCCTGCGCACCATCGCGTCGTTTAAATAAGTATAAAAGGCAGTGGCTATTAAACTGATATTTTCTGCAGGTTTCCAGTCAAAACCAAGTTCACTACTATAGGCATATTCTGGTTTTAAATTTGGATTCGGCACCACAACTGCGCCCGGTTCAGAATCAAATATTTTTCCAACATCATCTATATTGGGCGCTCTAAATGCTGTGGAAAGATTTAATCGCCAGCCAATATACCTATTTTGCTGCCAGTTAATTCCTACGCTTCCGGTTAAAGCACCTGTGTTTATATTAGCTTCCTGAAACGGGAAATCGTATAAATTTTCATCAAATTCAGCATCAACCAGAATATGATTATAACGAAGCCCCGATTGAAAAGAAAGGTCTTCCCTAATTTTCCATTGATAGCTTGCATAAGCTGCGATTGATTGCCAGGTAGATCCGTTTGGGTATCGTGAAACTGTAATATTTTCTTCTTCGGTTAAAATATTTTGAACATTACCGGTGGAGTTTACTTTATTAAAAACATATTCTGCTCCATAAAACAAACGGCTTTCTTCAAAAGTCTTTTCAAAATCAAAATTAACCGAATAAGCATCTACATTCTCCTGCGTATTATATAACCAATCCTCCCCAAAATCCCGGTTATGCCGGCTCTCTTCAAAAAACTGATAAGCGGTGGTTACCTGGGCTTTATCATATAGGGGCCCGTGTCCCTTTTTATTAATCTTAAAATTCCCCATAAACCACTCCTGCGGTCCATAATACCATTCTGCCGAACGCAATCCGCCATCCCGCTCCTGGTAAAGCCTGTCAAATCTTGGAAAATCTGATGTAGTAGAATATATAAGTCCTAAATTAAGGTCCCAGTCCTTATGTGGCATAAACTTTACCTTTTGCAGCAAATTTATTTGATTGTAACCTGTAGGCTTTTGTACTTCAGGGTTTTCATTAGAAACAATCACATCTTCCCCATTTCTTCGCACCGCATATTCGTTTCGCAAATATTCATCGGGGCCGTGAGATCCCATTCTTAAATCTCCAAAATCTGAGTAAGTTATACTACTTACAAATGCCCAGTTTTCCAGACCAATATTAACATCGGCGTGTATGGTTTTTTCGTTATTGGCAGAAGCATAGCGGGAATATGCATTTCCGGAAACCGACTTTTTTTCGCCAAAAGAAAACTTTGGCTTTAAAGTATAGAAATTCATCACTCCACCCACGGCATCGCTTCCATAAACCACCGAACCCGGTCCAAGGATTACCTCCGTATTTTCTACTGCCAGTGGATCTATAGATATTATATTTTGAAGATTTCCGCTTCTAAAAATTGCGGTATTCATTCTTACACCATCTACGGTAATTAAGAGTCGGTTTGTTGAAAAACCCCGAATTATAGGACTACCACCGCCCAACTGACTTTTTTGGATATAAACCTGCCCGCTGCTTTCCAAAAGATCGGCAGAGGTTTGCGGGCTCGCCATAATGATATCATTTGCTGAAAAACTGACTATCTTCTGCGGAATTTCATCTTTATTCATTTCAAATTTCGCTACCGAAAGTACCACCTGTTCCAGCTCATTATCATTACCCTTTAGGTAGACCTTATTTTCATTTTGAAGAATCTGGAATTTCCTGAGGCTTCTATTGGTATAATTAACGTGCGTAAAATGTATAATTTCATCCCGGTCAAATGCTGAAACATCTGCTTCCCCATCAAAATTAGTAAGTGCACTTTTAGACTTTTCCGCATTGTATATCGCCACACTGGCAAGAGGTTCGTGTGTTTCTTCATCTAAAACCTGTATCTGCTGAGCGTAGATAATATTAGCCATAAAAAAAAGGAGAATTACTCCTGTTATCAAACTTCGCATTTAGCTAAAAATTTCGTTGAGCACGGCAAGCGATTTTGGTTTTTTAAATCCTTCAATATGCAATTCGTAATATAAAATTAACATATTTAGGAAATTGGACCGACTTTGCTGATTTAGTTTTACTTCATTCAAAGTATCAAAATTTATGCCTAAGAACTGTCGTAAAATCTCCACATTCCGGCCATCAATGCAGTAATTATTTAGACTATTCAACTCAAAAACACCATCTAAAAGATTAAAGTAGGTAAATTCTTTTGAAGCAGTATCTGGATAAAAACCCAGGTAACGGGTTAAATTTAATAAGAATAAAAGATGAAAATTGGCGATTTTATCGTGCAGATCCAGCCACATAAGTGAGTTTTCGAGATAATTAAACAACTGCGGATTGGTTTCTTCTTCCCGAATGGCATTTTTTAAAACTTCGGCTAAAAACATCAGCATCGCGCCTTTTACCATATTAGTATGCAGGCTGGTATAAGTATGTAATACTTTAGCATCTTGCAGGTACTCCATTTTTCCCTGGTTGCGGTGGTTTGCCACAATCTCCAATTGGGTAAGTAGCTGAAACTGGGAAGCCTTGAATTTTCCTTTTTTAGATTTCAACACTCCTTTAAGCATATAGGTTTTTAAGCCATCGCTGTAGGTATAGGCTTTCACAATCAAATCGGCCTCGCCGTATTTTAAAGCACTTATTACTATTGCTTTGGTGGTAATCAACATAAAATATGGATTAATCTTTCTTCAAAGTTTCATTAAATACAGCCCCTACTAAGCATTCAAAAATACGTCAAATCTCTTTGGATATTAAAAATGAAAAAGCCACAAAAAGTGGCTTTTCAAGGTTCAAAAAACTTAAAATATTAATTTTCGACTGAATTACTTCTATTTGCATTCAACAAAATCGAATTCATTTCATTTATTAAAACAGAAAGTTCTTCTGAGAGTTCATTATACACTTTGTAAGCTCCATCGGTAGGTCTTGCCTCTCCGCTATCCACAATATTTCCAAGACTTGCTATCTTATTATTAAGTCTTATAGGGAAGTTTAGAGGATCCTGCGGGCTCTCATTTTTTACCTGATAGATTGATTCTTCAATTTCATTTAACTTTTCTAAAGTTTGAGGGTCAATATTATCACCCATTTCTTCTTTGTACTCTCTAATTTTAATTACCGCTTCATTTGCTTCACTTACTTTATCCCTAATCTTAATCAAAAGATCAAATTGTTCTTCCAGATCAGCTTCTGTTACTCCCTGAACTCTGGGATCAATTTTTATTTCAAAAGTTTGAGTTTCAGATTCACCATTGGCCGTAACTCTTACTTCATAAATTCCAGGCTTAGCGATAGGTCCTTTTTCGGGACTGGCAGACCACAAGATCATATCTTCAAAAACAGTAGCTCCTGGGTAACGCAAATCCCATTTAAAGGTGTTCAACCCTACTTTATTAGTGGGTATAGATGAATCTTTCTTCTCTTCAGCTGCTTCATCTCCTGCTTCCTCATTGTCTGTATTTGTTTCTGCTGAATTGTCAATATCTTCTTCTGTAGCTATGGATTCCTCATCTTCCTCTGTTGTAAAACTTTGAACGATCTCTCCTGAAGAATCCAGAATCTCAATTTTCACCTCCTCAGATTCTTTTCCAAGATTATAATGAAAAACAGCATCCTGAACTCTTCTTACGGCGTAGTAAGGTTTGTATAGGTGTAAATCCTTATTGGTTATTTCTTTGCTATATTCTCTTACAGGTGAAATATCATCAAGAATCCACATTGATCTTCCGTGAGTGGCAATAGCAATATCCTTTTCAGTTACTGCAAGATCACGAATTGCTACATCTGGAAGATTTAGTTGAAGTGAACTCCAATTCGCCCCATCATTAAAAGAAACATACATTCCATGCTCTGTTCCTGCATAAAGAACCCCGGGAGCTGTAATATCTTCCCGCACCACGTGTACGTAATGTCCATCCTGAATTCCATTTGTGATTTTCTCCCAGGTTTTACCGTAATCATCGGTTTTAAAAATATAGGGTGCCCTGTCGTTCATCTGGTATCTTTTTACAGCAACATAAGCTGTTCCCGGTTGATGCCTGGATGCATCAATTATACTTACCCGTGAGTTTTTAGGCAATCCGGGAGGAGTGATATTTTCCCAGGAATCACCGTGATTCCTGGTAATGTGAATCAGTCCATCATCAGATCCAGCCCAAATAGTGTTCACATCATGAAAGGATGGAGCTAAAGCATAGATAGTAGCATACAACTCGGGGCCACTCATATCAAGGGTGATTTCACCACCACTTTCTCCCATAGTCTCGGGATCGGCATAAGTTAAATCGGGGCTAATTTTCTCCCAGGATTGTCCTTCACTTGTGGTTGTCCATACGTGCTGTGATGTGACATACAACCTGTCTTCGAGCGGGGAAAAAACAATAGGATAAGTCCAGTGCACTCTTTCGGGTAAGGTTTCAGCCGGATTTCCCATAAAGTATCGTGGATAAGGCTCAATTCGTCTTCTTTCTCCGGTACTCCTATTAAAACGTGTAAGAACACCCGAATAACTTCCGGCATAGAATATATCCAGATTATTGGGATCCTGAGCGATATAACCGCTCTCCCCTCCTCCTACCGGATAGGAATATGTATACTCTTTAATTGAATTTTCTCTTGAAGTCATAAAATCCCAACCTTCACTGGGAATTGCTACGGTACTATTATCCTGCTGCGCTCCTGCAATAAAATAAGGAAAGTCATTTGTTGCTGTAATATGATAAAGCTGTGCTGTTGGATAATCTTCATCTGTCCAGGTCTCTCCACCGTTTATGGAGATGGTTCCACCCCCATCGTTGGCCTCGGCCATTCGCATTGGATTATTGGGATCTATCCATAAATCATGATTGTCTCCATGGGGAACTTCAATTTCGTGATCAAAAGTATTCCCTCCATCTGTAGATTTCCAAAAATCAACGTTAAGTACGTAGACGGTTTCTTTATCCTTAGGATCGGCGTAGATCCTGGTATAATAAAATGCCCTCTGGCGAAGTTTCCGATCTTCATTAACACGCTCCCAGGTCTTTCCGGCATCGTCTGAACGAAACACCCCTCCTTCATTCGCTTCTATTATTGCCCAAACCCGATCGGAATCTTGCGGAGAAACAGTCACGCCAATTTTACCGAGAGGCGTTTCAGGCATCCCGGGATTATTACTCAACTCAGTCCAGTTTTCTCCTCCATCTTCAGATTTAAAAAGACCGGAAGCACCACCTCCTCCCCACATTTTCCAGGGCTTACGATAAACTTCCCAAATAGAAGCATATATAACTTCAGGATTATTAGGATCTATCATCAAATCAGCGGTACCAGCCTTAGGCCCTTTATATAAAACCTTTTTCCAGGATTTCCCGCCATCTGTAGTTTTAAATACTCCTCGTTCCTCATTCGGACCAAAAGGATGGCCCAAAACAGCTACGTAAACTATATCTGGGTTTGTTGGGTGAATGCGGACCCGGGCCACAGTTTGAGAATTCTTTAAACCTACATTTTCCCAGGTTTCTCCGGCATCTATAGATTTATAGATTCCATCTCCCTGCATAATATTTCCTCTAAACTGGGATTCTCCCATTCCAATATATACTATATCAGGATCACTATCTGCAACATCCACAGCTCCCACAGAAGACGCGTTTATTTGTTTATCTGTAACGGGCTTCCAGGTAAGACCGCCATCGGTAGTTTTCCAAAGACCACCTCCAGTTGCGCCAAAATAATATTCATTGATACGATCGGCATGACCTGCTATAGCCGTAGAACGTCCACCCCTGTAAGGACCAGCTACACGGTACTCCAAAGTTTGAAAAAGAGTTGAATCGGGTAAAGTTTGTTGCGCCTGAAGGCTGCAAAAAGGGAAGGGTAAACAGATTAAAACAATTAAAAAATTTTGTAAAAACCTGAATGGAATACTAGAATTCTCCATAAGTACTTTAGTTTGAGTTTAAATTAATGGATTGGCTTATTTAAAGTTTATTTTTTATTCTCATGCATTTAGAGGCTGCTTGAACAGAAGAGACAGCTCTTTTCTTTTCAAGAAAACTCACGTCAGGTCTTTCGAGATCTCAACTCGTAATTGATCTGGATATTACAGATGAAAAAATCTGATGAAAGTTAGGATTTCAACTTTTTTATGAAACCAATCTACAATAAATTCTTAAAATCCTAAAAATTGAAGCACAATAAAAAAGGAACTATAATATTATAGTGATATGTTTTTATTAACCTCAGTTAAAACTTATAATTCATAAAAAAGGTCGCTAAAAAGCGACCTTAAATTAAGGTGATAAGCAGGTATGAATTACACTACTCCCTGGGCAAGCATGGCATCGGCAACTTTTACAAAACCGGCAATATTTGCACCTTTAACGTAGTCTATATAACCATCTTCTTCTTTTCCGAATTCTACACAACGCTCGTGAATATCGTTCATAATCGCGTGAAGTTTTTTGTCAACTTCTTGCGAAGTCCAGTTATATCGCATAGAGTTCTGGCTCATTTCTAAACCTGAAGTGGCAACACCACCAGCGTTAGAAGCTTTACCGGGAGAGAAAAGGATTTTTGCTTCCTTAAATACCTCCACAGCATCTGGAGTACAGGGCATATTCGCACCTTCGCCAATACAGATACAACCATTCTCAACTAATTTCTTAGCATCAGCCTCTTCCAGTTCGTTTTGAGTTGCACAAGGTAGCGCAACATCGCATTTCACTCCCCAAGGAGTTTCCCCTTCAAAATATTTAGCTGAAGGATACTTATCTACATATTCGCTAATTCTTCCGCGTCTTACATTTTTAAGATCCATAATAAACTGAAGCTTTTCTTCATCAATTCCAGCTTCGTCATAAATATAACCACCTGAATCACTCATGGTTAAGATCTTAGCTTTAAATTCCAGGGCTTTCTCGGCAGCATACTGCGCTACATTTCCAGATCCAGAAACAACAACGGTTTTTCCTTCAAAAGATTCATCTCTTGTTCTAAGCATATTTTGCGCAAAATATACATTTCCATATCCTGTTGCTTCGGGACGAATTAAAGAACCACCATAAGAAAGTCCTTTCCCGGTTAAAATTCCGGTGAATTCATTTTGCAATCTTTTGTACTGGCCAAACATATAACCAACTTCACGGCCACCAACCCCAATATCTCCCGCAGGAACATCGGTATCGGCACCGATATGCCGGTAAAGTTCTGTCATAAAACTCTGGCAGAAACGCATTACCTCGTTATCAGATTTTCCTTTAGGATCAAAATCAGACCCACCTTTTCCTCCACCCATAGGCAAAGTGGTAAGGCTGTTTTTAAATACCTGCTCAAAAGCGAGGAATTTAAGGATACTAAGATTTACAGAAGGGTGAAAACGCAATCCGCCTTTATAAGGTCCAATTGCAGAATTCATTTGAATTCTAAAACCGCGATTTACCTGAATATTACCTTTATCATCCAACCAGGAAACCCTGAACATAATTACTCGTTCTGGTTCTACCATACGCTCCAGCAATTGCATGTTCTGATACTTTTTATTCTTTTCTATAAAAGGAATAATCGTTTCAGCAACTTCGTGCACGGCCTGCATAAATTCCGGTTCGTTTTGATTTCTTTGAGATACTTTATCCAGAAAATCTTGTATATTTTGTTCCATATTATGTGATACTACAAATAGTTTATAAAAAAAACTGTGTTTTATGTTGCAAATATATGGGTTCTATAAAAAATGACCTCAAATTTTTGTCTTTTCATATAAAATTAACGTCTTCGATTTAGGGATTTTCAAGTAGAGTACAATCTGTAATTTTTGTTAAAGTAGTTTTTATATATTTGTTCTTCGCTCAAGCCTGAATGAATGTGCAATTGCAAAATATTTTTAGCTTTTATCGTTTTCATTTTACTCTTTCAGGTAAAGGGTTATTCTCAATTTGGCATTGCCCACGAAATAGCCGTTAAAGCAGGACCAGCCTCATTTTTTACCGATTATGGCGAACGCTGGAATGTAAAAAACAACCTTAACAATGCCGGCTACGGAATAGGAATTTCACATTATATGAATTTCGCCTATAAAAGCGATTGTCATTATTCCCAAACCGCCTCTTTCTTTACCAATCATTTTAGAATTAGAAATGAACTGGATTATTTTTACTCCAAACTAGAGCATTTTGGTCCTGTGGCCAGCAAACCTACTCTCGGCGGGCAATTGTTAAGAGCGATGCACGGGGAAAGTGAGATTATTGAAGGCGGAATACACCTGGAATACCACCCTTTTCGTATCAGGGATTTTACCCACTCTGGTTATATGTTCTCCCCCTATGTAAGTTTAGGAGGGCATTTTGTGTCTTACAAACCTGATGCTTATTCTGATTTAGGTTCCCTGGAAAACCCAAAAAACGTATTTCCAACTTTTGTTGGAGGAATGAATTTTGAACGCGGCACCACGTATGCCATAATTGGCGGATTGGGGGTGCGATACCGTCTAGGGTTTAGACACGATCTCTTAATTGAAGCCAGGGGCCAATACTATGGAAGCGATTGGCTTGATGGATTGAATATAGATGCACCACAAAATAAATTCAACGATTATATTTTTTGGCTTAATGTGGGCTATGTGTACTACATCAATTTTCAATAGCTTCAGCAGTAATAATTTTTCCGCCCAAATCCTCTAATTCAGCTTTTGCTTTCTTAAAATCTTCCGCATCAAGAGCACGTGTAGCATCTTCAATAATGGTAGCTTTAAAACCTTCTTTAATAGCATCCTTAGCCGTAAAATAAACACAAATTTCAGCTGCAAGTCCGCAGAAATAAAGATCATCGGCCTTCTTTTCCTTTAAATAGCCAGTAAGCCCCGTAGATTTTAGATGTTTATTATCGTAAAAAGCACTGTAGCTATCAATTTCAGGATTGGTTCCTTTTCTAAAGATCGCTTCAATTTTTGCTGTTTTTAAATTTTCATTAAATTCGGCACCATCGGTATTTTGTACGCAATGTTCCGGCCACATTACCTGCTCAGTTCCGTTAAGGTCTATTGTTTCAAATTCCTTTTTTCCCATATGGCTACTGGCAAAACTGGCGTGAGCCTTAGGATGCCAATCCTGGGAAGCAATCACCAGATCAAACTTTTTTTGAAGCTTATTTATTACCGGAATGATCTCATCTCCATTTGGAACGGCAAGTGAGCCCCCCGGCATAAAATCGTTTTGAGGATCTACAATAATCAAGGTTTTCATATACTTCTTAATTTTTAAAAGATGTAATTAACTTGTCTCGTTCTGATTTTAAGGCTTCACTAATTCCCACTTTATAAATATGCGGATTATTAAAGCGTTTAAATTCAAAAGAAAGTTCGGCGAGCCGGTTTTTACTGTATTCAGCGATTTCCTGAAGCGATCTATGTTCCAATTTGTTTTCGCCATTTTCCATAACCGGTTGTAGCAAAGGCTCTTTTTGCAAGCCATCAACTTTCATATGCTTATAAGGTTCAAAAGGATGTATCATATTTTCAATATTATCCTCTTCGAAAAGAGCAACCAGATCGCCACCAACACATTCCCCCTGAGAATCCCTTAAACGATACACCTGCTTTTTATGCGGAAGGGTAACCTTTACAATGCTTTCTGAAATTTTAATCCTTGGTTTTCCATTAGAATACGCCAATTTGTAAACTCCGTCCAAGGCGGCATCAGGACTACCAATAACCAGGTTGGTGCCTACGCCAAAAACATCTATCCTGGCGCCTTGCTCAAGCAAACTTTTTATCACATTTTCGTCTAACTGATTTGACGCGGCAATTTTCACATAATCAAAACCGGCCGCATCCAGCATTTTTCTACTTTGCTTGGACAGGTAGGCTAAATCCCCACTATCAAGCCTTATGGCCATTAATTTATGGCCGCGTTCTTCCATCTCTTTAGCCACTTTAATCGCGTTAGGAACACCACTTTTAAGCGTATCGTATGTATCTACAAGAAGCACACATTCTTTTGGCCTGCCTTCAGCAAAATCCCTGAAAGCAGTGATCTCCTCATCATAACTTTGAATAAAAGAATGTGCCATAGTTCCTGAAACCGGAATATCAAAATCCCTGCCCGCAACCACATTACTTGTTCCGTCAAAACCACCAATTATGGCTGCACGGGTAGCATAGTACCCGCCGGGACCCTGCGCCCTTCTTAATCCGAAATCGAGTAAAGTTCGTTCCCCTGAAACCAGTTTAATACGACTGGCTTTTGTAGCGATAAGGGTTTGAAAATTGAGTAAATTCAGCAGGATTGTTTCTATAATCTGGGCTTCGATTATATTGGCTTCCACCTGCAAAACCGGACGTGTAGGTAAAACCACATCACCTTCCTGTACCGAATAAATATTTCCGCGGAATTTAAAATCTTTCAGATAATCCAGGAAATCATCATCAAAATCCTGTGTTTTCAGGTATTCCAGATCTTTGTTGCTGAATTTTATGTTTTCAATTATTTCCAGTAAATCCTGGAGTCCGGCAAAAATCGCATAACCCCCATTAAAAGGGAGCTTTCTGAAGAAATAATCGAAAATTGCGGTATGGTCTTTTTGGCCTTTTTTAAAATATACCTGGGCCATCGCCAGTTGATACTGGTCGGTATAAGTAGCTGAAAAATTTAGCATAGCTTCTGGTTGGTTTATACTTCGGCAAGCATCGCTTTGTAAATTTCAAGGTCTGCTTCACTGAATAACACAAATTTAAGCTTTTGCAGGTGTTTAAGCTTTGGGATTTCGGCTAAAATTGTATTAAAACTGATCTTCGTCGCCTCTTTTATCGGGTAACCAAAAGCTCCCGTAGAAATAGCAGGAAAAGCAACCGACTTTACCTGCTTCTCTTCTGAACGCTTTAAAGCATTCCTGTAGCAGTTTTCTAAAAGTTTATCTTCAGGCTTGTCGCGACCGTAAACCGGCCCCAAACAATGAATTACATATTCGTTGGGCAAATTATGTGCGCCGGTTATAACAGCCTCCCCGGGAGAGATAGGAGCAAGGGGTTTACATTCTTCGTAAAGTCCCGGTCCTGCGGCACGATGAAGTGCTCCTGCCACACCACCGCCAATAGCAAGTTCGGCATTGGCTGCATTTACTACGGCTTCTACATCTGGTTGATTGGCTATATCTCCTTTGGCTACTTCAATTTCAATGTTCTCAAAGACGGTTTTCATAGCTAAATGTTTAAAATTAGATTGTATAATAATATAACCAAAAATCATAAAACCCAGGTGTATAAATGTTTTTTAAAGATCATTTCTTTATTACCTATTTTAATATTATTTTTATAAAAAGCTGTTTTTCAGAATGTTTGCCTCTATTTCTAATGGATACAGTATTTCTTTAATTTCTAAAAACTGAAGTTATGAAGATGAATAAAAATTTATGGAGGTTAACTTTAATTACCCTTCTAAGCCTTTTGATAATTCCGACTTTCGATCACCCCCTTTTTGCACAAGAGGATGAAAATCCCAGTGATATCTCTGAATTAATCCACAATAAAAAAGCGCCTGAATTTTCGCTGAAAAGTCTGGATGCGGAAACGATTAGCCTTAGAGATTATAAAGGTAAAATACTGGTGGTTCATATCGCGACCACCTGGTGTCCCTTCTGCAATGCCGAGGCGCCCCACCTGGAAAAGTTATACCAGGATTATAAAGACAAGAACGTGGAGGTCCTGATCATTGATGTAAAGGAACCTAAAGAACTTGTTGAAAAACAACTAAAAGAAAAACATAATCTGAGTTTTCCCATTTTACTTGATCCTGAAGGAGAGGTTGCTGCAAGCTTTGCACCTAAAGATGTGCTCCCCGATCTTTCACGCGACGAAGTGATGCTGGCCTCTAACATCATTATAGATGAGGAAGGTAAGATCCAGTTTATGTCGCTTCTTGACACCAGGAATTTTGATGCTGAGCTGGTAGAACTAAAAAAACGACTCAATGAAATACTGTAATTTTCTGTTTTTTGCCATTATATTTTTTATACCTGTACAGGATGAATTTGTAGTATTTCAGGCAGAAGAAACAGAAGTAGAAAAGGCAGAAACAGGTTATGAGATAAAGCTTTCTTTTAAAATTCTGGATGGGTATTACATCCAGGCAGAGACCGGGGTGCCAGAAAATATTATCCCCACACAGGTCTCCTTTAAAAAAAATGAGTTCTACGAAATAACGCGACATAAATTTTTTTCTGAAGGAGAACAAACCATATTTTTAGGTACAGTAGCACATAATGTACTGAGTGATAGCTTTGAGTTAAGAGTCTTTCTCAAATTAAAAAAAGAAGACCTGAAACAAGTAAAGAAATTAAGTGGCAAAATTTTTTATCAGGCCTGTAATAATAGGCAGTGTTTCTTTCCCAGGAATCTGGATTTTGAAGTTGAATTTATTTGAGAAGCTTTATCAGCAAAAGGATAAAAACAAAAAAACCAGCCTTTTTCAAGAGGGCACTGAAAAAGTCCCTGAAGAAATTGAATTAAAGTGAGTAAAAAGGAGTAGAAGCCGTAGTGTTTTTACTCCTTTTTTCGTATTTTAAATGCTGATTAACCGCGACTTATATATGTTATTGCAGCAACAAAAAATTCAGTTAAGTGCGTATTCCGATCTATATGATTTAATCGTACCCAAGGGCAATCTTCTTAGAAGAATCAATGAATTGATTGATTTTTCCTTTATCCACGATGAACTGGTAGATAAATATTGTGCAACTAATGGGAGAAATGCAGAAAGTCCTATCCGCATGTTTAAATACTTGTTATTGAAAACGATCTATTGCATTTCAGACGTGGATGTAGTGGAGCGTTCACGATATGATATGTCCTTCAAGTATTTTCTTGAGATGGCGCCCGAAGATGCAGTTATCAATTCCAGTTCCTTGACTAAGTTCCGCAAGCTGCGATTGAAAGATACCGATCTGTTGAACCTGTTGATAAACAAGACTGTCGCAC
>NZ_JAIQZA010000010.1 GCF_020164485.1 Salegentibacter tibetensis
AAGGCAAAAACAAAATGAGTGTATTAAATGCAGTAAGAAACAAGTTGATCCATATTGCAATGGCTTTAATTAAAAATAAAACCTATTATCAAAATCGTTTGGAATTGTCATAGAAATCGAACTGACGTGGTAACTGTGCATTTAAAGTTATAAATCTTATTAGAATCACCACCAAAATTTATTTTCAATTCATTCCCTAAACTTTAAATTGTAACGAGACGTCACTTCGTGTATCGAGAAGTTCTCGATATGGTTTTTTCGGCTACCGCCTTAAAACCTATTCGAACTGACAGATTATTAATATCTTTTAGAAATGAAACAAGGTTTACGCTATTTCCTGAAATTTCTTCTAATCCTGATCGCACCGCCCGTGATTTACCTGGTTTTGGCTTTAATTGGAACTGTTATTCCTGTCAATTCTAACTCAGAAACTGAAAACGCGGATATTGAAATCTATCTTCTGAAACAGGATATGCATACCGATATTTTGCTCCCGGTAAAGTCTGAAATTATTAGATGGGATAGCATTTTTAAACCGGAACATACTTTGTCGCAAACGCCCTATCCGGAGTTTATCGGCTTTGGCTGGGGAGATCTTAATTTTTACAGGAATACACCGCAGTGGGAAGACCTAAAACTCAAGGTCGCTTTTAAAGCACTGTTTTTAAAATCGCAAAGCGCCTTGCATACCCGGTTTTTTCGAAAAGTGCCAAACTCAGAAAACCTGGTAAAAATTTTGGTTACTGAAGATCAATACAGAAAGTTGAGTCGATATATTTTAGAAACGGTAAATGTGGAAAATACCGGGCAAATTCAACCGGTACCAGATTTAAATTATTACCGGGATGACGCGTTCTATTCAGCTGAAACTTCCTTTCACCTCTTTAAAACCTGTAATACCTGGACGAATTCAGCCTTAAAAGCTTCCGGACTTAAAGCCTGTTTATGGACACCTTTTCCGCAGGGAATATTTTATCAATACAGATAAGGAAGTTCAAGGTTTAAGGTTTAAGGTTTAAGGTTTAAGAAATAAACTTTTCAATTTACAATATACAGTATACAACCTTTAAACAGTTTTAACTTTCAGCTCTTTCCTAACCGGTTTTGGAGCTGCGTGTATTGGTTCGGCATAAAGGTCGAAATCTGCAGCATCGGTTACTTTAACTTCGTAGAATTCCCCGGTTTTCAGGTAAATTGAAGTCGCATCGATTAGCACTTCGTTATCTACATCGGGAGAATCAAATTCGGTTCTTCCCACAAAATAATTCCCTTCTTTTCTATCCACTACTACTTTAAAAACCTGTCCGATCTTCTCCTGGTTCAATTCCCAGGAAATCTGGCTCTGGATTTCCATAATCTGGTTGGCGCGATCTTGTTTCACGTCTTGCGGTACATCGTCTTCCAGGTTATAAGCGTGCGTATTTTCTTCGTGGGAATAGGTAAAACAACCTAAACGCTCAAAACGCATCTCCTCTACCCAGTCTTTTAATTCCTCAAATTGCTCTTCGGTTTCGCCAGGATAGCCTACAATAAGGGTAGTCCTGATCGTCATTCCGGGAACGAATTTCCTGAAATCCCTAAGTAGTTTTGTAGTTTTTTCGTGCGTGGTCCCACGTCGCATAGATTTCAATAATTCGGTATTGATATGCTGCAGCGGAATATCGATATAATTACAAACCTTCGGTTCGCGCTTCATCACATCCAACACATCCATAGGGAAACCGGTTGGAAATGCATAATGCAAACGAATCCATTCAATACCTTCTACTTTCGCGAGGTTTTCCAGCAATTCAGCAAGGTTTCGTTTCTTGTATAGGTCGAGTCCGTAATAAGTTAAATCCTGCGCGATAAGGATCAATTCCTTTACCCCGTTTGCAGCAAGGTTTTTCGCTTCTTTTACCAGATCTTCAATCGGTGTCGACTTATGCCCGCCGCGCATCAAAGGAATAGCGCAAAAAGAACAGGGCCTGTCACATCCTTCGGCGATCTTTAGGTAAGCATAATTTTTTGGGGTAGTCGTTAAACGTTCGCCCAGCAATTCGTGTTTATAATCGGCTTCCAGGGCTTTTAATAGTCCGGGAAGTTCTGTAGTTCCAAAATACTGGTCAACATCGGGGATTTCCTTTTGTAAATCAGGCTTGTAGCGTTCGCTTAAACATCCGGTCACAAAAACCTTATCAACCTCACCCTGTTGTTTCTGCTCTACATATTCCAGAATGGTATTCACCGATTCTTCCTTGGCGTTGTCTATAAATCCGCAGGTATTAATCACCACAATATTGCCGTCCTGCTCGTGCACCACGTCTTTATTGTTGCCCTTTAGCTGCCCCATCAACACCTCACTATCATACACATTCTTGCTGCAACCAAGGGTTACTACATTAATACGGTTCTTCTTTATCGACTTTGTCCTCATACAATTCTATTTTTGACTACACAGACCTCACAGGTTTTGGAAACCTGTGAGGTCTCCGGTGACTTTATCCACCTTCTTAAAAGCGGGTGCAAAGATACAATCTATAATTTGAACTACAGCGGGTTAAAGCTTAATGCTGAAAATTACCGCATTAGGTATTTTTCGGGATTTTGTATCTTCCTGACTTAAAAACCGAAAACTATCCCATTAATGAAAAAATCCCTCCTGCCCGCTTTGTTTTTATTTTTCCTTTTGAATACACTAAACGCACAGCAGCGTGTTGAAGAACTTCCTCTTAAAATTGGTGTGATGGAGAGAGGAGAAATGAATGCGATTACCGATGTAAAAGGCGTTAAAGTGGGTCACACTACATTGGTGAAAGGCGAATCGGTGCGTACGGGTGTTACAGCAATTCTTCCGCACAGCGGGAATATTTTTCAGGAGAAAGTCCCCGCCGCGGTTTTTGTGGGAAATGGCTTCGGGAAACTGGCCGGCAGTACCCAGGTCAACGAACTCGGCAATCTGGAAACTCCTATAATACTCACCAATACTTTAAATGTTCCAACCGCAATGGACGCGGTGATAAAATATACCCTGAATCTGCCCGAAAATGAAGACGTACGCTCAGTAAACGCGGTGGTGGGCGAAACCAATGATGGCTATTTAAATGATATCCGTGGGCAATACGTGAAGAACGAAGATGTAATTTCAGCCATTCAAAATGCGAAAACAGGTAAAGTAGCTGAAGGAAATGTGGGGGCTGGTACCGGAACTATTGCTTTTGGCTATAAAGGCGGGATTGGAACTTCTTCCCGAAAACTACCCGAAAGCCTGGGCGGTTATACCCTGGGCGTTTTGGTACAAAGCAATTTTGGCGGCGTATTGCAAATTGCCGGGGTCCCTGTAGGGCAAAAGCTGGGGAAATATAGTTTTAATGATAATTTACTAAATAATGTAGACGGTTCCTGTATGATGGTGTTGGCTACCAATGCCCCACTGGACAACCGAAACCTGGAACGCCTGGCAAAACGGGCATTCCTGGGACTCGCAAAAACCGGCGGAATTGCTTCCAATGGCAGTGGCGATTATGTGATCGCTTTTTCTACTGCGGAAGGCTTAAGAATTCCGTATAAAATAGAAACCGAAACCTTAAAACAGGAAGTTGTCCCCAACGATTTGATGTCGCCGCTGTTTATGGCCGCCATTGAAGCTACTGAAGAAGCTATCTTAAACTCCCTTTTTATGGCCGAAACCACTATAGGTTTTAAAGGCAGGACCATACAAGCTTTACCAAAGAATGAAGTTTTAAAGTACCTAAAAGAGGCTGGGGTTTTGGAGGAGTAGTGCGATCGGGCGAGCGTGATTTTTCGTTAGGAAATAAGGCGTCGCAAGCGATCAAGAAATTTCGATTTAAAGCTAATCTAAACATCTTTGTTTTTATACAGTCTTAGCCACAGTTTTACTCAAGTAGTCTTTTATCAAAGAAATAATCTTCATTTCTTACTAAAGAAACATTTGAACTGAAATCGGGATGCTTAGTGTTTATTATGTAATTGTATTCTTTTGGGATAACAGCTGACGGTACTTTTAATACTAGAGATCTCTGTTCTTTGTACCATTTTGAACCTATATTTTGTAATTTATAATAAGCTTCTAATTTTCTCCAGTTTTTAGGCAGTTTTTTTATCGGGATTTGCTCATATAATTCTTCAATATCAGCAATCGATATTATCATTACTTCGTAGTTTGGAAGTGATTGCACTGAATTTCGATGAACAACTAATTCTAAAGTTGATAATGATCTTGATGAACCAGTATATATTACGTATTCTCCATCAAAATTCCATCTATTTGCGGAACCAGAACATGATAATTTCTTGGAGTAATTTATGTGAGAAATTCTAAATACTTCCATTAATTATGCGTTATCCCCGTATTCCATTCCAGTCAATCTATCTTCAATATATCTAATACCTGAAATTGTTTTAAAAAATTTTACAGGTGGTTCATTGTTAAAATGAAAATTAGGTTTTTCAAGCCATTCATTAAATTCTTCTTTTGAACCAAAAGCTCTTTCTCCTTGTTTATACAGAGATAACAATAAAATTAGCTTTTCTTTAAAATTTATATTGAAATTGGAATTCGAACTCCTATAACTTTGAAATGTTTTTTCGCTAATATCAAACCATTCGGATATTATTTTATCAGTAGAATGAGTCAATTCTTTAAAAAATTTTACTTGCTTCGTATCAAAATCTTTAGAATGAATATATATGACAACCTGGCTATCAGAAATGTTAGCAGGAATATCTTTGATTATATCGTTTGTCGCATTCACAATTTCTCTTTTTTTTAATATACGTAAAAACTCTTAATGGATAACGTAAATTTACTTTGAAAATTTTAGCTAACAATAGGATAAATAACATTGGTTTCTAAAACACAAATGAATCTTACACTATGAATCATATAATTCAAGTTCCTCGTCGGATTTCATGATATCTATAAGGTGCTTTTTCTGATCTTTTTTCATTTTTGCTTTATAAGCCGTCACATTTTCTAACAGAACCCGCCTGTGTTTTCCCACTTTATTAAAAGCAATTTCACCATCTTCCAGAGGTTTTACCAGGTGAGGACGGGAACATCCCAGAATTTCAGCAGCTTTTTTGAGTAGTAACTTCTGTAGCGTCCGGGACCAGGAAAAAAGGTTTTCCCTTGCTCATTACTTGAAGAATCTCCCCCAATAATTTTAAGGCACTTAACGGAATTTTTATCCGCTCTTCGGTCTCTTCTATTTCAATTTCAGGATTTTTAGATTTTAACTGAGCAATAGCAGAAGCCAAAGCATCGTAGGACTCTATCGCGATTTCCTGTTTTTTTATAGAAGGTTTCTTTATGTCTTTATTGGTTTTCATCTTAACAACAACATTTCATGATATCAATTTTAAACGAAATAAATATATAACTGATTGTTGAAACAGATTTTGGTCCTCCAAGGTTTTATTTGTACCGCATAGGTATTTGGTTTCCAGAACTGTATGGCTTATCATATACTCATGATGCCTGTTACATCTCATCTTACGAAAAAATAGTATTTTTAAAATAAAAAATGACTGACTACAGGAAATATATAATCATTGATCCAAATAAACGATTTGGGAAACCAATAATAGCAGGCACCCGGATTTCTGTGTATGACATATTGAACTGGTTGGCAAATGGAATGACTAAAAAGGAAATTATAAATGATTTTCCTGAGCTGGACGAAAATAAAATAAACGCCTGCCTCTCTTTTGCTGTAAATAGGGAAAACAGACTTAGAACCGCTTCGTGAAATTATTTGACTCTCTCTTTTTCCTCATCTTGTTTATTATCCCAAAAAGAAACTATTTCTATAACATTTCCTCTTACTTCATAAAAAATCAAATAGACCTTCATTGGGATAACCCTGGTCCTTTTGTTAGAAGTTAACCTCCCAATAAATTCATTTTTAGATAAAGTTTAATAAACCATTGGTTTGACTTAGGATTTTCAAGCTGTAAGTTGGAGTGCCGTTCCTTTCAAGATAAAATTCAAGAACCTGATGGAATTCTTCTTTGGCCGTATCTGACCAAATTATTTTTTTGCCAGCCATTTTTCCATTTCTGAAATAACAGCTTCATTGTTGGAATAGTGGCCATTCTCTATTTGCTCCGTCCCAATAGCAATTGCCTCTTCCTGTTCAGGTGACAATTGGTATAAGTCTTTCCCGGAGGCATCAAAAATTGTTTGAATAGCTTTTAAAAATTCTAAATCATTAGAATCCTTAATTCTGGAAATCAAATTATTTTTTATTTCAGCCGCCTTATCCATTTTAATTCTCTTTGCGTATTTTATCAAAAATACAGATTTTCAGTCAATTCCAGTTTCTCAAGTTTAAGTTTTATGTTACAAAAGATCAGATTTATTTCTACTCCACAGGTAGTAGAAAGCAAGAATTTTTATGGTTCCACATAGTTTTTAAGCTTATGGATTAGTTCATATTTGAAAGAACTTAATATATTCATACAAAATTATCCACTATTCAAATGATAGGGGAAAAAAATGACGATAATTATTTAAATGTAAAAGCACCTTGCGAATATTTTTTATCTATTTTTCCTTGTTTCAACTAACATCTTCTCTCAAAATATTCAAGGTATCCTATATGATTCTGAAGGCGATGAAGTGGCCAATTTTGATATTCGGAATAAGACAAAGGAACTTACTAAGAAAACCAATCATAGAGGATATTTTGAAATAGAAGCAGACATTGCAGACTCTATAATCTTGAATTCTATAACATATAGAGAGCACATTCTTTTGGCGTCTACAAATCATTTTATGGAAACAATTGTTGTTGAGCTCAAAACTGAAATAAATGAATTGAACGAAGTAAAACTATCTGGCCCAAATACCGTTATGACACCAAAAATCAACCTCATGCAAAAATCAACATCCTTAATTGTATTCGTTTTATTTTCAATTTTATTAGTATCCTGTGGTAAAGATTACAAAGAAGTTTCAGGCTCAGAATTCATCAATACCGTGTCCTGAAGTTGATGTAAATAATATTGAAATTAAGAAAGATGAACTAATGGTTCATACGGCTGAGGAAGAGACTTATAAAGTAAACCTCGGCTCCAGGAATTCAATAAAAAAACAGGAGTTTTTGAATGAAATAAAAGCAAAAAACCCGGGGATGACAGAAACATACGTAACGGAGTCCAACGAGCTTTTTTCCTCTTTTTTACTGTTATACCAGGCTTTATATCTTATTATTCCACTTTTGATCTTAGTACATATTATCCTGTTATGGATTGCCTTAAGAAGAATAATTAGATCTCAGATAGAGAGTACCGAAAAACTGGTTTATACCATTATTGCCCTGTTTTTCACGTTTTTTGGCCCTATAATCTATCTAACTACCGGCAAACGCTGATTGTTTTAAGGAGCCTAATTCATTATTAATCTTAATTCAAATCATTCAGGCGATTAAAAATCATTCTTATCCTAATTTTTATAGGGTTTCAAACTTTATATGGGCAAACAGCATATGGCATCAAAGGCGGGTTCAATTTATCCAAATACAATTCAGACCTGACTGATAACTATAGTTATAAGCCTGGATTTTATTTGGGAGGAACTGGGGAATTTGAACTTTAACATCTTTAATTTAAAACCAGAGATATTTTTCAGCTTTTAGGGTTCCAACATGAATACTAATATTTAATTATATGATTTTAAATGATCCTCAAGCTGAAAGGGTGGAAGTCTCAAAAATTCGCATCAATGTATACGCAATCAATGTTCCTGTTTTACTTGACTTTTCACTTTCTGATAGCTTCTACCTGGAAGCTGGGCCACAAGCCGTTATTTGTTCGTAACCTTTCGCACCAATAAAAGCCAGAGGACTAAAAAATTTCAATTAAGAACAAATACGGAAATTATACAGGCGAAAACGGCTATGTTTACCCTACATTAGCCGAATATGAGTAAGAAATTTATATTAGACACCTTAAAATTCAGGAAACATGAGTGAACCAATAAATATCTGTTTGTCTTGTGGTTTATGTTGTGATGGCACTTTAATTGGTTTTGTACAGCTCGATAATGAAGAGCTGTCACCATTAAGGCAGTTGATGGAAATTGAAGAAACAGATGAAAATGGATTGTTTTTTCTACCCTGTAATGAATTTGGCTGCAATGGTTGTAATATTTATTCTCAAAGACCGAAAGCATGTAGCAATTTTGAGTGTGGAGTTTTGAAATCCTTTGAAAAAAAGGAGTTGAGTTTTGATAAGGCTATTGAAGTGATTGATGTAGTTAAACAAAAAAAGATATCCATTGAAAAACAGGTAGCAACACTACAGATTGAACTACAATCCAAATCATTTCACTTTAAAATGCTCGAATTGAAAAAGTTGCTTCGGAAAAATAAGTCTGAATTATCCTTATCACAAAACCAACAGGAATTAATAGTGGAGCTCGAGGAACTTGAGAAGTTATTATCAAAGAGTTTTGGTGTTTCGTTTTAGTAAACAACTTCGGAGCAAGCTCACAAAGCATTATTATTAGAAAATATCATTTGTTTTCGAGGCAAGCCTCGGAGCATTTAATCTCGATTATCAAGTAAAAATAACTGGTGTTAAAAACGACTTATAAAAAATTCGGTTTAAGTGCGTAACGCAGCAGCATCCGTACTGGTTTTCTCCGCCAGGTTATTTATCTTGACTATTTAGAATAAATTGTTGAATTGCAGTCAAAACAAATGCCTGACTAATGAGGATTACAACTCGATAAAAAGAAGAATAAAACAAACCTGATTTAAGAATTTAAAGAAAGAATCATGAAGAAATTAAGCTTAAATGACGGAAATAAAATACCGGTAGTAGGATTGGGAACCTACAAAGCTACAAACCGGGAAGGAATTGAATCGGTTACAGCTGCTATTTCCAATGGCTATTCCCTAATAGACACGGCGGCAATATATGGAAATGAAGAAGCTGTTGGAAAAGGAATAAAAGCCAGCAGAGCTTTAAGAGAAGATATTTTTGTAACTACTAAGTTATGGCGGGAGAGTTTAGGCTATGAATCAGCTAAAAAAGAATTTGAAAAATCCTTGATAAGACTAGATCTAGACTACATTGATTTATATTTAATCCACTGGCCTGCTAATGCTAAAAATTACGACAACTGGCAAAAAACCAATGCCGATACCTGGCGGGCAATGGAAGAATTACAAGCTGAAGGCAAAATAAAATCTATAGGAGTAAGCAATTTTTTTCAGGAACATTTAGAAGCTTTATTTCAAACAGCCAATGTTATTCCGGCAATTAATCAAATAGAATTTCATCCAGGCTACTGGCAACAGGAATTAACAGAATACTGTAAAAAACAAAATATAGTAGTTGAGTCCTGGTCCCCTTTGGCAAGAGGAAAAGTATTTGAAAATGAAGTTCTGAAAGCAATCGCCAAAAAACATAACAAATCTGTTTCCCAGGTTTGTTTGCGATGGATTATTCAACACGATGTACTTGCGATCCCAAAATCTACATCGCCCAAAAGAATGCAAGAAAATATAGATCTATTCGATTTTGAACTGACACCAGCAGAAATGGAAAAAATTAACAAGCTTCCTCAAATGGGCTTTAGTGGAGAATTGCCTGACATCTGGCCAGACAGAGTTTAAGAAAAAATTGGCTTATATCTAACGAAAGCCAAAGTAAAAATAAACTTACGAATTAAAATCGCAAATAATTGTTTTTACCCTGCAACTTATACTAAAAGAGACCATTAGGAGTTTTACTACTGGCCTTTATAGGGGAAATATGACGCATAAAGAGATGTCTAGTATTTATTTATTTAACAAAAAAAAATTTGTATAGTTCAGCTGTTTCTTTGTATTTTCAAGGCTATGAATTTAAAAAAGAGCGCTTTTTTCATTGTTGTTTTAATCATTTTATCAAGTTGTTCTAAAGGGGATAGAGATTCCAGTGATGGAGTGCCTGGAGCCGGGCAGGATATTAAACCTTATAAAACTTTTAAAGATTTAGAAGCCATAAAAGAAGATGGCGTTTTACATGCGATAACCATATACAATTCCACGAGCTATTTTTTGTATAAAGGAGTACCTATGGGCTTTGAGTATGAATTATTATCCCGCCTGGCCGAAAACTTAGGCTTAAAGCTGAAAATCACAATAGCTAAAGATATCGATGACCTGTTTGATATGCTTAACAATGGCAAAGGTGATATAATTGCCTATGGCTTAACCATAACTGAGCCCAGAAAAAAACTCGTAAGTTTTACAGAAAATCATTACGTAACACACCAGGCTTTAGTACAGCGAATGCCCGATAACTGGCGCTCACTACCCGGCTACAAAATAGATAGACAGTTAATTTCAAACACGCTTGAATTAACAAACAATACCGTGTGGGTTAGAGAAAATTCATCTTATGCTGAAAGACTGAAAAACTTACAGGATGAGATTGGTGCTGACATTCCAATAGAACATATTGAAGGAAATGTTACTACAGATGAAATAATTAAAATGGTAGTGGATGGTGAAATTGAAAGAACAGTTGCAGATTACAACATTGCATCTATCAATAAAACCTACTATCCTATACTAGATATTGATACCAGGGTTTCGTTTTCTCAACGTATAGCCTGGGCGGTAAGACAGAATTCTCCCGACTTACTGAAAGCGATAAACAAATGGATAAACAAAGAGAAAAAGTCTGACGATTACTATGTGATTTATAATAAGTATTTTAAAAATTCCAGGTCTAACAGGAGGAGGATTAGAAGTGATTTTAACAGTAAAAATAGTAATAAGATAAGTCAGTACGATGATATTATTAAAGAAAATGCTTCTGAAATAGGATGGGATTGGCGTTTCCTTTCTTCTCAAGTCTACCAGGAATCCAGGTTTGAGCCTAATGCAGAGTCATGGGCGGGTGCATCCGGACTAATACAATTAATGCCGGAAACGGCAAAAGAAGTTGGCGTAAGCAACACTCACAATCCAGAAGAAAATCTAAGAGGAGGCGTAAAGTATTTAGATATGATGCGTGATAATTTTGAAGCTGTAGAAGATTCAATCCAAAAAGTAAAGTTCACTTTAGCCGCCTTCAACTGTGGTGCCGGTCACGTTTTTGATGCTATGCGCCTGGCAGAAAAGAATGGGAAAAACCCGAATATCTGGGACGAAAATGTAGAAGAATATATACTGAAATTAAAGGATAAGAAATATTATCTTGATGATGTGGTTAAATATGGTTTTGTGAGGGGAACAGAACCATACAACTACGTAAAAGATATATTTTTACGCTACGAGCACTATAAAAAGTTTATTGAAAAATAAACCTAACTTTAGAGGTATTCGCACCTTATTTGCCTTTTCCAATAAAATCCACTTTTTACTATTTCCTTAAGAAAAAAGTTAAAAACCTGTTGGTAAAATAGCCGGGATTTTACGGTTTTCCACAGTTTTAGGCGTTGGGATTTATATATATTTGAAGGAATCCTATCTCGTCTATAAGTACAGATAAATGATTAAATAATAGAGGATATAACGAGTTATACCTAATTTTAAAATAGAAATTTTTTCGGTTCAAACAGTTTTCTTACAAGTTTATGCATATTAGTATAAGCCGATAGGTCATATGGTTTAGTGCCTCTAGCCAAATCGTTTTCTACTTGATTATCTAACCAATCTCCATTCTTGATTGCAGTACCTATTTTATCTTTTAATTCCAAAAAGCAATTAGTAGACTTTTCATAATCCGCTAAATGATTCTTCTTAATATAAGATATTACATCATCACACTTTTTGAATCCAATAGTGGTTTTTTCGAAATGAAGTAGAACCCAATATTCGAAACAGATTACAGAAAGAGCTACTTTAATTTTACTTGTATAAGCCATATCAACAGCTCTATCAAGATTAGCGTGACCATCTTTATCTAAGACTATCCAAACTTCATCATAAGGATTTCGATCTCTTTTAGCTTTTTTCCTTCTTTCCTTTGCTTCGGTAACTAGGCCTACAGGACTGAAATCTCGCGGTTGATAAATTTCAATATCTACTGCTGCAAGGTCCCTTTTGGTTTTTTCATCTTTTTTAAATGAATCTAAATATAACAAGGAAGATTTTTTGTCCTCACATAAGATTAGAATTCTCTTGGATACCTGTATCAAAATTATAACTCTAAATTTAATTCACTTAATACTGGAATCGCTCTATATCTTCCACTTAGATACCATCGATCTATTGGAACAT
Organism: Salegentibacter tibetensis; assembly: GCF_020164485.1. Classification (GTDB taxonomy): domain Bacteria; phylum Bacteroidota; class Bacteroidia; order Flavobacteriales; family Flavobacteriaceae; genus Salegentibacter; species Salegentibacter tibetensis. Next base: position 12,225 of record NZ_JAIQZA010000010.1, read on the forward strand.
CTTTCCTGACGCCTTTGATATCACTTAATTTATATAATATGCTTCCGCCTTCAAATTCTTTGTCTACGAAACAGATTTGGTCCCTTCTAAATAAATCATTATCCAAAAGTGTACTATCGTGAGTAGCAAAAATTAATTGAGCATTTTTTGGATTATTTTCCTTGCTATGAAATAATTTGATTAACATTTTAGACAATAATGGATGTAAACCCTTATCCAATTCATCAATTACAATTACACCACCATCTTCTAGGGTGCTAATTATTAAACTACCAATCGTTAAAAGCTTCTTAGTTCCAAAAGATTCTTCTTCAAGATCAAGATACTCTTGGCCAATTTCTTTATCATTATCAAATAATTTATGATTGGTCTTTACATTGTATTTATATCTCTCAATAAAGTTTTCTTTAATTTCATCAGGAATATTTTCAGGAAACTTAAAATTATCCGAATCGTTTTTCGATATATCGAAATCAGCAATATTGGTATCTGCGGCTTTTAAAAGTTTTAAAATATTAGAACGCAATTTATTATCGCTTAGCATCATTTCCGAAAATGCTCGAATCACTGTTTTATCGTATTCTGTATCGTGAATAGTTGAAACGTAGAAATATCTGGTGAAAAATAAATATACTTCACTCAAATATTTAATCTTACTTGATGCTGCTTTTGAGATAAATAATTGGTTATTTAATAAATTATCTTCTATAGCCTTTTTTGAGCCTTTATAATATTCTCCATAATTTATTTTACCCTTATTTCTAATAAATAATTTAGATTTAACCCCTTCAGGATAAAAATGTAGACTTTCGTAAGAAATTTCTTTTTCTAAGTACTTAATAGTATAATTGAATCTGTACTTACTTTCTGGAACAATAAAATCGATACTAAAATTTACACTCTCTTTCGATTTTTTCTTATCAAATCTAAAAGGCTCATAGGCATCAATACTTTGATCAACTTTATAGTCACTAGAATTCTCAATCATATAAGTCAATGCTTTAAAAGCCATTAAAACATTACTTTTTCCAGATGCATTTCTCCCATATAAAATTAATGATTTGAGAAGGGAGTTTTTACCCTCCTTAAATGAATTATATGGAAGATGATCTTCTTTAATTCTATTAGATTCAGTAAAATCCAATATCAATGGATCTTTAATTGATCTAAAGTTCTCAACTTTAAAAGATAAAATCATATTCAAGTTCGGATTAACCTTATTCATTGCGAAAATAATGCAAAAAACAATAATAAACATTATTATTAAGTAAATTTTAAAACTAGGTATAACAACGACTCATCGCGAATAACGGGTATTATCGAAAAAGAATAATTTTAGAAACCAAGAAAGAAATGGTTAATCCGACAAGTCCACATCCCTTACTCCACCTGCAAGTGTAAGCTTCCCTTAATTAGAACTGCCTAATTGTTCAGAAATATAGTTTTTACCGTCAAAATACCCGAAAATATTACTAAAACCAGGTTCTAATCTATTGATTAGGACTACTGTGTAAATTACCCCCTCGTCCTCTCTATAAAAGCCTCCTGTAATTTTTTAGTAACACTATCTTTTTGGGCGGTGTAGACTTTTTTGTCTTTGTGGGTAATGGAGCTTATGGGAATAATTTGCGTGGTGGTGCCGGTTACAAAAATTTCTTCTACTTCTACCAGTTCATCTATATGTACGGCTTTTTCAACCACTTTTATGTTTAAGTCGGCGCAGATGTTAATCACTTCAGCGCGGGTAATCCCGGAGAGAATTTTATGACCTTCAGGATGGGTATGCAACACCCCGTATTTTACAAAAAACAGGCTGGAGTGAGAACCTTCGGTAAAATAGCCTTTGCGTACCAGGAGGTTTTCGGCAAAACCGGCAGCGATCGCTTCTTCGTTGGCCATCACATTCGCCAAAAGTGCTGTCGACTTAATATCGCAGCGATGCCAGCGTTTATCTTCGGTGGCGATTACTTCCCAGGTTTTCTTTTCAAAACCTTCTAAAGTCACGGGAAAGGCATATAGCAAGAGGGTGGTTTCTATCTTTTCGGGAATAAAATGGCTCCTGGCCGCTGTTCCCCTACTTACCTGGATATAAACCGCAGCATCAACTTCATTTAAACCGGCGCGGTCTATGGCTTCGTACATCAATTCTTCCAGCGCATAAGCATCAAAAGAAACCTGGATCTCGTCCAGGCAATATTGCAGGCGTTTCAGGTGTTCATTAAGCTTAAAAGCATTTCCTTTATAAAATGGGGTTACTTCGTAAATTCCGTCGCCAAACATAAACGCCCGGTCAAAAACCGACACAAAAGCCTCATCGGGTTTTAGCCATTTTCCGTTTAAATAAACTTCCGAAGGGTACTTTTTTTCAGGTTTCATAATAACTTTGCACTTACTATTAATATTCTTCATTTTTTCCATTGATGAAAAAACGAAGCAAAAAAATCTAGGCTTACGAAACTTTATCTAAATTTTTCGCTCGACACCTAAATTTTAGGAACTCGCCTCTCTAATTCAACTAGAAAGAAAAAGACGTTTGGCTCAAACAGCCTAAAATTTTACGGTGCTTTCGCTTCAAATTTTACGATAAATTTTCGATAGGCCATTAAATCAAAAAGGCCTTTAACTCTATAAAAATAGCTAACAATAAAACTCAAAAAAATATTTGGAACGTTTTATTTCCTAAAACATTTATTTTAACTAAAATACTGGTGCAATTGCTGCAGCCATTGCATTTCGTAATAGCGAACTATGCTTATTACAATTACCCCGGCGCCTACATAAACCCAGGAGTAGGAATCGCGTTTAAGCATAATCCCGCCCACCACGGCAAAAATCACAAAAGGGATGGCCATAATAAGGTTTGGCAACGGCCAGGCATCACGAAATACCACGGCAATGATCTTCATAGCACCATAAAAAATGCTGTAAAAAAAAATGATCTTGCAAATGAGTGATTTTAAATTTCGTTGCCTCATTTACTCGTAATTTTTTGGGGATTGCCGGCGGTTAGAAGCCTTCTCGTAAGCAAAAGCCCACTGGTAAAGTTTTTCTTCCTCAGACGATTTTGCGATAAAAGTCAGGCCTTTAGGCGCGCCTTCTTCGCTGTAACCCATAGGCACGGTAATCGCGGGGTAATGTGCTGCAGCAGCAAAACCTGCATGATAATTATTGATGGATAGAATTCCGTCTAAATTATGTTCCTTTATTGGCCTGTTAAAATACTTTCTGCCTTTTTCCATCAACTCGCTTTTTAGGGATTCCAAATCGGTGGAATCTGATTCCTTTAAAATTCCTTCAAATAAAGCCTGGCCATAAGGCATTCTTCTCGTGGAATCTTCAATATTAAATTTCACAACATCTTCTACGGAAGTAAATCCTGTTTCACCTCCATATTGCTCAAAATATTCCGGCAGGTCTTTTTTCATATCCAGGCTTAACAAACTCCGAAAATTATCCAGCTGAATTTCTTCGGCTTCAAATTCCACTATCTCGGCTCCTGCACTTTTAAGATCGTTTACCGCACGATTGTAAAGCGAATCTTCTTCCATTAATTGCTTAAACGCACCAAAGCGTTTTCCTTCAAGGCCTGTATTTTCAAAATTGAAATCGGTTTTTTCTACTTCAACAGATAAAGCATCTTCAGGATCCAAACCGGTCATTGCCGAATACAGGATCGCGTTGTCTACCACAGATTTTGTAATTGGTCCGGGCGTATCTAAATGACTTGAAATAGGAACAATCCCACCCCGGCTTAAATTCCCGATAGTTGGTTTTAAGCCCACTACCGAGTTCTGGCTCGAAGGAGAAAGAATAGAACCCGAAGTTTCAGAACCTATCGCTACCGGCGCAAGATTTGCCGTTACAGCAACCGCACTACCGGAACTGGAACCACCGGTATCAAAGATCTTTCTTCCGTAAGGGTTTAAGGTTTGTCCGCCAATGGCCGAATAACCGCTTGGACAATCGCCACAAAAGAAATAAGCCCATTCACTAAGATTAGCCTTTCCTAAAATAAGCGCACCGTTTTCTTTTAATTTCTGAACGATAAAAGCATCATCGGTCTGGTTGTCCTGCAAAGCTATAGCTCCGGCAGTAGTTGGAATACCTTTGGTATTGATATTATCCTTTAGCAACACCGGAATTCCGGTAATAAGATGATTATCTTCAGAATTTTTAAGTTCTTCATCCTTCTGCCGGGCTTCTTCCAACAAATTAGGATTTAAAGAAATAACCGAATTTAAAGAAAGTTCATTTTCACGGTCAAATTCTTTAATTCGGTACAGGTAGAACAAAGAAAGTTCCTCGTAAGTAAGATCTCCATTTTTTATCGCGTCCTGGATTTCAGGAATATTCTTATCGTAAATAAGCGGTTTTACAGCTTCGTATTTTTCTTCAGAAAATTCAGCTAAATCACTTTCAAAAGGCGCCCATAAAGAATCCCGGGAGATATTTTCAGAATCTAAAACTTTAAACTTTTCTTCTGTTTTTAGAGAATCAGGGGTTTCAGTATTTTCATCATTTGAATTTTTATCATTTCCGCAGGAAAAAAAAGCGGGAAGCAAAAGTAGGAGTAAAAGTCTTTTCATCTATTTATGAATTTTAAGTTTTTATTGGAAATTAATTAGCTGCCTGTAATTATTAACCGGTGTATTGCCAGTTATTTACGTCCGGCATCAGGCTGGTTTATTGTTTAAAGAAAGAATCTACAAATTCGTATTTATTGAACACCTGTAAATCTTCTACACCCTCACCTACTCCAATATATTTTACAGGAATTTTAAACTGGTCACTGATACCAATCACCACTCCGCCTTTTGCGGTACCGTCCAGTTTTGTTACGGCAAGGGAAGTCACCTCTGTAGCCGCTGTAAACTGTTTAGCCTGCTCGAAAGCATTCTGGCCGGTAGAACCATCTAAAACCAACAAAACCTCGTGAGGAGCATTAGGAATCACCTTTTGCATCACGCGTTTTACTTTGGTGAGCTCGTTCATTAAATTCACTTTATTATGCAATCTCCCGGCGGTATCAATTAGCACCACATCGGCATCCTGTTTAACGGCGCTTTGCACGGTATCAAAAGCTACCGAAGCAGGATCACTACCCATACTTTGTTTTACGATAGGTACATCGGTCCTATCTGCCCAGATTTGTAACTGGTCTATGGCGGCCGCCCTAAAGGTATCGGCTGCACCTAAAACCACCTTTTTTCCGGCGCTTTTAAACTGGTGTGCGAGTTTCCCAATGGTGGTGGTTTTACCTACCCCGTTTACGCCAACTACCATAATCACGTATGGTTTTACATCGGGTAACTGGATATTAGCGGCTTCCCCGGTTTCAGATTCAGAAAGTAATCCGGCAATTTCTTCGCGAAGTATTTTATTAAGCTCGTCGGTACCCAGGTATTTATCGCGGGCCACGCGATCTTCAATTCGGTTAATGATCTTAATGGTGGTAGCTACACCAACATCGCTGCTTACCAGTACGTCTTCAAGATCATCTAAAACCTCTTCATCTACTTTGGTTTTTCCGGCAACGGCCTTACTCATCTTAGACATAAAGCTGGTAGTGGTTTTCTCCAGCCCCTTATCCAGGTTTTCCTTTTTGTCTTTTGAAAATATCTTTTTAAATAAACTCATTTTTTGGAAGGTTTAAAAATCAACAAATTGACAGAACGCTTTCTAAGAAACTAAAATCTTTGCATCAACTGAGGCAGTAGGCTTCAAAACATCTCGACGGCGCTCGATGTGACAACTTAATTTTTAGTGCTTAGAATTCGTTATCAAATCATAAATTCCGGAAATGCTTTCCCGAAATTTTCAGTTGTAAATATACATAAATTACTACTGGGCAGGCCCACGAACCATTAAGAAGAAATAATTTACAATTTAAAAACAGGTCTGGGAGCATTTAAAACTCGATTATCGAGTAAAAACAAAAAGCCGTCCAGAGGTTATCCAGACGGCTTTGTAAATGTTTTCAAGGAAGTTTGCTCGAATTACTTTTTCTTCAAAAAGTCGTTCACGTCTTCCGGTGCCATAATTTGTTCAACAAAAGTATAGGCGCCAGACTTTGGAGATTTAACCATTTTAATTGCTTTGGTTAATCTCTTAGCTCCTGTTTGTATCGTTCCTACTGATTTCTTAGCCATAACTTAATTATTTTATCTCTTTATGAACCGTCATTTTCTTAAGGATTGGATTAAATTTCTTTAGCTCCAATCTATCCGGTGTATTCTTTTTATTCTTGGTAGATATGTATCTTGAAGTTCCCGGTTTTCCGGTTCCTTTATGCTCTGTACACTCTAGTATAACCTGTACCCTGTTGCCTTTCTTTGCCATTGTAATGTGTTTTTATGCTTAAGGATTATTTCTTCAAAAATCCTTTTTCTCTTGCTTCTTTAATTACAGCTGAGATGCCTTTTTTATTAATATCTTTAAGTGCAGATGTAGATACCTTTAAAGTCACCCATTTATCTTCCTCAGGAATAAAAAAACGTTTCTTTACCAAATTGGCATTAAATCTACGTTTGGTTTTGTTCATAGCGTGAGAAACATTGTTCCCAACCATTGCTCTTTTACCAGTAAGTTCACAAACTCTTGACATTGTTCTATTCTTTTCTCGTTATTTCAAAACAGGCTGCAAATTAACGATTTTTTCACCTAACAAACAATATTAATTTAAAAAAATATTCAGGGTTTCTGAAATTTTAAAATCTATGCTACTTTTAAACAAAAAACTCTCTGTTTTCAATCTGTTGGGATGCTACCGGATTATTTCTCGGGGAAAATTTAGTCTTTTCTATACCGATAATTTATTTAAACTTCTGAAATTCAAATCTTCAAAAAAGCGATTTTAACTAATTTAAATTGAATTATAAGTTTTCCGGATGCATATTACTCACTAATTTTTTTATTCCCAGCTAATGATTTGCAGATTTATCCCGGGCTTATTTGTTTTGTCGAAACAGCTCTTCCCGAATCAGTTCCATACTTTTATTCACCGCTTTACCAATCACTTTGTCGCGATGATTTCCGAAGATAAATTTTTTCGCGTAAACCTCATCTGGTGTTGCAATTCCTATAAAAACGGTACCGATTTCGGCATCGCTGTCGCCTTTTGTCGGGCCGGCATTTCCGGTGGTAGAAATCGCATAATCGGTTTTAAAAAGCTCCCTGGCATTTTTAGCCATTGCAATCGCTACTTCTTCACTCACCACCGAGTATTCTTCAATAAGCTTTTTGTCTATTTTCAGGATATCCTCCTTAGAACTTGTGGCGTAACTCACCACGCTTCCTTTATAATAATTGGAAGCTCCCGGAGGGGTGGCAAATAAACCGGCCAGTTTCCCACCGGTGCAACTTTCAGCAGTTGCAATACTCGCGTGGGCTTTTATTAGTAACCTTGAAATTTGTATTTCTATAGGTTCATCTTCTTCATAACCTACAATGATGTCGCCTATAATCCCGTGTAGATCGGTGATCAGGCTTTCTACACTGTTTTTAAGGTGCTCTTCGTTATCGCCTTTAGCCGTTAAACGCAAACGCACACGCCCCAGGTTTGGTAAATAAGCCAGTTTAATATATGGTGGCAAACTGTTTTCCCAGTCTTCAATTTTATCGGCGATGGCACTTTCGCCCATTCCGTAGGTCAATACGGTTTTATGAAGTATAACCGGTCTTTTAAAAGTTTGCTGAAGTCTTGGCACTACCTCGTCTTCAATTAAAGCTTTCATTTCAAAAGGAACCCCCGGAAGCGACACATAAGCTTTCCCTTCACTATCAAACCACATTCCAGCCGCGGTGCCGTACTTATTCTTTAGAGCGACCGCTTTAGAAGGAAGCATGGCCTGCTGCCGGTTAAGATCTGAAATTGGGGTATCTATATATTTATCGAAAAGGTATTCTATATGCTTAAGTACTTCCTCGTTGTTTATGAGCTTATCTTCAAAGAATTCACATAAACAATCTTTGGTTATATCGTCTTTGGTGGGACCCAGGCCGCCGGTGATAATAATGATATCGGCACGACTTTTTGCTTCGTATAAAGCCTCCAGGATATGACTTTTCTCGTCTTCTACCGTAGAAATTTGTTTTACCGAAATACCAATTTTATTCAGTTCTTTAGCGATAAAAGCTGAATTGGTATCTAAAATTTGACCAATGAGGATCTCATCACCAATGGTAATTATTTCTGCTTTCATTCCAGTTCAAAATCTCTTTTAAGAGCAATAGTGGCCACATTTACTTTCTTGGTGATCTTAGAGGCGGCCTGCGGCACATCGCCCTTTTTCTTACCTGCTTTAGCCCAGGCTTCTATCACTTTTACCTCCTCCATAAGTTCCAGGCCGAACAGTTGTAGGTTAGGCTTCATTTTATGGGCATATTGATAAGCCAGGTTAGGATTATCGTTAGAAATAGCATCGTTCATCGCTTCTACATCTTGCGGAATTTCCTCTAAAAAAGTTTGTACCACTACTTTCATGAAATCTTCGTCGCCACCGGCCATTTCCTTAACTTCACTTAAATTGTAGTTACTCATATTGCTATTTTATTTGAATTGAAAAGATTTGTTTGTCTTCTATAAATCCGGTTAATTTATCTTCGGCCGCTACTTTACCCACGCCGGCCGGCGTTCCCGTAAAGATTACATCACCTATTTTTAAAGTAAAAAACTGTGAAACATAGGCTATTAATTCATCTATCTTCCACAGCATCAACTCAGTATTGCTTTTTTGAACGGTTTCCCCGTTTTTCTTCAAACTAAAGTTAAGCATATTTATATCGTCTACCGAATCTTTAGCTAACCATTTTTCTCCAATTACCGCGGCTCCGTCAAAAGCTTTTGCCTTTTCCCAGGGCAAACCTTTATCCTTTAATTTTTGCTGAAGGTCTCTTGCGGTGAAATCTATTCCAAGACCAATTTCATCATAATATTTATGCGCAAATTTCTCCTGAATGTGTTTCCCCACTTTTTTGATCTTTATCAGAACCTCAACCTCATAATGCACCTCTTCAGAAAAATCGGGAATAAAGAAAGGCTGTTTTTTGAGTAAAATGGAAGTATCCGGCTTTAGGAAAATCACCGGATCTTCGGGTTTCTCATTTTGCAATTCTGAAATATGATCGGTGTAGTTTCTGCCAATGCAAATTATCTTCATAAGTAGTAAGCCTGGTAAATATTATTTCAATTTGGTGTTTAGTTTTCTCAATTTTATTGCGGTAAGAACCTTTTTGGTATAAAGCGGAAAATCGGCGTTTTGGATCCAACCAAAATAACCAGGTTCGTCTTCCAGTACCTTTTCTACATTTTTACCTCTATATTTTCCGAAGGCAAAAACCTCGTTTCCCTTTTTATCATAGGCGATAAAGCCTGCGAAATCTGCAAACTTATTCCTGGCTGAATAATCGGCCAGGTATTTCATATCGTTCTCCAAATCTTCATACCGATCTAACTGCGATTTTAAGACTTCGTAAGTCGCTGTGGTATCGGCTTCGGCACTATGTGCATCTATAAGATCTTTTCCGCAGTAAAACTGGTAAGCTGCCGCTAAAGTTCTTTGCTCTTTTTTATGAAAAATGGTTTGCACATCTACGGCCACTACGTTTTTCATCTCAAAATCTACCCCGGCACGTAAAAGTTCTTCTACCAGCAAAGGAATATCAAAGCGATTGGAATTATAGCCACCAAGATCACAGCCTTTTATCATATCGTAAACCTGCGGTGCCAGTTCTTTGAATGTCGGCTCGTTGGCCACTTTTTCATCTGAAATTCCGTGAATAGCCACTACTTCTTTAGGAATGGGCATTTCGGGATTTACCAGCCAGGTTTTGCTTTCCTTGTTTCCGTTAGGAAAAACTTTAAGGATGGCGATTTCAACAATACGGTCTTTGGCCACATTTGTTCCCGTGGTTTCGAGGTCGAAAAAACAAATGGGTTTGGTTAGGTTTAATTCCATAAAGGAGCTTGATTTTAGCGGTAAATATACTATAATTTATGGGCTTTGCTTTTTTTAGAACTTGCATTTTCACCTCTATTAAACAAAACCTAATAACATTTTCTATCTTTGAATATATCAAAAAATTACCAGGATGTTTAAATATCTTGCTTATGTAAGCAGGCAAAGCCACGTATTAACCGATAAGGATCTGAAAGAATTACTTACCAAATCACGAAATAATAATAGCGCGATTGAAGTAACGGGAATGCTAATCTATTTCCACGGAAGTTTTATTCAGTATCTTGAAGGAAAAGAGGAAAATATTGATTGGTTATACAATAAAATAGCCAAAGATAAACGCCACCATAGTGTAACCGAGCTGGACTCCGGCTTTAGTGACGAACGCGCCTTCTCTGACTGGTCTATGGCGTTTAAAAAATTACAAAATGACGAAGCTTCTGGTATTCTTGGCTATAAAAACCTGGAAACAGAAAAACTTTTTGACGCTGAGAACAAACTCGAAGATCACCCCGCCTTAAGCCTGTTGAGTAATTATGTAAAAAATCTTTGAGATTTGGATTGCGATATTAAGGAAAAAGGCTTGGCAGAAAAGTCTTGTTTTTCGTCAAGCTGAGACCCGTGATAAAAAAAAATACCTAGCGGAGGAAAATGACGTTTTCGAGCAAAGCGAGTTTTAAACTCCGTGTGTGAGTGTAGAAAATCAGCAGCGTTAATAATTTTTGAAAGCTTGTCCTGAGTGGAGTCGAAGGGCCCTGGAAAAAATTTAGCTGCTGATTTGCGATTTTTTGGCCCTGTGGCCAAAAAAACACCTCCACATAGGACGCCCTTTTTTGTTTCGTTTTACTTGTATCCGACGAACGGAGTGAGAGGAATACACGCAAAAAATGAAAAAAAGAAACTTCCATACCAGTTAAGTTTCATTTTGAATTATAAAAACAAGCCTGAATAACAGGATTTTAAAAATACGTCAATGGTAACCTGCCCGTCCGTTCAGGAGGGCTTGTTTCAGCTTCTAATATATTTGAATTATCAACATCTTAGATCTCCGAATAAATTTCGGAGCAAGCTCTGAAATAAATTCAGGATGACGGTCTTAAAACTTTTCAGCCAACCTCTATATTTTCGTACTTATATCTCCCGGTCTTTATCAAAACCTTCCAGATACTGGGCTACCCGTTGTACAAACTGGCCTCCCAGCGCACCATTTACCACTCTGTGGTCGTAACTGTGCGATAAGAACATTTTGTAACGAATTCCTATAAAATCACCATCTGGTGTTTCTATAACGGCGGGTACTTTTCTAATGGCTCCAAGAGCTAGAATAGCAACTTGCGGCTGATTGATTATTGGTGTTCCCATAATACTACCGAAAGTTCCAACATTGGTCACGGTGTAAGTACCACCCTGAATATCGTCTGGCTTTAATTTGTTCTGGCGTGCACGGTTAGCAAGATCATTTACTTTTTTAGCAAGTCCTACCAGGTTAAGCTGATCGGCATTTCTAATTACCGGTACTATAAGGTTTCCATCGGGAAGCGCGGCGGCCATCCCAAGGTTTATATTTTTCTTCTTGATAATTTTATCGCCATCTAGCGAAATATTGATCAATGGGAAGTCACGAATCGCTTTAGCTACGGCTTCCATAAAAATTGGAGTAAACGTAAGTTTTTCGCCCTCTTTTTTCTGAAAATCGTTTTTATGCTTGTTTCTCCAGTTCCAGATGTTGGTGACATCTACCTCGATAAACGATTGTACGTGAGCAGAAGTCTGCGCACTATCAACCATATGATGGGCAATCATTTTACCCATTCGGCTCATCTCGATAATCTCATCTTCACCGGATGGTACTACCGTTTCAGATTTTGCTTTGGCTTCTGCCATTTTACCGGTATTTGCTGAAGCTGCCGTTGCAGTTTTTGGTGCCTGTTTTGCTGAAGTACCTTTTTCGCGGTTTTCAACATAGGCCAGAATATCGTCTTTGGTTACACGATCATCTTTACCGGTCCCTTCTACAGATTCCAATTCATCAAGACTGATGCCTTCTTCTTTGGCGATATTTTTTACCAGCGGAGAATAAAACCTGGAAGTTTCAGAGAAATCTTTGCTTCCTGCAGTTTCTTTTGCGGTCTCAACACTTTCAGCTACCTCTTCGGCATATTCATCTTCCTCTTCACTGTCATCCAAATCAAGGTCTAATTCATCATCACCGGCACCGGAAGGGATTTCGCCATCGGTTTCAATAATAGCAATGGTTTGGCCTACCTGCACTACATCATCGGCTTCAAAGAGTTTCTCTATCAATTTCCCCTCTACTTCGCTGGGAACCTCGCTATCTACTTTATCGGTAGCGATTTCAAGAACCGGTTCATCGGCTTCAATAGTGTCTCCAACTTCCTTTAACCAGTTGGTAATAGTTGCTTCGGCGACGCTTTCGCCCATTTTTGGTAGCTTAAGTTCAAACTTTGCCATATCTATAATTGAAAGCTTATTTTAAGGTTTATGCTTGCGAATTTAATGAAAATTCAACTTCAATAGTATTAAAAAATCAATAAAATCAATTTTCATTGTAAATTTTCTGTTTCAGAAAAGGAATTCGCTTTCGGGTAAAATTACAATTTCAAAAGCTGAAACTAAATTTTTGAGTAGAAATATTATTGATTTAGCGGAAGTTTGCCAGGGTTCGCATACTCACAAAACATACAGAGTTCGGTGCTCCTGCGAGGTTTTTGAAACCTCGTAGATATGAAAAAAGACCAAAGACCTACAAGGTTTCCTAAACCTTGTAGGAATTTTCATTAACTTTTAGTAGAACTTTCAAACGGAACCCTGTTAGTTATACTTCTTCCTAAAGTAACTTCATCGGCATACTCCAGCTCATCCCCCACTGAAATTCCCCGGGCGATGGTTGAAGTTTTAATACCTCTACCTTCCAACTGCCGGTAAATATAGAAATTGGTGGTGTCGCCTTCCAGGGTGCTGCTTAAAGCAAAAATGATCTCCTCCACTTTTCCTGCCTGCACTTTATCAATTAATGGTTTAATACTAAGCTGAGAAGGACCAATGCCATCCATGGGGCTAATTTTCCCACCTAGAACATGGTAGTGTCCACGATATTGATCGGTATTTTCAATGGCCATTACATCGCGAATATCCTCTACCACGCAAACAATTTCTGCGTTCCGGGAAGGGTTGGCGCAAATAGCACAAAGATCGGTGTCGCTAATATTGTAGCAATTCTTACACAGTTTTATCTCGGTTCTAAGTTTGGTAAGCGCATCTGTCAGCTGTTTGGTTTGAGATTCAGGCTGCTTAAGCATATGCAAGACCAGCCTTAACGCGGTACGTTTGCCAATGCCGGGAAGCTGAGACATTTCATCTACGGCCTGTTCCAATAGTTTTGAAGAAAAATCCATAACGCGAATTTATGATTTTTACTCGATAATCGAGATTTAAATGCTCTAGCTTGTACTGATTGAAAAAATAATTTTCCTTTTCATACAGCTTGGGCTTGCCGCAAGATTATTGATCGTTCATTTTGAGGAAGCAGGTTAAAGTTTAAGCTTAATTTGTAAATTCGCCACTTTAGAAAATTCTCGCTATGCAGCCCTATCAGATTTTAATTTTAATCGCCGCTTATTTCGGACTTTTATTTTTAGTTTCTTTCTTTTCCAGCCGGGCTGGCAGTAATGCCGAATTTTTTCGCGCCAACCGGGAATCTCCCTGGTATATAGTAGCTTTTGGAATGATTGGCGCTTCGCTTAGCGGGGTTACTTTTATTTCCTTACCGGGAACAGTAGCTACAGATAGCTTCAGCTATTTCCAGGTAGTGTTGGGATACACGGTGGGCTATGCGGTAATCGGGCTCATCTTACTACCGCTCTATTATAGGTTAAATCTTACTTCAATCTATTCTTACCTGGAATCCCGCTTCGGAAAATATTCCTATAAAACAGGGGCTTCATTTTTTTTACTTTCAAGGATAGTCGGCTCGAGTTTCAGGCTGTTTTTGGTAGCAAATGTTTTACAACTTATCCTTTTTGATGAATTAGGCGTTCCCTATTATGCTACTGTTTCTGCGACCATTTTTCTTATCTGGTTATACACTTTTAGAAGCGGAATTAAAACCGTGGTCTGGACAGATACCCTGCAAACTTTTTTTATGTTGTTATCGCTTGGGGTTACTTTGATTGTGGTTTCAGATGAACTGGGAATTACGGCCGGGGGAATGATCAATCACCTTTCGGAAAGCGGGTTAACCAAAATCTTCTTTTTTGAAGACTGGAAAAGCAGCGATCATTTTATAAAGCAGTTTGTAAGCGGAGCCTTTATCGCTATTGTAATGACGGGTCTGGACCAGGATATGATGCAGAAGAATCTAACCTGCCGTAATCTGAAGGATGCCCAGAAGAATATGTTTTCGTTTACCATCGTGCTTACCGTGGTAAATATGATGTTTCTTATCCTCGGGGTTTTACTTACCCAATACGCCGATCTAAGCGGAATTGACGCCATTAAAGATGAACTTTTCCCTGCTATCGCAACCGGTGGTGAATTAGGAATTGGCGTGGCTATTCTTTTTATCCTGGGGCTAATTGCCGCAGCTTATTCCAGCGCCGACGGTACTTTAACCGCCCTTACCACATCTTTTAGCATTGATATCCTGAATATTGAAAAGCGATATGAAGAAGCCAGGCAAATGAGGATTAGAAAACAAATACATATTGTTATTTCTATCTTATTTATCGCGGTGATGCTGATTTTTAAATATGCGATAGCCGATAAAAGTGTGATCAATAAACTCTTTGAATTTGCCGGTTATACTTACGGGCCGCTGCTGGGACTTTACACGCTAGGCTTATTTACCAGTATTAAGGTGAAAGATAAGCTCGTGCCCATAGTCGCGATCCTGGCACCAATTTTATCTTATATAATTAGCATAAACAGCCTGGTTTGGTTTGGCTTTGAATTTGGTTTTTTTATTTTAATCCTAAACGGATTTTTAACCCTGCTTGGATTAATATTGATTCGTACCAAGCATCACTAACGTACAGGCAGTTACTACCTCTATATCATTATCCCGTAAAATCTGATAGAATTCAGGGTTTTCTGTTCCCGGATTAAAAATCACCCGAACAGGATTTAAGGCAACAATATAATCGTAATATTCTTCCTGCCGGGGCGGGCCGAGGTACAAGGTAACCGTATCTATGTCCTGAAAAGGCACTTTTTCGGTTTCTATTTTTACTCCCGCTACTTCACCTTTTCTTAGACCGATCGCTACGGTAGACTGATTATACTTCACAAGGCGCTCCATAGCAATATTGGAATAACGTGAACGGTTTAGGGAAGCTCCCAGAACTAAAGTTTTTTTCTCCATATCACAAATTTAGGCTTTCAACTCAAGTGTAACAAAAATACTTCTGCTTAGTCTTTAGGATAGCTATAGTTGCGGGAATATAGATGTGATGGTTAGTAAACCCGTAATTTATGGCGGCCCGTATTTCTAGAATGCGGGCTTTTTTAAAAAATTCTTTTTAAAATACTGTAACAATTCATTTTTATAATCGTCTTTACAGTAGAGGAAAGATCAAAATTTTGGAAAAGTACGTTTGCCTATTATGCATAACAAAGTATAAGGTATAACATTTTCGGGGTCATTCATCAATCAAAACCGGTAAGTTCTATTCATCTAAACTATGAATTTGCCAAAAGAAACAATCAGGTATTATGCAATACAAGGATTTATTTTAAACATACTAATCATCAAAATCAATCAAAAAATGAAACAGTTATTTTTAATTTTAGCACTATTTATCGGGAGCTTTACTGCACTGGCCAACGAACCTTTGGGTAGTATTTCAGGTTCAGTCATGGATGGCGATCTGGAAGAACCTATCCCCTATGCCACCATAAGCATTAGCGATATGGAAGGAAACCTTATTTCGGGAAATACCTCTGCGATAGACGGGACTTTCAATATTGAAAAAATTCCGAACGGAACTTATATTTTCCAGGTTCAGTTTATGGGGTACAAAACCTTTTCTAAACAAATTGAAATCACGAAAAACAACAACACCCACAATTTTGGTGCTATTGAATTAGAGCCCGAGGTGGCGATGCTAGACGGGGTTACCGTGGTTGCAGAACGCACCACCATAGAGCAGCGAATAGACCGAAAGGTGATAAACGTGGGAAAAGACCTTACCACTACCGGTGCCAGCGCTTCAGAAATAATGAACAACGTGCCTTCGGTAAACGTAGACCAGGACGGAAATATTGCGCTTCGCGGAAATTCTAACGTACGCATCCTTATAGACGGAAAACCAACCAATATGGATCCTGCGCAATTGCTGAAACAAATTCCCTCAACCTCTATTAAAACCATTGAGTTGATCACGAATCCTTCAGCAAAATATAATCCCGAAGGAATGAGCGGGATTATCAATATTATACTTCATAAAAATGCCAATGATGGTTTCAACGGAAACTTAAATACCGGCGTAACCATTGGAGAAAATACAAGGTATAACGGCTCGCTGGATATGAATTACCGAAAGGGAAAATTCAATTTCTACGGAAATTTTGGCGCTCAGTTTGGTGATCGTGAAAACCTTGGAAGAATTAATTTTACTGAAAATAATTACCGACAAGCTTTCGACATTTCAAATAGAAGAGAGTCTTATTTATACAAAGTTGGTGTAGATTTTTACCTGAATGACAAAAACACCTTTTCATTTTATACCAATCAGAATCACTACAACGGCGGGCCGTTGGGAGCATTAAGAATTAATTATCCCTCTAATCCTGAACTAAATCTTGCGCAAAATCTGGATCTTAATTACGATAATATTAATAGCACTTATAATTTTGCTTACGACAGGAAATTCGAAAAAGAAGGTCATAAAATTTTATTTGAAGTAGATTACAACACCTTTGATGAAGATGAGAATTCTGTTTTTGAATTTGAGGGAAACACCAATGGATTTGAAGATTATCATGATCACGTTAAAGAAACCCGGGAGAATGTTATCGCCAATGTGGATTATGAAAATCCACTTTCTGAAAACGGTAAACTGGAAATTGGTGCCGAAGCAAGGCTTTTAGACACCGATAATGTTTACACAACTACCAGCGAATTTTTGAACGCTGCTACCTACCAGTATAAAAGAGATATTTATTCATTTTACACCACTTACGGACAGAATTTTGAAAAATGGTCTTATCAGCTTGGGGCGAGACTGGAGCAATTTAGTGTAGATGCGATCTATAATGGCGAAAATGTTTTTACCGACGATTACTTTAATATTTATCCCAGCGGATTTCTGAATTTTACTCCAAGTGAAACAAATTCTTATCAGCTTAGTTATAGCCGTAGGGTAGATCGTCCCGGTTTTGGACAGGTTAGTCCAATTAGAGAAGTAAGCACACCAAGATTAACAGTTTCAGGAAATCCTGAGTTAGAACCGCAATTCACCAATTCCCTGGAATTTAATTATACCCGAAAATTCAATAAAAAAGGAAGTTTAACCGCGGGAGTTTTCTTTAGAAATATCAACGATGAGATCAGTCAGGTTTTTATAGAAGACCCCAATGAAGAAGGTTCGCTTTTACTGCAATTCGACAATTTTGAAGATAATAACGCTTATGGGCTGGAGCTAGGTACCAATTATAAATTCACCGACTGGTGGAGTACCAATACAAACTTCGAATTATACAGCCAGGAATTAAAAGGCGTGGTAGGAACCGAATACTTAGAAACCGATAACACCGCCTGGACTTTCAGGACCAACCACAGTTTTAAAGCAACCGATAAGCTGACTTTCCAGTTATTCGGATTTTACAGAAGCAAGGCTAAAAACCTTCAAATGGATATGGATCCGATGTATTTTATGAATCTAGGCGGCCGCTATACTTTTCTTGATGACAAAGCCACGCTTAGCATTAATTTCAATGATGTCTTTGATACGCAAGAGTTCAGTTTTACAAATGGCAGGCCTTTACCGCAAGAAGGAAGGTTTAAAGGCGAAACCCAAAATGTTTACCTGGGATTTTCATATAGATTTGGCGGCGGAAAAAACAAAGCTCTTAAGAGAAAACAGAGAGACGACAACGAGGCCGAAGGCGGCGGAATGTTTTAGGAAACCTAGTTTAGTTTGATTAGCCAGCAGAGGCTATCTAAAAGTAATATCTGCGTCAAGCTGAATTTATTTCAGCTTCTAACATGTTTTAATTATTAACATCTTAGATCCTGAACCAAGTTCAGGATGACGAATAAAAGCTTTTAGATAGCCTCTAATTTTTTAAAATCAGGTTAGAACCTATGCCTCTACCGCATACATTTTATCACGGTGTTCTTTGATCTTTTTGTCGCTCATATATTCATCGAAAGTGGCGTAACGATCTATGGCACCACCAGGTGTTAATTCGATCACACGGTTTGCAACAGTTTGTGCAAATTCGTGATCGTGGGTGGTAAACATTACTGTTCCTTTAAAATTCTTCAGCGAATTATTGAAAGCGGTAATAGATTCCAGATCCAGGTGGTTAGTAGGTTCATCCAGCATTACTACGTTAGCTCTCATCATCATCATTCGGCTTAACATACAACGCACTTTTTCACCTCCAGAAAGTACCCTGGACGTTTTTAAGGCTTCTTCGCCACTGAATAACATTTTCCCAAGGAATCCACGAATATAAACTTCCTCTCTTTCTTCTTCTGTTTTAGCCCATTGTCTAAGCCAGTCTACCAAAGTAAGGTCGTTGTCAAAAAAATCGGAGTTATCTAACGGAAGGTAAGACTGCGAAGTGGTAACCCCCCAGGAATACTTTCCTGCAACTGGCTGCTGATTTCCGTTTATAATTTCATAAAAAGCGGTGGTAGCTCTGGAATCCCGGGAATAAACCACAACTTTATCTCCTTTTGAAAGGTTGATATTCACATTTTTAAATAAGGTATCTCCTTCGATAGAAGCTTCCAGTTTTTCTATATTCAAAATCTGGTCCCCGGCTTCTCGCTCGCGCTCAAAAATAATTGCCGGATATCTTCTGCTGGAAGGTTTTATATCTTCAATATTAAGTTTATCGATCATTTTTTTACGGGAAGTAGCCTGTTTGGACTTGGCCACGTTCGCGCTAAAACGCTGAATAAACTCCTGTAACTCCTTCTTCTTTTCTTCAGATTTTTTATTCTGCTGTGCACGCTGCCTTGCCGCAAGTTGGGAAGACTCGTACCAGAAGGTATAGTTCCCACTATAATGGTTTATTTTTCCGAAATCAATATCAGAAATATGCGTACAAACGGCGTCCAGGAAGTGACGGTCGTGAGAAACCACAATCACCGTATTATCGTAATTTGCAAGAAAATGTTCCAGCCAGGAGATGGTTTCATAATCCAAATCGTTGGTAGGCTCATCCATAATGAGCACATCTGGATTTCCAAAAAGCGCCTGGGCCAAAAGCACCCTTACTTTTTGCGTACCATCAAGATCTTTCATTAAGGTAGCGTGATATTGTTCTTTAATCCCTAAGTTGGAAAGTAAAGAAGCGGCATCACTTTCGGCATTCCAGCCGTTCATTTCTTCAAATTCCACCTGTAAAACTCCTACCCTTTCCCCATCGGCATCGCTAAAATCTTCTTTAGCGTAAATTTCATCCATTTCCTTTTTGATCTTCGCCAAAGGTTGGTTCCCCAGGATTACGGTATCCAGAACAGGAGTATCGTCATAAAGGTTGTGATTTTGCTCCAGTACAGACATTCTTTTTCCCGGCTCCAGACTTACGTGACCAGAAGTTGGCTCAGATTTTCCGGAGAGGATATTTAAGAATGTGGATTTTCCGGCGCCATTGGCTCCAATAATTCCATAGCAGTTGCCCTGGGTAAAAGTGGTGTTCACTTCATCAAACAAAACACGCTTGCCAAATTGAACCGAAAGATTTGATACTGAAAGCATAAAAATAGAATTTGTAAATTTTTGCAAAAATAGCCAATCTTCAAGACTTATCTAAAGATTAACGTTTTTATTATTCTTTTAACTCCCGATTAACATTTGGGATATTTGGCTCGGGCTATATTTGTCCTTGTGGCTGGATTTAACAGCACTACAAGCCCTTAGTTCTTAAAGATCTGCATGAAACAATATTTACTTTTTTCTCTTATCGGAGTTATTCTTTTTACCGGTTGTGCCGACTCTAAAAAAGACCAGAAAGGAACTTTTGTTGGCGGTCAAATTATGAACCCCTACAACCCCTATTTTATACTTTCTAAAGACAACAAAACCATTGACACCCTATTTTTAGACCAAAACAACCAGTTTGGGAAGAAGTTTGAAAATTTAGAATCCGGTATTTACAGTTTTAAACATCCACCCGAAAATCAGATTATGTACCTGGAACCGGGGGATAGTGTTTTGGTTTGGCTAAACACCATGCAGTTTGACGAATCGCTTAATTTCAGTGGTAGGGGTGCGGCAAAAAGTAGTTTTTTACTAAATATGTTCCTCAATAATGAAAGGAACAATAATATGATGCTTTCTTATTATAAAATCAATCCTATCCAGTTTACCAGAATAACCGATTCTATAAAAAAAACCAGGAAAGATAAACTCAGAACCTTAAACGAAAAGAAAAAGTTTTCTAAATCTTTCTTAGAATTAGCAAATAACAGCATAGATTACGATTTTTATCACCTGCGGGAACGTTATACTTTTTTGGTGAAAAAATACTATAGTGAACTTGCGCAGCAAATCCCCGACGATTTTCATAGCTATCGAAAAGACCTGAATTTTAATAACACTCAACTTAAGGAATACTATGGATATCTCAATTTTATTGAAGATTACCTAAGAACCCGTTCTATTGAAAGGTGCCTTGAAGAATTTGATACAAATTCTGATTGTTTTGAACTTCATTCGGTAGCTAATATTAAGTATAGAATTAACCTTGCCGATTCTTTAATTGAAAAGGATGAAATTAAAAATATTTTTATAAATCGCCTGGCAATTCAGGGCCTGGTATTCTCCAGTAATGCTAAAAAAATTGATAGTATTCTCGGTATCCTGCAAGAAATTGATTTTAACGGAAAAAACCTTCCCGATCTAAAACAAATGGCCGGTATTCAAAAAAGCTTGCTTCCCGGAAATAATATTGGCGATTTGGCCCTGTTAAATTTAAAAGACGACATAGTTTCTCTAAAGGATATTTCAAATAAACCTATTGTGACCTACCACTGGTCTACGGAAGCCCCCGAACATTTTAAATGGCAACATTCCGTTATTTCCAACTTAAGACAGAAATATCCAGAACTGGAATTTGTAGGGATAAATATTGATGAAGATTCTAAACAATCCTGGAAAAAAACTGTAGAAATTTATGCCATGGATACTGATAGGGAATACAAACTAAACTCTCCAAACATCAATATGAATTTGCTTAAGAACTACCTCAATAAACTCATATTCCTGGACACCAATGGAAATATATTCAACGGGGAGGCCCAGCTAAATACTCCTAATTTTGAAAGACAAATTCTGGAGTTCCTGAATAATTAAAAAGGCTATTTAAAGAGATCTTATTTTCGTCAAGCTGAATTTATTTCAGCTTCTAACTTGTTAGATATTAGATCCTGAAATAAATTCAGGATGACGATAAATCTAAAAAAACTCCTCAAATAGCCTTTCTGCAAATTTTATTCAGCAAAAATCTTACTGATTCCCTTTCTTATAATCGGCAAGGAATTTCTCCAGACCAATATCGGTAAGTGGGTGTTTAAGTAAACCTTCAATAGAAGAAAGTGGCCCGGTCATTACATCGGCACCTAGTTTAGCGCATTCCAATACGTGCATGGTGTGACGTATAGATGCTGCAAGGATTTCAGTTTCAAAACCGTAGTTATCGTAAATCAACCTTATATCTTCAATAAGATTTAAACCATCGGTAGAAATATCATCTAAACGACCTATAAAAGGAGACACATAAGTAGCTCCGGCTTTAGCAGCCAATAAAGCCTGCCCTGCTGAAAACACTAAGGTACAGTTGGTTTTAATTCCGTTATCGCTAAAATATTTAATCGCTTTAATTCCTTCCTTAATCATAGGAACTTTTACAATAATTTGATCGTGCAATTCTGCCAGCTCCTCACCTTCTCTTACGATCCCGTCAAAATCGGTTGCGATTACCTCAGCACTTACATCACCATCTACAATTTCGCAAATTTCCTTGTAATGTTTGTAAATATTGTCTTTTCCGGTAATTCCTTCTTTCGCCATTAAAGACGGATTAGTAGTTACGCCATCTAAAACCCCAAGTTGCTGGGCTTCCCTTATTTGATCAAGATTAGCGGTATCAATAAAAAATTTCATAATCTATAGTTGTTTGTTAATATGTATTATTCGCAAATTTATAATTTATAATGCTTTAGGAGCATTTTTTCATAGACTTTATCGGGTAAAATTCGTTTTAAACCGACTGAGAATTTCTGTAGCGCCTCCCCTACTTTATAATGCCCCCGAGGATCTTTTTCCCGAATAATCTTATGCACGACCTTAGCCATCAGCAAAGGATCTTTCCCGGCATCAACGTCTTCATTCATCAATTTTAAGGTATTTCCGTAGGGTTCTTTATAAGGTGAATCTTCCAGTACAGGAGCGTGATAACGGCCGGCTGCAATATTAGTAGCAAAATCGCCAGGAGCTACATTGGTCATTTTGATATTAAAATCTTTCAATTCCATTCTGAAGGCTTCAGTAGTAAGTTCTAAGGCTCCTTTGGAAGCTGAATAAATTCCACGGTAGGGCAAGCCCATATAACCGGCAATAGATGTTATGTTTATGATCAGTCCGCTGTTTCGTTTTCTCATATTAGGCAAAACCGCTTTTATTACTTTTATAGGTCCAAAATAATTGGTTTCAAAAGCTTTTGCAATTTCTTCATCCGGAGTCTCCTCGATTGGCCCGGTAATTCCAACTCCCGCGTTATTGATAAGCACATCAATTTTACCTTCTTCAGCAATTATTTGGGCTATTGCAGCAGCAATAGTTCCTTTTTTGGTCACGTCTAATGCAACCATTGCAAAAGGAGAGTGGGATATTTTTGAGGGATTCCGGCTGGTGCCGTAAACCTTAAAATTCTGTTTTGAAAGATATTCGCCTATAGATTTTCCAATTCCAGAAGAAGCTCCGGTAATAAGCACTACTTTTTGAGGAGAAGTATTTGTTTTCATAGGCTGCAAAGATGCGATAAAATTTAGAACCTTTTAGAAACAAAAAATGGCAAGCTCCCCACATCACACCGCTACGACCGCCTACCCTTGCTGCGTTCCCGCCCTGGGGGATTCAGCAGGAGCTGGTTGTGTGGGACTTGCCGCTACAAATATACAATCTTTCCTACTTTGCGCAAGTATTTTTTGAAGTGAATTAAGTATTTTAGCAAGGTATTTAATTTAAAAGATCAATGAATAAATTTAAGTTCCTGTCTCTGTTAATATTAGGATTTTTATTTTTTTCCTGCGGAAGTAATTCCGATAAAAAAACTTCTTATTTTAAGCTGAAAACAGTAGAAAACAAGACCGAATTTAAGCTTGGGGAAACGATTGAAGGTTCCATAGAGAATTTGAAAAACCGTCAAATAGATTCTATTCAACTTTATTTTCAGCAAAAATATCTTCAAACTTTAAAAGCTGAAACTTCATTTTCGGTTGCTTTAGAAAATACAAAATTAGGACGCCAAAAGCTGGAAGCCATTGTTTTTTCTGAAGGAGAAACCGATACCATTAGCGATAACCTTAAAATTTACAATAACCAGGCACCAAAAGCTTATACCTATAAGGTAATTAAAGAATATCCGCACGATGGCGAAGCTTACACCCAGGGCCTGGAATTTCACCAGGATACTTTATACGAAAGCACCGGGCAATACGGAAATTCTTCCCTAAGAAAACTAAATCTTGAAACGGGAGAAGTGCTAAATAAGATTAACCTGGAAGACACATATTTTGGCGAAGGACTCACCATACTAGATAATAAGCTTTACCTGCTAACCTGGCGCGAAAAAGAAGGATTGATCTATAATCTGGATACTTTTGAACAAACCGGTACCTTTAGCTATAACCAAAGTAAAGAAGGTTGGGGATTATGTAATGATGGTGAAAAACTTTATAAAAGTGACGGCACCGAAAAAATCTGGATTCTTGATGCAGAAACTCTGGCTGAAAAAGATTTCATTCAGATGACGACAAACAGCTCAATAAAAGAAAAATTTAATGAGCTGGAATGGGTTGAAGGTAAGATCTATGCGAATACCTACCAAAGGCCAAGTATTGCAATAATTAACCCCGTTAATGGCGCCATTGAAGGGGTTATAGATTTTAGAGGATTGCGGGAACGCTTAACAAACCTACCGGATCTTGATACGCAAAACCATGTTTTAAACGGAATCGCTTATAACCAAGATACCAAAAAACTCTACGTAACCGGAAAAAACTGGGATAAGATCTTTGAGGTAGAAATAATCGAAAAATAATGGCTGAAACCCCAGAAATATTTGAGCAAAGCTTTTTAGTCGAAGAAAGGCACTTAGACGAGCAAAATCACGTGAACAATGTGCAGTATGTGCAATGGGTTCAGGATGTTGCCAAAGCGCACTGGGAGGCCAGGGCTACAAAGGAACAAAACGAAAAATTTTTCTGGATAGTCGTAAAACACGAAATCAGTTATAAGCAGCAGGCATTTTTAGGTGATAAGATCTTATTGCAAACCTATGTAGGTGAAACCACTCACGTAAAATCTGTTCGCCACGTCATTATAAAAAATGCTGAAACCGGAAAAGTCTTGTTAGAAGCAAAAACCACCTGGGCGCTTATGGATCAGGAAAAGAAAAGACCTACCAAGATCTCTGAAGAATTAAAGAAGGTTTTTCAGCATTAATCTACAGTACTTCTCGACTGCCCGCCAGTACCTAATCGGGCCGGCGTTCGACGAGACATTTCAATATTTTAATTTTCAGCATAAAAAAAGCTTATTTGAAAGTTTGTTATTTTCAGTCATCCTGAACTTGTTTCAGAGCTTGCTCCGAAATTTATTCGGAGATCTAACACGAAAAAAACTTTTCCAAATAAGCTTTTAAAATTTATTCTAATAAAAAGAAATTACACTTTAAAAAGCGGTTTTCCTTTCATCATAGCTTTTACTTCCTGCTTTACAGCTTCGAGTTCGCTATCATTATCTATATTGTTAATCACACGCTCAACAAAGTCCACAATTTTTGGCATATCTGCTTCTATAAGTCCGCGAGTGGTAACTGCTGCGGTGCCAATTCTAATTCCTGAAGTCACAAAAGGTGATTTATCATCAAAAGGCACCATATTCTTATTCACGGTAATTTGAGCTTTACTTAAGGCTTCTTCGGCATCTTTTCCGCTTACATTTTTATTTCTAAGATCGATAAGCATCATATGATTATCGGTTCCTCCGGAAATAACTTCATATCCCTTTTCAACAAAAGCTTCAGCAAGTTTAGCGGCATTCTTTTTCACCTGTACGGTGTAATGCAAAAACTCATCGCTTAAAGCTTCTCCAAAGGCAACTGCTTTAGCAGCGATAATATGCTCTAAAGGCCCACCTTGGTTTCCAGGGAAAATTCCGCTGTTAAGCAACGTAGACATTTTTTTGGGTTTTCCGTTTTTTAGCTTTTGACCAAAAGGATTATCAAAATCTTTACCCATCATTATAATTCCACCACGAGGTCCGCGAAGGGTTTTGTGCGTTGTAGAAGTAACGATATGGCAATGCGGCATTGGATCGCTAATTAATCCTTTGGCAATAAGGCCGGCAGGATGCGCAATATCAGCTAACAAAATCGCTCCTACACTATCGGCTATCTCTCTAAACCTTTTATAATCTATTTCCCTTGAATATGCAGAAGCTCCTGCAATAATCATTTTAGGTTTTTCTTTTTCGGCAATTTCAGCAACCTGATCGTAATCTATAAGTCCGGTTTCCTTAACTACCCCATAAAATACTGGATCGTAGAGTTTTCCTGAGAAATTTACAGGAGAACCGTGGGTTAAATGGCCCCCGTGTGAAAGATCGAATCCTAAAAATTTATCTCCGGGATTCAGGCAGGTATGAAATACCGCGGTGTTGGCCTGTGAACCCGAGTGCGGCTGAACATTGGCATATTCGGCATTGAATAGTTCCTTTAAACGGTCTATGGCCAGTTGCTCTACTTTATCTACCACTTCACAACCGCCATAATAGCGCTTTCCCGGATAGCCTTCAGCATATTTATTGGTAAGGACAGAGCCGGCAGCTTCCAGAACCTGCTCACTCACAAAGTTCTCACTTGCAATTAACTCAAGTCCGTTAAGTTGGCGTTCTTTTTCTTCCGCAATTAAATTAAAAATTTCGGTGTCTCGTTGCATTTCAAAAGTTTACGTTAAATATTCATCAAAAGTAAGAAATACATTCGGTTAATAACAGGAAAATAATATATTTGGATTCATTAGATTTCTTAATAAAAACAAAAATTATATGCCCATTACAGCTAACGACCCAAATAGAAAAACCTGGCTGGAAACCTCGGAAAGTACCGATTTCCCTATTCAGAATATTCCTTTTGGGGTATTCCTAACCCGGGATGATGTAATTACCATAGGCTCCCGTATAGGAGACTTCGCTATAGACCTTGGCGCTTTGCATCAACTGGGCTATTTTGAAGGAATTCCGTTAACCGACGATATATTTTTACAGGACACCCTAAACGATTTTATTTCTGACGGAAAAAAAACCTGGCGTTTGGTTCGTAACCGAATCGCTGATATTTTCGACGCCAATAATGCCAAATTAAGGGATAATGAAGAGCATAGAACCCGCGTACTTTTTACGCTGGATGAGATTGAAATGCAAATGCCGGTTCAGGTTGGCGATTATACCGATTTTTATTCAAGTAAAGAACACGCTACTAATGTAGGTACCATGTTCCGCGATCCTGAAAACGCGCTTTTACCAAACTGGCTGCATATTCCTGTTGGTTACCATGGAAGAAGTTCTTCTATAATCCCAAGTGGAATCCCGGTTCACCGGCCACAGGGACAAACAAAACCCAAAGATTCAGACACCCCTGTTTTTGGCCCTTCCAAAAGAGTAGATTTTGAAGTTGAAATGGCATTTATTACCACAGATGCAAATCCGTTAGGAGAACCAATTCCTATAGATGAAGCCGAAGATTATATCTTCGGAATGGTATTGTTCAATGACTGGAGTGCCAGAGATATTCAAGTCTGGGAATATGTGCCTTTAGGTCCATTTCTTGCTAAGAACTTCGCTTCTTCTATTTCACCATGGATTGTTACTTTAGATGCATTGGAGCCGTTTAGAACTGAAGGTCCAAAACCTGAAATAGAATTATTTCCGTACTTAAGAAGTACAGGGAAGAAAAGCTTTGATATTAATCTTGAAGTTTCATTGAAACCTGAAAATTCAGAAGAAACCCCGCTGGCAAAGACTAATTTCAAGCATATGTACTGGAATATGAGTCAGCAGTTAGCGCATCATACCGTTAATGGTTGCCCGGTGAATTCTGGTGATATGATGGCTTCGGGAACAATCTCCGGCAAAACGCCAGATAGTTACGGTTCTATGTTGGAACTATCCTGGAAAGGTGAAAAACCAATTAAACTTAAGGACGGCAGCGAACGTAAGTTTATTGAAGATCACGATACCGTAATTATGCGTGGTTATTGCCAAAGTGAAGGCCGAAGAATAGGTTTTGGTGAAGTAAGTAGCCAGTTGTTACCGGTTTTCGAACCTAAGAAGAAATAGTTTACTTTTTTCTCTGAAAAGAGCTTTAGATATTATCACAAAAAAACCTCACAGGTCCAAAATCTGTGAGGTTTTTAAATTTAAAAAAGAATCATTAGTGTCCGGTTAAAATACGATTTTTGATAAAAGTAACATTTTGCTCTAATAAAAACCTTGTTTTTCTTTTAAACTCAATAGCAAGGGGGTGTTTACTTCAAAACAGGGTTAATTGTTTATCTGGTGGTTTTGTGGTCAGGTCCTTCCATTTTTTGTTTGGATCTTCAAGAAACTTGAAAAGGTCGATATAAGTCATCAGATGAAATCGTATCATCGACACCATATTGGAATATGCCCATTTTCTTTTTGTTTTTCGTTGTATCACAAGCATAAACAGCTGTATGATGAGCCCGCACCAGATCTGGATCTCAATGGCATTTTGATTGTCTCCAAGAAAATACTTTAGCGGAAAATTCTGTTTGAGCCTTTTGAACATGGTCTCTATCTGCCACCTGTGCTTGTAGATGGAAGCTATTTTGTCTGGCTCTAATTCGAAATGATTGGTAATGAACTCAAACACTTTTTCTTTTTCACTGTCCCAATAAGCAATGCGTCTTAGCTCGATGGTTGTTTCTTTTTTATGGACCCTGATCCGTTCATCCTTCAACACGGCATCACTTGCGGTATCGGACAGATCAAATTCCGCTATACTCTTGTAGATAGCATTATCTTTTTGCCTGGTGACAAAATAGATGTCATTCTCGGTCCATTGAAGATATTGTAGATAGTCATTGTATGCTTTATCAAAGACAACAAAAGAACCTTTTTCCAGATTCAGTTCCTTTAAAAAGGTATGGTCGTGGGTTGCGGCACTGCTAAAACGGACAAGACAGGGGACGTCCTCCAATGCGTTAATCATTGTATGCATTTTGATACCGCCCTTCTTCTTTCCATCGATGGGGTTACGACCAACTCCTTTTAAAATATCACTGAATAAGCTTATGGTAGTGGAATCCACGATCTTTAAGTGCTTTACGGGTAAAGACAGCGGACTGCTGTCCGATAAAAATGAACGATATGTTTTAAACAAGGCATAGTAGATACTTGCAAAGACTTCGCTACTACGATTCTTATTAGCATCGGACAAGGTGCTGCGTTTTGGAAAATGTTTGAGGTTTAGATGTCCTATTCGTCCCTCGCAGGCCAATAATATCGTGGATAATTCCCGCAGAGAGCTAACACCGCTCAAAGTGGCGTAGAGCATCGTTACCAAATGATCGTATGTTTTAAAACGCTTATAATACCTGTCACTGTTATGATCAGATACTGTCCGGGTAATTATTGATGGGGAAAGCAATTTTAATAGTTGCTTAATAATGGGCTGTCCGCTAAAGTTATTACTTTTGTTCATATATCTGGTTTTGTGGTAAAAACAAGATATAAAATAAGCGGGAAATCCTTTTTAGGAATCCCGCTTTTAAAAATGTTTATCGGACACTACTGAAAAAGAATAGAAAAACCTTAATATTCTCTCTTTTCTATTTAAACTTTTCCTTATCTAACATCCAAAATCGAACTCTCTTTACTCTTATCTCCAAAACCCGGTATAAATCTAAATAAACTTATCATTGAGACTAAGTTTAGAAGCCCAATGACTTTTAATCCTGAAGTTTGAAAAGCCCTTAAACATGTTCTGTAAGCTTTTTTTATTCAGAGTTCAGCGCCTGTTCAGGAAAATCACCTTGAACATAAATATCAGTAGCCTGAAGCCTTCTTATTGTTTTTAAAACTAGTGCTAAAAAAGAAGCTATTGTATTCCCTAAAAAAAATTATAATTTAGGCTACAGCTAAATAATCTTTAAATGAATAATTTTTTCCGGCATAATATATTATTATTCTAATTTTAAGTTGTGAATTTGTACATTGCGAACCGATAGTTTCTACCTGAGTTTTAAACGTTTAACAAATAACAAATGACCCCTACATCATGAGAATTTTACTAGCAGAGGATGATGCCCTAACTACGCAATCCCTCACCTACTTCTTAAAAGCAAAAAATTACGAGATCGTCCACGCCAAAGACGGAGAAGCAGCCCTTCAGTTTCTAAAAACTGAAGCTTATAATTTGATCATCACAGATCTCAATATGCCAAAAATTGGGGGTATGGAATTAATTCATATAATTAGGAATGACCTTAAACTGGAAACGCCGATTATAGTACTCACCGCCTCCGGAGTGGAGCAAACAGAGCTGGATGCCTTTGCCATTGGTGCCAGTGAGTTTATTTCCAAACCCTTTAGTCCGTCCGTCCTCAATACCAGAATACAACGACTTGTTCCCATATCTTAAGGCATATGAAACTATTCCTTACGTTATGCCTGTTCGTGGGTGTAATTGTTTCAGCTAAAGCACAGGTGATCCCTGCCGACAGAACCTTTGAAAAGGCCAGAGAATTGGCTAATGCCGAGAAGTACGACCAGGCAATAGAGATCCTGGAGATCTTACAGGATTCGCTCCCCACTAATAAAGATTACACTATATACCTGGCCAGGGTGTATGGCTGGAAAAACGATTATCCTGCAGCTATAGAAATCCTTACTCCCCTTATCGAAGTTGAAGATTTCTCGGAAGAGGCCATTAAAGTGATGGTGACGACTCAATTATGGGCGGGAAATTTTGAGGAGGTGATAAGATATTCCAATGTGGCCCTTGCCAAATATAAAAAGTCGCATTTTCAAATTCAAAAGGCCATAGCTCTGGAGGCGCTGGATCGCGATAAGGAGGCAAAAGAAATCTTGAAGGATGTGATGCTAAATAAACCTGAAAATAAGAAAGCCCAGGCATTGCAAACCCGGATTTTTCAGAAAAACAAAGAACATATTTCCCTTTCCTATTTAAACACCTCTTTTAGTAATCCCGGTTTTAAGCCCTGGCATCTGGCTCATCTGGAATACAAACGAAATCTTGGAAATGTTCCCGTACTTGCCCGCTTAAATTATGGAAACCTTTTTGGACTGGAAGGAAGTCTTTTTGAAGTAGATGCTTATCCTAAAACAGGTTCAAAAAGCTACTTGTACCTTAATGTCGGGGCGGCAATAAACACGCCTATTTTTCCAAAATTTAGGGGAGGACTGGAGTATTTCCAGTCCTTAAATAAAAATTTTGAAATTTCATTAGGCGGTAAATATCTGGATTTTCAGGAGACACAAGTGCTGTTATTAACAGGAGGAATTACCTACTCTACCAAACATAATCTGCGCTTCACTTATAAGCCTTACCTCAGCCACACAGAAAGCAACTGGCTTACATCTCACTCCCTGGCCTTAAGGATCAACAACCCGGTCAAAGAAAGTTTTATTCAGTTTGACCTTCAGTACGGCTCCATTCCCTATGCCTTTGTCACCTCCAGCGCTTTTACTGAAGTGACCTCCCTGCGGGTTGGAATGCAATATCATTTTAGGATTACAGAAAATATACTTATCCAGCCGGTGATTATGTACGAGTACGAAGAGTATTTTCCCTCCCTATACAGAAACAGGTTTAACAGCCAGATAATCACCTTTTTCAGATTTTAGTAATGAAAAGTCTTTGGAAATATTTCGTTGACCTCCAGGATATAGAAATGTTTCTTATTGCCTGTATTCTTCTATTCTCCCTCTCAATTATCCTGTTCATAGGTTTAATTATAACGAGCAGATTAAAAAAAATTCGAAAGGAAATATACAGGAAAAAAAATACCGCACACATCAATGAAACCCTTTTTGCCATTGCTTTTGATGGTGCCACCCCGAAGGATTTTAATGATGACCCTCTATTTAAAAGAAACTGGAGAAGAAAGCTTTACAAGAGGCAATTCCTCAAAGAGCTTATTAAACTACACAGGCTCTATGGCGGTGAAATTGCGCATAAATTACGGCAATGCTATACAGATTTCAGATTAATACAACTCTCTTACTCAAAAATACGAAGCAGAAGATGGGAAGTTAAATGTGCCGGAATACAGGAGCTGGGGGAAATGGAAATAAAAAAAGCCGTTCCTGTTATCCTGGAATATACCAGATCCAGAAATGATACCCTTAAAATGGTAGCTCTTATAGAGGTCATCCATCTTAGCGGATTAAAAGGCCTATCTCTACTGGAAGATTATACAGAACCTCTCAACGACTGGATTCAATTAAACCTGCTGGAATCTATTAAAGAAGCTAATATAAGCGAAGTGCCGGATTTTGATTATCTTCTTAAATCTACTAATGATACTATAGTGGTTTTTGGGTTAAGGCTTGTTACCCTCTTTCATCAAAGTCATCACATAAAGACGGTGCAGTCTCTTCAGAACTCTCCTTCCCGCAAAATAAATACCCAGGCCGGGATCGCTTACCATCAACTTTCAGCTACTGCAATAGGAGACTCTGTAGAAAGCAAAAATACACTCCTGCAAATTCCCAATGAGCAAAATAGACCACAACAGAAAAATTCCTATAGCAGAAAGGTTTTGCTTATTGTTCTACTTAGTGGATTAATAGTATTAACCATTGCTTTTGTTCTATGGATATTTTTCTATTCCTCTTCGAATTAATTACCGACCAAACGTATATTTTTCACGATAAACGGTAATTTTCAATTATTTTATATTACATTGGCACTATAATTTCTACAATCAGGTAGCAAGCATTCTAATGTTATTCTGATAAGTAGCCCCTTAAATTGAACTATGTTCTGGTTTACTATTGATACAGCCCTACTTGAACTCCTGAACAGTTACAACGTATTCATGTTGCTCTTTGCACTGACTATAATGTCTTCGTATGTAATTTTGGGTACTATTTCAATCTTTTCTCTTAGAAGATATCTTAAAGAAAACAGTTTCGTAAACTACCAGGTGATCTTAAACTCGGAAATGGCACCCAG
Organism: Salegentibacter tibetensis; assembly: GCF_020164485.1. GTDB lineage: Bacteria > Bacteroidota > Bacteroidia > Flavobacteriales > Flavobacteriaceae > Salegentibacter > Salegentibacter tibetensis. Next base: position 44,882 of record NZ_JAIQZA010000010.1, read on the forward strand.
GCTCTCACTTATTGCCCCGGCATATAATGAAGGTCTTACCATTGAAGAAAATGTGCAGTCTTTACTTTCCCTAAACTATAATAATTTTGAAGTTATCGTAGTAAATGATGGGAGCCGTGATAACACGCTGCAATTACTCATTGATGCCTATGGTCTTGTACCGGTAGATTCTGAAGTAACCGAACAAATTCCCACAAAAAAAATCAACCAGGTTTATAAGTCACAAAATAAAGCCTTTAGCAAATTAACCGTAATTGATAAAGAAAATGGAGGGAAGGCCGATGCCCTGAATGTGGGAATAAATTATTCTAAAAACCCATTTGTGGTGTGTATAGATGTGGATTGTATCCTGGAAAAGGATGCTTTGCTGAAACTGGCGAAACCATACCTTGAATTATCAGATAGCAGGGTGATCGCCACCGGTGGTGTAGTAAGGATAGCGAACTCCTGTATTGCTGATGGTGGTCGACTGGTTAAAATAAAAGCTCCACAAAAATACCTGCCACGTATCCAGGTATTGGAATATCTGAGAGCCTTCCTGCTGGGACGAATGGCCTGGAGCAAACTGGATGGACTGCTTCTCATAAGCGGCGCCTTTGGTATGTTTGATAAAGAGATCGCTATTAAAGCAGGAGGCTATAACCCTGCTACTGTAGGAGAAGATATGGAACTGGTTGTAAGAATGCGCAGGTATATGATAGAAAATAATCTTAAATACAGTGTTTTCTATATTCCGGATCCGATTTGCTGGACAGAAGCACCAGAAAACTTCGCTGTCTTTAAAAAACAAAGGAGCCGGTGGACCAGAGGAACCATGGAAACCCTCTGGGCACATAAAAAGATGTTTTTTAATCCTAAATACAAGGTTCTGGGACTATTAAGTATACCATACTGGACATTTTTTGAGTATCTCGCCCCCCTACTGGAAATAATAGGAATATTGGTTACTATTTACCTGATAGCCTATGGTTTTATAAGTTGGAAGTTTTTTTTACTGGTTTCTCTTATGGTATATGTCTTTGCAGTAATGATCTCATGCCTGGCACTTTTGACCGAAGAATATACCTACAGCCAGTATTCAAAAATTCGCGATTTTAAGAGACTTCTTATGGCTGCATTTGTAGAACCATTTTACTTTCACCCGGTTACAGTTTATGCAGCAATGCTGGGTAATTGGGAGAAATTATCGGGGAAAAATGGCTGGGGTGAAATGAAAAGAAGCGGATTCAAATCAAAACCTGCACGAAGCCAACCAGTAACTGAATCTTAATCCTGGTATCAAGGGATTTTCAACCAACCACCAAAAAGATCTTATATGAAATACCACCCTCTTCATCTTCTGTCTTAATTTATGGACCTTTATTAGAAGCTGGAAAGGTGGAATACTACTCAAAAAACCGTCTCATTTTGTTAAATGAGACGGCTTAATATTTAACTTCCAAGTGACCACTTTTCGGTGAATGAAAAATTTTATTCTCCTTTCTTTTTCTTCGGTTGAGCTTTTTCCTTCTGCGACTGATCCATAAATTCCCGCTCCTCCCGGGTACTGGCCTTATCGTTTTTTGAAGTCTTTTTTTTATCTTTCTTATTCTTTAACTTATCTTTTTCGCCTTCCTTTTGCTTACGATCACGGAATTCCTGCTCCTCTCTATCCTTATCCTCCTGGTTTAAAGACTCCCAGTTCTCCTCCATTTTCTTTATATCCTCCTTCTTAGTCATCGCATTATATTTTATTGGTTAAAGTACCTAAAAGATACAAAGGCAATTGCATCAAAACTTAACTGTCAGCAATTTTAACAGGAATTTATCTGCTTAATTAAGCTCTTTCAATTTCGCCGCATCTATATCCTGGTGGGAAGAAGAATGCACTACTTTTTCATCGCTTAAAACAATAAATTGCGGACTTTCGTGTCTTACGCTTAACTCATCGGCCACGGCATTAGAAACTTCCCGGTGTTTTACCAGATCGAGAAAATACAATTTAGTATTCTCATTTTCTTCATATTGCTTTTCAAAATTCTTAAGCACCATTCGGCTAATTCCACATCGTGTAGAATGCTTAAAAATCCCAATAAGTTTATCTTTAGATTCCTCTTTCGCTATTGTAATCTGATCTTTATCGGTAAAATCTGTCCATGGAAATTTTGACTTTTCTTTCGTCTCTTCGCCATCACCTTTAAATATTTTATTTAGTAATCCCATTGTTGATTTTCTTTCGTGTAAAATTAAAATGTAATAAATTTAATCTGGGCTTCATTTCAAAATTAATTTCATAAAATTTAACTTAAATGTCAATTTGGCGTTAATTTCAGAATAAAACCAGTCAGATTGTCCTGATTTTTTAATGGTATATCAATTGCTTTATTCTTCAAAAATAAAAGACTATGAATTTCAACAACTTCACCATAAAATCACAGGAGGCCATCCAGCAGGCACAGCAGCTTGCCCAGGAATTAGGCCATCAGCAAATTGAGAACGAACATATTTTTAAAGCAATAAGTATTGTAGACGAAAATGTAGCTCCTTTTTTACTAAAAAAACTGAATATTAACGTCGATCTCTTTAACGATATTCTGGATAAAACCTTACAGAGTTTTCCAAAAGTTAGCGGTGGAGATATCATACTTTCGAGGGAAGCAGGAAAAGCAGTTAACGAAGCTTCAAGCATCGCAAAAAAAATGAATGATGAATATGTTTCTATTGAACATCTTATTCTCGCCATTTTTAAATCTTCTAGCAAAGTTGCCCAAATTTTAAAAGACCAGGGTGCGACGGAAAAAACTTTAAAAGCAGCGATAGAAGAACTGCGTAAAGGCGACCGGGTGACTTCCCAAAGTGCCGAAGAAACCTATAACGCGTTGGATAAATACGCAAACAATCTAAACCAAATGGCCGAAGAAGGAAAACTGGATCCTGTAATTGGCCGGGATGAGGAAATTCGTAGAATCCTTCAAATCCTTTCCCGAAGAACCAAAAACAACCCTATTCTTGTTGGAGAACCAGGAACCGGTAAAACGGCTATCGCCGAAGGCCTGGCGCATAGGATTATTGCCGGCGATATTCCAGACAATCTTAAAGATAAAGTGATCTACAACCTGGATATGGGAGCGCTTATTGCCGGTGCAAAATATAAAGGTGAGTTTGAAGAACGCCTAAAAGCCGTAATAAAAGAAGTGACTTCCAGTGATGGTAATATCGTGTTATTTATAGATGAAATCCATACGCTGGTTGGTGCCGGTGGCGGCCAGGGTGCTATGGATGCTGCTAATATTTTAAAACCCGCATTGGCTCGTGGTGAATTACGTGCAATTGGCGCAACTACTTTAGATGAATATCAAAAGTATTTTGAAAAAGATAAAGCCCTGGAAAGAAGATTCCAAAGAGTAACAGTTGATGAACCTGATACAGAAAGCGCGATTTCCATCTTACGCGGAATTAAAGAAAAATACGAAACTCACCATAAAGTTAGGATCAAAGATGAAGCGATTATCGCTGCTGTAGAATTATCTCAGCGTTATATCACCAACCGTTTTTTACCGGATAAGGCCATTGATTTAATGGATGAAGCGGCTTCTAAACTTCGCATGGAGATCAATTCAAAACCCGAAGAACTCGATGTTTTGGATAGAAGAATTATGCAACTGGAGATTGAAATTGAAGCTATAAAACGCGAAAAAGACGAGGCTAAATTAAAAACGCTTCGGTCTGAACTGGCAAACATAAAAGAAGATCGCAACGAATTACACGCCCGCTGGCAGAATGAAAAAGGCGTGGTAGACAATATTCAGAATTTAAAATCTGATATCGAGAATTTCAAACTGGAAGCCGAACGTGCCGAACGCGAGGGAGACTACGGAAAAGTAGCTGAAATTCGCTACGGGAAAATCAAGGAAGCCCAGGAGAAACTGGAAGAATTGCAAAAAACAGTTGCAGAAAATCAGAATGAAAAATCCCTTATTCAGGAAGAAGTTACCAACGAGGATATTGCTGAAGTTGTAGCTAAATGGACCGGAATCCCGGTAACTAAAATGTTACAAAGTGACCGTGAAAAATTACTAAAACTGGAAGACGAGCTGCATAAACGTGTAGTTGGACAGGAAGAAGCGATAATTGCCGTTAGTGATGCGGTAAGAAGAAGCCGTGCAGGTTTACAGGACCAGAAAAGACCGATTGGTTCTTTCTTATTCCTCGGAACTACCGGAGTTGGTAAAACCGAGCTTGCGAAAGCTCTGGCAGAATATTTATTTGATGATGAAGCCGCTATGACGCGAATTGATATGAGTGAATATCAGGAAAGACATTCGGTGAGTCGTTTAGTGGGAGCACCTCCCGGATACGTTGGATATGATGAAGGTGGGCAGCTTACTGAAGCCGTTCGTAGAAAACCTTATTCTGTGGTGCTTTTAGATGAAATCGAAAAAGCCCATCCTGATACTTTCAATATTTTATTGCAAGTATTAGATGAAGGAAGGTTAACCGATAACAAAGGACGCCTGGCCGATTTTAAAAACACCATTATCATTATGACCTCTAATATGGGAAGCCATATTATCCAGGAAAAATATGAAAATGTAAAAGATATCGATACAGCAATGGAGACGGCCAAGATTGAAGTACTGGCCTTGCTGAAACAAAATGTAAGACCGGAATTTATTAACAGGATAGACGATATTATCATGTTTAGCCCGTTAACCCAGAACGATATCAGCAAAATTGTATCGCTTCAGCTGAAGGGTGTGAAGAAAATGCTGGAAAAGCAGCATATTGTTTTGGATGCTACTGAAGAAGCGATCAACTACCTGGCCGGCCGCGGATTTGATCCTCAGTTTGGTGCAAGACCGGTGAAAAGAGTAGTTCAGCGGGAAGTTTTGAATAAACTTTCAAAGGAAATCCTTGCCGGAAATATCCAAACCGATCATATTATTCTCTTAGATGAATTTGATGATGAACTGGTTTTCAGAAATGAAACCAATCCGGTAGAAACCGAATAATTTAAACCAAAACACAACAAAAAGGCCGGGTGAAATTTTACCCGGCCTTTTCTCTTTTTCATAGATGAAAATTACATCTTATCAATTTCCTTTTTGAGTTCTTCCTTGGATTTACCGGTTTTTTCCTGTAAACGACCTAACATTTCATCAAACTTTCCTTCAGAATAAGTGGTATCATCATCGGTAACATCGCCATACTTTTGCTTAAATTTACCTTTAACTTGCTTCCACTTTCCTTCTAATTGATCATTATTCATAATAATTGGTTTTAGGTGTTAATTATATATACCAAATTACAATATGACTTCCGCTTAAACTCTCAAGAAAATCCCATATTTCTCTTAAGGATTTGTTATTTTTGAAATATAAAATCCATTGATGAAAAAACTGCTTTTACTCCTTATTTCTTTTGCCCTCTTTAGCTGTGCCACCACAAAAAAAATTGAAAATTCAAATATTAAATTAAGTTATTTAGACGATGTAGTAATTCCCCAAAACCTCGAAATTGAAGGCACTAAAGTTGGTGGACTTTCGGGAATTGATTATCACAATGGTGTTTATTACCTGGTTTGTGACCAGCCCTCTAATCCCAGAATTTATAAGGCGGAAATTCCATTTATTAACCGTTCTTTAGATACCGTTTTAATTACTGAAGTTATTAAACTGGATAAAACCGATGAGTTTTACAAAGAACACACCCCGGATTTAGAAGGAATTCGATTTGATGCTGAAAGTAATCAACTTGTGATTTCTGCTGAAGGTTCTATTCAAAATGGAAAAAACCCTTCGGTTTTCAATATTTCTACCGATGGTGAATTTATTTCAGCTTACGAAATCCCTGAGTATTTTAAAGCTTCAGGAGAACAAAAACCAAGACATAACGGTGTTTTTGAAGGTTTAGCTGAAAGTTTTGATAAATCGGCCTATTGGGTGGCTATGGAACTTCCGTTGGAAAAAGACGGCCCCAAACCTAAAATTTATCCTACAAATTCTCCGGTTAGAATTACCAAATTCAACAAGGACTCACAAACTGCTGAAAGACAATTCTCTTATAAACTCGATGGAATTACAAAATTACCCATTAACTGGTTTGCGGTAAATGGAGTTACTGAAATTTTAGAATATGCCGAAGATAAATTCCTGGTTTTAGAACGGGCCTTTTCTGCCGGTTATGGTTCCAACGGAAATACCGTAAAGATTTTTGATGTAGACGCCTCAAAAGCTACCAATACTTTGGAAATGGAAAACCTAAGAAAATCGGATTACCAGAATGCAGAAAAAAGACTGGTTTTCGATTTTAAATCGGTTAAAAATTTTCTAACCGAAGAAACCATAGATAATATTGAAGGAATGACCTTTGGACCAGACTTACCTAACGGAAAAAAATCTTTAATCCTGGTTTCAGACGATAATTTTAGTAGTTTTAGTGATCAAATCACCCAATTTATTCTTTTAGAACTGGAAATTAAGTAAACTATGAAGCGCTACTTTTGGATACTGAGTCTTATCATTTTAACCTCCTGCAGATTTGGAGATAAAGAACCTGAAGAAATTATGGAAGATGCTAGAGATCCGTCGGAAGAAATCACGACTTACTATTTTATTCGTCACGCCGAAAAGGATACCACTGATTCAAAAAATAAGGATCCGGAATTAACTGAAGCCGGACTGAAAAGAACCCAGGATTGGGTAAAAACTTTCCAGGATATAGATTTTGACCTTATTTATAGTTCAGACTACAAACGTACGGTAAACACAGCCAAACCAATTGCAGAATCAAAAAGTAAAGAAGTACAATTTTTTAATACTGAAAAATTAAACGATAAAGATTTCCAGGAAAACACAAAGAATAAGACGGTCCTGGTAGTTGGCCACAGTGACCTTAACCCGGAATGGGTAAATTATATTTTAGGAACGAAACAATATGAGGATTTGGATGAAAGTGTCTACGGAAGTTTATTTATAGTAACCATTCATCCTGATAATTCCCGGACTTCCCAGGTTTTGTACTTTAATTAGAAAAGGTAGCCCTAAACTTCCTGTTTCTGAAACGAGTCTAGCAACTTAAGTTTTCAAACTACCTTCTTATCAGCTTAGAAAAGATAGGTTCCTATCCGTTCAAAATATTGATCGCTTTAACGTTCACAAATTCTTTAAGTCCGAAACCACCATGTTCACGGCCGTAACCTGAATTTTTTACGCCACCAAACGGCATATTTGGTTGTGCTAAACCAAAGGAATTAATAAACACCATTCCCGTATCAAAATACTTGCTGGCCAGCTCTACTGCTTTATCTACATCTTCAGAGAAAATTCCACCTCCAAGTCCAAAACGGCTATCATTGGCGATTCGCATCGCATCTTCATCATCCTTAGCTTTAATTAAAGAGGCAACAGGACCAAAAAGTTCATCGTCGTAAGCGGGTTGTCCCGGTTTCACATTTGCTAAAATTGTGGCAGGATAATAGTAACCTTCCCCTTCAGGAATTTCACCCCCACAAAGAACAGCCGCGCCTTTTTTCACGCTATCTTCAACCTGCTCGTGTAATTCTTCCCGCAAATCTTTTCGAGCTAAAGGGCCAAGGTCATTATCATTATTAGTTGGATCACCTGCTTTTATATTCTTCATTTCTTCTACAAAAGCCTCTTTAAATTCGTCATAAACCTTTTCGGTAACTATAAAACGTTTAGCAGATACACAAGTTTCTCCATTGTTGTAAATTCTACCCATCACGCACCATTTTACCGCTTTCTTAATATCGGCATCTTCAAACACCATATAAGCATCATTAGAACCGAGTTCCAGTACAGTCTTCTTTAGGTTAGATGCTGCTTTTTCGCCAATAATTTTTCCTGCTCCGGGACTTCCGGTTAGGGTTACACCTCTAATCAGGTCATGTTCTATTATCGAATCAGATTGGTCGTGGTCAATGATAATAACTTTGAAAAGGTCTTTAGGCAAACCGGCTTCTTTAAATATTTTTTCAAGGAGCAAACCGGAACCTGTAACACTTGCGGCGTGTTTTAATAAAACCCCGTTACCGGCCATAAGATTGGCAATTGCATATCTAATTACCTGGTAAGCCGGGAAGTTCCAGGGTTGTATTCCGTAGATTACGCCAATGGGTGAGTATGTAATTATTCCGCGACCACCGTCAGGTAATTCACGTTCCTCATTTTTTAAATTATCAGGGCCATTTGCCGCTGTCCATTCGCAAATTCCGGCGCAAAGGTCAACTTCCTGTTCTCCCTGTTTGAGTAATTTACCCATTTCAGAAGTCATTAACTTCGCCAATTCGTCTTTATGCTCAGTTAATTTTTCTCCAATAGCTTTAATTACTTCAGCTCTCTGTTTTGGGGATTTTTCTCTCCATTTTAAAAATGCCTGGTGACATTCTTCCACAGCATCTTTCGCCTCCTGATCTGTAAAGTAATTGTAGGTTTCTAATTCTTTTCCCGTAGCCGGATTAATGGTTTTCAATGTCTTCTCTTTCATAACTATTTTTTTTGATTTTAAAGTTATGAACTGAGGCATTGAATGAAGTCTAAGGCGCTGTTAAAGCTTTTAGAACAACTCGTTAATTAGGAAGAATTAACAGGTAAATGTAAGAATATTCCTCGCTTTTTAGTCAGCGATTTTTACTTCTATATTCTTATTTTCAATTTTTGAGAGTAATTCCAGTTGCCGGTCTTGGTAAAGATCATCTAATTGATCGAGTGGGGTGTTCAGGTTGTCAGTCTTATAGTTTTCGTAATCTACAAACCTAATTCCTTCAATGGTTCTGGGGTTGTAGGCTTTTCTAAACCGTAATCCGCCTCCCTCTACCTCAAAACTATAGGCAAGATAATCAACATTGTAGTTTTGGGTATCAATCCAGTACAAATATACATCTTCGTGATCTGTGCCACCACCCTCGGTATCAAAAGTCACTTTTACCTCGTAATATTCCTTGTTTTGGATAGTGTCCTTTCCAATAAGCTCCTTATTTACAGCCTCATCATTTAAACCGAAAGGCAACTGCACAAAATAGTGAACAGAATTTATCGAATTACTATAAACGTTTTTCATAGAATCAGAAAGTTGCATCACAGTATCTTTATAATACCGGGTAAACCCATCATTATTTACTACATCCCGGTATTGGGCTCCGGTAGAATCGGCCAGGATCCGTTCTAATTCGAACTTTCCACCTACTCTATTACTTCTATAAGATCCTTTTCTAAAATCGAAACTAATTTCAGCATTCTTATAACGTTCCCCGCCAGCATTTTCAATAGCTTTATCTATAATTTGCTGTGCATTTTCCTGTTTTGAATTACAGGCAAAAGTTACTGCTATAATAAGAATTCCTAAAAAGTAATTTTTCATATTGAATATTGTAAAGATTAAAAGGCCGTTATGCCGTTAAAATTGCCTGCAAAGGTAATTAAAATGCGATAATGGCACGTAACATAGATTATATTTAGAAACGAATGAATACTCTGCCCCTTTCGCCAAGGTTAGGCTGACTTGTACCAGAAAGTAGACTTTTAGTTTATTTTATTTAAAAACCTTTTTAGTTGAAGTTGTCAATCGAAATTATACAAGCGAAAAAGAATTATTTAGAGGATTTCAATCTATCTAGGGTTTTCTCAATTATAAAATTCTTATTCATTCCATATTTATAAGCCAAAAGTTTTTCATTCACCTGAAATAAACTAATGTTCTCCATTAATTCCAGAAAACGCTAAAAACGTTCTGTCAGATTAAATTCCAGAAAAGCCTTTTGCTGTTTTGTAGTATAAGAAATTTGCATAACTTAAATATAAGCATATTCAATTGCTATTTTAAATGCCTCTTAAGCCATTTTCTAAAGAAAGCTTCCTATTTTTGTTTCTTATGAAGAAGACCAGCAATACCATAAATATAAAAAATCGAAAGGCCCGGTTTGAATATGAAATTCTCGATAAATATGTGGCCGGAATCAAACTGGCCGGTACCGAAATAAAAGCCATCAGGCAGGGAAAAGCTTCTATTGCCGAGAGTTTTTGTGAATTTCAGAACCACGAATTATTCGTGATCAATATGCATGTTGAAGAATATTCTCACGCCACTCATTTTAATCATAATCCTAAAAGTGAGCGAAAACTCCTTTTGCAGCGCCGCGAATTACGAAAGCTGGAAAAAGAAGTGAAGAATTCCGGACTTACCATTATCCCGCTGCGCGTATTTATTAACGATCGCGGACTAGCGAAAATGCAAATTGCACTTGCAAAAGGTAAAAAACTCTACGATAAACGGGAAACTATTAAAGACCGCGAAAGCAAAAGAAAATTAGACAGGATCAAGAAAGAATACAAATAATTTCTGGATGCAGCCGGCAAAACAGATTTTACCCCTAATCGTTTTTTCCCAGTTTTGCTGCACCTCGCTTTGGTTTGCCGGTAATGCCGTAATGCCTGAGCTTTACCTTAACTTTAATTTAAATGACGAAGCCTTAGGGCATTTAACCTCTGCCGTGCAATTCGGTTTTATTTTAGGCACACTCATCTTTGCATTTCTTAGCCTGGCCGACAGGTTTTCTCCTTCAAAACTCTTTTTTATTTCTGCTGTTTTTGGTGCGATTTTTAACCTTGGGATTATTCTCGAAAACAATAATTTAAACAGCTTACTCCTACTCCGTTTCCTCACGGGATTTTCCCTGGCAGGGATCTATCCCGTAGGTATGAAGATCGCCGCAGATTATTACGACAAAGGCCTCGGAAAATCACTTGGCTATCTGGTGGGGGCCCTGGTTTTAGGTACTGCTTTTCCACATTTTTTAAAGACTTTTACCGGTACAGAAGAGCTGCCCTGGCGTTATGTGATTATTGCCACTTCCGGTTTCGCATTTCTGGGTGGACTTTTAATTTTTCTATTTGTTCCCAACGGGCCATTTAGAAAAGCCAAAGGAAAATTTAAAGTTGATGCTGTTTTTAGCGTTTTTAAGAATAAAAATCTGCGCAGCGCCGCATTTGGTTATTTTGGGCATATGTGGGAGCTCTATACTTTTTGGGCTTTTGTACCCATTATTTTGGCGGCTTATAAATACTCAATTCCGGAAAGCGATTTTGATGTTTCATTCTGGTCTTTTATCATCATAGGAATCGGCGGACTTTCCTGTGTTTTGGGTGGATATATTTCTGAAATCGCCGGAGTAAAACAAACCGCTGCCACCGCTTTGCTCCTTTCGGGTTTATGTTGTATCAGTTTTCCCTTCGTTTTTCTTCAGCCTTCAGCAGCAGTACTTATCACCTTTTTATGCTTTTGGGGCATCGTGGTGATTGCAGATTCTCCTTTATTCTCAACCCTGGTAGCCGGAAACGCCTCTCCAGAAATTAAAGGCACAGCCCTTACCATTGTAAATTCAATAGGTTTTGCCATTACTATTGTGAGTATTCAGTTAATTACTTATTTGCATCAGCTGGAACCGGTATATAGTTTGAGTTTGCTCGTATTTGGGCCGGCACTGGGATTATGGGGATTATTTCAGAAGAAAAAAGTACAGCTTCAGAAAACAGATAAATAGACTAAGCATAATTATTTTGCCTAATTTGGCCACTTCTTAAATTCATCATCATGCATCAAAAAATTATCATCATTTTTCTTATTTTTTCATCAATTAACTTAACGGCACAAATTACCGGCAAGGTTACCGATACTGAAAACAAAACGCTCCCCTATGTAAATATTTATACTGAAGATGGGAGATTTGGTACTACTACTAATGAAAACGGCATCTATGAGCTAAAAATAACGAGACCGGGAGATTACGATTTGGTTTTTCAGTTTTTGGGATATCAAACGCAGAAAAAAGCTATTTCAGTTGAGGAATTTCCGTACAAATTAGATATCAGCCTTAAACCCGAAACCACCAGTTTGGATGAAGTAAACCTTACTTCTGGAGAAAACCCGGCAAACGCGATTATTAGAAAAGCAATTGATTTTAGGAAGCGAAACGCCGAAAAACTCGAAGCTTATACCGCCGAATATTATTCTCGTGGATTATGGCGAATTAAAAATGCCCCGGAAAAAATCCTTGGCCAGGAAGTCGGTGACCTTGGTGGCGGGCTGGACTCCACACGAAGTGGTATTGTTTATTTAAGTGAAACAATTTCTGAAATTTCATATAAACGGCCCGACGATTTTAAAGAAAAAATCATCGCCTCTAAAGTGAGTGGCGACGATAATGGTTTTAGCTTAAATTCGGCCCAGGAATCTTACTTTTCATTTTACGAAAACACCATTGAAATTAACAGCGAGATGGTTTCACCCATTGCCGAATATGCTTTTAACTATTATAATTACAAGTTAGATGGAACTTTTTATGATGAAAACGGAAACCTCATCAACAAAATAAAAGTGAGTCCCAAACGGGAAAAAGACCGTGTTTTCTCGGGGCATATTTATATCGTGGAAGATCTTTGGCAAATCTTTGGTGTAGAATTACAAACTACCGGACAGGCTATACAGGTGCCACCTATAGAAACCCTGGACTTTAAACAGAATTACCGTTTTTCAGGAGAAAACGGGTTTTATATTCAGCTTTCGCAAACGGTAGATTTTAGCTTTGCAATGTTCGGGATATCGGGAGATGGCAGGTTTACCGCGGTTTACAGCAATTATGATTTTGAACCGGAATTCAGCAAAAAAAGTTTTGGGAGTGAGATTATGTCTTTTGCTGAAGCGGCAAATAAAAAAGATTCAACATACTGGAAAAAATTACGCCCGGTGCCTTTAACCGATGAGGAAATTAACGATTATGTAAGAAAAGATAGCATACAAACGCTTCGAAATTCAAAACCTTATTTGGATTCTATAGATAGGGTGCGTAATAAATTCAGTTTAACCAATCCTATTTTTGGGTATTCCTGGCAGAACTCCCATAAAGACAGGTATTTTAATATAAGTTCCCCATTGATGGGCACGCATTTCAATACGGTGCAGGGCTGGAATACTTCGAGTACAATTTCTTACAGGCAAAACGACAGTGAGGATGAGAACTCCGGGAAATACTGGCGTTTGTATTCTACGCTTAATTATGGATTTAGTGATGAGCGATTCAGGATCAAAGTAGGAATTCAGAAACAATTTAATAATTCAAGCAGGCCGGTTTTAAGGGTTTCCGGCGGAATAGAAACCGCACAAATTAATGACAGAGATCCTATTTCTGAAAGGCTTAACGATATCACAACCATATTTTTTCAAAGAAATTACCTGAAACTTTACGAACGCTCTTTTGCTGAAATCTCTTATCAACAGGAAGTTGTCAACGGGCTCTACTTTTTTGGGGACTTTAGTTATGAAAACAGGAACCCGTTAATCAACACTACAAACCAGGTGATTATTGATAATGACGGTGTTCAATATACTTCCAACAATCCCCTGCAGCCCGAAAATTTTGGCTCGGTGCCATTCAGGAATCATGATATTTTTAAACTTAACCTGAATACGAGAATTAGATTCGGACAAAAATATATGAGTTACCCAAGTGGGAAATTTAATATTAATAACGAAAAATATCCTACTCTTTATTTGGGCTACGAAAAAGGTTTTGGTGCGAGTGTAGAAGCTTATAATTTTGATCAATTCAAAGCTTCTGTAACACAAACTTTAAAACTGGCCAATAAGGGAGAGTTCGGCTATAATTTAAACGGTGGTACCTTTCTAAATGCTGAAAATATGGCCTTTATAGATTACCGGCATTTTATAGGAAATCAAACCAGGGTGAATAATGGTTTTAGCAACCTATCCAGGTTTAACCTTTTACCCTATTATGCAATGAGCACCAATAAAACCTATGCTGAAGCTCACGCTGAACACGATTTTAAAGGTTGGGTTTTAGGGAAAATCCCATTTTTAAATCAGCTGAATTACAACCTGGTGATTGGCGCTCATGCACTCTATACCCAGGACAATAAGCCCTATTCTGAATATTCAGTTGGAATAGACAATCTTGGCTTTGGAAAATATAGGTTGTTGCGTTTGGATTATGTGGTTTCTAATCAGGATGGAAATCGCCAGGGCGCATTTATTTTTGGACTTAAGTTTTTGGGAGTGCTGGATTAAAAATTCCAGAAATAAAAGTCTTAAATTTTGTTAAAATATGAGCGTATAAATATCTTCGCCGATCAATAAAAATCTTCAAAAGAAAATGAAAAAAGTTTTATTAAGTGTAATTCTTCTATGTTTTAGTTTATCATTTTATGCACAAAATTTTCAATCCGGATATTTCATTAACAATAAAGGCGAACGGGTAGAATGTTTAATTGATAACCGGGAGGAACTAAACAACCCAGAAAGTTTTCAATATAAATTATCACAAGGCGATCAAATTAAAGAAAAAACCATTCGGGACGTACAGTCATTTGAAGTATTACATACACCCTATAAATTTCAAAGAGCTGTTGTGAAATTAGATGTTTCTCAGGACGATATTAAAAAACTGGATACTAAGAGAGAACCTAATTATAAGCTGGATACGCTTTTTCTCAAAGTTTCTATAGAGGGCAAAGCAAGTTTATATTCTTACAGATCTAAAAATTTACCAATAAGATTATTTTACAGCTTGAACGAGGAAAAAATAGAGCCACTCATCTCAAGGAAGTATTTAGTAGATGACACTAAAATAAGAGATAATAACAGGTATAAACAGCAATTGCTAAATAACCTGAACTGCCCTTCAATAGATCAGGATCAAATCTCTAACTTAAGATATAATGAAAAATCATTAAATAACATATTTACAAAATACAACGCTTGTGAGAAAAGTGATTTTGTGAACTATTTAAAAAAAAGACGAAAAGGTGAATTTAATTTAAGCCTGAAAGCAGGAATAAACTATTCGGCTATAAATTTTGTACAGGGGGAGCCATTCCCAAATGAACAAAAATCAGATGCTTACTTATCACCAAGAATTGGAGTAGAAATGGAATATATATTTCCTTTTCTCAACAATAGGTTTTCTATTGTTTCATACCCTTCTTTTCAATATAGTAAAACCTCCAATGAAACCTTAATTTATACCCAGGGAATTGTTCCTTCCAATCCAGATGCCTGGGCGGCCGAAGAAGAAAATTTATTTATAGATTATTCACATATTATGCTTCCTCTTGGCATTAGATATTATTATTATCAGGGGCAAAATATTGATTTATATCTTCAAGGTGCTGCTTCTCTAAATATTTTAACAAATCCATCAAATGTCTATAATTTGGAGAATTTTAATTCCAATTTTGGATTTGAAAATACCACAGCTGATCCTAATTTAGATTTTGCAACGGGAGTAAAATATAAAAAGTTAAGCTTAGACATTATTTATTCAGTAAATAGTGTAATGAGAAATAGTGGTTTTAACGGTGAAATACAAAACCCGATCACATTAACTTTCGGCTATAATTTCTTGTAATAAAAAAACCTCACAGGTTTTAAAAACCTGTGAGGTTGTATCTTAAGATTTCCATTCCTGACAAGGTAATCTCAAATCAATCGGATAGGTTATTCTTCCTCTCCCGATTTATCCTTATCGGCTGGTTTCTCTTCTTCAGTAGTAGCAAAAACGGTAATGCCATTTTTAACAAGCAGGTTGTACCACTGGAAAATTTTCTTCATATCGCTGGCATAAACCCTGTCTACGTCATAATCGGGTAAGATTTCAGCGAAATAATTTTCTAATTCAGCTTTAGGAGCTTTGTGGCTTATCGCCTCTCCCCCATCTTCCTTCTCTTTCATCTTTTCAAAGATTTCCGCAAGCGGAACTTCTTCGGTATAAGTGTAGATCGCGATTTCGCTCAACAAACTAACATTGTGGCGAATATTCACGGCCATTTTTTTTCCTTCAGGAATTGATTTTACAATAAATCCGCCACGACTTTGTGCGGTTAATTCGTATAAACCGGGTTTTCCCGAAATCGCTAATATTTTATCTAATCCCATAGTAGTTTTTTAATCCCTCACCGAGGGTTTATTTTTCCGAGACCTGCCCGAAACATTAAGACGGGCTTGCTCGCGATTATAAAAGTTTTTCAATTCATACCTCGTGAACTTACTCCGAGGGTTTTGATTTTCGGCTGGCAAATATCAGCTGCCTGAATTAATTATCAAAGTGATTTAACGCCCTTTTTTCATTTCAGGAAAGCGCATTTTATAATCGATCTTTATTTTTCCTTTAGAAATGCTTGCAAGTTTTCCCTTTAGCAAACGCTTTTTAAGGCTGGAAAGTTTATCGGTAAATAAAATTCCTTCAATATGGTCGTATTCGTGCTGAATTACTCTCGCTGCCAAACCGGTAAAAGTATCACGATGTTCCTCAAAATTTTCATCCTGATATTCTATCACGATCTTCGGCTTTCTAAATACATCTTCCCTAATTTCAGGAATACTTAAACAGCCTTCGTTAAAAGCCCATTCTTCACCTTCTTCCTCAACGATCTTAGGGTTTATAAAAACCTTCTTCAACTTTTTAAGTTCTTCCCTTTCCAGCAATTCCAATTCCTCATCTTCAGCAAACGGGCTCGAATCTACAAGGAACAATCGAATGGGGCGGCCAACTTGTGGTGCGGCAAGCCCAACTCCAAAGGCATTATACATGGTCTCCCACATTTGCTCTATCAACTCATCCAGTTTTGGATAATCTTCCGGGATCTCTTTACATTTTTTTCGTAAAACCGGATCTCCGTAAGCTACAATTGGTAAAATCATTCTTTTTAATTGTATATTTTATAATGAATAATTTATAATCTTATTTCCATTCCCGGAATTTAGGTTCCTAAGATGGGCATAAGCTAACTTCTCTAAAAAATATTCATTATTCACTATTCATTTTTTAACGTCAAGCTGAACTTGTTTCAGCTTCTAATATATTTTGTATCCTTAGTCAGTTATTCATAAAGATATGTCTGCAAAATGATCGTCGCGCTAATTTCGTCCACAAGTGCTTTATCCCTGCGTTTTTTCTTTTTAAGTCCGCTGTCTATCATAGACTGAAAAGCCATTTTTGAAGTGAACCGTTCATCTACCCTTTTAAGCGGCATTTCAGGAAATTTTTTGGTAAAAACTTTTAAAAATTCCTGGATATATACTTCACTTTCTGAAGCTGAATCATCTTTTTGTTTGGGTTCTCCCACCAGCACCAATTCTACATTTTCCTCTTTAAAATACTTATCGAGAAAATCCAGAAGTTCTGATGTCTTAACGGTGGTAAGCCCCGAGGCTATCATTTTGAGCTCATCGCTAACCGCTATACCGGTGCGTTTTGTCCCAAAATCTAATGCCATAATACGAGCCATCTTCAAAATTTGCGCAAAGGTAATGTTTATATTGCTTTACCACCAAAAATTAGCCTTAAGCTATTATATTTGCTAAAAATCGATAAAAATGGATCATTTAGAAGCTAAGATCAATGAAGCCTGGGAAAACCGGGATTTACTAAAAGATACAGAAACCATTAAAGCCATTCGCGAAGTTATTTCGCTACTAGACGCGGGAAAACTGAGAACCGCTGAGCCTACCGAAAACGGCTGGCAGGTAAACGAATGGGTGAAAAAAGGTGTAGTTCTATATTTCCCCATCCAAAAAATGGAAACTTTGGAAGCTGGTATCTTTGAATACCACGATAAAATTCCATTGAAAAAAGGATATAAAGAAAAGGGAATTCGTGTAGTTCCCAATGCTGTGGCAAGACACGGAGCATATATCTCCAGCGGGGTAATTATGATGCCGAGTTATGTGAATATTGGTGCTTATGTAGACGAAGGCACAATGGTAGACACCTGGGCTACTGTAGGTAGTTGTGCTCAAATTGGCAAAAACGTTCACCTTAGCGGCGGAGTTGGAATTGGCGGAGTTTTGGAACCCCTGCAAGCTTCCCCCGTTATTATTGAAGACAACGCATTTCTTGGATCAAGATGTATTGTTGTTGAAGGCATTAAGGTTGAAAAAGAAGCTGTTTTAGGAGCCAATGTTGTACTCACTGCTTCTACAAAAATTATAGACGTTACCGGGGATGAACCTAAAGAAATGAAAGGAATTGTTCCGGCAAGATCGGTAGTGATTCCCGGAAGTTACACCAAGAAATTCCCTGCAGGAGAATACAATGTTCCCTGTGCTTTAATTATAGGAAAACGAAAAGAATCAACGAATAAGAAAACTTCCTTGAATGATGCTTTGAGGGAATATAATGTAGCGGTTTAAAAAAGTTAGCCCCCTAACCCCCGAAGGGGGAATTTAAATCTTCTTCTAATGGAAAAAGTCTGAGAAGTCTTAAATAAAATGAATACAATTTAACTCCTCCCCTAGGGGAGGCTGGGAGGCGCCTATGAAAATACTCATAATTCAACAAAAAATGATTGGGGATGTGCTTACATCCTCAATCTTATTTGAAGCGCTTCGGAATAAATATCCCGAATCTGAATTACATTACCTTATTTATCCACATACTGCTCCGGTGGTGGAAAATAATCCTTTTATAGATAAGATTATTGAGTATGATCCGGGCACCGGAAAAGACCCCGTGAAATTCCTGAAGTTTTTAAATTCTATTCGACAGGAATCTTATACTGCGGTGATTGATATATATTCTAAAATAAGCTCAGGAATAATTGCAAAATACTCTGGCGCATCTATAAGGCTTGGATTTCAAAAAAAATATACCCGCCCGTTTTACACACAAACTTTTATTTATAAAGAAAAACCTGAAACAAAAGCAGGTCTTGCTATTGAAAACCGGATGCAACTTTTAGAGGCTTTCGATCAGGAATTCCCCAGGGAGTTAAAACCTAAAATTTATATTTCTTCAGAGGAAAAAGAAATCTTTAGAAAAAAACTGATAGAACAAGGAGTGAAATTAGAACACCCCCTAATAATGTGTGGGGTTCTAGGGAGTTCTTCAATGAAGACCTATCCCGAAAATTATATGGCTTCCCTGCTTGATAAATTGATTAAAGAAAAACCTAAAGCACAGATCCTCTTCAATTATTTACCAACACAAAAAAAGGAAGCTAAGAATATTTATAAACAATGTAATTCTTATACCCGATCACAAATTTTTTTTGATATTTACGAAAGTTCACTAAAAGGTTTTATTCTAAACTGTGCTAATTGCGATCTATATTTTGGGAACGAAGGCGGAGCGGCCAATATTATGAAAGCATTAAATAAACCAACTTTTTCCATCCATTCCCCACAAATCAAGAAGAACTATTGGGCGATTTACGAAGATGGGAAATACAACAAATCGGTTCATCTGGAGGATTTTCTATCAACTAAAATTGAAAAGGCTCCAAACAATCTTGATCTAAAACCGAAATATTTTTCAAAAGAATTCTTGAAGTTTATTCAGCATAATTTAAAAAAACCTACCAAATTAGGTTTTGAGTAATGACAATCCATTAATATGAAAATAGGTTACGAAGCAAAAAGAATTTTCCACAACGCTACTGGTTTAGGGAATTACAGCCGTGATTTAGTTACCATATTAAGTAACTTCTACCCGGAAAATAATTATTTATTATATAATCCCCAAACCACGAAAAAACAGCTTTACAAACCGAAGAATCCAGTACAGGAAAGATTACCGGGGAGTAGTATAAATCGTTTTTTTAATAATTTTTGGAGAAGAAAAAATGTAACTAAAGACCTTCAAAGAGATAATCTTGATATTTTCCACGGGCTTTCAGGAGAAATTCCTATAGGACTAAATAATACTAAAATAAAAAGTGTAGTTACCATACATGATTTAATATTTTTACGCTATCCAGAGTTTTATTCATTTTTAGACAAAATAATTTATAAACGTAAATTTCAACATGCCGTAAAAGCAGCTGATTCCATCATTGCAGTAAGCGAACAAACCAAAAAGGATATAATTGATTTTCTTGAGGCAGATGCTTCCAAAATTGAGGTTATTTATCAGGGTTGCCAGAAGGAGTACAAAATAAGTTACTCTCCTGCTGCAATTAATGATGTTATTAAAAAATATAAACTCCCTAAAAATTATTTACTCAACGTAGGAACTGTAGAAAGCAGAAAGAATATTCTTGCCGCTGTTAAAGCCATTAAGGATTTAGATACCCATCTTGTTATAGTTGGTTCGTTAACATCCTATGCCGAAAAGATAAGGACATATATAAAAAAAGAAGGGCTGGAAAATAAGGTGTTTTTTCTACACGGCCTGTCTACTTATGAACTTGCGGCCCTTTACCAGGGAGCTGAAATTTTTATTTATCCATCTCTTTTTGAAGGTTTCGGAATCCCAATCATAGAAGCCCTTTATTCCAAAACACCTGTAATTACTACAAATTATGGTTGCTTCCCGGAGGCCGGAGGACCAGATAGTATATATGTTGATCCTACGAATATTTCCGAGATTTCTGAAGCTATTCGTTCTCTTTTAAATGATCCTGCAAAGAGAAAATTAATTTCTGAAAAAAGCTTTAATTATGCTCAGAGATTCAATGATGAAAATATTGCTTCGCAAATAGTCTCTTTGTATAATGATCTGCTGAAATGAGAATTATTCATTTTAATCCTGTTAAAAACTGGAGATGAGACTAAATAAACGCTTTCTTTTCTTAAGCCTGTATATTGATATGAAGTTTAATTTTTTAAATTCGCAAAGAAGGGCTGAGGAATTCCTGGAAACGATTCCAATTAGATCTAGCTATAGAAAGTGTAAAAAAAGCCCCTTGCTTTCAAAAGAATAGAACACGCTAAAAATTTAATACGAGAAGATTCCCAAAACCTTTTTCGTTTACTCTCTTTAAATAATATGATAACCGTCTGTTTAGTAAATACAACAAAATCCTGGGGAGGGGGAGAGAAATGGCATTTCGAAATGGCATTATTCTTAAAAGAAAAAGGATTTCAAGTTGTCATTATTACCAATCAAAATAGCGAGTTATACAAACGCGCAAGAAAATATAATGTCGAGGTAAAACAGCTTTCAATTAATAATTTGAGCTTTTTAAATCCTTTAAAATTTCGAGTTATTGCCAGGATCTTATCAGAGGTTTCACCAGATATGATCTTATTAAATTCTCCTATCGACATAAAAACAGTAGGCGTAACCGCTGCGACCAAGAATGTAAAACATATTATTTACAGAAGAGGAAGCGATATTGCTATTAAGAATTCATTTTTAAACCGCATATATTTTAAACACGTAATTACTGGAATTATTGCTAATTCTAAAGCAACCAAAAATTCTATTCTTAAAAAGAATCCAGAACTTTTTCCTGAAAATAAAATAAAAGTGATCTACAATGGTTTGGATGTTGATAAATTCGATGTTCACCTTCCAAAAGGCTCACCTGGTTTTGTTATAGGTAATCTAGGTCGACTTGTTTACCAAAAGAATCAAAGGGCATTAATTGATTTGGCGGCAATTCTAAAAGGAGAAATAAATAATTTTAAAATACGTATTGGTGGCGCGGGGCCTTTACTACAAACGCTAATAGAATATACTAAAGAGATGCAGGTTGAGCATTTAATCCAGTTCACAGGAGAAGTAAAAAATCCAATTTCTTTTTTAAATGATATCGATATATTTGTTCTTCCTTCTCACTGGGAAGGTTTTGGATATGTAATTGCAGAAGCTTCATTATTAGAAAAGCCGGTGATCGCTTATAATATTAGTAGTAATCCTGAACTTATAAGAAATAATGAAACAGGATACCTTATCAAAAAAGATGATCTCGAGGCGATGAAAGAAAAAATATTACAACTTTATCGCTCTTCAGAAATGCGACAAAAATTTGGTGTAAACGGAAGAAAATTTATTCTGAGTAGTTTTGATGCACGAAATAGCAGAGCTGAAACCTTAGAATATATTAGTAACTTGTTGCGTAATCCTAACTAAACCGGCGCAACTCCATTTCTTTGTAGCGACAAACCTGTAGTGACCACGAAGAATGCTGGTTATGAGGAACTCATTAAAGATGAGATACGGTGATATTTAGTCTATATCGGTGATTTCCATACATTAGCTGAACGTGTGATTTTTTACTGGCTAACCCAAAGAAAAAATGAAAATAGTAAAAGAAGTCCAGTCTTTCTCCAGGCAGTTTAGTATTTCAAGTGTAACATCAAAAAATTGTAGAAGTTTATAGGCACGTATTATGAAAAGACAAAAAATTCTGGTAACCGGAAAGGATATAGAAACCAGCTACAATAGAACTCTTGTAATTCTCAACGGATTTAAAAAGCTTGGATTTGAAATTATAGAATTTAATTTCAAAAAGTTTGACAAACATTCAGCAAAAAAAATCAGTGAATTAAGCGTAGAAGCCTATTTTACCTACATTCCCAGCTTTGGTCATAAATCGGTAAGCTTTGTCAAAAAACATTCGATTTGTGATGTGGTTTTTGATCCGCTTATAAGTAAGTACATGACCAACATTAAGGATTATAAAGTGTACAGTAAAATTAGCTATGAAGCCTTGCGCTCCTTATATCGGGATTTGCGGTCTTCAATGAAAGCAGATTTTTTAATTTTTGATACTCACGCCCATCGTGATTACTTTATTAAAAAATATAAGATCCCCAGAAAGAAAACAGGTATTGTCTATGTTGGTGCAAATACCAGGGATTTTGATAACGAGACCTTTCCTGATAAGCCTTCTAATACGAAATTTAAAATTGGTTTTATTGGAAATTTTATACCGCTTCAGGGAGTACTTAAAATTTTGGAAGCCGCAAAATTACTTAAAAATGAAAAAGATATAGAATTCATTTTGATTGGGAATGGTTATGAATATGACCAGGCGTTAGCATTACAAAAGAAATACGCTTTAGAGCAGGTTAAATTTGAAGGAAGGGTTGATTATACTAATTTAGATAGTTACATCAACAGTTTTGACTTGTGCCTCGGAATTTTTGGGAACACCCTAAAATCTAATTTAGTAATCCCAAACAAGATATTCAATTACGCATCCTGTGGACAGCCAGTTCTAACTATGGAAACCAAAGCCATAAAAGAGGCTTTTAAACACGAAGAAAATATTTTTCTCTGTAAAGCCGAAGCCGGGGAGATCGCCAAATCGATAGAAATACTAAAAAATAATCCTGACCTCCGACAGAAAATAGGAGAAAACGGATATAGTATGGTCTGCAAAGATTATAATGAAAACAAAATAGCAACAGCACTATTAACTCAATATCAGCGATTTAAGGAAAATTAAAATCTATTTCTGTGAAGTCTTTTCCAAATACTTATTCATTACCGCCAGGCCAATTAAATGTTCCCGTTCTTTATTAAAGAATTGAGATACGTATTCGTTGGCGTTTTTAATAATTTGATGTGCTTCCTCCGGATTTTCAATGAAATAATTAAGTCGTTCTTCCAAATCTGAATAATCTTCTTTAATCTCTATATAATGTTGGTTGGCAATAAGCTTTCCTTCCATAAACCAGGTTTCAAACTTTGGCTTCGGCATCACCGCGATAGAGTTTGAAGACATAATCCATTTTAGATTACTGGCTACATCATTACCTTCCAGGGCCAAAATAAATTTATACTTAAGATGATAGTATAATGTACTCTTCTCTACCGTCCATTCGGGAGGAGTGATATTGTTATTTGTGATATTTCCCAGATCGCACAAAGGATGATGGAAATACTTTTCCATAAACTCAATGCGATGCGGCTTATTATCTACCTTTCCGCGGAAAATTAATTTATTAGATTTTTCATTGAATTTCAAATTGTCCTTTAAGAAGATAAAATGCCTCATCTTTTCTAATTTCAACACAACTGAATTTTTATTGTCTCCAGCGATCGGCCTGCTTTTTACGATTGATGGAACATCAGGAATATGAATTACATCTCCCGGTACGTAATTCCATTTATAACTTCCTTTAAACCATGAAATAATTCTATAGGCATCAAGAAAATAAACCGATTTCACTTCCCCTCCTTTTTTTAGATCTGAAAATCGTTGCGAAGATTCTGGGAGTTCCTGGACGGCTTCCAGTTTATTATAGTAATTAACTCTTGAAATTATATATTCTGCATCAGGTCGGGAAGAAATGGAATTTAACTTGCTCGCTAACCTGCTTTGAAAAAGATATTTTGGAAGGATCACCTTCGAGTAATTTCTTATGTAGTAAGGCAGTTTTGCATTTTTCCCGGAAGCAAACAAAAATCTTAAATTCATATCAAACTAATTAATTCCTACCAACTTTTTAAGCTTCAATTTCATTTTCCTTTTCTTACCGCGATTTTCAAAAAAGGAACGGGTAAAAAACCACATTTTATTAAAAACCTCATTTTCAGTTTTCCCAAGGAGTTCTGCATATTCCTCGGCCATAATCTTTACCTTTTCTTTATCTGAAGTAAGACGCGCAAAATTCTTCATTCGCTCGGTAAAATTAAGCGACTTAAATACCATTCTATTGAGATCTACAAGGTAAAATCGATAATCGCCATTATTTAACTGAATTAAGGTATTTCCCGGACTATGGTCTAAAAATTCAATTTTCTTTTGGTGTAAATCATAGGTAAAACGGGTAAAGGCACGTAAAATATCTTCATGACCTGGCTTCGTAAGGTCTAAGTCTCTAAACGTAAGGTCGCAATCCAAATGTTCACTTATATAAAAACTTTTGGTGAGGGCACCTTTACTGGTTTCTTCAGCATAAGCAATAGGTTTTGGCGTGCCGATATCCTTATTAGTAAGTTTTTCTGCAAATTCAAAAGAGCGTTCTGCCTTAGATTTTCGCAAAAACACATAGACATACCTATTTATGTAATTTGGCTGTTTAAAAGATTTTATATTGAATTTCTTCCCATCTTTTTCAACCACTTTTATTCGATTTCTGCGCCCCTTATCATCACCGAATAGCGATTGACCTACCGCATTGAAATTCAGTAGAATCTCAGCAATACTTTTTTTCGACAGCTTATGGTATTTTGAAATATATAATTTCATCAAACTAATGGTTAAAGCTATTTTCTTAATAGCTTTTTCAGCTTATATTTTAGTAATTTTATTCGATAATCTTTACGGTGACTCCCTAAAAAGTAAAACCAGGGATTACCCCTTCTAATATCCCCTTCCAATAAGTCGTATCTATCAAAATTTTTCTTCCAAAGCACATAATTAAAACTTAACTGATCCCTTTTCGTGTAATTTTTAACAAAATACCACCATTCTTTCATCAAAAGTTTTAATTCCTGATCTTTATGTTTTCGCAATAGCACGCCTGAACTTATCAAACCGTTTCTCTTAGGATAGTTTTCCTTTCTAAGGAAATCTATCAGATTTTTCATAGCCTTAGGATCATCTTTAAAATACCCTTTTTCTTCTTCTAGTTTTAATAAAGCCCCATATTCTTCATAAATACAATCCCGGGCATCATCTGCTTTATTATGATCAAAATAGGCAAGAACCTTATCACCTTGTAATTTTTCCTGAATCAGTTTATCGGGATTTGTAAGCATCAAAAAATTCCCATCAATATAGATACTTGTATCGTACTCTTCTAAAATAGGGTGCCCTAAAATTTTATGGTAACGGGCATCCAGAATTGGATCTTTAAATTTAGATGCTACCTCAACCACTCTCCAGGGTTTGCAATTTACTGGTTTATCGGTAAAACACAAGTAATCTATATTAGGAAATTCAGGCTGAGGAATTAGCCCATCATAATTTCCAAAGATGGCGGTGTAAATTACTATTTTTGCACACATAAGAAGGAGACTAATCTAAAGCTTAGACTTATTACAATTCACAAATATAGTTATTGCGCAACCGAATAAAGAGAAAGACTTCATGAAAACCCTTCACATATCGGCAGTAAAGACCTGGGGCGGCGGTGAAAATCAAATTGAATTGCTGTGTGAAGAATTTAAAATGGATTTCCCCGAAGTTGAAAATATAATCCTATGCATAAAAGAAGGACAATTCCATAAAAAACTAGGAAGCACTAATTTAAATTACAAAACAGCCCCGCTTAGCTTTAATTTTGATCTTCGTTATAGTTTGAAAATTAGCAGAATTTGCAAAAAAGAGGAAATAGATCTTATTCATATTCACGACCCCAAAGCACTTTCCCTGGTGGTTATAGCTGATAAATTTTACGATTTGCCACCAATGGTTTTTAGCAAAAAAACCTCTTTTCCTATTAAAAACCGGAAGCTAACGCTTTATAAATACAACTATTCAAAATTGAAACGCATTTTTTGTGTTTCTGAAAAAACCAACGCAATTACTGCGGAAAGGATGAAAGATCACAGCCGGTTAAAGACCATCTATCACGGCATTAACCCTGAAAACCAAAAAAATAGCACTACAGAAATTGACCTTCGGAAGAAACTCGGGCTGGCTAAAGATGTCATTCTGGTAGGAAATATTGGAAATCATATTCCAGCGAAAGATTTGGCTACTTTTATTGAAACTGCAGAAAAAGTAATTCAAAAGCAGGAAAAAACAAAATTCCATTTTGTTCAAATCGGGCAATTTACTTCTGAAACCCCCAATTTGCTTAAACAACTAAAATCGAAGAAATTAAAAACACATATTAGTTTTTTAGGTTTTATAGAAAATGCATCCGCGATAATCCACCAATTAGATTTTTTACTGTTAACCTCAAATTCTGAAGGTGTTCCCAATGTGATTTTCGAAGCTTTCTATCACAAAACTCCGGTTATTGCAACAAATGTGGGCGGAATTCCCGAAATTGTGACCCATATGGAAAATGGACTCTTAGCCGATGCTTTTGACGCTGAAAAATTAGCAGAACACGTCCTATTTCTAGAGAAAAACAGGGAACTAATTCCTCTTTTTACTGAAAATGCACATAAAAAAATGGTAGATAATTTTACTACAAAAAAAATGGCCCAACAAACACTACAAGAATACAAAAACGTCCTTTATGGAAGATATTAAAACGGAAATGCAAAACGCTTTAGCCACCCTAAAACGCGGCGGACTTATACTCTACCCTACCGATACAGTTTGGGGAATTGGCTGTGACGCCACCAATGCTGAAGCGGTTGAGAAAGTTTACAAACTTAAAAAGCGTCATGAAAGTCAGGCGTTAATTTGCCTGGTTTCAGACTATAAAATGCTGAACCAGTTTATAGAAGATGTGCCGGAAGTGGCTTATGATATTCTAAAATTTGCCCGCAAACCCACTACTATTATTTATGACGATCCAATTCGAGTTGCAGAAAACCTTATCGCCGATGATAATTCTTTGGCAATAAGGGTTTCCAAAGATAAATTTAGTAACGATTTGGCTAAAAGATTTAGGAAACCAATTGTTTCTACTTCAGCCAACATCAGCGGTGAAAAAACACCCGAATCTTTTTCCGAAATAAGTCCCGAAATTTTAGAAGGTGTGGACTATGTGGTAAATTTGCAAAAAAATAAAAAATCGGCTAAACCTTCCGCCATTATTAAACTAAGCAATGATGGTAAGGTAAAAGTGATTAGGAAATAAGAATAACTAAAATCGTGTTGGCGGTTAAGTCAGAAACTTTTTACGTCATCCTGAACTTGTTTCAGGATCTTATTTGATAATTCTAAGATCTTAGAAGCTGAAACAAGTTCAGCTTGACGTAA
The DNA here is from genome assembly GCF_020164485.1 of Salegentibacter tibetensis. Taxonomy (GTDB): domain Bacteria; phylum Bacteroidota; class Bacteroidia; order Flavobacteriales; family Flavobacteriaceae; genus Salegentibacter; species Salegentibacter tibetensis. Next base: position 72,454 of record NZ_JAIQZA010000010.1, read on the forward strand.
AATCATATAGTTCCCTAAAAATCCATTTAGCGAGAACGCCCAAAATAAAAAGGCTTTGACGATTTTAAACTTTTAAAAGAAATTACAATAGTGAAGAATTATAAAGGAGCCTTAACCCACAATATATTCAGGATCATTACCCAGGCCTCAGAAGAGCTGAAACTCGAAAGTTATGTGATTGGCGGCTTTGTTCGCGACCATATTTTGCAGCGGGGAGAACCCAAAGACATCGATATTGTGGCCGTGGGCAGCGGTATAGAATTAGCTCGAAAAGTTGCTGAAATCCTTCCGCACAAACCCAAAGTTCAGGTTTTCAAAAATTACGGTACCGCAATGCTACGCGCTTACGATATGGAAATCGAGTTTGTTGGTGCCCGTAAAGAAAGCTACCAGAAAGACAGCAGAAAACCCATCGTAGAAGATGGCTCCCTGAAGGATGATCAGAACCGACGCGATTTTACAATTAATGCGCTGGCATTAAGTTTAAATGAAGATAACTTCGGAAATCTTTTGGACCCTTTTGACGGGATTGAAGATTTAAATTCGAAAATAATCAGAACTCCGTTAGATCCCGATATTACTTATTCTGATGATCCTCTGCGAATGCTTCGGGCGATTCGTTTTGCTACTCAGCTTAATTTTAAGATTGAAAAGGAATCATTAGATGCGATTTCAAGAAATAAAAAACGAATCAAAATTATTTCGAAAGAGAGAATTACAGACGAGCTACATAAAATCATGCTGGCCGAAAAACCTTCAAAAGGATTTTCCCTTTTGCATAAAACCGGTTTACTTCATATCATTATGCCGGAATTAACCGCTTTGGAGGGCATAGACGAAATTGAAGGCCAGAAGCACAAAGATAATTTTTGGCATACGCTGGAGGTAGTGGATAATATTTCTAAAAATACCGATGACCTCTGGCTGCGTTGGGCTGCTTTATTGCACGATATTGGAAAGGCACCGACTAAGAAATTCCATAAAAAAATTGGCTGGACCTTTCACGGACACGAGTTTGTGGGCGCAAAAATGGTTTTTAAACTCTTTAAACGCCTTCGACTACCGCTTAACGATAAAATGAAATATGTTCAGAAACTCGTATTAATGAGCTCCCGTCCTATTGCTATTGTAGATAACGATGTAACCGACTCTGCAGTACGCCGACTTATTTTTGACGCAGGTGAAGATATTGAAGATCTCATGACGCTTTGTGAAGCTGATATCACTACCAAAAACCCAAACCGTTTTAAAAAATATCACAACAATTTTAAAGTAGTTCGCACCAAAATGAAAGAGGTGGAAGAACGCGACCACGTTCGCCAGTTTCAACCTCCGGTAAGTGGTGAAGAAATTATGAAAACTTTCAATATCAGGCCTTCACGAGAGATAGGCATTATAAAAGAGACCATCAAAGAAGCAATTCTGGAAGGAGAAATACCCAATGAGCACGAAGCCGCCAGGGAGTTGATGTTGAAAAAAGGAAAAGAACTTGGGTTATCAGTAGGCAGTGAGCAGTCTCAGTAGGCAGTAAGTTCAGTAAGCAGTTTGCAGTAAAAAATAAAGCTTGAATAAAAATGTATAGAAAATCGGTTAAAATTTCACTGATACTGGTGTACCTGGTTATTGTTGCCGGTGCTGTGGTCAGGATGACGGGCTCCGGGATGGGTTGCCCCGATTGGCCAAAGTGTTTCGGTTATTATATTCCTCCTACCGAGGTTTCAGAATTGGAATTTCAGTCCAATCGCGAGTATGAAAAAGGTCAGGTTATCATCGTTGATGAAACCTTAAAAGTGGCCATTTCCGATTTTGTTTCCGCAGAAAATTATTCCGAAGAAAACTGGGAAACTTACACAAAACACGATTATGCCATTTTTAATCCGACGCATACCTGGGTTGAATATATCAACAGGCTTGCCGGAGCTTTAGCCGGATTTGCTGTGCTCATAATGGCGGTTCTATCCTTTAAAAAATGGAAAAAAAGAAAACGAATTACTATACTATCGTGGCTCAGCGTTTTCCTTATGGGCTTTCAGGCCTGGCTTGGTGCTACCGTAGTGTATTCAGTATTATCTCCAGTCAGGATTACAATTCATATGGTGATGGCCCTGGTAATTGTAGCTTTGCTACTTTACTTATTATTTATCGCAGAAGAAAAAATTAAGAATAAAGTTCCCAATAGAAACTTTAGAAATTTAATGGTTCTGGCGGTAGCTTTAACGCTTATTCAGGTGGTTTTAGGAACGCAGGTAAGGCAACTGGTAGATGAGCAGGTGAAGATGCTGGGGTACGATGCAAAAGAATTATGGCTGGCCAATCCTGATCTTAATTTTTATGTTCACCGCAGTTTTTCTATCCTTGTTTTCCTGGTAAACGCCGCACTCTGGTGGAAAAACCGAAAACTCCAGCTTCAGTTTGGAAAAATAAACTGGGTTATGTTATTCCTTTTATTAGAAATAGCTACCGGAATTGCGATGTATAATTTTGATTTCCCTTTTCTTTCCCAGCCACTTCACCTGGTGATCGCCTCGGTATTGTTCGGATTTCAGTTTTATTTATTATTGGAATGCTTTGCCGCGGGCAGAAAGTTGAAAACTTTGTAACTTTGCCCCTTAAAATTTAATATTATGGTTTACCGATTTAGAGTAATTCTTGATGCTGAGGAAGATGTGTTTAGGGATATAGAAATACTGCAGGAAGACACCCTGGAAGACCTTCATAACACCATTTTACAGTCCTTTGGATTTGATGGAACAGAGATGGCCTCTTTCTATTTAAGCGATGATGACTGGCAGCAAGGTGAAGAGTTTTCACAATTTGATATGGGTGGCGAAGTGCGATTAATGAACGAAACCAGCCTCGAGTCTATTTTAGATGAAGACAACAGAAAAATAATCTATATTTACGACTTCCTGAAAATGTGGACCTTCTTAATCGAACTCGCCCAGGTAGGCGAAATTGAAGCCGGAAGGGATTACCCTAACCTAATGTTTGTTCACGGTCAACTTCCCGATGAAGCTCCGGACAAAGATTTTGTTGGGGAAGATGATGAAGATGCAGGTGGTGGCGATATGTTTGATCAGGGTTTCAACACCAACGATTACGACGATCTTTCTTTTGATGAAAATTGGAATTGATTCCGTAGGAATCATCCCGAACTTGTTTCGGGATCTCAACTAACAGTGATTTTGAAAGCTCACGTCAAGCTGAACCTGCCCGTCCGTTCAGGCGGGCTTGTTTCAGCTTCTAACTTGATAGTAATTAGAATTCTTAGCTTTATAAATTAAAATTAGATTTTCGGAGTTTATCCCGATTTTTATCGGGACGGAAATGACAAAAATAGATTTCCGCCTTTACCGAAAATGAATTCGGCACAGGCTGCGGAAATGACTAAATAAAAATTCATGATCAACCTTTTTAATGCGCAAATTGAATCCCTTTCTATTCACAGGGTTGGGAACAAAAGTAGAAACGAGAACATTTTTCTCTCTGCGGCACCTTATCAGTTAAACGATGAGATCACACCTTTAATAAAGGAATATTTTCTGAAACCGTTTCGGGAAAAAGAAGAAAATTACTTCAATTTTTCTCACGATACCGATATTGAATTTAACGAATTATACAATCTGGCTAACGCAGTTTTTGATGATCCCGGAAACATTCACGAAGCCTCAAAAAAAATCACTACGCTGTTATTTGAGCAATCTTCACATCCGCATATCAAGAGCGGGGAAGTTTACGTGGTTTATTTTGAAAACCTGCAAATAGATAATGAAAAGGTTTCCGGAATCGGAATTTTTAAATCTGAGCTAAAACACGATTTCCTTCAGTTTGAGGAAAACGGAATTATTTTAGAAATGATCGTTCAGCAAGGGATTAACCTCAACAAGTTGGATAAGGGCGCGCTTATTTTTAATAAAAACCGCGAGGAAGGTTATAAAATCCTTTCAGTAGATTCTAACAAATACGATACTAAATATTGGCTGGAAAACTTTTTGGGTGTTGATGTGATGCGTGATGAGAATTACAACACCAAAAGTTATCTGAATTTCTGTAAAAACTTCGCCAAAGACGTGGTTTTACCTGCGGAAGATAAAAAAGAAGAGGTGATGTTTATGAATCGAAGTATGGATTACTTCGCCAAAAACGATGATTTTGAGGAAAGTAATTTTTTGAATTCAGTAATTGATAATCCTGAATTATTACCCGAATTTCAGCATTATAAAACCGAAAAAGCGCCAAAATACAAAATTGAAGATCTTACCAATTTTCCTATCGCCAATAAAGCTGTAACCGATGCGCGTAAGAAAATTAAGAGCGTTATTAACCTGGATACGCACATTCAGATTAAAATGGATTTCGTAAACGCAGAATCAGCCGATAAGTTTGTGGAAAAAGGCTGGGATGAAGAAAAACAAATGTATTATTACCTGGTTTACTTTAATAAAGAGGAAAAGAGTTAAATAGAATATTCAAAAAATAGTAGCCAGGAATACACTAATAATATTTGTGAATGCGTGCTATTAATGATTTGTACAAACAGGAGGTTGTGTGAAAAGTTCTTAAAATCGTCATCCTGAACCTACCCCTCCGTTCAGGCGGTTTATTTCAGAGCTTGCTCCGATTTTTTTCGGAGATCTAAGACGTCGGTAATCAGAACAGGTTAGAAGCTGAAACAAGTTCAGCTTGACGAAACTACACTTTTTAGACAACCTCTTTATTCTTTTAAGAACTCTCCAGCAAACGTTTCATATTTACATCTTCATAATTACGGCGCACAAAATCCAACGCAGTTCTTAAAATCTGGCCCATTGTACTCGCCCGCTTAAATTTTATATCCTTAGTATATTTATAAAGATCGCTTCTCAAGGTTTTTACATTGGCCTGGGTAGAAACGTGATCGTTTATCATACAACGCAACAATTCCTTATAACGCGGACGGGTATTGATAATCCTCTTGGCAAGCAGGGAACGCTCTTCTTTTCTGTACTGCTCAATGGAAGATTCCTGTAATTTATCCTGAACCAACTGTACCATCTTAAGATTCTCCTTGAAGAACTGCGGACGGTAAACTTTTAAACTTCCTTCAAAACACTGCTGATCAAAATCAATCGCCCTGATTTGATATTCCACGTGGTCAAAATCGTGAGTGGGAATTACCACGTAATTGTAAGAACGCATATCCCCTAAAAGTCTTACTGTGCAGCGCTCATTAAATTTTACGAACTGTTTGGCGATTTGGGTTTGCGCCCGGTTATCACAGCTTGGCAAATGATCTTCGATAAAAACATCACCCGGAATTCCCGCGATATGTTCTTCAATTAAAGTATCTTTATAAACAAGGAAATTAATTCGATGAGGGGAAAGCAAATGTTCTAACTCAAGACCATAAATTCGAGACGCATCAGCTTTCTTTACGTAGAAATAAGTAAAACTATCATTCAGGATATTTCGCACTTTTATACGGAAAGGTTTTGAATTTCCAAAGGTGCAATAATCAATAGCATCTACATTTAAAAATTCCAGCGAGTCGTCACTACCATCTGAATGCATTATGGTGTAAACCTGTTTCAGGCTGTTATCAATTTCTTCTCTTTCAAAATCCGGATAATAACAGCGTACCCAAAAAGTATCTTCTTCGTGCTGATCGTACACCACCACCGAACCGGAAAAGCGCAACAAATCGTCATAGAAAACCGGAATTTTGGTGTTCCGATTATGTTTGGCCAGATATCTGTTTAACCTTTCATTTACTGCAAATGAAGGTTTTTTCTTTGACATCAGCTTTTCTTCCATATTATGTTTGCTTTTCATCAAAAATAAGCTTTCTAGAGCGGAATCTGTAACAATTTCCTAACTTCGTCGTCATACTTTAAACTTTTCTTCAATTTTGGAAACAATTCTAAGTCTTAAAGACCTTACTAAAAAATATGGTGCGCTAACCGCGGTAGACAACCTGTCTTTTGCCATTAAAAAAGGCAACGTATATGGTATTTTAGGCCCTAACGGAAGTGGAAAATCTACCACGCTCGGGATGGTGCTAAATGTCGTTAACAAAACCTCTGGTGAATTTGCCTGGTTTAGCGGAAATATGGATACTCACGAAGCTTTAAAGAAAGTGGGGGCCATTATAGAACATCCTAATTTTTACCCCTATATGACCGCTGCTCAGAACCTGGCTTTGGTCTGTAAAATTAAAGATGTCCCGAAAGATAAAATTGACGAAAAACTCGAAATTGTAGGTTTACTGGACAGAAAAGATAGTAAATTCAGGACTTTTTCTTTGGGAATGAAACAGCGCCTGGCCATTGCCTCTGCCCTGCTTAACGATCCTAAAATTTTAATCCTGGATGAACCAACAAACGGATTGGATCCGCAGGGAATTCATCAAATCCGGGAGATCATCAGGAAGATCGCTGCCGGAGGTACTACTATTTTACTCGCTTCGCATTTATTGGATGAAGTAGAGAAGGTTTGTTCTCACGTGGTTATCATCAGAAACGGAAAGAAACTTTACAGTGGGCCTGTAGATGCTATTAATGCCAGTCACGGTTTCTTTGAACTGCAGGCAAAAAATATGCAGTTACTGCAAGAATTACTTATTGCGCATCCGGGAATAGATAAAGTTTCAGAAAAAGAAAGTATTGTTACCGCTATTCTTAAAGAGCCAATGGACGCTGAAACCATTAACGAATATTTGTTTGAAAAAGGACTTTCCCTTTCCTACCTGGTAAAACGTAAAGAAAGCCTGGAAGAGCAATTTCTTCAATTAACCAATCAAACTCCAACTGCATAATGCTACGACTTTTAGAGATAGAATATCTTAAATTACGCTATAGCCGTTCGGCAAAAATACTGGTTCTAACATATTTTATTTTAATAACTTTTATCGCTTTAATCGCTTCTATTGAATTCAATTTAGGCGAAATTAATTTCCGGGTAGCCGACCAGGGGATTTTTAATTTCCCGTATATCTGGCATTTCAATTCCTATATCGCTGCTTTGCTAAAACTTTTCCTGGCCATCGTGATTGTTTCGATGATGTCTAACGAATACAGCAACAGGACCTTAAAACAAAACCTCATCGACGGTTTGAGTAAAAAGGAGTTTATCGCTTCAAAATTCTTAACCGTTACAGTATTTTCTTTGATTTCGACACTTTTTCTGTTTATCGTTTCGATGATTTTAGGGCTTTCTTTTTCAGATTTTAATGAAGCGGCCATCATCTTTTCAGATATGGAATATATGATCGCCTATTTCGTGAAACTTACCGGCTTTTTTGCCTTTTGTATGTTCCTGGGAATCCTTATTAAACGCTCGGCTTTTGCACTTGGTTTTCTATTCATCTGGTGGATTTTAGAAAGTATTGTTTACGGAGTATTAAAGTGGAAGGTATTCAGGGATTCAGAAATCGCTGATAATATTGCAAGATTTTTTCCGCTGGAATCTATGAGCAATCTTATTAAAGAACCTTTCTCAAGGTTATCTGCCGTGCAAACCGCCGCCACCCAATTAGGTTCTGAATTTGAAAAAGATTATGGAATTCATTGGGATCAATTATTAATTGTTATCCTATGGACTGCCATCTTTGTTTTTCTTTCTTATAGCTTACTTAAAAAACGAGATTTGTAATCTCAAAAGGTGACATTTTAGCAATTTCGTTTTTCGTTTCTAAAGCTTTAGGACTAAAAACGTTAAGGAAAAGTTTATCGGTTTGAATAGGCAGGATTATTGATTAGTTTCGTGAGAACAAGTCAGGAACACGAATGAAATTTAAGATAGAATCAGATTACAAACCCACCGGAGACCAGCCTAAAGCGATAGAACAACTGGTAACCGGAATTAACAATAACGACCAGTATCAAACCCTGCTTGGGGTAACGGGATCTGGTAAAACTTTTTCGGTAGCCAATGTAATTCAGGAGGTGCAAAAACCCACCCTGGTTTTGGCGCACAATAAAACCCTCGCGGCCCAGCTTTATTCAGAATTCAAACTATTCTTTCCGAATAATGCCGTGGAATATTTTGTGAGTTACTACGATTACTATCAGCCCGAAGCTTTTATTCCCACCTCGGGAACTTATATTGAAAAAGACCTTTCTATTAATGAGGAAATTGAAAAATTACGACTCAGCACCACTTCTTCCCTTTTAAGCGGAAGAAGGGATGTGATTGTGGTGGCTTCGGTTTCCTGTTTATATGGTATTGGTAACCCGGTAGAATTCCGTAAAAATGTGGTTTCGATTGAAAGGGATATGCAACTTTCCCGCACCAAGTTTTTACACCAGCTTGTTCAAAGTCTTTATTCCCGTACCGAAGCCGAATTTTCCCATGGAAATTTCAGAATAAAAGGAGATACGGTAGATGTGTTCCCGAGTTATGCCGATAATGCTTTCAGAATTCATTTTTTCGGAGATGAAATTGAAGAAATTGAAGCTTTTGATCCCGGCACTAATGATATTATTGAAAAATACGAACGCCTGAATATTTATCCAGCCAATATGTTCGTGACTTCTCCTGATGTGATGCAAAATGCCATTCACCATATTCAGGATGACCTTGTAAAACAAGTAGATTATTTCAGGGATATCGGCAAACATCTGGAGGCAAAACGCCTGGATGAAAGAACAAATTTTGACCTGGAAATGATTCGGGAACTGGGCTATTGTTCCGGTATTGAAAACTATTCAAGATATCTTGACGGTAGGCAATCCGGTACGCGGCCTTTCTGCCTTTTAGACTATTTCCCGGATGATTTTTTAATGGTAGTAGACGAGAGTCACGTAACCATTCCGCAGGTGCACGCGATGTATGGTGGGGATAGGTCCAGGAAAGAAACTTTGGTGGAATACGGATTCAGACTGCCAGCCGCGATGGATAACCGACCACTTAAGTTTGAAGAATTTGAAGCCTTACAAAATCAGGTAATTTATGTGAGTGCTACTCCTGCAGATTACGAATTACAGAAATCTGAAGGTGTTTATGTTGAGCAGGTAATTAGACCAACCGGACTTTTAGATCCCGTAATAGAAGTAAGGCCCAGCTTAAACCAAATTGATGATCTTATTGAAGAAATCCACACCAGAAATGAAAAAGATCAAAGAACTTTGGTAACTACCCTTACCAAAAGAATGGCCGAGGAACTCACCAAATATCTAACCCGTATTGATATTAGGTGCCGATATATCCACTCCGATGTTGACACGCTGGAGCGGGTAGAAATTATGCAGGATTTGCGTCGTGGTTTATTTGATGTTCTCATTGGAGTAAACTTACTAAGAGAAGGTCTTGATCTTCCGGAAGTTTCTCTGGTAGCTGTAATTGATGCGGACAAGGAAGGATTTCTTAGAAGTAATCGTTCCCTTACTCAAACCATTGGTCGTGCTGCACGGCACGTAGAAGGCAAGGCGATTTTATATGCCGATAAGATTACCGACAGTATGCAAAAGACCATCGATCAAACTGAATACCGAAGGTCCAAGCAGATTGCATACAACACAGAAAATAATATTCGTCCCACTCCATTAGTTAAGAAACTTGAGAACAGCACACTGATTAAGGAAAAGCTGGATGTTTATGACGCCGAAAAACCATTGACTACCAAAGCTGCCGAAGCTGAAGTGGCTTATATGAGTAAACCCAACTTAGAAAAAAGAATTCGGGAGAAAAGAAAAGCCATGGAAAAAGCAGCTAAAGATCTGGACTTTATGGCTGCGGCTAAACATAGGGATGAAATAAAAATGCTTCAGAATAAAGTAAAAGAAGCACAAGACTAGGGAAATCCCTCAATATTTAAAGATTTAAAAGAAAAAGTTTTTCAAAAAGTATATTTAAAAATCCAAAGCACCCACTAACTAAAAAACACCTAATCACTAACCGGTATTTTTTAGTAGGATGAAAAAATTTGTACTTTATTACTTTTTGATTTTTGCCTTTCCGGCATTCTCGCAAGTGGGAATTGGCACCACCGAACCCGGAGCTCAATTGGATATCGTTGCAACCGATAAAGACAATCCGACCAGTATAGACGGAATTCTAATTCCAAGAATAAAAAAATTTCCTTCCCAAAACCCCGGAAATGAGCAACACGGAATGCTTATTTTTTTAACTGAGGATTTCAATAATTCGCCTCCAGGCTTTTATTACTGGCATCAAAATGAAGCTAAATGGAAATCTATAGTTTCAGATGCTACAGCGGCTAATTTCTATAAGCCACATACTACTGAGAGCCCTGGTAATATTAACGATGATATATTCAGAAAAGGAAATATCGGTATTGGAACTGAAGAGATTGTCAGTAAACTCCAAATCGCCATAAATCCCGATGATGCTCAGGACATTAAAAAAGGCCTGGAAATAGATAATAATAATCCCGCTGAAACCAGAAACACATACGGGATTGAGATCAGGAATCGTAGTAAAACAAACGCCATTAAGTATGGCATAAAATTAAATGTTTCTGGTGAGGGCGAAGGCGAGCGCTATGGTATTTACAACGTTACCAATAAGACAACCGGTAGCAGCAGTATTTTCGGAATTTATAATAAAGTAGGAAGAACAGAGGGAGCAAATAGTCATAATTACGGTATTCTAAGTGAAATTGGAACTTCTACCGGTAGAGGAAATATCTACGCAATTTACGCCCGTGCCGAAGGTAATAGCAGTGCAAATGTTTTTGCCGGCTATTTTGCAGGCCGTGTGGGAATAGGAAAAACGCCGGTTGAAGAATATGTTTTGCCTGATGTCCGCGGTGTAGAAAACCAGATTTTAGTTTCAGACAATGCCGGGAAAGTCAACTGGAAACACAACCACACCCGAAATTATATAAGCACAGGAACCCAGGGAGGAAGCTATAGTATCGGTGAAGAGGTTTATTATTTAAGAGTAACAAATAGTCCAGCCTCAATTACAATCCCTGTCGCATCTACCAATAAAGGCAGAGAACTTGTCTTAATTGGCTGGCAGGGAAGCGGCAGCACAACTTTGAACTTTCAAAATGGTGATACTCTATTCGACCTTCAGAATAATACAAACATCACCAGTATTGCTGCAAAAGAAATCCTTACTATAATTAGTATTGGAACTCGGTGGCTACTGATTCGAAGATGATTTCATTAGGAATGAGAAAAGGATTCAATATCAAAAAAGCACCGCTTTCGCAGTGCTCTTCAGAGTAATCTTATATTAAAGCTAAATATTCCTATGAATTCTCTTGAAGTGACTTCTCTAATTTTCTGAACCTTTTCTCTATTATAGTTGCTATAGGGGCCTATCGAAAATTAATCGTAAAATTTGAAGTGAAGTTACCGTAAAATTTTAGGCTGTTTGAGCTAAACGCATTTATACTTCTAATTATATTAAAGATGCGAGTTCCTAAAATTTAGGTGTCAAACGATAAATTAGATTAATTTTCGTAAGCCTAGATTTTTTTGGTTCGTTTTTTCATCAATGGAAAAAATGAACACGATGATTCATTTGAAAAGAGTTCCTATAGAATTAATCTTCCGCCTTCTCACCTTCCCATTCCATAAATCCGCCTTCAAGGTTGTAGGTGTTAGCAAAACCCATTTGGTCTAAAATGGTACAGGCCTGTGCACTGCGTTTTCCGGAACGGCAATAGATATAATAATTTTTATCCTTGTCCAGTTTTTCAACTTCATTTACAAATTCCTGTCCTTTATAGATGTCAATGTTTTTAGCGGTTGGGATGTACCCATCCTCTACCTCTTCTTCAGTTCTTACATCTAAAATCACTGCATTATCATCTTTTTCCAGCTGTGATTGCCATTCTTCCTGACTAAGTTCTTTCATAAATCTATTTTTTATGAATCCTCTTAAAAAAGGGGATCTATTATTATTCCTATCAAATTTCAGCGTAAAGATATTGAAAGTTTTAAAAAACAGAGGGTTCATTCGGCGTGGATTCCTGTTTCAAAGTTTTAACATTTCATTTTGATTAAAATACTAAAACTAACCTATATTTGTATATACAAATGTTGTTTAGACAAATGAAAATCGAAGACCAATTAAAAACAAATAATTTACCACCGGCCAGAAAGCTAAGTCTTAGCATTTTGGTTACTGCTAATCTTATAGATGAGAATGTAGCGGCGGCACTTAAACCTTTCGATATTTCTATTCAGCAATTTAATGTCCTCCGTATTCTAAGAGGGCAAAAAGGGAAACCGGCAAACCTTAGCACCATCCAGGAAAGAATGGTGACAAAGATGAGTAATACCACCAGACTTGTAGATAAACTTATCGCTAAAGAACTTACTGAACGTATTGTTTGCGAAGCCAACCGCCGAAAAGTAGAAATAAGTATTACTGAGAAAGGTCTGGAACTTTTAAAGGAAATTGATCCTAAAGTAGATGAAGTAGAAGAAAAAATGATCGAGGAACTCAGTCAGGAAGAAATAGAATTGATCACTAATTGCTTAAATAAAATAAGAAAATAACTATGGAAAATTATATAGAGAATTTAAACTGGCGTTACGCTACTAAGAAATTCAATTCAGATAAACCCTTAAGTCAGGAAGACGTAGAGAATTTACAGAAAAGCATTCAGCTTTCAGCATCTTCTTACGGGCTTCAACCTTATGAGGTATTTATAATTTCTGATAAGGAAACCAAAGAAAAACTAAAGGCAGCAGCCTGGAACCAGTCTCAACTTACAGATGCTTCCCACGTATTCGTTTTTGCCGGACTCAAAAAACTCAATGAGGCTTACATAGATTCTTACCTGGAGAATATCAGTAAAATTCGTGAAGTTCAGGTTCAGGATTTAGGCGGATTAAAAGATATGCTGACATCTAATATTTTAGGAAAGACCGAAGATCAGCAATCAGTATGGGCGCAAAAACAAGCTTATATCGCGCTTGGAAATTTACTTTCTGCAGCTGCACATTTAAAAATCGACACCTGCCCTATGGAAGGTTTTGATACACAAAAGTTTGATGAGATCCTGGGAATTTCAGGAACAAACTTAACCACTGCCGTGATTGCTACTGCCGGATATAGAAGTAACAAAGACCAGTTGCAACACGCCAAAAAAGTTAGAAAACAAGAAGAAGAATTATTCCATTTAATATAAACTAAAGTCAAATTAATTTAAATCAAAAATTGCTATGAAAAAGAATCTTTTAAAAACTGTATTTGCATCTGTATTTCTTGTATCATTTTTATCATTCACCACAATGAATGCACAGGATAAAAAAATTGATGTAAAACAAAGTAACATAACCTGGGAGGGTGAAAAAGTAACCGGGTCTCATGATGGAACTATCGACTTAAAAAACGGGCATTTCACTATGGAAAATGGTGAGCTTACTGGAGGTGAATTTGTTATAGACATGACTTCTATTACAGTTACCGATCTTACAGGCGAAGACAAAGGAAAATTAGAAGGCCACTTGAAATCTGATGATTTCTTTGGTGTAAATAATCACCCAACTTCAAAATTGGTAATTACAAGTGTAGCCAAAAAGAGTAATGGAACATACGGAGTTGTAGCCGATCTTACCATAAAAGAAAACACTCATCCGGTGACTTTCGATTTAAATTGGGAAGAAAATTCAGCTTCTACCGAATTAACTATAGACCGGTTTAAATACGATGTTCGTTATGGTTCAGGAAGTTTCTTTGATAACCTTGGAGACAAAACCATCTACGATAATTTTGAACTGGACGTAGAGTTAAAATTCTAATTACTACGGGAAAGAAATTGCTATTGAAAAAGAAAAATTGAAAAAATTATGGAAAAACAAGTAAACGCACAGGCAAGCAACATTGCCTGGAAAGGAAAAAAGGTATTGGGTTCTCATTCAGGAACTATCGATCTAAAAGACGGAAAATTCCAGTTTGAAAACGAAGAAATAGTTGGTGGCGAATTTGTAATGGATATGACCTCGATTACCGTAACCGATCTTAAGGGTGACGATAAAGCCGGATTGGAAGGTCATTTAAATTCAGACGATTTCTTTGGTGTGGACAATCACCCAACTTCAAAATTAGTAATCACCAGTGTGGCCAAAAAAGACGATGGCACTTATGGTGTGGTTGGCGATCTTACTATTAAAGAAAACACACATCCGGTAACTTTCGATTTAGACTGGAGTAACAATACCGCTACTACCAAAATGAGTATAGATCGTTCTAAATACAACGTAAAATACAATTCCGGTAGTTTTTTTAGCGGACTTGGAGACCAAACTATTTACGATAATTTTGATTTGAATATTGAGTTGAAATTTTAATTAGTTGAATTGCACAATTCCGGCCGGAAAAGTTAAAATTGCTTTTCCGGCTTTCTTTTTAGGAATTTCACTTGTTTATTTAAATATGCTTTCTATCTTTGAAGCAATGAAAGCCCATAGTGGGCATTTAATGAAATATGAAAATCAATACAACAAATACCTGGTGGTGGAACAATTTACGTCAAACGTCGTGAAGTAACATCGCTATAGTATAAATTCATACAAAAGGCTTGTCTCACGACAGGCCTTTTTTGTTTAGGCATATAGTCATTTCCGCGAAGGCGGAAATCTAAAAAGCAATAAACTAAAAAAATAGACTCCCGCCTTCGCGGGAGTGACTAAAAATTAAGATGAATAACGACTACCAATATCATGTTTACATAATTACAAATCGTAAAAATGGAACATTATATATTGGAATGACTGGAAATTTAAAGCAAAGATTATATCAACACAAAAATCGAAGCCTAAAGAGTTTTAGCAGCAGATACCGACTTAATAAACTAGTATACTATGAAAAATTTGAATATCCGTCATTGGCGATTAAAAGGGAAAAACAACTAAAAAAATGGAATCGTCTTTGGAAAATAAACCTAATAAACGATTTTAATCCCGATTGGGAAGATTTGACTATAAGATTTAAATAATAGAAAATAGACTTCCGCCTTCGCGGAAGTGACAAAAAACAATTTATGTACCAACTAACCACTACCCATAAAAAACTCCTGGCAGATACCATTACACCGGTGAGTGTTTATCTTAAGGTCCGGGACAAATACCCCAATAGCCTACTCCTGGAAAGTAGCGATTACCACGCCAACGATAACAGTTTCTCGTATATCTGCTGCAACCCTATTGCTTCTATTAAAATTCAAAATGAAGTTATCACTGAAGTTTTTCCTGACGGAAGCAAAAACACTATTCAAATTACTCCCGAAGTAAACGTACCGCTTAAAATCCAGGAATTTTCAAAACAATTTAAGGCTGAAGATTCCGATTTTAAATTCATCAATAATGGGCTTTTTGGTTATATCGCTTACGATGGAGTTCGGTATTTTGAAGATCTGGAGATCAAAAAACGAAATGGTGATCTTAAGATTCCGGATATTTATTATGCGGTGTACCAAAATATAATCGCAATTAATCATTTCAATAACGAAGCTTATATTTTTGATCATAGTTACGATAGCGATTCAAAAATCCCTGAAATCGAACAGCTTATTAAGGTTAAAAATTTCGCGACATATAATTTTGAACGTCAGCAGGAACCAGTTTCAAACCTAACTGATGAAGAGTTTAAAGCCAATGTAAGACTTGGAAAAAAACACTGTTATCGCGGTGATGTTTTTCAAATTGTGCTTTCCCGCAGGTTTTCGCAAAAATTTAAAGGAGACGAATTTAATGTTTACAGAGCTTTGCGAAGTGTAAATCCTTCCCCCTACCTTTTCTATTTTGACTACGGAAACTTTAAAATCTTCGGAAGTTCTCCCGAAGCGCAACTCGTGGTTCAGGACGGTCAGGCAGAAATTCATCCCATCGCCGGAACTTTTAAACGTACCGGAAACGATGAGGAAGATGCCGAACTGGCCAAAAAACTCGCTGCAGATGAAAAAGAAAATGCCGAACACGTAATGCTGGTAGATCTTGCCCGCAACGATCTTAGTCGGCACGGGAATAATGTAAAAGTGGAGAAATACCGGGAAATTCAGTTTTTCTCACACGTAATCCATTTGGTAAGTAAGGTCACCGGCACCAAAGATCCAAAAACGCCTACAATGCAGGTGGTAGCCGATACCTTCCCGGCAGGAACCTTGAGCGGTGCACCAAAACACAGCGCGATGAAACTCATAGAAAAATATGAAAATGTAAATCGTGATGCCTACGGTGGTGCTATTGGATTTATGGATTTCCACGGAAACTTTAACCACGCGATCATTATTCGCTCGTTTGTAAGTAAAGACCATCAGTTGCACTACCAAGCCGGCGCGGGAGTGGTTTCAGAATCTGTAGAAGAAAACGAATTACAGGAAGTTTACAATAAACTCGGAGCATTAACCAAAGCATTGGATATTGCTGAGGATATTTAAAAGAATTAAAACTATTCGTCATCCTGAATTCATTTCAGAGCTTGCTCCGATTTTTTTTGGAGATCCAACAGGTTGATAATTAATAATATTAGAATCTGAAACAAGTTCAGATTGACGTGAGTCTTAGTGATTAAAAAATTAAAATAGAATTTCATACCAGGTAGAATGAAAAAAATATTAGTTATAGATAATTACGATTCTTTTGTGTACAACCTTGTGCATTATTTAGAAGAATTGGATTGTGAAGTTACGGTTGTAAGAAACGACCAACTGGAACTGGAAGATGTAGAAAAATACGATAAGATCCTGCTTTCTCCAGGACCGGGAATCCCTGAAGAAGCCGGTTTGCTAAAACCCATTATAGAAAAGTATGCCTCAACAAAAAGTATTCTGGGTGTTTGTCTTGGGCAACAAGCCATAGGAGAAGTTTTCGGCGGAAAATTAGGCAATTTAGAATCCGTTTATCACGGCATTGCCACCACGATGGACCTCTGCGTAGATGACGAACCACTTTTTAAGGGCTTACCAAAAACGATGAATGTTGGCCGTTACCATTCCTGGGTAGTTTTAAAAGAACTCCCCGACTCCCTGGAAGCAACCTCTTATGATGAAAACGGACAAATTATGTCGCTTCGTCATCGTGAATTTGATGTGCGTGGCGTTCAGTTTCACCCGGAATCGGTGTTAACTCCCGATGGGAAGAAAATGATTCAAAATTGGGTAGAGTCCTAGTCATTTCCACAGCTCGTGCTGAATTTATTTCAGTACAGGCGGAAATCTCTAAAAAGCAATGTTAGAACTAAAATAGGCTCCCACCTACGTGGGAGTGACCGGAGAGTAATTAAAAACAGATTCCCGTCTTCACGGGGATGACAAAATAAGTTATGAAAGAACTACTAAACAGACTCATTAACCACGAAACCATATCTAAAGATGAGGCGAAACAGGCGCTTTTCAGCATTTCCAACGGAGAATATAATGAAAGTCAGATAGCCGCATTTCTAACGGTTTATATGATGCGTAGCATTACCATAGAAGAACTGGAGGGTTTTCGGGATGCACTGCTGGAACTTTGTGTGGCAATAGATTTAAGCGATTATAATCCCATAGATCTCTGCGGAACCGGGGGCGATGGAAAAGATACTTTTAATATTTCAACAACCTCCTCTTTTGTAACCGCCGGCGCCGGAGTTAATGTGGCTAAACACGGAAACTACGGGGTTTCGTCGGTAAGCGGAAGTTCTAATGTGATGGAAAGCCTTGGGATTAAATTTAGTAACGATGCCGGATTTCTGGAAAAATGTATCGCTAAATCGGGAATTTGCGTTTTGCACGCTCCCCTATTCCACCCGGCGATGAAAAACGTGGCGCCTATCAGGAAATCTTTGGCGGTAAAAACTTTTTTCAATATGCTTGGGCCAATGGTAAATCCTGCGTTTCCTAAGAATCAACTGGTGGGAGTTTTTAACCTGGAACTGGCCAGAATGTATGGCTATTTATATCAAAACACCGATAAGAATTTCACTATTTTGCACGCCCTTGATGGTTATGATGAAATTTCCCTCACCGGAAATACCAAAACCATTTCCAACAATTCTGAAGGCATGTTAAGTCCGGAAGATTTCGGAGTTGAAACCTTAAAACAGGAAGACATTGCCGGGGGCGGTTCTATAGAAAGTTCAGCAGAAATTTTTGTGAATATTTTAAAAGGAAAAGGCACCGAGGCACAAAATAACGTGGTTTGCGCCAACGCTGGAATGGCTATCGCTACCGCAAAGCAAATAAGTGCCAAAGAAGGTTTTGAAACTGCCCGGGAATCTATAAATTCGGGGAAAGCTTTAAAAGCGCTGGAGAAATTGCAGGATTTAAGTAAGTAAAATATTCGTCATTGCGAAGGCGGCACGACTGAAGCAATCTTTTGAACAGAATACCGAATTTCAACAACAGATTGCCACAGGCTTCACCCTCGCAATGACGTTAAGGAAAAACAGAGAACTCATAACTGAGAACTGACAGCAGAAAAATATGAATATTTTAGACAAAATAATAGCCGATAAACACAAAGAACTGCTCCTAAAAAAACTGGTAGTTCCCATTTCACAATTGGAGCAATCGGCGCTTTTTGAACGGCAAACAGTTTCTTTAGCCGAAGAGCTAAGAAACAGCAAAACCGGGATCATTGCCGAACATAAAAGGCGATCGCCTTCTAAATCGGTTATCAATCAGGATTTAAATGTGGAAGATGTTGCCAAAGGCTATGAGGAAGCAGGTATTTCGGGAATGTCGGTACTCACCGATGGCAAATATTTTGGCGGCTCTTTAGACGATCTGCTTTATGCCCGTGCTGCGGTTAAAATGCCATTGTTGCGCAAAGAGTTTATTATTGATGAATACCAACTCCTGGAAGCCAAAGCCCACGGTGCCGATGTTATTTTACTTATTGCCGCAGTTTTGGAAAGGGAGCAAATAAAAAAGCTTTCAGAATTTGCTAAAAGCATAGGACTGGAGGTATTGCTGGAAGTTCACAATGAAGAAGAATTACAAAAATCCATTATGCCGAGTCTTGATATGCTGGGCGTAAATAACCGGAATCTGAAGACTTTTGAAGTCAGCACCGATATCAGCAAGGAACTTTCAGAACAGATCCCTGAAGATTTTGTAAAAGTTTCCGAAAGCGGAATCAGCTCGGTTGAAGCGATCAAAGATTTGCTAGAATATGGTTATAAAGGCTTTTTAATCGGTGAGAATTTTATGAAAACAAACAATCCCGGCAAAGCAGCAGCAGCGTTTGTAAAAGAATTGAATACATATAGGTAGCTGAACTATCTCAGAAGTCTTGTTTACGTCAAGCTGAACTTGTTTCAGCTTCTAATAAGTTTGGATTATCAATAACTTAGATCTCCGAAAAAAATCGGAGCAAGCTCTGAAACAAGTTCAGGATGACGAAAATATAACCGGCACCTGCTCTCCTCCTTTTAAGGAGAAGTACCCGAAGGGGGAGGTGCTTAAAGACTAGTAAAAATGAAAAATCTAAAACTCAAAATATGCGGGATGAAAAACCCCGAAAACATAAGCGAAGTTGCAAAACTTCAGCCTGACTACATGGGTTTTATATTTTACGAAAAAACCCCAAGAAATTTTGATGCCGAAATCCCGGAAATCCCTTCAGCAATCAAAAAAACCGGTGTATTTGTAAATGAAGAAATCAAGGTAATCCTTGAAAAGGTTAAAACACACGATCTTAACGCGGTTCAGCTTCACGGAGATGAAACTGCGGCATTTTGCGCTGAACTAAAAACACTTTTAATCGAAACTCCGGTGGAAATAATTAAGGTGTTTTCTGTAAAAGACGATTTTGATTTTGAGCGTTTAGAAGAATATGAAGCTGTTGTAGATTATTTCCTTTTTGACACTAAAGGAAAAAACAAAGGCGGAAATGGGATCACTTTTAACTGGGAGATTTTAAAAGAATATCCTTCGGAAAAACCTTTTTTCCTCAGCGGGGGAATCGGGCCGGAGGAAGTTGAGGAAATCAAAAAACTAAAGGCTTATTTTCAGCAAAATGCAAAGGAAAATTTACTGTATGCCATAGATGTAAATAGTAAATTTGAAGAGCAGCCGGGTTTTAAAAATGTTGAAAAGCTGTCAGCGTTTACAAAGCGGTTATGATTTGTCGGTTCTCGGTTATGAGTTGTCGGTTGTCAGTTTTGGAGTTTGGAGTTTGGAGTTTGGAGTTTGGAGTTTGGAGTTTGGAGTTTGGAGTTTGGAGTTTGGAGTTTTAAATTATAAAAACTTCGGTATTGACGAATTAAAATATTAGTGTATTCATGGCAAAAAATTAGAATTTGAAGTCTCTAACAATTTAGATTCTGAAATAAATTCAGAATGACGTAAAAACTTGCTACAGGCTTTAAACAAAGTTGAAACAAAAATATTAGTGTATTCGTGGCGAAAGCTACTAAACAAAAGTCCTCTAAGGTTTCCTAAACCTTGTAGGTCAGGTATAAATAAAACAAATAAAAATGAGCTATCAGGCTAACGAAAAAGGATATTACGGCGATTTTGGGGGTGCTTTTATTCCCGAAATGCTTTATCCAAATGTAGAGGAATTGCGTTTGCAGTACCTGGATATTATGAAAGAGGAATCTTTTCAAAAGGAATTTAAAGATTTGCTGCGCGATTATGTGGGGCGCCCAACCCCGCTTTATTATGCAGAAAGATTCAGTAAAAAATACGGTACCAAAATCTATCTAAAGCGTGAAGACCTTTGCCATACCGGGGCGCACAAAATAAATAATACCGTAGGGCAGATTTTAATGGCAAAACGCCTGGGTAAAGACCGTATTATCGCTGAAACCGGCGCAGGCCAGCACGGTGTTGCCACCGCTACTGTTTGTGCGCTTATGGGCATTGAATGTATCGTTTACATGGGCGAGGTTGATATTGAGCGACAGGCACCAAACGTGGCCCGTATGAAGATGCTTGGTGCCACAGTGGTTCCAGCAAAATCTGGTAGTAGAACGCTAAAAGATGCCACCAACGAGGCGATTCGGGATTGGATCAATAATCCGCTGGACACGCATTATATCATTGGTTCGGTGGTGGGCCCCCACCCCTATCCCGATATGGTAGCACGATTTCAGGCGGTGATTTCCGAAGAAATTAAGGTTCAGTTAAAAGAAAAAGAAGGTCGTGAAAATCCTGATTATGTTGTGGCCTGTGTAGGTGGGGGAAGCAATGCTGCCGGGGCTTATTATCATTATCTAGATAATCCTGAAGTTGGGATTATCGCGGTTGAAGCAGCTGGAAAAGGTATTCAAAGCGGTGAAAGTGCTGCCACTTCTGCATTGGGAAAAGAAGGCATTATTCACGGTAGTAAAACCCTGCTAATGCAAACCGACGACGGACAAATTACCGAACCTTACTCGATCTCCGCCGGCCTTGATTATCCGGGTGTCGGACCAATGCATGCTAATTTATTTAGAAGTGGTCGCGGAGAATTTATTTCCATTACCGATAAAGCCGCAATGGATGCCGGTTTGGAACTTGCAAAACTGGAAGGCATAATTCCCGCTATTGAAACCTCTCATGCCCTGGCTATTTTTGAAGACCGAAAGTTTAAAAAGGATGATATTATAGTGATCAATCTTTCCGGGCGTGGGGATAAGGATTTGAGTACTTATATAGATTATTTTGATTTGTAAAATATGGCAAGACCTCACAGGTTTCAAAAACCTGTGAGGTCTGAAAGTTTGAAAAGATTACCACGGGCGCTGCCCTCGCAATGACGGAGCAAACTCTAATATTAAGAATTAATCGTCAACCTGAACTTGTTTCAGAGCTTGCCCCGATTTTTTATCGGGAGTCTAAGATGAAACTGATTTGAAACTTAAGTACAACTTAAGTTCGGAAATTCTAACGTATTAGATTCTGAAATGAATTCAGAATGACGCAAAAAAAATACAGATTGCCGCGGGCTACGCCCTCGCAATGACGTAAAGAATATTCATGTATTCGTAGCAGAAGAATTTGAACATATTAGATTCTGAAATAAAACTTTCGGGACAGAATAACGAAGAGAAAATAAATTAAAGATTGCCGCGGGCGCTGCCCTCGTAATGAATATTGGTGTATTCGTGGCAGAAGGATAGAAATTATTAGATTCTGAAATAAATTCAGAATGACGATTTATAAGATTATTGAAAATGAACAGAATAAATAAAAAACTTCAGGAAGAACAAAAATTGCTTTCCATCTATTTTACAGCAGGTTATCCTGAAACCGGAGATACGGTTTCTATTATTCAGGAACTGGAAAAAAATGGGGTAGATTTTATAGAGATTGGCTTACCGTTTAGCGATCCGTTGGCCGATGGACCAACCATTCAGGAAAGTTCTACCAGGGCGCTGAAAAGTGGAATGACCACCAACAAACTCTTTGAGCAACTCAAAGGGATTAGGGATTCTGTAGAAATTCCCCTAATTATTATGGGATATTTTAATCCTATTCTTCAGTATGGTGTAGAAAAGTTCTGTAAGAAATGTGCGGAAACAGGCATTGACGGACTTATAATCCCCGATCTTCCGGTTGATGTTTATAATGAAGAATACAAGCAGATTTTCGAGGAAAACGGACTTCAGAATATATTTTTAATCACGCCGCAAACTTCCGAAGAACGCATTCGATTTATAGATTCGGTTTCCAATGGATTTATCTATATGGTAAGTTCAGCCAGTGTAACCGGTTCTACAAGTGGATTTGGAGACGAGACGAAAAAATATTTCAAAAGAGTAAACGATATGCAACTCAAAAATCCACAGGTGGTTGGTTTTGGAATTAGCGATGCCGAAAGCTTTCAGCAGGCAACTCAATATGCTAAGGGAGCCATAATTGGATCGGCATTTATTAAACACCTCAACAAAAATGGCAAAAATAAGATAGCCGATTTTGTAAAAAGTATCAGACCGGTTTAACCAAATTCTAACATGCTCTTGGGAGGTTTTAAGACTCTCGTTTCTTATCTTAGTGAGTGAACCAATAAAAATTAAAATTATGGGAGGCCCAATTGAAGATAACAAAAGGAAAAGAGATAAAAAACAGGAAAATCCTACCAACCCTACCGGAGATACCAAAAAACGGACTAACAAGGTGGATTATGATGAAAAAACCATAAAAGACCAACAGAACAAAAAGTAATTTATGGGACGAGGCGACAGAAAAACGAAACGAGGAAAAATTGCAATAGGCACACATGGAAGACTACGCCCTAAACGTAAAAAGTTTAAGGTAAAACCAACCACCATGGCCGAGCAGGAAAAGAAAGAATTAGAGTAGTTGTAAGTTGACTACGTCTGGAAACCCTGAATTTAGAAGTTATGCTTTTAGATTCAGGGTTTTTGTTTTTACGCAATTTTGTAATCCCCGTCAACGTTAGGTTCATCCGATTTAGCAGTATCTTTTTACATATTACCGTCACCCTGAATTTATTTCAGGGTCTAAGTTAAAATGAAATTTTTCGGTTCTATTCGTGCTAGATGCTGAAACAAGTTCAGCATGACGTGTGGCACGTCATTCTGAGACCCGTGATAAAAAAAATTACCTAGCGGAGGAAAATGACGTTTTCGAGCAAAGCGAGTTTTAAACTCCGTGTGTGAGTGTAGAAAATCAGCAGCGTTAATAATTTTTGAAAGCTTGTCCTGAGTGGAGTTGAAGGGGCCTGGAAAAAATTTAGCTGCTGATTTGCGGTTTTTTGGCCTTGTTGCCAAAAAAACACCTCCACATAGGGCGCCCTTTTTTGTTTCGTTTTAATTGTATCCGACGAACGGAGTGAGAGGAATACACACAAAAAATGAAAAAGGAAACTTCCAAACCAGGTAAGTTTCTTTTTGAATTATAAAAACAAGCCTGAATATCAGGATTTTAGAAATACGTCAATGGTAATTCATTGAAATTCTTTTCTTCGGAAAATATCGTCACCCTGAACCTGCCCTTCCATTCAGGCGGGTTTATTTCGGGGTCTAAGTTCAACTAAAGTTTTTCTAAATTTAAAAATGCAGAACAGCTATATCTACATTCTTTCAAATTCTACAAGAAGCATGCTTTATATAGGTGTTATTTCAAATTTAAAAACGCGTATTACCGAGCATAAAAATAAAATGGGCTCTACATTTACCCGAAATATAATCTGAAAGTTCTAATTTATTTCGAGGAACTTACCGATATTAACCAAGCCATAGCTAGAGAAAAACAATTAAAAAACTGGCGTAAAAACTGGAAATGGAATTTGGTTAAATCTTTAAATCCTGAGTTAAAAGATTTCTATGAGGATTTATAACTAGATTAAAATCACATTCATGTTAGATGCTGAAACGATCCCGAAGGCTTTCGGGATAACAGGACGTAGGGATTCCTCCTGCCAATCACTTAGAAAAACTTAGCGGAAGCCTGGAGGGATTTTATAGCATTAGAATTAATAAACAGTGGAGAATCATTTTTAAATGGGAAAATGATATGCTTTTGAAGTTCAAATTGTTGACTATCATTAAAATTGTAATATGAAAAAATTAAATAATATACATCCCGGAGAAATTTTAAAGGAGGAATTTTTAGATCCAATGGAAATTAGTGCTTACCGCCTTTCCAAAGAAACCTTTATTCCGCAAACACGAATTAGTGAAATTATAAAAAAGAGAAGAAGAATAACTGCTGATACAGCAATTCGTTTTGCAAAATATTTTGGAACATCTGCTAAATTTTGGTTGGGATTACAAGATGATTATGATTTGGAGGAAGAAAAATCTTTAAAGGGAAAAGAGTTTAATGACATAAACCCCTTAGAAAACAACTTAGCATAACCCGGCTAATAACGGATTTTTCATCGATGACACTCAAAATGACAGCAAGCTTTAGTCAATCGAGAGATCGCCGCGCTTCGTTACTTTTCGCTCGCGATGACGAAACAAGAAAATCAGCGTAATTGTGAGGACTGCGATAGCAGGCCGTGGCAATCTGTTCTTGTTTAATTCAATTTTCTTAAAAGGAATTACACATTAATTAGCTGTCAGTGGCGATATTGGAGCTGAAAGCGAAAATAGCGCTGTATCGAGAACCTTTGGAAGTTCTAACTGCATTCACTTCTCGATACACTACCGATTGCATCGGGACCACTCGAAGCGACGGTTAACCTCCCAGCGCTCGTTCTTCACTTGAGATAACGAGTTGGTTAAAACCACTCCCTATACTGCATCACCCGAAAATCTATAGTATTAAAATCTTTATCTTTTTGTTTGAGTTGCTTGTAAAGCTCCATACTCCCAATAGCACGGTTGGCCGAGCCGGAAGGTGCTGTTAGGGAAACTGTCCTTATGAGTCGGCCGTCCAGGATAAATTGATGCACCCTGGGAACTTCATTAGAAATCACTTTTAACCGGATATCACTATCTATCTTTTTCAAATGCCTTCGGAAAAAATATTCAGGTCCATTTTTGGAATTTCCACCGGTAAAAAGCAGCGTGTCAATTTCTGGGTTTTCTTTTAAAATTCCAATCATATTCCGAAGCTCCACTTCCTGCATTCCAAGGTCTGAAGCGTCTATTTTTTCCCTCCTACTACTTTCTACCATATCGCAGATTCCTATCCCTCGTTCTTTTAGAAACTCTTTACGCTGTCTTACAGCTTCTTCGGTAGTTTCAAATTTAAGATCGAGTCCAAAAATATTATCGAGTACGATCCATAGGAGTCCATCGCGGCTTCCGTAACAAAAATCAACGTCACCTTGCTTTAATTGTCTTTTTGTAAATCGAGGTGGTGGCAAAGTTCCAACGATTAATTTTGTAGCATTTTCCGGAATAAAAGGGTCATAGGGATGCGTGTGGTGAAACATCTTTTTTTAATGTTTGTGGGGTTTATATAATAAAATGTTGATGCAATTATAAATGATAAAACTTCAATGAACTACTTCATGATTTGCTTTTTCTTTTTGCATTGCCCAAAAAAGAAACAAAAAAGTCTAGGCTTACGAAACTTAAACTAGATTTATCGCTCCACCACTAAATTTTAGGAACTCGCCATCACAGTAAATTAAACTTTAAAAGTTTTTTTGGCTCAAACAGCCTAAAATTTTACGTGGTTTTCGCTTCAAATCTTACGTTAAATTTTCGGTAGGCCGAGAATTGCTTTATGGTTTATTTGAGTTTAATTACTAAATCGTTAGCAAAGACCATGGTGCTTTCTTTATGGATTATTTCATCTATTTCGCCGTCTTTAGTGGCGGTGATGGTGGTTTCCATTTTCATCGCTTCAATCACAAATAAAGGTTCATTCTTTTTAACTTTCTGTCCTTTTTCGACTAAAACTGAAGAAATAGAACCCTGTATAGGTGCCCCGACTTCCTTATCATTGGATTTATCGATCTTTTGATGCACAACTTTTTCAACCTTAACCGACTTATCCTGAATTTTTACCGTCCTGGTTTGTCCGTTTACTTTAAAGAACGCATCTACCAGTCCGTCTTCATCTGCAGTTCCTACCGATAGGAATTCAATAAGCAAGGTTTTTCCTTTATCCATTTCCACCGTGATTTCTTCGCCGGGTTGCATTCCATAGAAAAAATTAGGGCTGGGGATATTCATCACTTCGCCAAATTTTCGGTAGTGATTAAAATATTCTGTAAAGACCTTTGGATATAATTTATAGGAAAGGAAATCGGTCATTTCCAGCTTTCGGCCCATTCCTTCGCTAAAAATATCGCAGAATTCTTTAAATTCCTTTTCAAAATCTATAGGCTCCAAATGCGCATTAGGCCTATCGGTATAGGGTTTTTGATCTTTTAGGACGATCTTCTGCACCTCAGCCGGAAAACCGCCGTAAGGTTGACCAAGGTCACCTTTAAAGAAATTTACCACCGACTGCGGGAAAGAAAGATTTTCACCTTTTTCCAGCACATCTTCTATACTCAAATTATTGCTCACCAGGTATTGCGCCATATCGCCCACCACCTTACTACTTGGTGTTACTTTAATAATATTCCCAAAGAGTTTATTTACCTTAGAATACATCGCGGTGATCTCGTGGAACCTGGAAGCCAAACCTAGAGACTCGGCCTGGGGTTTTAGGTTGGAATATTGCCCACCGGGAATTTCGTGTTTGTATACATCGGCGGTTCCGGCTTTAAGTCCACTTTCAAAAGGAAAGTAATATTTTCTCACCGCTTCCCAGTAATGTGAATATTCGTTGAGCTTCTCCATATTGAAATCGGCTTTACGCTCACTGGATTGCGTCATTTCCACCAGAGAATTGAAGTTAGGCTGCGAGGTAAGTCCGGAAAGTCCGCCCAGTGCTACATCTACCACATCTACCCCGGCTTCTATCGCTTTTAAATAAGTAGCCGCCTGTATAGATGAAGTATCGTGCGTATGCAAATGCACGGGTATATTTATTTCCGATTTTAATGCGGAAATCAGTTCACCGGCAGCATAAGGTTTTAACAGTCCAGCCATATCTTTTATCGCTAAAATATGCGCTCCGGCATTTTCGATATCTTTAGCCAGCTGAAGGTAATATTCCAGATCGTATTTGCTATTTTTATCCAGAAGATCTCCGGTATAGCAAATAGAAGCTTCCGCAATCCCTGAAGTATTCTTGCGCACGTATTCTATACAGGGCGCGATGGATTTCATCCAGTTTAAGGAATCAAAAATTCTGAAAATATCCACTCCGTTTTCCCAGGCTTCAGCAACAAATTTTTCGATTAAATTATCGGGATAAGCGGTATAGCCCACGCCGTTGGAACCGCGCATCAGCATTTGCAGTAAGATATTTGGCATTGCTTTTCTAAGTAATTGCAAACGCTCCCAGGGATCTTCCTTTAGAAACCTAAGGCAAACGTCGAAGGTGGCGCCACCCCAAACTTCCATACTAAAAGTTTCGGGATGGTTTTTGGCAAAACCTTCAGCCACTTTCAGCATATCTATACTCCGCATCCTGGTGGCCAGTAAACTCTGGTGCGCATCGCGAAAAGTAGTATCGGTAAAATGGATTTTCTTTTCATTCTTTAACCATTCGGCAAACTTCTCCGGGCCGAGTTCGGTGAGTAAATCCTTAGTTCCCTTTGGATAAGCCGCATGAGGATCAAATTCAGGAACTTCAGCTTTAATAAGCTTCGGTTTTTCTGTTATATCCTTTACATCGGGATTTCCGTTCACCACTACGTCACCTAGAAATTCTACCATTCTGGTAGCACGGTTACGGGTTTCCTTTAGTTTAAAAAGATCGGGATTATTGGCGATAAAATTCACGGTTACGCTCCCATCCCTGAATTTCTCATGCTGAAGGATATTATCTAAAAACGGAATATTGGTTTTCACTCCTCGAATTCTGAATTCGGCCAATGCCCGGCGCATTTTTCTACAGGCGCCATCAAGGGT
Organism: Salegentibacter tibetensis; assembly: GCF_020164485.1. Classification (GTDB taxonomy): domain Bacteria; phylum Bacteroidota; class Bacteroidia; order Flavobacteriales; family Flavobacteriaceae; genus Salegentibacter; species Salegentibacter tibetensis. Next base: position 100,717 of record NZ_JAIQZA010000010.1, read on the forward strand.
TCTCCCGCTGGCAGAAACCTTTACCAACATAGAATCGAAAAATGGTGAAATAGTCACACCCTGATACAGACTCCCGGCATCCAGTCGAATCCCAAATCCGGAAGCACTTCTGTAAGTGGTAATCGTACCGTAATCGGGTTGAAAATCGTTCGCAGGATCCTCGGTTGTGATCCTACATTGCAGGGCAAAACCGTTGGTGCTTAAGGACGCCTGATCTTTAATTTTGATCTGCTCGTCGCTTAATTTATAGCCACCGGCAACAAATAACTGGGTTTTCACCAGGTCTATTCCTGTTACGACTTCGGTAACGGTATGTTCTACCTGAATCCTGGGGTTTACCTCGATAAAGTAAATACTTCCATCCTGGTCTACCAGAAATTCTACGGTACCAATATTATTATAATTAACCGCTTTGCAAATATTAATGGCATATTCGTAAAGTTTCTCTTTGATGGTTTGATCCAGGTTATGGGAGGGCGCAAACTCGATTACCTTTTGATATCGGCGCTGCACCGAGCAGTCCCTTTCAAAAAGGTGTACCATATTCCCGTGGTTATCACCCACGATCTGGATCTCTATATGTTTGGGATTTTCAATGAATTTCTCGATAAAAACGGTATCATCCCCAAAGGCGTTGAGGGCCTCACGTTTAGATTCTGAAAAAGCTTTTTTCAATTCGGCTTCTTCCCTAAGCACCCGCATTCCACGGCCACCCCCACCGCTGGCGGCTTTCAGCATAATAGGATAACCTATTCGTTTAGCCTCTTCTATGGCAATTTCCAGGCTTTCGAGTTCCTTCTCGTTACTCTGAATTACCGGAACATTATTCTTTACAGCCACTGTTTTTGCCGTGACTTTATCGCCCAGACTCTTTAAAACCGATACCTCGGGACCAACAAAAATAATATCGTTGTCCTTGCAGGCCTGAGCTAAATTGGCATTTTCAGAAAGGAATCCGTAACCGGGATGAATAGCATCGGCACCCACCTTTTTGGCCAGGTTAATAATGGCATCTATATCCAGGTAAGGTTTTAAAGGCTCTTTATCAGGGCCAATTTGGTAAGATTCATCGGCTTTATAGCGGTGGAGGGAGTAGCGGTCTTCAAAGGTAAAAATACCTACGGTTCTTATTCCTATTTCGGTGCAGGCCCTAAAAATTCGAATCGCGATCTCCCCACGATTGGCCACCAATACTTTCTGAATCTTCATGTTTTTAATTTAGTTAGTTAGCAATACTCAGTTGTTGCTGTAAACTATTAAAACATTCAGAAGAATAGGTGTTTTTTATGCTAAATTTTATATAAAAGTTATGCTTATCCGTTTAGAAACCTAAAAACAGTTTTTGTCACCCTGAGCCTTTCGACTTCGCTCAAGACAAGCTTTGGTCGAAGGGTCAAACAAAAACGTCTCGACTGCCCGCCAGTACCTAGTCGGGCTGGCGCTCGACGTGACACTTTATTTCAATTTTGCCTTTTGGGTCTATTAGCGGATATACAATTAAAAGCTTTTATAATTCTGTTTGTAGTTTAAGGTTCGTAGAGTTTCTCCCCTTATAAATACAAAAAGGCCCTTCCTGAAATAGTATTCAAAAAGGGCCCTTTTTAAAACCTATTATTTTTCTAGCTCTCGCTATTCTTCACTTCACCAATCCAACGATTGATCTTATTCTCCAGCAATTGCAAGGGCACGGCACCTGTTTCCAGTACCTGCGTATGAAACTCGCGGATATCAAATTGATCCCCAAGTTCTGTTTTTGCCTTCTCCCGGAGCTCCTGAATCTTAAGCTGACCGATCTTATAGGACAAAGCCTGCCCCGGATTCGCCATATATCTCTCAATTTCTGAAATCACACTGGCTTCCGGTTCTGCTTCGTTATCCAGGGAATACTGGATCGCCTCTTCGCGGGTCCAGCCTTTGCTGTGCAGCCCTGTGTCGACCACCAGCCGCACCGCACGATGCATTTCTGCACCAAGGGTTCCGAAGTACTGGTAAGGATCGGTATAAAGACCCAGTTCTTTTCCGAGGGATTCCGAATAAAGCGCCCAGCCTTCTCCATAGCCGCTGTACCAAAGGGTTTTTCTGAAGTCGGGCAGCTCCTCATTTTCCTGGGTTAAAGAGATCTGATAATGATGTCCCGGAATGGCTTCGTGTAGAAACAGAGATTCATCGCTGTACACATTATATGAAGAAGCATCGGGCACAGGAACATAAAAGATTCCGGGGCGGGTGCCGTCCAGAGAGCCGGGATTATATTCGGCACTGGCCGATTCCTCTCGGAACTCTTCAGTTCTTCGTACCTCAAAAGCCGTTTTTGGGGTTACATTAAAAAGTTTGCTGATATTCGGTTTCATTCGCTGATGAATATCCTCAAAACCCTGGATAACCTCTTCAGCCGATTCGTATGGCATTAAATCTTTACTCTCGCGCACATGGTTGAAGAATTCTTTAAGGCTGCCATCGAAGCCAACCTCCTCCTTCACTTCCATCATTTCCTGTGAAATGCGCTCCACCTCGTTCAAACCCAGCTGATGAATCTCTTCAGCAGTCATATCGGTGGTCGTATAGAGTTTGATCTGGTGCTTATAGAAATCCTCTCCGCCGGGAATATCTGCAATTCCGCTGCTCTCGCGCCCTTCCGGCAGGTAATCTTCAACCATAAAGTCGTGCATCTTTTTATAAGCCGGGATCACTTTTTCCTCAATCATTTGTTCGTATTCCCGGGTAAGCTGTTCTTTCTCTTCTTCAGAAAAATTGTCCGGAAAATTGTTCACAGGACCGAAAAAAAGATGATCTTCAGCATTACCTTCAGCCATAGAAGCGAACTGCGGAATCACTTTCTTAATTAAAGAAGCAGGCAACACATAACCCTGCCCCATTCCTTCGCGCATCCTGTCTTCCGCAGAAGTCATCCATGTAAGATAACCCTCAACGCGACCAAGCCAGTTCCTATAATCTTCCACAGTATTAAAAGGCTGTGCGCCCATACCGCTGGCTAGCTGCCCCATAAAAAGGTTCACTGACCACATCTGGTCAATAGGCATATATTTATTCTTTTCGAACTCCAGGCCTTCAAGATTAATCTCTGTCTCCCAAAGCAGGATTTCCTTGCTGAGGCGTTCAGTTTCTGAAAGATTGGCGTCATCTATTGCCTGTACCTGCTCTTTGTAAGTGGTGTAGTAATTACGCAGACTGTCTTCATAAGCGTCTGAAAGGAAGTTAGGAAAACGGTCATTGTAGCGCATATCGCCTGAAGTCGTTGCCGAAATTGGATTCAACCGCAGCCCGTCTTCATAATAATTATGCAAAACAGTATCAAGTTTCGCACTGGCTGCAAGTGCCAGATCCTCCTGATTCGTCTCTCTGTCCTGACATGAAGTAAGTGCCAGGCTCAGCAATACCGGAAAAATAATTTTTTTGATCATTCCTGAAATTTTAAGTGAAGTAACTAAGATAATAAAATGAGATTTATTGGCTAATAGTTCATAGATCTTTAAAGGAAAAGTAGTTCGATAATATAAACCATCAATAATGCGATATAAGTTCCTTGTTAGATAACAGGTCAGTTTCCGGTTATCGGTTATCAGTTATCTGTTGTGAATTGGCGGTTATCGGTTTTCTGTTTATTGTTTGTGGTTTTGGGTTTGTTGTTTCGCCACGGATGCACTAATATTTTTCATTGCACAATCTCTGGCCGTTAGCTCGATTAGCGGTATTTGAGCTGGAAGCGAAAATAACGCTGTATCGAGAACGATTAGAAGTCCTAACTGCATTGCACTTCTCGATACTTGCGACTCGCGTCGGAAACGAAGTGACGGGGAACTCCACAAAAGGTCGCCACGCTTCGTCCCTCAGCTCGCGATGACGAATCCAGAAAAAACTGAAACTCACAACCGAGAACCGAGAACCGAGAATAAAAAATGCAACTTTAAACAACAAACAACTATCTAATAAAAACCGGCTCACTCTCCTTCTCAGTGTGTTCCTCGCTAAAACGGTAATCCATATAATCGAAAGCTTTAAGGTCTTCCAGGGTTCTTACGTCTTTGTCTATAATATAACGCACCATCGCGCCACGGGCTTTTTTAGCGAAGAAACTGATGATCTTTAATTTTCCATTCTTAAAATCTTTAAAAACGGGTGAGATCACTTCGGCTTTTAGTTTTTTGGTATCTACGGCTTTAAAATATTCGTTGCTGGCCAGGTTGATAAAAAGTTCCCCTTCTTCCATTTCCTTGTTTAGCAGTTTAGTTACTTTAGGTTGCCAAACTTCATAAAGGCTATTCTTTCGTTCGATTCCTACCGAAGTCCCCATTTCTAAGCGATAAGGCTGCATCAGGTCTAGTGGTTTTAGCACGCCGTAGAGTCCGGAAAGGATTCGCAGAGTATCCTGCAGGCGGTCCAATTTTTCGGTGGGAATGGTATAGGCATCCAGGCCGGTATAAACATCGCCGGCAAAAGCGTACATCGCGGGACGGGAATTCTTTTTATTGTGTTCTTCCTCGAATTCCTGGTAGCGGGTATAATTAAGATCGGCCAGCTTATCGCTGATGCTCATCAATTCGGAAATCTCATTTTTGGTCATTCTGGACATCTTCCGGTTGAGTTTGGCGGTGGTTTCCAGAAAAGCGGGCTGCGTGCCGCGGGTAGTAGGTAATTTAGATTCGTAATCCAGGCTTTTAGCCGGAGAAACAACAATTTTCATAAGTGGATATTATTTGTTTTTTAATGGTCATATGCAATTCGCATATCTTCATTGGTGTTCGTATTGTAGTCCCGTTATGCTCATTTCATAGTTGGACGGTTTTAATTTCAAAGATAAACTTTCCCTAAAAATAAATTGTTGCTATTATATTGATATAAACTATGAAATTATAAAGAAGTTATGCTGTATTTAAAAACAAGCCAAATAATAATCTAATTAAGTTAAGAATTCATATTTTTGAAATAAATGATCTAGAGATGGATATTCAAACAGAAAAAATAGAACTGGCCAAATTGCTGTTAAGCACTAACAATCCCAAGATTATTCAATCTATTAAACAAATCTTTAAAAGAGAGAAAACTGCCGATTTCCGGGACGAATTGACATCTGACCAAAAAAGAGAAATTAAAACAGCTAGAAAAGAAATAAAAGAAGGAAAATTCTCCGACTATGATTCATTTATGAGCAAACATAGATAATGAGTAGAAAGGTTATAATTTCTCAAGTAGCGTAAAACCTGAAAAATCCTAACTCGAAAACCCAAGACTTATTCCAACTCGATCTTATCGATTTCCAGCCGAAAATCTTCTGCCTTTTTATTACCGATCAAAAACCGAATTTCCTGAATAGAATCGGCAGAAAAGTTGGGGAGATCCAGTTTTCTTCCGCGAAAAACAGGTTCCATTTCCTTTAGCGGAACTTCCACGGTTTGCCAGTCACCGGTGGTTTTAAAAGTGTATATATAGGAAGCTCTATCTTTTAAATTTGATTTCATCCTGAATTGATAAGTCTTTCCGTCACCTTTCAGCAAAATCAGCGCTTTTTTGTAGCCTTTAATATTTTTAGAAGGAAAATGAGCTTGCAGGGAGGCAAAGCCGCCATTGTTTTCCAGGGAAACCGATCCTGTAAAAACAGCATTCCCTCCGGCACTGCTTTCAAGCTTAGCGGTAGAATTACCTCCCATCACCACGTCGTTTTCTATTTCCCAGGCCGACCAGTCGTCGTTTGCACTAAAATCAAAAAGAAGTAATTTACCCATAATCAAGACCGTTAAAAAAAAGAAGATTTGTTGCTGTAACATTTTTGTTTTCAAGTTATGATATTTCCGGGGAATTAATCAACTTCCTTACTGAATCAACTTCTTTTCCTTAAGATTATCAAATATTAAATGATCTACTACAGAACTCTCTGCTTTTCTGGACCACGGAAAAAACTCTAATTTTTCAATTTCTGAAGCTGCTGCAAGCTTACCGGTAAAATCGCCGAAATAACAAGTCATTCTTACCATCACGCCCTCCGGGTGCCCGTGTGCCTGTGCCTCAAAAACACCATATTTTTTAATGCTGTGCGGAAGTAGTTTAACTGAAAGTTCCTCCGCCACCTCCCGCACTAAAGCTTCTAAATCGCTTTCATCTCCTTCCCGCTTCCCGCCGGGAATATACCAGGTATCCTTGCCCCGGCTAAGACTCATTAAGATCTTGTTATCTATAATGTGGATGTAAGCTAATTTGTCTATGTAGTTTTTCATCTGTTTATTATTTTTATCCCAATTTTAGAATTAGGCACAGGCTTATAATCATATTCCTCCCGGAATAAATCCGGGACAAGTTGTGTGTTGCCAGTTTTTGGGTCCAGCAGCAAGCTGGTTCATTGGGCAAAAATAAAATGAATAGTATAAACAAACGCAAAAATAATGTTTTAATATGTTTCAGGTTTCCTGGGAATTAACCGCTCCCGGAGATAAACATTGATTGAATGAAAATTGAAAGTTGATAAATTTTTACAGCATTACGGAAAACCTTTTTTGGTTTCTGAATTAAATGTTAAATTTAGCTATCTTAAATTTTTTATCCTGAAAAAATATCCTTTTTCACAAATGAGTTATTTCATTAAATCATACTCTTTATGATAAAGGTTTCTTGTGCTATTATTGAGCATAATGGCAAAGTTTTATGTGCTCAAAGAAGCAGTAAAATGGATTTACCCAACAAATGGGAGTTTCCTGGCGGAAAAGTAAAAGAAGAGACTTTTGAAGAATGCTTAATAAGAGAAATTAGGGAAGAATTGGGAGTTGAAATTAAAATTCTGGAGCAATTACCTTCGAACCAACACAATTATTCTATGTCTAATGTAATCGAGTTGATACCTTTTCGCTGTTCCTTGCAAACTTTTAAAATCGTGCTTTTTGAGCATACAAAGGTTGAATGGTTGCCTATTGAAAAGTTGAAAAGCTTAGATTGGGCGGAAGCGGATATACCAATTGTTAACTATTATATTAAAACGTATAAATGAGTTTTGAAACCGGTCTTTACGAGCAATTAATAAATAAAATAGTTTCCAACAAACTCGAGGATGTAGATTTACAAAAGTTCCATGTAAGCGAAACTGCTTTAGATAAAGAAGAAGCTTCACAATATTTAAGCACTTATTTGTCTGAGACTATAAAGTTTGCATTAAACGAAATCAAAGACAAAAACCGCCCTTTAAAACAGATTGAATTATCAAATAAGATTATTAATTTATTAGTTGAAGAGCTCAAAGATGTAGAGTTTTCTGATAATTTAATAGAAAGTGAAGGGAAGATTTTACAAGCGGTATTTTCAAAACTAGATTTTCCCTATTCAAATTTAGAAGCTAGGTTGAAGGAAATTACTCCTTACACCCGATTAAGCCAAAGTGAGCTTTTTACCGGAAATAATGTTGGAATTTCCCTTGAGAGCGAAATCAAAAAAGAAATTCTTTCTGCTGACGAAATTTGTTGGCTAGTATCTTTCATTAAATTTTCAGGCATTAGAATATTTAAAAAGGAGCTCGAAGAATTTACCAGAAGCGGTAAAAAATTGAAGATTATTACTACCTCCTATATGGGTGCTACAGATGTAAAAGCCATAGAGTACCTCTCATCACTACCAAATACTGAAATAAAGGTTTCTTATAATTCAGAGCACGAAAGATTGCATGCCAAAGCATACTTATTTCTGAGGAATTCTGGGTTTCATACCGGTTATATTGGGTCTTCTAATCTTTCGCGGTCTGCACTAACCAATGGTTTAGAATGGAACCTTAAAGTTACCACCCAAGAAATTGGACATATCATTGATAAATTCCAAAAGACCTTTGAAACATATTGGGAAGATCCGGAGTTTGAACACTATAAATATCAAACTGATCGAATAAAGTTAAGTAAGGCCCTAAAAAGGGAAAACACTTATAATACAAGTCAAATTAGCGCTTTTTTTGATCTCAAACCATATCCATATCAGGAAGAGATTTTATCAAAATTGCAGGCAGAAAGAGAAATTCATAAGCGAAATAAAAACTTATTAGTAGCGGCAACAGGAACAGGAAAAACCGTTATTTCTGCCTTCGATTTTAAAAGATTTAAGGATAAAAAACCAAATGCAAATTTTTTATTTGTCGCGCACCGAAAAGAGATTCTTCAACAAGCGAAGGCAACTTTTCAGCACTTGCTAAGAGATGCCAATTTCGGGGAATTATGGGTGGATGGTTACGAGCCTGAAAGATATAACCATCTTTTTGCTTCGGTCCAGACTTTACATAGCCGTTTGGAAAATCTTGATTTAGCTGAAGGCTTTTTTGATTACATAATCGTAGATGAAGTTCATCATATAAAGGCGAACAGCTACCGTCCAATACTTCATCGCTTTGAGCCTCAAATTTTACTGGGGCTTACCGCAACTCCAGAGAGAATGGATGGCGGAGATATTGCGGAAGATTTTCATAATAAAATAGCAGCCGAAATAAGATTACCTGAAGCATTAAATAGAAAGCTGCTTAGCCCTTTTCAATACTTTGCTCTTTCTGATACGGTTGATTTAAGTAATGTAAAATGGAATGGTAAATATGAAATTAGAGAACTTACAAAACTATATACAGAAGATGACCACCGAGTTGCAGATATAATTAAAAACTGCGAGGAATATTTAACAGATATAAACGATGTACAAGCTTTGGGGTTTTGCATAAGCCAGGAGCACGCAAAATTTATGGCAGAAAAATTTACGCTTGCCAATCTTAAAGCTAATTATCTGGTTAGTGGTAATAGTGATTCTAGAGATAAAATTCGAAATCAACTTTTACGAAAGGAGATTAATTATCTGTTTGTGGTTGATATTTTTAACGAGGGAGTCGATATTCCCAATATAGACACAGTTCTTTTTTTAAGACCTACTGAAAGTTTAACCGTATTCTTACAGCAATTAGGTCGTGGACTTAGGCTTGCTGAAAACAAAGACTGTTTAACTGTTCTCGATTTTGTTGGCAATGCACGGGCCGAATATGATTTTGAGCATAAATTCCGTGCACTTGTTGGCAAGACTCACACATCAATAATTAAGGAAATTGAAGACGAATTTCCGCATTTACCGCTTGGATGTTCTATCGTTCTGGAGAAAAAAGCAAAAGAAGTAATTCTAAAAAATATTCGTGAAGCAACAGAGTTCAGACGTCCACAACTTCTCCAAAAAATAAAAGCATTCAAACATCATTCTACGCTGCCGCTTACTTTAAATAACTTTCTGGAATTTCATCACTTAGATATTCGTCAAATTTATAAGAAAGGAAGCTGGAAACGCTTATGTGCAGACGCCGGTGTAATTCCTGATTTTAAAGAGCCACAGGAAAAAGAATTTACCGCGTGCATGCAAAGAAAATTGATCAATTGTAATTCTTTAAGTTACTTTAGATTTATTCAAGATTTAATCAACAATAATTTGAACTTAAGATTGCTTTCGAAGAAGCAGGAAACGATGCTTTTAATGTTTCATTACGATGTATGGCAAGAAAGTGGTGAAAAACTGAAATTCACAGATCTCGCGACGAGTATTGATATTTTAAGAAAGAACAAATTTATGCTCCAAGAGTTAAAAGAATATCTTGAGCATTTAATTGAAAAAATAGAATTTGTAGAAAAAAATATTGATTTAGAATTTCCATTCGCATTAAAACTACACAGTAGATATAATCGGGAAGAAATTTTAGCTGCTTTAGGATTGAGTACTTTTCAGAAAAAATCATCAAATCGTGAAGGTGTGGCTCAAAACAAAGAATTGAATATTGAAGCCCTCTTTGTAACCCTTAAGAAAACTGAAAAAGAATATTCCCCTACTACGATGTATGAAGATTATGCATTAAATAAAAAACTTTTTCACTGGCAATCCCAAAACAGTACCGCACCCGATTCTCCAAAAGGCGAATCCTATATTAAACATCGAGAAAAAGGTAAAAAAATACTCTTGTTTGTTAGAGAGCAGAATGTAGATGAATACGGTTTTACAATGTCGTATACATTTTTAGGGGAAGCAGATTTTGTGAAGTCAAAAGGCGCTAAGCCGATGAACGTTGAATGGAGATTACACGAAGAAATGCCATCTTATATTTTAAAAGAAAGTCAAAAATTGGCTGTTGGATAAAAAATGTCAGAAGAGATCATCTTTAAATACTCGAACTATTTCAAGAAACTTAATCGGGGTTTTAATAAAAACCTTGGTAGGGCTCCTCATAAACCTATTCTTTTACTTTCCATAATTCAATTAATTGCTAAAGATAAAATAACCTCAAATCGAATTTTTATTACATCAGAAATTCTTCTGGCTTTTAAGCAAAATTGGGCGCAATTGGTAACTACTGATCATTCCAGAAATTTTGCCTTGCCATTTTTTCATATGAGATCGGAACCATTCTGGCATTTAGTAGCAAAACCAGGAAAACGAATAGAGACAACCCGGTCAAAAAGCATAAAAAGCTTTAATAATTTGAATGAATCCATTGTCTTTGCTGAAGTTGACAAGGAGTTATTTCTATTACTTCAGCAGCCTGAAAACCAGCTATGGTTTGAACAGCTTTTAATCGAATTTTATTTCCCAGATTTCAAGATTAATTATTTAAGACCAGATAGTTATTACGAAGAAGATAAAATTGAAAATGAAATTCTAAACGAGCCAAGTGAACTTTATCAGAATCACATTAAGCAGTTAAAAGAAACTCTGGAAGAAAATGAGTTCGAAGAAGAAATATTTGTTCGTGGAGGCTTATTTAAAAGAACAGTTCCTAAAATTTACGATTACACATGCTGTATTTCGGGTTTAAAAATAAATTCAGCTCATAATATCCAAATGGTGGATGCCTGCCATATTTATCCATTTAGTATTTCAAATGATGATACTGTAACAAATGGCATAGCATTATCCCCAACGCTCCACCGCGCCTTTGATCGAGGTTTAATCACCATTAATTCAGATTTCTTAGTTAGAATTTCACCAACAATAGAAGAAGAAAACTCTAGCTTTCCTCTCTCCGATTTTGAAGGCAAGCAGATTCTATTACCCGAAAAACAAGATTGGTTTCCACCTCAAGAAGCTTTAAAATGGCATAATAAGGAAGTTTTTATGCATTGAAATATCATAACGAACAAAGATTTCTGCGTTAGGGATTGCAGTGGAAATCCTTTTTGTGAGGGACGGGCAAACTACCTCCGGAGTAAAATCCCGAAGTATTTATAAAAAACCTTCAAATTCAAGACAAACCCTGAAGCATTAAATCTCGATTATCGAGCAAAAAGATTGAAACGTAAAGCGCGCCCCGTTAGGGTAACGCCCAAATTTCATTTTAATTTACAAAAATCTTCACCAATGTTCAACCTCCTAAAATCCTGTATTTTTTAATTTTGAGAATAAATTAGCTCCAAGCAGGCTCACGAGTCATTGGTAGTGAACAATTGTTTAATTTTCGAGACAAACCTCGGAGTATTTAAATCTCGATTATCGAGTAAAAAATGAAGATCGCTGAAAAATTTGAATTAGATGAGCGCCAGCAAGATCGGGTTATTGCTATGGCCTGGGAGGATCGTACGCCTTTTGAAGCTATAGAGTACCAGTTTGGTCTTGTAGAAAAGGACGTGATAAAATTTATGCAGGAGCAAATGCACCCGCGCAACTGGAGAAAATGGCGCGCCAGGGTTCAGGGTAGAAAGACCAAACATGCAAAACTAAGGGATAACGAGATCTCGAGGTTTAAATCTTCGGCACAACGCCAAATCACCGGGAATCGCATTTCAAAGAAGAAATATTAGCCTTGTTTTAAACACGGGAAACCAATTAATTTTAAACTAAGCTTTAGATAAAACTTTCTTTTTCCTTATCTTATACCTTACAAAAACTCAAATTATGGCAGGTTCCTCTAAGTATCCCAAACTCGTAAAGGCCTTTAGCGGCAGTTTTCTTTGGAGAAATTCCGGAGGAATAATCATAGATTATAACGGACGTTTGCTTAATTCGGCGAATTATCAATACAAAACCGCCGGAGGGAAATTCATCAAGATCAGGTTTAAGAAAAAACTGAATTCAGCTAAAAAGCTCCCGGAATTTATCTGTTCCTGGAAAATGATGACCAATGTGAATTGTTCGTTGAATTGAGATTATCACTTATAAAATAAATTCTCCTGTAAATTTTAAAAACAACCTAGACCCTGAAATAAATTCAGGGTGACGATATCAACGTCATGCTGAACTTGTTTCAGCATCTAAGGTGAATTAAGTTACACTTTCTTACATCCGGAAAGATGCTGGGCAGACTCTGAAAAAATCCATACTCCTTTATAACATAATTCAGAATACGCTTTGTTTCATGATTTTCAAATCTTTATTTTGTCTGGATCCTGTCTGTTTGAAAATATAGATAAAATTTCAATCGTATCATCATTTACCCGGTAACAGAGATTATTAAATTTTGCAACTACCGCTCTTCTTACATCGTTCTTTTTAAAAACTTGAAACAACTCTGGATTTTTAGAAATTAATTCAATAGTATGATCAAGTTTCCTTGAGAAATTTTTCAATTCTCTTTCAGTCCATTTTTTTTCTAAATATTCAATTGTATCATTTAATTCGGAGAGTGCGTGGTCAGTCCACAGAATTTTATAACCACTTTTCATATAATTTCCTTGCTTCTAAATGAGATTTTAATTTCCCGGAATCAGCATCCTTAATTCCTTGTTCAATAGATTCTTTCTCTTCTTTGGAGATTTCATTCCACCAGTCAATTTTCTCACTTTCCCGCAACTTCATTATCTTTTCAATAATAGATTCATCATTCAGGGTGCTTAACCACTGAATTAATTCTATTTTCTTATTTTGAATATCCATGTCCATAACTCAAATTTACAATATTGAGTTTAACTTTTATTCTTTCTTAGAGTTTTTTAACTGTTACAAAACTTGTTTTAGGATGACCTAAGGAAGGTCCCCCGAATTCATCTCGGGGTCAAAGCCGTTCGTAGTTGAAAACCCCACTAGTTAAATTGCTGTTATTTCAAACTTCTTTAACGCCATAAACTTTAAAATCCTCGCAACTTGCAAGTCAACCGATAAATAGAAATTATGGATTTAAATGATAAAGTAGCTGTAGTTACGGGCGCAAGCAGCGGAATTGGAAAATCTATTGCCGAAGAATTATCAAAAAAAGGCTGCAAAGTGGCTTTAGCTAGCCGAAGCCTGGATAAACTAAAAGAAATCGGCAAAGGCCTTAGTCAAAGTTTTGAAGTGGAAATGGACGTTAGTCAGAATGAAAGTGTGACCGATGCTTTTGAAAAAATATACGATCGATTCGGGCAAATAGATATTCTGGTGAATTGTGCCGGAGTAATGCCCCTCACCTATCTTAAAAACCGAAAGCTTGATGACTGGCTGCAAACCATAGAAGTGAACGTAAAAGGTACGCTGCGTTGTATTCACGCCGTGCTCCCGATGATGAAGAAACAAAAAAGCGGGCATATTATCAATATTGCCTCGGTAGACGGAAAAGAGATCTTTGAAGGCGGTGCGGTATATGGCGCTTCTAAAGCTGCGGTAATAGAACTTTCCAGGGCGATGCGTATGGAACTTTCTCCCGACTTTAATATTCGGGTCACTTCTATAGAACCGGGAACAGTAGCAACCGATCTTAGAGAAGACATTACCGACGAGGAATTACTGGAATACAAAAATTATGGCAACGGCGAATCAAAATTAGACCCCAAGAATATAGCCGATGCAGTGCTTTACGCCACTAACCAACCCGATAATGTGAATGTGAATGAGTTGCTTATAAAACCTACAGGGAAGAGTTAGACCCCATAACCACTCCGGCCTATGGCCACCCTGCCCAACTTCGTCATTCAGGCGGGCTCTCCTTAAAAATAATGGGAGGAGCTTTTTTATTGCTTTTAAAACGAATTGATAAATTATGTCATGTCATCAACGTCATCCTGAATTTATTTCAGGATCTAGGTTGATTGGCATTCTAAACATGTTAGATGCTGAAACCAGTTCAGCATGACGTGAGACTTGTCACCAACTACAAATCTTCAAAAAGATCCTTCAGGTTTGGATTCGTCGATTTTGCTAAATTCCACTTCCATTCCTTGTGCCAGTTTTTTAATTGTTTTTCCCTGGCGATAGCCTGCTGGATTTCTGTAAATTCTTCAAAATAAATTAAAAATTTAAGGTGATATTTTCTGGTAAATAAAGAGCCAATTTCGCTTTTATGCTCTGTAATTCGCTTTTTTAAATCAGAAGTTACACCTATATAAATCATTGTTCTGGTAGAATTGGAAAGTAGGTATACATAGCTCTTCTGCATTCCTAAAAATAAGGAACTATAATTAAACTTATACTCTGAAACAAATTAGAGTGACGAATCCAACGTTATCCTGAATTCATTTCAGGATCTATGATGAGGGAAGTTCTGAACAAGTTATACCCCCGATAAAAATCGGGACAGGCTCTGAAACAAGTTCAGGGTGACGGTAAGATTTAGACTGATAGCACCTTTTCTAGATAGCTATCAAATTCATCGATATCCATTAAATCTGAATCCCCATTTTCGATTGCTTCCAGCTCTTTTCAAGCTCTGCTTTTTGCTTTTCGAAATCTGATTCAGAAATAATCTCCAGTTCATTTTTACTGAATTTCTTCAAAAACTGCATTAGATTTTTGCAGGCTTCCTTAGATTTGACCTTTAAATGTATATTTTCCATCTCAACAAGCTTTCTTTTAAAGATAACGAAAATTTTACAAAACCTCTTTCTGGTTTTTTGCGTAATTGCGCCATTTCTCGATGCAAGCCTGGATATCTTCCGGGATTTCGGTATTGAAGCTCATTGCTTCCCCGGTTTTTGGATGGGTAAAGCCAAGGGTTTTCGCGTGAAGTGCCTGGCGGGGTAATATCTTAAAACAATTATCTACAAATTGTTTGTACTTACTAAAAGTAGTTCCCTTCAGAATTCTTTCGCCACCGTAACGTTCGTCATTAAACAGCGTATGGCCAATATGCTTCATATGCACCCGAATCTGGTGGGTTCTTCCGGTTTCCAGTTTGCAGGAAACAAGCGTTACATAGCCGAAACGTTCTAAAACTTTGTAATGGGTAACGGCGGGTTTTCCTTTTTCGGCCTCATCGCCATCGTAAACCGTGTTTTGTAAACGGTTTTTAGGATGACGGCCAATATTGCCTTCAACCCTGCCCTCATCTTCTTCCACATTTCCCCAAACCAAAGCCACGTATTCCCTGTCGCTGGTTTTATCGAAAAACTGCTTTGAGAGATGAGCCATCGCTTCTTCAGTTTTAGCAATAACTAAAAGTCCGCTTGTGTCTTTGTCAATTCTATGTACCAATCCCGGGCGGTCGCTGGAGTTATTGGGAAGATTTTCAAAATGATAGATCAGGGCGTTAATAAGCGTGCCGCTATAATTTCCGTGCCCGGGGTGCACTACCATTCCGGCAGGTTTGTTTACCACCAGCAAGGTATCGTCTTCGTAAACTATATCCAGAGGAATATTCTCCGGGGTAAGTAAAAACTCATAGGGCGGATGCTCGAACATTACCTGTACCACATCGCCGGCCTTTACCTTATAATTTTGTTTTACCTTTTCTTCGTTAACGTAGATATTTCCGGTCTTCGCGGCTTTCTGAATTTTATTACGGGTCGCGTTTTCAATAAAATTCATCAGGAATTTATCTACCCGCAATGGGCTTTGGCCGGGACCGGCTTCAAATTTATGATGTTCGTATAAAGTTTCGTCCTGTTCCTCTATTTCGTGTTGCTCGTTCTCTTTCATTAAAATTCAATTTCCTCCTCTTCAGAAATTATACTATCCTGCTCCTCTTCGCCTTCCATTCTATATCTGCCGGAGCCATCGCCCAGCACCAAATCTATGGTAGATGTCTTCATGAGTTCGTCTCCGGGCTCCAGTTTTTGGCCTTTATGTCTCAACTCCAATACCGCATCTTCAGCAATGTCCGGTTTGTAGCTAATATCGCCAATTTCAAAGCCTAAAGACCTAAGCGTTGGTTCTGCCTGTCTTCGGGTTCGTCTAATCAGGTCAGGGATCATTATTTTTCTATAACCAGACGGATTTAAGGTCAGGTAAATTTTTCGATTTTCTTTTACAAATTGTCCCGGTTCCGGCACCTGCTCTATCACTGAATATCGAGGAAAATCGGGATTAAAATTTGCCGAATCCAGGATTTCAAATCTTAGATCAAGCGCCGCCAGTTTATCATCCACCACATCTAAAGACTGTTTAGAAAGGTCTGGAACTGCTATACGCTGATCCTGGTTTGTAGAGTAATCCAACCATTTTAAAGCTAAAAAAGCAATTACTATAACTACAATTGCAGCAATCACTAATTGAATTAAAAATGTTTTGCTGAAAATAAATTTAAAGAATCCCATACATTTGTTTCTAAGCAGCAAAGATATAAAACCCCTGCTTTTGGTTGCAGATTGTTTGTAGATTTGTTGTTTCGGCTTTGCCGGTTTATTGTTCAAGGTTTAAAGTTTATGGTTTACGCACTGTGCGGACTTATAACGATTGCTATGCAGACTTGTAAACCTTTAATTTTTTCAATTGAATGCTAACTTATCCCACGGATAATTTAGCATATAGGTTTCAACGCATATTTCGGTTAAAATATTTTTCACCTAACAATAAGCTTTGTAATAAAGTCGATAGTATTAAACCACAAACTAAAAACGCCAAACTACACAGATGAAGAAAAAAATTGCCATCGCCATGGGCGGCTTTTCCAGTGAGTATCATATTTCCATCAATAGCGGAAATATGGTTTATAAACATTTGAACCGCGATTTATACGAACCATACCGGGTGCATATTTTGCAAAAGGAATGGGTAGTAGTAGCCGATGACGATACGCCCTACCCGATCAATAAAAACGATTTTACGGTAAGAATAGACGGAAAAACCATTTCTTTCGATTGTGTGTTTAATACCATTCACGGTACACCGGGAGAAAACGGTTTGCTTCAGGCTTACCTGGAATTGGTGGGCATCCCGCAAACCACCTGTGGTTATTATCAGGCGGCTTTAACCTTTAATAAACGTGACCTGATAAGTGTTTTAAAACCCTATGGAATTAAATCTGCCGTAAATTATTTTCTGAATAAGGAAGATAAAGTAAAGCCTGAAGAAATTCTTGCGAAAGTTGGTTTGCCCTGTTTTATAAAGGCCAATCGTGCCGGCAGTAGTTTTGGGATCACTAAAGTTAAAGCTGAAGAGGAATTAATTCCCGCCACAAAAACTGCTTTTAAGGAAGATGATGAAGTGATTATTGAATCTTTTCTTGATGGCACCGAGGTTTCCGTAGGGGTGATTACCTATAAAGGAAAAGTAAAGGCGCTCCCGGTTACCGAGATTATTTCTGAAAATGAATTCTTTGATTATGAAGCTAAATATTTAGGAAAATCCCAGGAGATCACTCCGGCGAATATTTCTGAAGAAAAGACCAAACAGGTACAGGAGATTGCTAAATTGATTTATAAAAAACTAAAAATGCGCGGATTTACCCGATCTGAATTTATTTTCCATAATGGGGATCCTCATTTTATTGAAATGAATACCACCCCGGGATTGAGTCAGGCGAGTATTTTACCTCAGCAAGCAGAAGCTGCCGGCATCAGTTTAACCGATCTTTACGGGAGTGCGATTGAAACGGCTTTGAAGGCACGCTAACCAGTAAAGATGGAATTTATGGTACATAACTCCGTCGTCAGGTCGAGTAGCGGTATTTGAGCCTAAAGCGAAAATAGCGCTGTATCGAGACAGGTTTGATAGTTACAATGCCACTTCTCGATACATTCCCGATTACATCGGGACCACTCCTTTAGACTTGTATTAATATATTTATATTAAGCTAAATTAAAAGAAGAGAGCTGAACTTAAGTACCCTAAAGACACTCAGAATTTACAAATTCATACTTCGATT
>NZ_JAIQZA010000100.1 GCF_020164485.1 Salegentibacter tibetensis
ACCTGTAGTTATTATAGGGGCCGGTCTTTCTGGACTTGTGGCCGCTTACAGGTTGAAGAAAGCAGGAGTTGCAATTAAAATATTGGAGGCCAGAGACAGAGCGGGAGGAAGAATAAACACTGTTTTGGGAACCGATGGCGTTCCATTGGAAATGGGTGCTACCTGGTTTGGAAATCAACATCAAAATTTGATAGAGCTTTTGAAGGAATTAAAACTTCCGGATTTTAAACAGGCTATGGCAGGATCTGCAATTTTTGAAGCTTCACCTTCTTCCTTATCACAACGTATAGAACTTCCGCCGCAGGATCCAAGTTTCAGGATTGTAGGTGGAACCAGTAAGTTAATCCAGGCTCTCTCAAATTTCTTTACTGCTGAAGAGATATCCTATAATGAGCAGGTAGAGCAAATTTTTATTAAAGACGAACAGGTTTACATCAAAACAAATAAACAAACTCTTTCAGCTAAAAAAACCATCTGCTGTATCCCGCCGGCTCTCCTGGTAAATTTAGTAAAGTTTTCGCCTGAACTTCCGGAACCATTTTTCACAGAAGCCAGAAACACCCATACCTGGATGCAGGAATCAATTAAAGCTGGTGTTGTTTACAAAGAGCCTTTTTGGAAAGACCATAAAGTTTCAATCATTGTAAGTAACCAGGGTCCTGTTATAGAATATTA
>NZ_JAIQZA010000101.1 GCF_020164485.1 Salegentibacter tibetensis
TCCACACCGTCAAATCCTGCTTTCATAGCATTTAAAGCAGCTTGAACGAACTCGTCCTGAGCCTGCTTTATTTCCTCTATGGTCATTTCTCTTGGAACCGGATATGGCTGAGGTCCGTGCTGGTCTGTATACATCTCGCCATCTAGAGCTACTGCCGAAGGTGCAAGAATTTCTGCATCTTCCTCCATATTATATTTATGGGAAACTCTTCCCGTATGCATTATCTGAAGAAACATCTTGCCTCCTTCTTTATGAACAGCTTCAGTAATATTTTTCCAACCTTCAATTTGTTGGTCTGTATAAATGCCCGGGATACGCGCATAGCCAAGGCCGTTAGGTGAGGGTGCCGTTCCTTCCGAAATGATAAGACCGGCTTGTGCTCTCTGGCGGTAATATTTCACCATCAGATCATTAGGAATATTATCTGTTGCCCTGGCCCGGGTTAAAGGAGCCATAATAGCTCTGTTTTCTAACTTTAAGCCTTTTAGGTTATATGAATTCAATAATTTCATAGACATTTTTTTAGCAATATATTTTTTGAAATTGTTTAAAATAGGAAAGTCAATTTGTTGACTTTCCTATTAATTTAAAACTTACTACAACTTATTCCCGGCAAAAGCTTCGTCAACTTC
>NZ_JAIQZA010000102.1 GCF_020164485.1 Salegentibacter tibetensis
TTACCTCGTTATAAAAGTAAACTTCTATAACTGTAGTTTTCTCGTATTCTTTGTTTCTCAATATGTCAATGAACTTTTTTCCTCTTATACAACCTAATTTCAATGGCAAACAAACGAATATGCTTATACGCATTTTCCTGATGTTTGTAGTACCTATCTCCCTTAGATCTTAAGGAATCGTGGAGAATATCGGAGTCGAACCGATAGCTTGTCCCGAATAAATTTCGGGAACCTTCCCGATGTCAAATCGGGACGCTCTAGCACCTAATCCTGCTAAAACTCTTTTCAAAATGCCAATCAATGAACTTTTAAGTAGTGAGCAACATCTCAATACTCAATTCTTAGTACGCTGTACTAAAAAAAATAGTGGAGAATATCGGAGTCGAACCGATGACCTCCTGCGTGCAAGGCAGGCGCTCTAGCCAGCTGAGCTAATCCCCCGTTTTTTTTCAGTTGGCAGTTAATTAGTATGCAGTATCCAGTCGTAACTGTACTGCGTACTGCTCACTGCGTACTGTAAACTGGTTGCCCAACTTCTAAAATTTCCTTTCAATAAATTGTAATGAACTTAATTGTCTCGCTTCACCCTCTAACTTCTAACCTTGTACTTC
>NZ_JAIQZA010000103.1 GCF_020164485.1 Salegentibacter tibetensis
CTTCTGATCGCTTTTTAAGCTTACTTCCCTCAAGATCTCGGACTTATATAGTTAATTTAAGAATTCTCTTGAGGTTTACGGCGAAAATAGCAAGTGCCCCCTGCATTTGCATACTATGGATACCATATGCTATAGCACGATCGTACCCATGAACGTTTTTTAGTTCACTGTTTTTGGCCTCGATCTTATAGCGATGTTTCGATTTTTCCTTATAATATTCAGATTCCTCAAATATCATCTGTTCTTGGTGCAAACTTGATTTAATGGAGACCGAATAGCTTTTGGTCTTAGCCCCTGGCTTATAACAACCATCCCTTAATGGGCAAGTTTTGCATTTCTCTATATCAAAATAATAAGTGCATACTGGATTTCTGCTGCTGTTCTTTTTCCCTTGTCGCGCTTTTCGGATGGCCAGGTGTCCTCCTGGACACACAAACATATCGGCATCTTTGTTATAATCGAATCTATTTTCTTTCTTTCTAAGACCTTGTGTGATAATAGGGTTTAGCTTTGCCACTATCTTTATGGCCTCATTATTTTTATCTTTGAGTCTAAGGTTATCCTTGCCGGAATATGCGGTATCCCCGATTACGGTATCC
>NZ_JAIQZA010000104.1 GCF_020164485.1 Salegentibacter tibetensis
CGGTGAACCTGTACAGATTTTTCCATTACATCTGTAAACAGCTCCATAGGTTCCTCCAGGGTTGGTTTTGAAAAATCATGCTGCCAGTATTTTAGTTGTTCTTCGGGATGCTGCCAGGAGATTGCTGCTGCTTCTTCCCTGTCAATTCCCGTATCCTCCAGGTAGTCTGCCATTATATCTATCAACTCATGTCCCTGTTTTCGGAAATTTTCTATGGAATATGCTTTTTCTAATTTTCTTTTCATCTTCAGATTTTTTGAACTACAAAGGAAAGAAAGCTTACTAAGAATTGCAGTTAATGGCTGCTAAAATTCTGCCTGAACTATATCTATGTTTACAAGACTAGCTAAATGGATTAAGTGTTAACCCTTCTTCATATTCTTGTTCTCAATTGACTTCGATTTTTTATATTATTAAATCCTGGAGAAGCTCTCCCGATTCATTTGGCGGGCATTCTTTTAAATTCTACTTTTACATTCACTTAAAGAAGATATGGACAAAAAAGTTATTATTGCTTCCAAAAATCCTGTGAAGTTAAAGGCCGTAAAAGAAGGATTCACCAAAATGTTTCAGGAAGAGACCTTCAATTTC
>NZ_JAIQZA010000105.1 GCF_020164485.1 Salegentibacter tibetensis
GGTAATTTTTTCTACCCAGGGCCAATGGCCTGATGGCATTCTCCACTAAATTATTATCGATCTCCAGAATACCATCAAAAAGATAGGCGCTCAGCTGGTCCCAACGATCCATAGAATACTTGAAGGCCTTTCCGATAGGACTCTTTGGAAGAATCAGTTGATGTTTCATCTGATCGAACATCCATTTTCCAAATTCATTAATAACGGGCAGTGCTTTTTCCAGGCGCAGAGATTTACGCTGCTGCGGGCTTAAGTTTTGCTCTCGTGCCTGGGCTTCCACCGCGTAGAGTTTCTGGATAAAGCTTAATGCTTTTTCAGCACGCTCCCTATCATTATCCTTTGCTTTATCAAATTCCCTTCTGGCGTGGGCCCAGCAGTTCAGGTGGGTAACCCCTTCACGCTTGCCGATTTTATCATATGCCGCATAGCCATCACTTTGAAGGTAGCCTTTAAACCCGGCCAATACATGATCGGCAGCCTCACGGCTACGCCCGGGCTGATAATCAAAGAGTACGGTACCATCTATGGGACAATGATGTACCCAATAATAACCTTGATGTGTTTTTCCTTTTTTAGCAGGAT
>NZ_JAIQZA010000106.1 GCF_020164485.1 Salegentibacter tibetensis
GCTACATTGATTCCCTTTCTTTGGGCAATAGCTGAAGATAATTTTGCTAAAGCATTGATTTTAATATCCCAGGATGCTTTTCCTGCTCTCAATTCCAGTATTTGTTCACTTGTAAAACCATTCATTTCGCCCATCATAGTATGAGCAGCCAGGCAATAATCACAATCATTTATTTGACTTACAACAAGGTTAACAACTTCTTTTTCTTTTTTGCTGAAGGATGTTTTACTGTTTTGAAATGCCAGGTAATTTTCTAAGGCAGTCTCAGAATGAGCCATGGCAGCATATAAGTTAGGAACCATACCTAACGCGCTCTCCAGATTATTAAATATTGCCTGATTGTTTTCAGATACTTCTCCTCTGTTGGGAACTGTGAAATTTGACATTATCTTTAAATTTTAATTGTTATAAATTATTTGACAATGCAAAGATGCAGCAGTAGTATATTTGTACAGTAGGTAAGCTTTCCTTAAGAGTGGGCAATTGTTCCTTTCCGAAAACCTGAAGGAGACTTTTTTTCCATGTTTTTGAAGAAGCGTCCAAAAGCTTGTACATCTTCAAATC
>NZ_JAIQZA010000107.1 GCF_020164485.1 Salegentibacter tibetensis
GGACCTAATTATTACAGGACCAACCGGAGTAGGCAAATCATTTATCGCTTGTGCCTTGGGATTCCAGGCCTGTGCACAGGAACTTAAAACCATGTATTTTACGGCCAATAAACTCCTGGACCGAATGAACCTGGCCAAGGCAGATGGTAGTTATTTTAAGTTTATGGATAAAATAGCTAAAACAAAACTGCTTATCATCGACGACTTTGGTCTTAAACAAATCGATCATAAACAGTGTAATATGCTACTGGATCTTGTGGACGAGAGACACGGAAGTTCATCCACAATTATCACCTCACAATTGCCTGTAAAATCCTGGTTCGACTGCTTTAAGGAACCAACGGTTGCAGATGCAATCCTAGATAGATTAACCAATGGTTCATACCGCATAAATTTAGAGGGAGAATCGATGAGAAAATTTAGAAAATAAGAGCAAAAAAAATTTAATTAACTTAACCGAAATTTTAGAAGAAAAGTGTCCGTTTTGAAACGGAACGCCTGTCCGCTTTCAGCGGATTATGCA
>NZ_JAIQZA010000108.1 GCF_020164485.1 Salegentibacter tibetensis
TTTGACCGTCTGTGCCGTTATCAGCAGTCCTTCTTTTAAAAGACTGTCCTGGGTTTTATAGAGCTGCACCTTGGTTTCATCAATTTTTTTATTGATTACCCGGCTTTCAGAACTGTTACCAATAAGTTTACTGGCAGCTTGATTCCATTTGTCAATCGGAATAGTTCGTTTTAAACTAATTTCAAGGGATTTACCATTTACGGTGATTCGGGCATAGAGAATGGCTAAGTCTGGTTGTTTTTTCTTTTTTCGGATAATAAAAGAAATGGAAAAGGTTTGACTGGTACGCATAGCTTTGTTGTTTAAATGAAACAATTAATTAAGGCGAAAGTCAAACTACCAATACATAATTATGAAGTACGGTAAGCTAAAATACAAAAAAATAGCTCACGATAAACTCACAAATTCACAGTGAACTCACGATGAACTCACATAAAATTTAACACTATTTGTTAAAATTTAAGCACAAAAAGAAAGGGTAACTATATGAAAACCATACAATTACCCTTTTTT
>NZ_JAIQZA010000109.1 GCF_020164485.1 Salegentibacter tibetensis
TTTCTTTCTAAGACCTTGTGTGATAATAGGGTTTAGCTTTGCCACTATCTTTATGGCCTCATTATTTTTATCTTTGAGTCTAAGGTTATCCTTGCCGGAATATGCGGTATCCCCGATTACGGTATCCACCTGAACTCCATTATCCTGGCTTATTTTCAAAAGTATTGGCAATTCCGGACCATCACCTTTTTCACCAGATGTGACCACTGCAGCGCTAATGATACGTTCCTCTGTCATAGCTAGGTGGGTCTTGTAACCAAAGAATTTGCTATCAACTGATTTATGGCCGATCTTAGCATCTGTATCCTTAGAAAGAATATAGTTTTCCTGGGTATCTTCCACGGTTTCCTTTAATAGGTTCAATTTTTCTTTGACTGCAGGAACCAAACTTAAGGTCTGCTCCGATTCAATGCACTTCTCTAGTTCCCTGCAATAGGCCAATTCCTTATCCAGCTCCCTGGAAGAATTCTTTTCCGGCATGCGGTCTTTC
>NZ_JAIQZA010000011.1 GCF_020164485.1 Salegentibacter tibetensis
TCGTTTTTTGGGCGAGCAAAAAATGAAAAAGGAAACTTCCAAACCAGGTAAGTTGCTTTTTGAATTATAAAAAAACAAACCTAAATATCAGGGTTTTAAAAATACGTCAATGGTAACTTGTTTCAGCTTCTAACATGTTTTAATTATTAACATCTTAGATTCTGAAATGAATTCAGAATGACGATTTTAAAAGCCTTTCAGACAACCTCTTTTACTTAGTAAAAATTTTATTAAAGCACTTTTTAAGACACCGCCTTAAGTTTACTTATCGTAGACTTATTTAGTTTTTCTTCAGCATAAGCGCGAGAAACCTTTAGCTTGCTCTTACCACTTTCGGGCATTTCAAACATCGCATCGGTAAGAATCGCTTCACATAAAGATCTTAATCCTCTTGCTCCTAATCTGTATTCTACAGCCTTTTCAACTATATAATCCAGCGCATCATCTGTCATTTCGAACTCGATATCATCCATTTCAAACAATTTTTGATATTGTTTTACAATGGCGTTTTTCGGTTCAGTCAAAATAGAACGAAGCGTAGTTTCATCCAGCGGATTCATATAAGTAAGCGCCGGTAACCTTCCTATTATTTCAGGAATAAGTCCGAAATCTTTTAAATCCTTCGGAATAATATATTTAAGCAGATTAGTCCTTTCTATTTTATCGTCACTTTTTGAAGCACTAAAACCAACCGCCTGCATATTTAAACGCTTACTGATGTTACGTTCAATCCCATCAAAAGCTCCTCCTGCTATGAAAAGAATATTTTCGGTATCTACCTCAACAAATTTTTGATCGGGGTGTTTACGACCTCCTTTTGGTGGCACGTTAACCGTGGTTCCTTCCAGCAATTTTAATAAAGCCTGCTGAACACCTTCTCCAGAAACATCCCGGGTAATTGAAGGGTTATCGCTCTTACGGGCGATTTTATCTATCTCATCAATAAATACAATTCCGCGTTGCGCTTTTTCAACATTATAATCGGCTGCCTGAAGCAATCTCGTTAAAATACCCTCAACATCTTCACCTACATAACCAGCCTCGGTAAGTACCGTAGCATCTACAATAGCTAAAGGAACATTAAGCATTTTAGCAATGGTTTTGGCGATAAGGGTTTTACCTGTACCTGTTTCCCCAACCATAATGATGTTAGATTTTTGAATTTCAACATCATCGTCACTTGCCGGTTGCAACAACCTTTTATAGTGGTTATAAACAGCTACAGACATCACTTTTTTGGTCGCTTCCTGCCCTATTACATATTGGTCTAAAAACTCTTTGATCACTTTTGGTTTGCTCAGCATAAGGTCTGAAGACAATTCCTTGGCTTCTCCCTGTTTAAGCTCCTCCATAACAATACCGTGCGCCTGCTCTATACATTTATCACATATATGCGCGTCCAGTCCTGCTATAAGTAAGTTGGTTTCGGGTTTTTTCCTACCACAAAACGAACATTCTAATTCTTCTTTCGCCATTTCATCAAATTTCAATTTGCAGTCTATAAAATAATAAACTGAAAATTAATTCCTATCCTTCTCTCGTTAAAATCTCATCGATCATTCCGTATTCCCTGGCTTTTTCGGCCTTCATCCAATAATCACGATCACTATCTTCCTCAATCTTCTCGTAGGATTGACCAGAATGTGAAGCGATGATTTCATATAACTCCTTCTTAAGAGTTAATATTTCTCTCGCTGTAATTTCTATATCACTGGCCTGACCCTGAGCCCCGCCAAGTGGCTGGTGAATCATTACCCTTGAATGCGGCAAACCGCTTCGTTTTCCTTTTTCACCTGCACAAAGTAATACTGCGCCCATTGAAGCTGCCATTCCTGTACAAATTGTAGCTACATCTGGTTTTATAAACTGCATCGTATCATAAATTCCCAAACCTGCATAAACGCTTCCACCCGGAGAGTTGATATAGATCTGGATATCTTTAGAAGCATCTGTACTTTCCAAAAAAAGCATTTGCGCCTGGATGATATTAGCCACCTGATCGTTCACCATAGTCCCCATAAAGATAATCCTATCCATCATCAATCTGGAAAAAACATCCATAGCAACAGCATTCATTTGTCGCTCTTCAATAATATTAGGCGTCATTCCCGTAGGAGTCATACTGCCCACTATCTTTTGGTAGTAATTACTATTTATACCGTGATGTTTAGTGGCGTATTTTTCAAATTCTTTTCCGTAATCCATCAATTTTTCTGTTTTTAAGCTTTTTTCTTAGCTGCCTTTTAAGTGAAAAGGCGTTAACCCAAATGGTTTAACGCCTTAAATATAAGTATAAATTTATAGAAAAAGCTTACTCATAAATCTCTTTCACAAATTCATCGTAAGTCACTTCTTTTTCTTCAAAAGCCATTTTCTCTTTGTAGAAATCAAGCAATTTTTCGTTCATTAATTGCTCTGAAAGTCTTTTTACCTCGTCCTGATTAGAAAGTATTCTTGCCGCAATATCGTCAAGCTCTTTATCTTCAGGATTCATCTGGCCAAACTGTGCCATTTGCTCTTTAATCTTTTCTTTAGCGAAAGATTTAAGATCTTCAAATTCTACAGTAAGCTTATTTTCGTTTACTATTTTACCTTCAATTAACTGGTAACGCAAACCTTCTTCGCTCTTTTCATACTCTTCTTTGGCTTCATCCTCTGTCATTGGTTTTTCACCAACAGTTTGAATCCATTTTTGAAGAAAATCTTTTGGAAGTTCAAAGTTTGTCTGTTCTATAAGCTGCTTGGTCACATCGTTCATTAACTGCTGATCGCTCTGCTGCTTGAATTGCTTTGCTGCATCTTCCTTGATCTTTTCTTTAAGCTCGTCTTCACTGCTTACTTTACCTTCGCCAAAAAGCTTATCGAATAATTCCTGGTTAAGTTCAGCCAGTTCTCTATGGTTGATCTCTTTTACCGTGAATTCAACTTCAATATCAAGATCGTGAGCTTTATCGTGCTCTATTCCTAAATGCTGAATAAGATCGTGGTCTTCTTCAAATAGGTTCTTTGTCTTTAAAGTGAAAGAATCTCCAACTTTAGCACCAACAAATTTACCAAGGTTTCTTTTTCCTTTGATTTTCTCCAATTCTACTGAAGTTTCCTTTTCGATTCCTTCTTCTTCATTTTTGAAAGTTCCGGCAACGATATCTCCTTCTTCAGCCTCATTCTTAGAAGTTATTTTCCCATACTGTTTGCGCATAGATTCAATTTGGTTGTTCACCATTTTTTCATCTGCAACGATATTATAATGAGTAACCGGCTTATCAAGGTCAAGTTTAACATCAAATTCCGGAGCCAAACCAAGTTCGAACTCAAATGTATATTCTTCTTTATTCCAATCGAAGTTTTCCTGTTCTTTTGGAATAGGGTTTCCAAGTACATCCAGTTTTTCTTCGGTAAGATATTTATTAAGCGAATCCTGTAAAAGTTTATTTACTTCATCTACCAACACAGCCTGACCGTATTGTTTTTTCACCATTCCCATAGGCACGTGCCCTTTTCTAAATCCGGGGATATTGGCATTTTTACGGTAATCTTTTAGAATTTTATCAACTTTACCGGCATAGTCTTCTTTGGCGATATCTACTTTTACCACCGCATTCAATTCATCAATATTCTCTCTGGTAATATTCATCTTGACTTGTTATAAAAATTGGAGTGCAAAATTACACTTTTTTCCCTAGTCCGCAAAGTTTCAAATTATTGAATTTCAGCAATATTGTGCTAATCTTTTCCTAATAAAGAAAACAGGAGTGACTGAAAGAGGGATAAAAGTAAACTAAAAAGCAGGGCGATAAAAAATCCGCTAACTCCAAATCCGGAAACAAAAGCATCGGCAAGCAAAATAATTATCGCATTAATTACCAGTAAAAACAAGCCCAGGGTTAAAATAGTAACGGGAAGGGTTAGAATTACCAGAACAGGCTTTACCAATAAATTCAGAATCGCCAGTACAACTGCTACAATAATAGCTGTCACATACCCTGCCACCTCAACTCCGGGTAAAAATTTAGCAAGTATAACCACGGCCAGCGCAGTAAGCAATATTCTCAATATAAAATTCATAATTACAAGATTAGTTAGTTTTTGAAAAATACAAAAAACGCCGGGAAAAATCCGGCGTTTAATTTTTGCAGTAAAGCAATTCTTCTTATTGAACGTCGTTACTTAAAGTAACCGTGCTATAAGTTCCCACATTTACTTTAGGCACCCCTGCATTATATGTTGAGTTGATTACATCAATAATCTCGTTGGCTATAACTGCATATCCCCGAGGGGTTAAATGAACCCCGTCCAATGAGAACGCGCCACCTGAAGCAAATTCAGAAGTAATAGTACCACCGTCAAAAGAAATACCTCCTTCTGCCAGTTCATTCAACAAAGCCTGAGAATCTACATACCCCAAGCCATTAGCATCAGCAATAGCCTCTATAGAAGCATTGTATGCTGAAGTTGCCTGCCTAACATTAGCTATTTCAGCTTCATCTAAAGCATCCTCATCATCTATTCCATTTACCGCAGCAAAAAGTGTATTCGCTTCTTCCTGAGTTGGCATTTGCCCTTGTTGTAAAGCTCCCAGAATTTGCATAACCTGAGGCGAAAGACTAACCGCTCCATAACCTTGCGCTAAGGCTGACCGATCTATGGTTAAAAGTAATTTTTCATCTGAGGTCATTTGTCTGAACCCAAGTGGATTTGATTCTGAAGGCTCTACATCGATTATAAATCTGTTCGGGCCTTCATTAAATGTAATTGCATACTGAGCTGCCAAAGTCATGGCCTGTTCCTCCGGAACACCCTGTTGCATCAACCCACCCGCAAAAACCTGAGAAACGGCCTGAAAAAACCCGGTTAAATTTGCTGCAGTTTCAGCATCAAGGGCAAGCGCATTATTTGGTATAGTATTAAAGAAAGGCACCGCAGCAACGTCTGGAATATTAACTAAAACCCCTCCGCTTGCTGAAGCCGACAATACCTGAACCATTTGCTGATAAATACCTGCAAAGGCATTAGGATCTGTAATATCGTCTGGACCGTAAGTTGAAGGATCTAAGTTATTCAATTGAAATTCTCCTGTTCCCCCGGAAGTTGCATAGCCAAGTACATCGTTATTTCCAATCCATAGAGAAAAGAAGGTAGGATTTTGTGCAAGCGCGTCTTCCAATACTGTTGCATTTGGAGCAGAAGCAAATCTCGCAAAATAAGGATTTGCAGTCCCAGTCGCTATATTTTGCACATTCCCATAACCAGAAAATCCAAGATGGTAAGATTTAGCACCAGGAACTCCCATATTACTAAAAGGTCCCTGCAGAACATTTCCGACTTCAGTAGAAGCCTGCATCCCGGTATAAATCTGCGGTGAAGGACTACCACCTTCTCCTACTGCCAGGACTAGTCGGTTTTGAGTGATTTGGTTTCCGCCTAACAAAAGCCCACCTGCATTATCGTTCATGAAGGGAATAGTAAACTCCTCGATATCCTGAGTCTTTTCAAACTGCTGAGCAAGTATATTAGGATAAGAATTCTCCTGGCCGGTAATATAAAGGGCATTATCTGCATAACCTGCAGTAAGTGAATTACCCAGGGCTACATATCGTGTAAAATCGGCTTCTCCATTACTATACGCTCCAGGTTTGTCTACCGGGTTATCAAATTCTGGCTCACAGGAAACTATTCCCAGCGCCAATATTGCTATATATTTAAAATACTGTTTCATCTTCTAAATTTTATAATTTGTAGGTTACACCAAGTCCCGGAATAAATGCCGAAGTCTTATAAGTTCCTTCAAAAGGAACGCTTTGTCCATTTTCCGTATAGTAATCGTAAGATTCATTTACCTCTTCATACCTGTTATAAAGGAAAGCTGCATCTATAGAGAATTTCTCGTTTACGTGTAAAGACAGTCCACCGGTAAATCCGTGAGCATCGTTTCTAGGAGTTTCAGGAGCAAAGTAACCTGACTGTACCGGAGATTCATCGAAATAATATCCAACTCTTAAGGTAACGGTTTCGTTTGCAAGATACTGCATACCAAATCTGTAAGTAGCGGAGTTTTTATAGTTTCTTGGGTTTTGAGAATCAGGAATTTGATCATTTGCGAAGTCTAAATCTAAAGACTCGTATACATCCCAGTAGGTCATGTTATAATCGAAAGCAAAAAGCCATTTATCTAAAAGTTGATATGAAACTCCTACAGAAAGTTCAGCAGGCATTGGCAATGAAGCGTCAAATTGCGTATTCTGGAATGGGGTTAAAGGAGAATTTGGAACATTTTGAAATGTAGCATCTCCACCTTCAGCATCAACCATAATTTCACTTCGGTAGTTAATACCAAAACGCAAATCTTCTGTAGCATTATACATTGCACTGGCTGACCATCCAAAGGCGCTAACACCACTGGCATCTACGGTTACATTGGCACGGCTTCCTTCTATATCGCTTAAGGTACGGTTAAGGTTACGATTAAAGTTTACCGATCCATTTACATAGATTGGCCCACCACCAACACTTAATTTATCTGATATTTTTACAGAAGCTAAAGCCTGAATATAAATAGCCTGAAGATCTATATTATTTACCAAATGAGATCCGGCCCAATCTGTAGGCCATGCTACGCTACTCCCATAAGGCGTGTAAGCGGCTAAACCTAAAGTTAACCAATCGTTTACTCGATAAGATCCATAAAGATAAAACGGCGTACCTACACCACTATCCGTTTGGGAACTAAGTCCGAATTCTGAATTTTGGTATTTTACGTTAGAAAATACAGCACTGGCACCAGCGGCTACATTTATCTTATTCTCAAGATACACCAACCCTGCCGGGTTAAAAAAAGCAAGCTCGGCATTGTTCACTACCGCTACCCCTGTGTGACCCATAGCCAGCGATCTTTGTCCCTGAAGACTCACCCTATACCCACCTGCATAAGTTACCGCAGCCATTAGACCAAAAAGGCCCAGGAAAAGTAATTTTTTCATAATTGAATTAGATTTATTTGTATTCTAATAATTTGTTGACCTCAAATTTAGCATAAATTACATATTACTCAACAAAATTGCAGAATTTATTATGCACACATAATAAATTTAGAAGGATTTTAAAGAAAGTTAACCACAGCTTTATAGAAATCGTTCATTTTCTCAGCGTGAACCCAATGTCCGGCATTTGCGATTTCTTCAAAGATTACTTCTGGAAATTGTTCCTTAATTTTTGGTCTATCTTCTTCTTTAATATAATTTGAATTTTCCCCTTTTATAAAAAGCGTAGGACCGTTAAAAGATTTATCCTGCGGAAGTGCTTTACCAACTTCTTCAATATTATTTTTTAAGGTTTCCAGGTTTACTTTTAGGCAGTAAGTTCCTTCGGACTTTCGATTTAAATTTTTCAGCAGAAAAAGTCTAATCGGTTTTTCCGAAATAAACTCTGAAAGCAACATATCGGCTTCCTGTCTTGATTCCAGATCGGCGTCTTCCAAAGCTGTTAATCCATCCAGAATTTGCTGATGATGCGGTTCATAATATTTGGGCGCAATGTCTACTACGATAAGCTTTTCTACCAGATTCGGGTATTCAGCCGCAGCAAGCATTGCGGTTTTACCTCCCATAGAATGCCCCATTAAAATGATTTCTGATAAAGAGTGTTGCTCGCAGTATTCTTTAATATCTTCAGCCATAAGCTCATAGCTATGCTCATTGGTATGTGGACTTTTTCCGTGATTTCTTTGATCTATAAGATGCACCTGAAAATCCTTTTCTTCAGCAAGTTTATTGCCAATGGTTTTCCAGTTATCGCTCATTCCTAAAAAGCCGTGAAGAATTAGAAGTGGATCTCCCTCTCCGATTATTATAGAATTTAGTTTCATTGTAATTTAGTTTTTGGAAAAAGAATTATTTCAGCAGCTCAAGGTATTTTTGGATGGTAGTTTCCAGTCCTAAATATAAAGCTTCAGCAATTAACGCGTGGCCAATAGAAACTTCATCTAAATAAGGCACATTCTCTTTAAAATATTTGATGTTATCTAAGGAAAGATCGTGACCAGCATTAATCCCCAAACCTAATTGATGCGCAATAGTTGCACATCTTTTATAAGATTCCACCCCTGTTTTGTCGCCTTCAGCATATTTTACCGCAAACTCCTCGGTATATAGTTCTATGCGGTCTGTGCCTGTTTCTGCAGCTCCTTCGATCATTTTCTCATCGGGATCTACAAAAATAGAGGTGCGTATTCCGTTATTTTTAAACTCCTGGATTACTTCCTGAAGAAATCCTTTATTTTTAATGGTGTCCCAGCCGGCGTTAGAAGTGATTGCGTCTTCGGCATCTGGCACCAAAGTAACCTGGGCCGGTTTGGCTTCCATCACCAGATTAATAAATTTAGCTACCGGATTTCCTTCAATGTTAAATTCCGTTCCCACGATAGGCGAAAGATCCCTCACATCTTTGTAAGTGATATGGCGCTCATCTGGTCTTGGGTGCACGGTGATACCCTGCCCGCCAAAAGACTCTATTTTTTTAGCCGCTTCTACTACGTTAGGAATATTACCTCCACGGGCATTTCTTAAAGTAGCAATTTTATTAATATTTACACTTAATTTCGTCATTTCCTAAGCTTTTGTTTAACAAAAATACAAACTTGTAAATGCCCTAATGAATTTTATTTTAATTAATTTGCATAAAAAGGAAGCGACATCATGGATATGAAAGATTTTATAATTAACGATGTCTCCATAAGGCATTTTTCTGACAAAATTGGGGAAGTCCAGGACTTGTTCAATCAGTTAACCTATTCACATTTACCGGTAGAAAACAACGGTATTTATATGGGCTGTATTTCAGAAAACGATATTCGCTGCTTTGAAGCTGATAAATCTTTGGAAGATTACCAGTACGCATTAGAAGGCTTCTTTGTTAGAAATACAGATTTTTGGTTGGATATTTTAGAAAGGTTTGCTCAAAACAACACCAATATTTTGCCGGTTTTAGATGAAGAAAACCATTATTTGGGTTATGTTGAGCTCAATGAAATTATTACCATATTTAACGAAACGCCTCTATTAAACGAAGCAGGAAATATTATTGTACTCCAAAAAGGAATTAAAGATTATTCTTTTAGCGAAATTACCCAGATTATAGAATCTAATAATGCGAACATTCTTGGCGTCTTTATTTCCAAAATTGAAAATGACGTAGCCCAGATTACGGTTAAATTAAGTCCTTCGGGAATCAATGAAATTATACAATCTTTCCGTAGATACGGGTATAAGATTATTTCAGAACACCGGGAAGACAATTTCAACAAAAATCTTAGAGATCGTTCTAAGTATTTGGATAAATTTATGAATATATGAAAGTAGGCATCTACGGTCAGTTTTACCACACCAATGCCGGAACCTATATAGGGCAGCTTCTGGAATTACTGAAGCGCGAAAATATTAAAGTGGTTATTGAAAAAGACTTCCTGGAGCTTATCCATCTAAATAAAACCATTGATGAAAATTACTCCCACTTCAGCACTTTTGAAGAATTAGATAACAGCTTTGACCTTTTCTTTTGTATTGGTGGCGATGGCACCATCTTAAAGTCTATTAATTATATCAGGAATTTAGATATTCCTATTGTTGGCATTAACACCGGAAGATTGGGTTTTCTGGCTACCATTCAAAAGGAAGATATTAAAGATAGTTTAAAGATTATATTAGATAAAAATTACAGTATTTCTTCCCGAAGTGTTCTAAATATTAGCACAAACCCTTCCAGCCACGATCCCGTGTTTAAAAATATTGCACTAAATGAAGTAGCGGTTAGCAGAAAAAACACCACATCTATGATTACCGTAGATACCTGGCTAAACGATCAATATTTAAATTCCTATTGGGCAGATGGTCTAATCGTTTCTACTCCCACCGGCTCAACAGGCTATTCGCTTAGCTGTGGCGGTCCGGTTATTACTCCAGATGCAGGTTCTCTTATTATCACACCAATTGCCCCACACAATTTAAACGCAAGACCTTTGGTTGTGAAAGACGACACTAAAATAACCCTCCGGGTTTCTGGCCGGGAAGATTCACATTTGGTATCTATGGATTCCCGTATTGCAACCCTGGAAAATGATACCGAGATCATTATAGAAAAAGCACCCTACACTATAAATCTGGTTGAACTTAAAGGCGATAGTTTCCTTCAAACCCTGCGCAAAAAGCTTATGTGGGGAGAAGATAAGCGCAATTAAGCAATAAATGATTTTAAAAACTGTTTAAGAATATATACAAATTTGCTCAAATTATTGTGGAGCAAACATAATTGTTATATTTGCAAACTTTTGAAAACCTATGAGGTACGTATTAGTTTTTGTAATCATGCTTGTTTTTGCAACAAAAACACATTCACAAACATTTGAAATAGGACCATATATTGGTGGCGCTAATTACATTGGAGATGTAGGGCGAACCAATTTTGTACTTCCTAGCGGCCTGGTTGGTGGCGCACTTCTTAAATGGAATCGCAGTCCTCGCCACGCTTTTAGATTCTCTCTATTATATGCCGAAATAAATGCTGATGATGCAAATTCTAATGATTTACGAAGAGTAAATAGAGGCTACTCATTTAGCAACACTATTGCAGAAGCTTCTTTAGGAATTGAATATAATTTTTGGAGTTTCGATCTTCACGAAGGTCATCCTCAAAGCACACCATATCTATATACTGGAATAACCTATTTTAGGGCAGATCATTTAGTTTTAGATGCCCCTTTTCCTAATGGCCAACTGGTGAACCAGGGAGCCAACTGGGATTTTGCAATTCCTGTGGTTTTTGGCTATAAAGAAAGCATTACCCGCCATATAGTAGGAGCCATGGAAATAGGTGTTCGGTATACATTTACCGACAATTTAGATGGAAGCTGGCCTGAAGAAGTATTTGGAAACAGAAGACCTACTATTGAATTTGGAAACAGAAACACCAACGACTGGTATGTTTTTACTGCGGTAAATTTAACCTTTTCCTGGGGTAGAGAACCTTGCTACAGCCGATTTTAAAATGAATTACAAAGACAACATAGACCTTAAAAAATTACCCAAACACGTTGCCATAATCATGGACGGCAATGGGCGTTGGGCAAGACAAAAAGGCTTTCTAAGGGCGGTAGGCCACGAAGAAGGCACCACCGCTGTGCGGGATGTTGTAGAAGCTTCAGCCGAAATTGGTATTGAATATCTAACACTTTATGCTTTTTCTACAGAAAACTGGAACCGACCAAAATTGGAGGTAGACACCTTAATGCGCTTATTGGTTTCATCCTTAAAAAAGGAAATCAAAACACTTCAGGACAATAATATTCGGCTAAATGCAATAGGAAATTTAAATACACTGCCTAAAAAAGTTTACAAAGAACTTCAGGAAGTTATAGAAAAAACAAAAAGCAATGATCGCATGGTGCTCAACCTTGCACTTAGCTATGGTTCACGGGAAGAACTAACCTCTGCTATAAAGGAAATTAGCCTGAAAGTTAAAAATAATGAAATAACGCCAGATGCTATTGATGAATCGGTTATAAATCAGCATCTTTACACCCGAAATTTTCCGGAGGTAGATTTACTAATCAGAACCAGCGGAGAGCAGCGTATAAGCAATTTCCTTTTATGGCAAATTGCCTATGCCGAATTATATTTTACAAAAATTTTGTGGCCAGATTTTAGAAAAGAAAATCTTTTTGAAGCCATTTACAATTATCAAAACAGAGAACGACGATTTGGAAAAACCAGTGAGCAACTTAGTTAGCGCATTCATGAAGAAGAAAGTATTTACCCTTCTGGCAATAGTATGTAGTTTAATTTTCAGCATTTCTTCACAAGCTCAGGGCTTACCATTAGCAGATGGCAAAAAGTATACAATTGGAGATATAAAAGTTACGGGGACCGTTAGTTTTAACGAGCAAACAGTAATCGCCTATACCGGACTAAAAAAAGGGGAAGAAATCTATATTCCAGGGGATAAAATTAGTAATATAATCAATAAACTATGGGATATTGATCAATTTAGCGACATTAACTTCTATATAACCAATGTTAGTGAAGACAATGTAGCTGATCTGGAAATTGAAATTCAGGAAGTTCCAAAGCTTAATAAAGTGCAGGTTACAGGGCTTAAAAAGCGTGAAAACGAAGAGATTCTAAAAGAAAATAAATTGAGGGCCGGGGCTAAAGTTTCTGAAAACCTTATTACCACTACCAAGAATTATATTGAAAATAAGTATCGTAAAGAAGGATATTTTAATGCTAAGGCAAAAATAAGCACCAGCGAGGTTACTGATACTACTTCAAATACCAACCTGGTAAATATGCTTATAGATATAGATCAGGGCGACCGTGTAAAAATTGCCGATATAAATTTCACAGGTAATGAAAAGTTTTCTGCCGCTAAACTTCGGGGAGCTATGAAAAACACCAAGCAAAAGAACCTCATCCGGTTCTGGAAAAGATCGAAATTTGTTAGGGCAGATTACCAGGAAGATAAAGAAAGCATTATAGATAAATATAAAGAAAGCGGTTATAGAGATGCCAGAATTGTAACAGATTCTTTAGTAGAAATTGACGACAAAACAATAGCTTTAAACCTGAAGGTAGAAGAAGGAGATCAATACTACATAGGAAACATTGAATATCTGGGAAATTCGGTTTATTCTGATGCCCAATTGCAACGTGCTTTAGGAATAAATAAAGGCGATGTTTATAACGGGGTTCTTTTAGACGAGCGAATTGCCGATGAAACCAAACCAGACGGTCAGGACCTTGCTAATTTATACAAGAACAACGGATATTTATTTTCCACCATCAATCTTGTAGAAACCAATGTCTATAACGATACAATAGATTTCGAAATAAGAATCGTTGAAGGAAAAGAAGCTTATTTTAATAATATTAAAGTAACCGGTAACGATAAAACAAAAGATCACGTAATCTATCGTGAGTTAAGAACAAAACCAGGACAAAAATATAGCCAGGAAGATGTAGTAAATACCGTAAGGGAACTTGGGCAACTTGGTTTTTTTGATGCGGAACAACTGGAACCAAAATTTGTTGATCCAGATCCACAATCGGGTACTCTAGATCTTGAATACTCTGTAGTGGAAGCGGGGGCCAGCCAAATAGAACTACAAGGGGGTTATGGCGGGGGTGGCTTTATTGGTACCTTAGGACTCTCGTTTAACAATTTCTCCTTATCTGGAATTTTTGACAAGGAAGCATACAAACCGGTACCAATGGGAGATGGGCAAACCCTTTCCCTTAGAGCACAAGCCAGTACTTTTTATCAAACCTACAGCCTTTCATTCCAGGAACCCTGGTTAGGAGGTAAAAAACCTGTAAGCCTTCAAACCTCTTTCTCTTACACGAGGCAATTTTTATTCGATTATTTAAACCGTCAGGCAGATAGAAGCAGGAGTTTTGATATTCTTGGAGTAAATGTGGGTTTAGCCAAACGTTTAACCATACCGGATCCTTATATGACGGTATCTCATTCTGTAGGTTTTCAACGATATAATTTAAATAATTACAATACCGGGCTATTTACTTTTGGTGATGGTCACTCAAATAACTTCACCTATACTTTCGGGCTTACAAGGGATAACACATACGTAAACCCTATTTTCCCAACCGGAGGTTCCAGGTTTAACCTCACCGCCAAATTCACTCCTCCTTACTCTTTATGGAATGGTGTTGATTATGCGAATTTAGACCAACAAAGAGAATTTCAATTAGAAGATGAAAACGGTAATCTCATAAACCGGCAAGGCCATAGAGTAACTCCC
The DNA here is from genome assembly GCF_020164485.1 of Salegentibacter tibetensis. Lineage (GTDB taxonomy): Bacteria > Bacteroidota > Bacteroidia > Flavobacteriales > Flavobacteriaceae > Salegentibacter > Salegentibacter tibetensis. Next base: position 13,805 of record NZ_JAIQZA010000011.1, read on the forward strand.
GATAACGCGGTTGGGGACCAACGAAAAATTGACCAAAAGAAATTTAACTGGTTAGAATTCTATAAAATTAAGTTTAGCGGAGAGTGGTTTACTCAAATCTACGACAAGCTTGTTTTAAGAACCAATGCTGAATACGGCTTCCTTGGAGCTTATAACAACGAGCGAGGTGTTCCTCCTTTCGAAAGATTCTTCGTTGGTGGTGATGGTCTTGGGGCCTTTAGTTTAGATGGTAGGGAGACCGTTCAGTTAAGAGGTTATCCAAACCAGTCTGTAGTGCCTTTAGATCGTCCGGCAGGAGTAAATGATGATGGTGCTACCATTTACAACAAATACTCTTTAGAACTTAGATATCCTATTACCTTAAAACCTTCTGCTTCTATTTATGCGCTTACTTTTTTAGAAGCAGGTGCATCTTATGACAACTTCAGGGATTTTAATCCTTTTCAGGTTAACAGATCAGCCGGTGCAGGTTTACGAATCTTTATGCCAGCCTTTGGATTACTTGGTATAGACTTTGGTTACGGGTTTGACTCAATTGGAGGGCAACCTGACGCTAATGGCTGGGAAACTCATTTCATAATTGGACAGCAATTTTAATTTGGCACGATATTTTCTATATTCGATTTAAGTATGCTTAAAAGAACTTTTTTATTCACACTTTTTATCTTGATTGGGTTCGGAGCAAACGCTCAAAAGCCAATAAACATAGGATTTGTGGACATGGAGTATATCCTTGAAAATGTTCCGGAATATCAGCAAGCTTCAACTCAATTAGACCAGCGGGTTAAAGAATGGCAAAATGAAATTGAGCAAAAACGTAAAGAGATTAATGAAATGAAAGCAAGTCTGCAAAATGAGCGTGCGCTTCTTACTCCTGAATTGATTGAAGAACGGGAAGAAGAGATAGCTTATCAACAGGAACAAGCTACAAATTATGAACAGAAGCGTTTTGGCCCCAAAGGTGATTATATGATTCAAAAGAGGCAGTTAATAAAGCCAATCCAGGATCAGGTTTTTGCTGCAGTACAGGAAATTGGAGAAAGTAGGAATTTTGATTATATCTTTGATAGAAATTCTGAATCGGGTATGCTTTTTGCCAGAAATCGTTTTGACCTTAGTGATCAGGTTCTAAGAAGCATTAACAGAGCTTCCAACCGAAAACAGATTGAAACAAAACAGGAAGAAAGAGAGCTTGAGAGAGCCGAAGCTCGCACGGTTGAAGAAGATGAAGAACTGAGTCAACGTGAGCAGGCTGTTGAGGATCGAAAAAGCGAACGTGAAGCATTAATAGAAGAACGAAAAAGAAAACAGGATTCTATTAAAGACGCGAGACAAAAAGCATTTGAAGAACGCAGAGAAAGAATTTTAAAGGAAAGACAAGAAAAAAGAGATTCTATACAAGCGGCCCGAGCGAAAAAAGACACAATAAACTAAATAATTTTTAACCTTAATATTTAAACAATTAATATCAATTAAAATGAAACAATTCAGAACACTTTTTATAGCCCTTGCATTAACCATAGGAGCTACTGCATTTACAAACGCACAAAGCAAAGTTGCCCATGTTGCTACACAGGAATTAGTAGAAACTATGCCGGCTTACAAAGATGCAATGTCTCAACTTGAAAAGTTAGAGAAAACTTATGATGCCGAGATTAAAGATATGTTGACTGAAGCCCAAAACACTATGCAACGTTACCAATCTGAAGCTGAAACAGTAACAGAGGAAGAAAACGCAAAAAGAGCGAGTGAACTTCAGGCAACTGAAAGAAGAATCCAGGAACACAGCCAAAGAGCAAGACAGGAACTTCAGAAAAAAGAAAATGACCTTATTAGACCGGTGATTGAAAGAGCCCGTCAAGCTATCCAAAAGGTTGCCAGAGAACAAGGGTTTGATTATGTACTTGACTCTACTACTGGAACAGGAGTAATTCTTGCTGATGGTAAAGACCTTATGGCTGATGTGAAAGCCGAGTTGGGAATGTAATTTTCAATCAATACATAAATAAAGAATAAAAACTGCGCCCCTTTTAGGCGCAGTTTTTATTTTTGCACCAATGAGCAATTCGCAACCCATAGGTATATTTGATTCTGGTGTAGGAGGAACTTCCATTTGGAGGGAAATTCACGAACTACTTCCCAACGAAAGAACCATTTATCTTGCCGATAGTAAAAACGCTCCGTACGGTGAAAAGCCTATTGAAGAAATAAAGCATTTAAGCAGAAAAAACACGGAAAAGTTGCTGGATATGGGCGCCAAGATTATTGTGATTGCCTGTAACACAGCCACTACAAACGCCATTAAAGACCTCAGGAATGAATATGCCATTCCGTTTATAGGAATTGAACCGGCAATTAAACCGGCAGCTCTAAATTCAAAATCGAAAACCATAGGGATCCTTGCCACCCGTGGAACTTTAACCAGCACTCTCTTTTCCCAGACTTCAGATTTTTACGCTAGAAATATCAACATAGTAGAAGTAGAAGGCCATGGCCTCGTAGAACTTATAGAAGCGGGAGAACTAGATTCCCCTCAAATGCGAAGCCACCTACTAAAACTTTTGGAACCGTTTTTTATAAATAAAATAGATTACCTGGTTTTGGGTTGCAGTCACTACCCATACCTCATCCCTATCCTTGAAGAATTACTGCCTAAAGATGTAGTGATTATAGATTCAGGAGAAGCGGTAGCCAGGCAAACCAGATCTATTCTTAGCGAAAAGAATCTATTACTAAAGGAAACATTACCGCATAAGCCTATCCCAGAATTTTTTAGCAATACCAATCCAAAGGTGTTAGAGAATTTAATTGAAGCTGTTCAAAATGGCTATAAAGTATCTTATCTGGATTTCTAATTAACAGCCGGGCATTTACAATACCAACGTTTTCTGCTTTTTCCAAAATCGTATCCAATAGTGAGTTGATGAAAACCATTATTGCTCAAGACCACAGAATTAAACTGGTAGCTAAAAGTATAGCCAAACATAAAATTCTTGTAGTCCAAACCAACAAAAGGAGTAATATACCGTAGCTGCTGACTTTGGACCTCTTCTCCTTGAGCAGTATATTCAGCCCCTTCAAAACTATTACGATAAGAAAGCCCCCCCCACAATTGGCCAAAATCAACATTTCGGTAAAATTTCATATTTAAATCGATATTCATTTCATTGGTGGCTTCCCGAAGTTGATATAAAATTGAAGGTTCGTAGCTCCAATCACCAAAATTATCGAAAACATACCCGGTAGAGAATAAATATTTACGTTGATTGCTGGGCACGGCATCAGAAAAGAAAAGCTCCCGTCTTACAGAAATCATATTTTTAGCAGCAAGGTGCGCATAGAAATCGAGATAGTAATAAGACATCCCAATATCCATATTCCCAAAAGCATCAGAAACATTATTGCCGTTTACGATAGGATCAAACTCGGTAAAACCGCTTTGATCTAATCTATGCTGTATAATCCCGGCACTTATTCCAAAAGAAAGCTGGTTCAGGTCTAATTCACTACGGGAAAAAAGTAAATGATAAGCCACTGTACCATAAGCACCTATTTTAGAAAAATTACCATTTTGGTCGTTAAATACAATTCCGCCTACGCCAAGTTTATCTCCTACCCTGCCATTAACCGCCAGGGTTTGTAAGCTGGGTGCATTATCTACGTCAAACCATTGCTGCCTTGCAGTAAGCCTTATTTGACTTCTATTAGCTGCACCAGCCATAGAAGGATGAATAAGATATAGATTATCGGTTAGGTAATCTGAATATATAGGGATTACTTCCTGAGCTTTCGCCGAAATACCCGATATAAACAAAAAAAATATTACTAAGAGGAATTTTATAGCAAACCTAAATCGGAAAGCTAAAAAAAATGATTTAAAGTAACTGATAAATAAAGTTCTAATCCCCATAAGAAAAGTAAAGATATAGATTAACTAAGTTTTCTTTAGTACTTTTGCAAAAAAAATGATATGAACACTTTCACCATAAATATACAAGCCACAAATAAACCGGGAATTATAAAATTTGAGACTAACAAATTTCTAACCCGGCACGAAAATTACGAGTTTAATAATATAGATGAAGCGGCTAAATCCCCACTAGCCCAGCAATTATTTTATTTACCTTTTGTAAAAACGGTTTATATCGCACAAAATTTTATTGCCATAGAGAAATATGATATCGTTGAATGGGATGATGTGCAGGTAGAAGTTGGTGCACAAATAGAAGAATTCTTAAATAAAGGCGGCGTGGTAATAAAGGATGATACCGACAAGCCAAAAAACGTTCCGGTTACGGTTTATGCAGAGAGTACTCCAAACCCGGGAGTAATGAAGTTTGTAGCCAACAAAAAACTGGTTTTAAAAACTGCGGAGTTTAAAAATATAGATGAGGCTAAAGATGCGCCCCTTGCGCAGCAACTTTTTCATTTTCCTTTTGTAAAAGCAGTTTTTATAGATTCCAACTACGTTTCTATTCACAAATACGATGTAGCCGATTGGGAAGAAATCACTCTGGAATTAAGGGAATTTATCACCAATTACCTGCAAGACGGGAAAGAGGTCCTAAAAGCTGAAGCTTCAGTTCCACAACAAACCGAAGCAGCGAGCCATCCTGCAAATCCGGAGGTGAGCCAGGAAATTAAAGATCTTGACGACACTTCAAAACAGGTCATCGCAATTTTAGATGAATATATTAAACCTGCTGTTGCGAGCGATGGTGGAAATATTCTGTTTGATTCCTATAATTCTGAAAGTAAAACCGTAAAAGTAATTCTCCAGGGAGCTTGCAGCGGTTGCCCGTCTTCCACAATGACGCTTAAGAGTGGAATTGAAACGATGCTAAGGGATATGCTTCGCGGAAAAGTAGACTACGTAGAAGCTGTTAACGGATAATTCTAATGCTGTTAAAGGGTTGATTTAGCTTCAATATAAAATTCCCGGAATAATTGAATTAGGTTAAGTGTAGACGAAATAAGGTCTTTAGACTCCAGTAGAAGCCCAAAATAAAGTTTTGTGTTTTTAGGACTGGTTTCTGAAGTCCTTATACGATTAATTTGCTTCTCTATCATTTCTGAAACCATATCTAGCAATTCTTGCTTCTCTGCAAGAATATCGTCTAAACGCTCAAAATCGTGTTCATCAAAAGTGTATTTTATCTCTTCAAATAACTCCTGAAGCTTTTTATCAATCTTTTTCAGGTCTCTAATTTGGTTAAATTTCAGATTCTTGTGATTGTTATTTACGTGATCAAAAGAATTTCTGGTAATGTATCGAGTAGAGTTCACCATCTCCTGCAAATAATCGAGTAAATGAATATAAAAACGACTGGCTTCCACCGAATCTTCATCAAGAGATCTGATAAAATAGTAGATATTTCCTTTTAAATTATCTACCTCGCTCTCAAGATCACCAACCTTTTTATTGTTCTTTTTTAGTTTTGTGAGATCATGATAACCCAGGTTATCTACGGTTTTGGTATAGCGCTTTCTAATACCGGAAATCACCTGGGAGATATTTACCGAACTCTCTGCGGTAATTTCATTAATGGTAATAATATCTGTGCGTTTATATCTTTTCTGACGCTTATCTGCTTTCGCTTTTTTAGCGTGAGACATCGTGTTTTTAACGATAAAAAAGGCAGTTATACATACGAGAATAGCAATGGCGATTAAACCTCCAAAATAGATTATTGCTGCAAAAATCGCTGCACCAAAGAATGCTACCAAAGCGGTAACAAACCAGCCTCCAATCACATTCAGCACTCCGGCAACCCTATATACAGCACTTTCCTGGTTCCAGGCCCTGTCTGCTAAAGATGTTCCCATAGCCACCATAAAAGTCACATAAGTTGTTGAAAGCGGTAGCTGCAGGTTAGTTCCCATAGAGATTAAAACACTGGCTACTACCAAATTCACAGAAGCCCTTACCAGATCAAATGCCGGGGGGGCAATTTCCCTTGCCTGAGTCTTTGTTTTAGGAGTTTCAAACTGATTATTTATTTTCTTGCGAAAGTTTTCAGGAAGTACATCTGAAACTGCGGCACCAAATATTATAGAATACCTAACAATGGTTCTGGATAAATAATTGGCTCCAAACCGCTCTGAACCTTCATTTTGCCTGGATAATTTTACGCCGGTATCTACAACAGCCCTGGCTTTTCCAGAAAACCAGATGGTAAGCACCATTACCCCACCAGCAAAAATCAGTATAATTTCGGGCGTGGGAACGCTTCCGGCGAGATCGCTCATCAATAATTCTGAAGCTGCTACACCAGATGCACTCCAAATCTCGTAAGACTGCCAGGCTGCAATTGGTACACCAATAAAATTCACCAAATCGTTTCCTGCGAAGGCCAGCGCTAGCGCAAACGTACCTACAATAACAATTATTCTTAGGATATTGACCCTGAAAAAGCTTATTAATACTTTAGAAAGAATTGTAAAACCAATTAAGCTAAAAATAATCACCTGTATTCGATTATTATTCACATCCTCTACAAAATGATCAGACACAAAAGCCATAGTATTAAGGCCTTTAATAAGGATAAAATAGAAGATAGCCGCAAGAGAAACTCCACCAAAAATAGCACCGGTATATTTCAGTCTCCTTTCATATTTAAAAGAAAGTACCAGCCGGGAGAAATACTGAACTACTGCCCCGGCTATAAATGCAATTACAATAGCCAGCAAGATGCCTAAAATAACTTCAGAAGCCTTTTCTACATTTATAAAATCTGCCAGATGGGTAATATCATTAGTAGTTTTAAAGATCTTTATAAGAGCAATACTTACCGCTGCCCCAAGCAATTCAAACATTATGGATACCGTGGTCGATGTTGGCAGCCCCATGGAATTAAAGAAATCCAACAGTAAAACATCAGTTATCATAACAGCCATAAATATGACCATGATCTCTTCAAAATAGAATTCCTGCGGAAGAAAAATCCCTTTTCGGGCTACTTCCATTAATCCGCTGGAAAATATAGCACCTACTGCAACTCCAAGGCTTGCAATAATAAGGATAGAACGCAGGGAAACAGCTTTGGACCCCACTGCAGAATTCAGGAAATTAATAGCATCGTTACTCACCCCTACCACTAAATCGGTAATGGCGAGAACAAATAAAACTCCCAATATAATGAGATAAACATCCTGCATGAAAATAAAATCCTTTTAACCTGTAAAATTCAGTGAATTTTTCCTAATAAATCATTTCCTTAGGTTATTAAAACTTTAATTAAATAGCAACTACTTAGCGTATAGTTTTATCGTTTTTATATTTAATTGAACTTAAAAAACTAAAGCAATTCAGCCGGATTCATTTTTTTGAAAAAAAATTGGTCCATATTTGTTGCCCCGGTGAAATCCCCTGATTTTTGACCATTTACCTTTTCCGAAAAAATTCCTGTTATTTTTAGGGAAATTGAATTGTAACAATATAATACCAATCCATTATGTCTATCATAAAAGTAATTGAGATTTTGGCGAATTCTACCGAAAGCTGGGAAGATGCCACAAAAAAAGCAGTGAAGCATGCAGCTAAAACCGTGAAGAATATAAAATCGGTTTATGTTAAAGATCAAAGCGCCCTTGTAAATGGAGAAAACATTACCGAATTTAGGGTTAATGTAAAAATCTCTTTTGAAGTCAGTTAATTTTCACTCAAAATATTGGCAACGCTCCCTGGGATTCCAGGGAGCGTTTTACTTTTAAAAAACAAATATGTCCGCACCAAAATTCACCAATAGCCTAATTAACGAGACCAGTCCTTACCTTTTACAACACGCGCATAATCCCGTAAACTGGGAGGCCTGGAATTCAAAAAGCCTGGAAAAATCCCGCAAAGAAGATAAACTTTTACTTATTAGTGTCGGTTATTCTGCCTGCCATTGGTGCCATGTTATGGAACATGAAAGTTTTGAAGATGAAGCTGTGGCTGAAATTATGAACGCCCACTTTATTAATATTAAAGTCGATAGGGAAGAACGCCCAGATATAGACCAGGTTTATATGAATGCAGTACAGATAATGACCGGTGCTGGTGGTTGGCCTATGAATATCGTAGCCCTTCCCGATGGCCGGCCGGTTTGGGGTGGCACCTATTTTAGAAAAGAGCAATGGAAGGATGCTTTAAAACAACTTTCGGGACTTTATAAAACCAAGCCAGATGAAATGAAAGAATATGCGTCCAGGCTGGAAAAAGGGCTTCAGCAATTACAGCTCATTGAAATTCCCGAAGAAGAAACACCCTTCTCTACCGATTTTCTAAATGAAATCCTTGAAAAATGGAAAAAAGGATTCGATAAAAAAAATGGGGGTTCGCAAGGGGCTCCAAAATTTATGCTTCCGGTAAACCAGGAATTTTTATTGCGTAGCGGCGTTCAGCTAAAAGATCAAGACCTTCTTGAGCATTCCCTGCACAGCCTTAATAAAATCTCTTACGGTGGTGTTTTTGACCATATTGGCGGCGGGTTTTCACGTTACTCGGTAGATGAACGCTGGCACGTTCCCCACTTTGAAAAAATGCTTTATGATAACGCTCAGCTAGTAAGCCTGTATAGCGATGCTTTTTCCCTAACAAAAGACAATTGGTATAAAGAAGTGGTTTTAAAAACCCTGGAATTTGTAAATGACGAACTTACCGATACTACTGGCGCATTCTATTCAGCTCTGGATGCAGATAGTGAAGATAAAAACAGGAATAAAACCGAAGGTGCTTATTATGTATGGAAAAAAGAAGAATTGCAGGCTTTAATAAAAGAAGATTTTAAAATTTTTGAAGCATATTATAATATAAATTCCTTCGGAAAATGGGAGGAAAATAATTATGTGCTTATCCGGTCTAAAAATGATAAAACAATTGCTGAAACATTTAATATTAGGCATACTGAACTACAATCCAAGAAAGAAAACTGGATCAAGATCCTAAAAAAAGAGCGAGATAAAAGAACAAAACCGGGACTGGATGATAAAAGTTTAACCTCATGGAATGCCTTAATGCTTAATGGATATATCGATGCTTATAAAGCTTTTAATACACAGGAATTTCTCGAAAAAGCGCTAAAAAATGCGGAATTCCTTCAAAAGCATCAGTTTAAGAAAGATTTTCGGCTTTGGCATAACTTCAAAAACGGAAAGAGTTCTATAAATGCTTATTTGGAAGATTATGTTTTTTGCACCGAAGCTTTTCTCAACTTATATGAAGCAACTTTTGAAGAAAAATGGCTGGAAATTGCAGAGCATTTAATCTCGGTTTGCTTTGAAGATTTTCAGGATAAAAATACCGGACTTTTTTATTTTACTTCTTCAAAAGATGAAGCCTTAATTACCAGAACTTATGAGCTAAATGATAATGTAATGCCGGCATCAAACTCGGTTATGGCTAAAAATTTATTCAAGGTTGCTAAAATAACCGGTAATCGGGATTATTACGACCTGGCAGCCAGAATGCTAAAAACAGTACAACCGCAAATTAAAACCTACCCGCAATCTTATGCGAACTGGTTGGATTTAGTGCTTAATTTCACTGAAACCTTTTATGAAATAGCGATCACAGGAAAAAATGCTCATTCGATAAAGAAAGAGCTTCAACAGGAATTCCTACCAAATACAATTTTTGCCGGTAGTAAAGGTGCTTCTGAAATATCACTCTTAAAAAACAGGTTTAAAGAAAATCAGGATTTAATTTACATCTGCAGTGACGGAAAATGTGATCTACCCCTAAATTCTGTAGAAGATTCTATTAAAAAGATGAAACATTTTTAACAAAAATTAAACATTAAACTTTCTTATAAATAAAAAAATATATTCAATTTGTTGCTCCAAAAAGATTGATAGCATGGATAAAATAAACGATTGGGGCGCCATCGCAAGAGAATACGCAGAAAAGTTTATTGATTATTTACCAACATTATTGGGAGCACTTGCGCTTCTTTTTATCGGACTTTGGATAATAGGTATTATCGTTAAGTATATAGGTAAATTATTTCAAAAGAAAGATTATGATAAAACCTTAGAAATTTTCACCGTAAATGCTACGAGGTGGGGACTTCGCATTATACTCTTTGTGCTGGTAATTACACAGCTGGGGGTACAAAGCGCATCTTTAGTAGCCGCGATTGGTGCTGCAGGTTTAGCGATTGGTCTTGCCATGCAGGGATCACTTTCTAACCTGGCCGGTGGTGTTTTGCTTATTGTTTTAAAACCTTTCAAAGTTGGTGACTGGATAGAAGCACAGGGAATCTCTGGATCTGTTGTAGAAATCACTTTATTTTATACCAAAATTGACACTTTTGGAAACCAACGTGCTGTAATCCCGAATGGAGATCTAAGTAATGACAATATTATAAATTACAGTTTTAATGGCACAAGAAAAGAAAATCTAAGCTTCGGAATCTCTTATGACGACGATTTGAAAAAGGCTAAAGAAGTACTTAGAAACCTTGTAGAGGAGCAGGAAAATGTATTAAAAGACCCGCCACCACAAATTATCGTTTCCGAACTTGGAGCTGATTCAGTAAACTTTTCAGTGAGATATTTTGCTGAAAACAGTAAATTCTGGGATTTACATTGGTATATGATTGAGGAGGGTAAAATAAGACTGGAAGAAGCAGGTATGACAATTCCATATCCTCAGCGAGATGTTTACCTATACGACCAGACCAAGATGAATGGTACTGTAGAAAAGAGATCAAAAAAGATTAACACCTCGAATACCGCCGATTAACCGGCAATAAAATCTTTTAAATAATAAGGTTCAAAATAGGCGACATCTTCGGTGTCGCTTATTTTATATTTGGCTTCTGCTAAACTGCACATTTCCCTTGCAGATGGTAATTTATCTGTGATAAATTCGGCGTTTGGATGGGCAAAAATGGCTTCAAATTTTTCTACGCCATTTCCTAAGAAAGCAGTCCTATCCTTTTCTAAAAATTCAGCAAAAGAATTTTTATCCAAAACCTCAGCTTTAGTTTCTCTTATTTCATTTAAACCTTTATCGAAAACAGCCGAGTAGACTTCCATTCTTCGTGCATCCAACATAGGGATCACAAATCCTTTTTCCAGTTTTATCTGCGCTGCTAAAGAGGCCAGGGTTGCAATAGAAATTAGTGGAATATCCAGCGAAAAACATAAACCCTTGGCAGTAGAGACTCCTATCCTTAATCCAGTATAGGAACCTGGGCCTTTACTTACAGCAATCGCATTAAGATCTGCTACACTTAAGTTATTTTCTTTTAGAATTTCATCTATAAAAACGTGTAACTTCTCAGCGTGCGAATAGTTATTGCTTTTATCTTCCTTGAGCGCCACTATAGCCCCGTCTTGTGAAAGTGCAACAGAACAATTTGTAGTAGCGGTTTCTAAACAAAGTATTAATGCCAAATCCTCTAGTTTTTCTTATTTATTAGTTACTTCAACATCGTCACCTTCTTTCAGGCTTTTTGTAACAGTATTATAAGGCCCTGTTATCACGGTCTCACCCTCAGCCAAACCTTCAGTAATTTCAATATTACTATCGTCCTGGATTCCGGTAGAAACTTTTCTAAGTTCTGCCTTTTCACCTTCTTTTAAAAAAACAGCCTCATATTTTTCATTGCCACTTTTGCCTGCTGTGGTATCGGTTTTAATTACAATAGCACTAATTGGTATACCTATAATATTGTCTTTTCTATTAGTGATTATGTCTACCGTAGCCGTCATACCAGGTCTAAAGGGAGAATAATTATCTGCTTTTCCTTCTATAAGATCTTTATACGATTCCTCTAAAATACGAACTTTCACCTTAAAATTTGTCACCTGATCTGTAGTAAGCGCGGCATCAGCCGAATTTGAAATTTCAGTAACAATTCCATCAAACTCTTTCCCCAAATAAGCATCTACCTCAACTATGGTAGAATCTCCAACCTCTACCTTTACGATATCGTTCTCATTAACATCTACTACAACTTCCATATTGGTAAGGTTGGCTACCCTAAGAATTTCGGTACCGGCCATTTGCTGGGTTCCTACTACCCTTTCACCAAGTTCGGCATCAAGTTTTGAGATCGTACCTGTCATAGGAGCGTAAATATTAGTTCTCCCTAGGTTATCGGTGGCTTCCTTTACCGTAGCTGCAGTGCTTTGCATATTATAATAAGCCGACTCTTTATTGGCCTGCGCCACTTCATATTCTGAGACAATTCTGTCCCACTCAGCTTTAGAAATCACTCCTTTTTCAAAAAGACTTTTATTTCGGTTATAATTGGCTTCAGCTTGTTTTAAACTTGCTTCTGCCTGGGCATAATTTGCCCTTGAAGTTTCCAGCCCAGCCTGGGCTCTATTTACGCTAGACTGATAAATATCGGGGTTTACCCTAACCAATAAATCTCCCTTTTCTACCGCCTGTCCTTCAACTATAGGAAGTTCAATTATTTCTCCTGAAACTTCAGAAGATAATTTTACTTCAATCTCAGGTTGAATTTTCCCTGTGGCCGAAACAGTTTCTATAATATTTATAGGTTCAATTTTAGTAATTTCTACTTCTTTAAAATTACCAGACTTACCAAACCAGCCGGCTTTTTTGCCTACTATAAGCAGGACAATAAGCGCGAGAGCAATTCCGATAATTATAAATAGAGTCTTTTTCTTCATAATTTAAAATTTAAGATCGCTCACAGGTACTCCAAAATATAATTCAAGTACTTTTAATTTAAAAATATAATCATATTTGGTTCTAAGCACTTCACTTTGTGCGTTTTCATACCTTAATTTTGCCTGGCTAAATTCAAAAGCATTAGAGATTCCTACATCAAAACGTTGTGTAGAATAGTCAAAAGCCTGCTCCTGTGCATTTGCTGCAACCAGAGCCGCTTCGTAAGCTTCAAAAGCTCCTTCGGCATCAACATAAGCCTGGTAAACATTTGCTTCAAGATCCAGCTCTGCCTGTTCTAATTCGTACTCAGCCCGCTTTGCATTCACCTGGCTTCTTCTAACCTGGATTCTGGTAGCCAAACCGTTAAAAATTGGCACACTAACCTGAAGCCCATAAGTCATACCATCATTTCGCGCTAATTGATCAAAAAATGGTAATGGGCTGCCAATTGTAGACATCATATTTGGAGCAACCACTATATCACCGGTTTGTTCTACTACCCCAATTTGCCGGGTAGGATCATTCGGGTCTATTTCTGCACCAACTATTCTTGCATTACCAGATTCCCTGGTATTGTAGTTGAAAAAAGCTCCTACACTGGGATAGTAAGCTCCCCTGGCAATTTCAACATCTTTTAGCGCCAGTTCCCTGTTGGCTTCAGCAATTCTAATCTCAGATCTTTCTTCTTTGGCTTGCTCTACAATATCATCTACAGTATTATCCAGTATTTCTATCCCAAAAATATCGTAATCCCTTTCTACAATATCAAAATTCTCATAATCTTTAATAAGAAGCGTTTGCGCTAAACTTATAAGGGAAATCCTAATATTGTTCTGAGCCACAATTATTCGTTGGCGTTCATCGGCATTAGTAGCTTCAATTTCCAGAAGATCCCCCTGTGGCAATGAGCCGGCATCTACCAGTTCCCTGGTTCTTTCCATTTGCTCCTGGGTAACTTCGTTTTGCATTCTAAGAATTTCAAGGTTTTGCTTATTAAAAAGCACCTGCAAATAAGAATCGGCCACGAAAAGCGTAATATCATCTTTCATCTTGTCCAACGCATATTGGGTGGCAAGCTGTGAGATTTTGGCACGTTGTAATTGTTTAAAATTTCTAAGTCCGTCAAAAAGATTCATACTTGCGGTAACCCCTGCGGAAAAGTTTCTTGTAGTTTGTGTCTGTAAAATACCTGTAGTTACGTTTTGGGTAAGACCTGTGTTCCAGGAGTTCGTTGCTGAAGCGTTTACGTTTGGAAGAAAATTACCAATCGCATCCCTTCTGCCCAGTTCTGCCATCTCTACATCGAGCTCGCTCTGTTTTACTGAAATATTGTTTTCCAGGGCATAATTAACACATTCCTGAAGTGTCCATTTGTTGTTTTCCTGGGCTTGTGCAAATAAAGCTGAAAATAAAAATATGGTTAGTAAGCTGTATTTTTTCATAATCGGGATTCTAGTTGATGAGTCTGTGATATTCTAAACTTGTTACATTTTGAGATGAAATCTACCTTCCGGCAAATTCCGGACTTGGTTTTACCCTATTCCAAACCTTAATTTTATCGTCTTTAGAAATACCGTTTTTCACTTCTACTTGAATTCCATCACTAATTCCCAGTTCTAAATCCCTTCTTTCAAATTGCTGGTCTCCGGTTTCAACTTCAACAAACGGCTCCTGAGTTTTTGGATCAAACTGAACAAGCGCTTCTTTAATTGCCAAAACCTCATCTGCCCTATCTAAAATAATAGAGGCATTTGCACTTAAACCGGCGCGAATAAAAGTAGTATCGGCCTTATCTAAAGTCCCCTTTATTTCAAACTGAATCGCTCCATTTTCATCTATCCCTTTTGGAGCGATATAATCTAAAATCGCATTAAAAGTTTTATTTTCTATTGCACCAACAGTTACCTCCAGCGGCAAATCTTCTTTTATTTTTCCAACTTCACTTTCGTCAACTTTTCCTTCAAAAATCATTTCGTTAACATCGGCAAGGGTGGCCAGGGTAGTCCCGTCGTTAAAATTGTTGCTTTCTATTACCTGGTTTCCAACACGCACCGGCACGTCTAAAACCATCCCGTCTACCGTAGATCTAATAAGCGTGTTGGCAGCGCTACCTATCCCACTTGTGGTCCCGGTTTGTACAATCTCAAAATTTTGCTGAGCAGAGCGGTAGTTCTGTTGCATTCTTTGATAGTTGGCTTCAGCATTATCAAAATCGTTTTGAGAAATCACTCCTTTTTCAAACAAAGACTTTTGCCTTTCAAAGGTTTTTTGCTCGTTATCCAAATTAATCTTTGCGGTCGCAACAGCATCTTTTGCACTTTGCAATGAATTAACATTTGGAATCACCCGAATTTTTGCGATAAGATCGCCGGCCTTCACTTTCTCTCCGGCTTCAATATATATTTCATCTATAATTCCCGAGATATTAGGTTTTATAAGCACTTCTTCCTTCGGGACAATATTTCCCGTCGCCACGGTTTTCTTCACGATGGTTTCTATTGAGGCCTGCTCGGTTTCATAAACCGTAGGACCCTCCTGATTTTTCTGAAACAAATAGTATAACGCGCCTACAAAAACAACGGCGATCAATACTAAAATTGAGATGGTAACTGTTTTTTTCATTTTTTGATTGTATTTATCTTCTTTACTTTTTCTTGTTATTCTGTTCTAAGGGCATCCACAGGTTTAATTTTAATAGCATTCTGCGCCGGAATAAGTCCTGCCAATAATCCTGAACATACTAAAATTGCCAGGGCGGTAAGGACCACCCCTAAATCTACACTAGGATTCGCAAACATCATTTCTGAAGTATCCATTCCGCTCAAGGCGTAATTAATTCCCGCAATTATTCCTGTTGCAAAAATAATCCCGGCCATTCCTGAAATAATCGTAAGGAAAATAGATTCCATTAAAATTTGACCCCTAATAGACCAGGGCGTAGCACCCAGGGCACGTCTTACCCCAATTTCGTTGGTCCTTTCTTTTACTACAATTAACATGATGTTACTAATCCCAATAATACCGGATAGTAATACCAGGATCCCCACGAAATAAGCCACGGCTTTTAAAGCCACGAACAAACCGTTTATTTTGCTAAATTCCTCATACAGATCAAAATTACCTACGGCCCTATCATCCTCCGGGTGTATGGAATGCCTGCTTTTAATAAGGTCCAGAATGCTTGATTTTAAACTGGTAATAGAGTTTTCATCCTGGGCAGTTATCGCCATCCAGCCTACCGTATCTCCCATATTGAAAGCCTGGGAAAACGCGGTAAATGGAACATAAATTTCTTTCTGAGCTTCCTCAACGTTTCCACCCCCACCGCCTTTTTTCTTATAGGTGCCAATTACCATAAAATTGACCCCGTTAATTTTAAGATAACTCCCTATAACTTCTTCATCTTTATCATAAAGCTCCCTTTTTACTCCATCTCCAATTATTGCAACCTTTCTTTTTTGTTGTATATCCAGGTAATTAATAAATCGGCCGGATGTAACATCCATAGGTTCCTGCTGAATGATCTCGGGATAATCGCCATACACATTAAATGCGCCGGTTTGAAGACCGCGCACCACGTTGTTATTTCCGCCGAAGCCACCCAACTGATTTCTTGGAGAGATAAACCGAAGTCCCGGTACGTTTTCCCGAAGAGCCTCCACATCAGCTGTTTTAAAGTTATAGCGCCGGCCTTTAGGCAAACCTTTATATGGTTTGGATACAGTTTGCGTCCACATAAACATCGTATTGGTCGCAATCCCACCAAAACCCTGCTTTACTCCATTTTCGAGGCCTTTACCGGCCGCCAGTAAAATAACGAGTATGAAAATCCCCCACATTACCCCAAAAGCTGTAAGTATGGTTCTAAACCAATTCGAGCTTAGTGCTTCAATTATTTCGCTCCATTTATCCCTGCTAAACATATTATTCGTCTCTTAATGCTACAATGGGTTTGATTCTCGCAGCTCTCCATGCAGGGAAAAACCCGGCGATTGCACCGGCAATCACCAAAATGAAGACGGTGGTAAGTGCCACATTAAAATTAACTGCAGGATTGGAGATATACTGGGTTTCTATAAGCGGCCCAACAAATTCCAACAATAATAAACTTGCAATAAGGCCCATAAATCCGGCAATTGCGGTTACAAAAATAGATTCGTGCAATACCATTCCCACTATGGAGAGCGGCTCTGCACCAAGAGCTTTTCGTATTCCTATTTCTCTTGTTCTTTCTTTTACGATAATGAGCATAATATTACTCACACCAACAACCCCGGCGATAATGGTACAAATACCAACTCCCCAAAAGAAGAATTTTATCATATCCATAAGGTCATAGAAACGTTTAGCGTTTTCCAGCGAATTATTAATGCTAACCGCGCTATCATCATCAGGAGCAATGGTATGCGTTTCTTTAAGCTGGTTTTCAATCTCGGCTGAAAAATGATTAGAAGCGGCAAGGGCAGCTTCAAAATTATCTTCGGGTTGTAAAGTGAAAGCCATATTCGCAATATTGTTACCCCCGCCAAAAACGCGTTGCGCGGTAGAAATAGGCATAAAAACACGGCTTTCTTCCCTTTCCCCACCAGGATCGGTAAAAACGCCAATCACTTTAAAATTAATACCTGAAATTTGCACATATTCGCCAACTGGATCCTTACGATCCTTAAAAAGATCGTCTCTAACTTTTTTACCGAGGACAACAACTTTTTCAAAGTTTTTATCGTCTTTATAATTCACAAAGCGTCCCTCCAACATACCACTGTTTTCCAGAAACTGATAATCGGGATAAACGCCTTCAACGCGATAAGAACCTGATTCTTTTCCGTAATTGACTAATCCACTCCATATGCGAAAAAGGGAAGATTTGTATTCTAAATCATCCTGGTATTTTAAAGCTGTGTAATTAAAGTCTTCATTTTTCATCTGAATTCTTCTCCCCGGGTTTAGCCCTTTATATTCCTTAGAAGTAACCCCGGTGTACACATACATAATGTTTGCAGCGTCGTTTTGAAATTCCTGCGAAATACCATTACGCATTCCTTCGCCAATTCCCAGTAGAACCACCAAAATAAAAATCCCCGAAGCTACCGAAAGTCCAGTTAAAAACGTTCGTAGTTTGTTTTTACGAATCGTATCAAAGATCTCTTCCCAGCGTTCTAACTCAAACATTTTGCTGCGCTCTTACTTGATTGACTTTCGTATCCTGAATTATTCTACCGTCTTTTAAATTGACGATCCTCTTTGTCATTGCAGCAATATCGGGTTCATGGGTTACTACAAGTATGGTTCGGCCTTCATCGTTAATTTCCTGAATTAAATTCATAACATCATAAGATGTTTTTGAATCTAAAGCTCCCGTAGGTTCGTCGGCTAAAAGCACTTTTGGATCACTGGCAAGAGCCCTCGCAATGGCGACCCGTTGTTTTTGCCCTCCGGAAAGTTCATTTGGTAAATGCCCTGCCCAATCGGCAAGACCAACTTTTTCCAGGTAACTCATTGCCTTATCTATACGTTCACCACGTTTAATTCCCTGGTAATACAACGGAAGGGCCACATTATCCAAGGCATTTTTATAAGAAATAAGATTAAAAGATTGAAAAATGAAACCCAGGAATTTATTACGATAGCGGGCTGCTATTTTTTCGTTAAGGTTTTTAATTGCGACGCCATCCAGCGTATAAGAACCTTCATCGGCTTCATCGAGCATTCCTAGAATATTTAACAGGGTAGATTTTCCCGATCCTGAAGATCCCATGATAGAAACAAGTTCTCCTTCAGCAACGCTAAAATTAATCCCTTTTAAAACGTGTAGTGAATTACTACCCATTTTATAGGACTTATGAAGATCTTTAATTTCTATCATCGCAGTATAATTACAGATTGCTAACTTTTTATTGAAAAGCGTCACCCATAAGACTCTGCGAAAGAGAAAAAGTTACATTTTATTTAAGAAAATATTTGAAGTACTTAAGCCTCTCCAGATTTTTTTGCTTTTTTACGAGAACGGTAAATAAAATAACCTAAACCGCCAACCAGCAAATATGGAAAAGCCATTAAGTAAACAATACCGTTATTAATACCTTCTGCAGCGCTTTGATCGGTATCACTTTCTAAAACCGCACGACACATGGAGCATTGTGCTTTGGCTAATTCAGGCAGCAAAAGCAAAAAGAAGAAAAGTAATAACAACCTGATTTTCATAGCGATAATTTCTAAATGCAAATTTAATAAATTTTATTATCAAGTTTCAGTTGTAGCTGTTAAGACTTAAATTCTTCGTAAGTATTTCAGTTTAATAATAAGGCCACATAAACACATAAACCAAAACCCCGGTAACTGCAACGTATAGCCAAATAGGAAAGGTCCAGCGGGCAATTTTGGCATGTTTTTCATATTCGCCGGTTAAACCCCGGTACATTGTAAAAAGCACCAAAGGAACAATAATCGCAGAAAGTACAATATGTGTAATAAGAATAAAGAAATACACCGTTCTTAAAAAACCTTCACCTCCATAAGGCACAGGATCATTACTTATTTTGGAGATCACATAACTAACTAAAAATATAGCCGAAAGTCCGAATGCGGTAATCATTACATTACGGTGCAACTTGTACTCCCTGATACTCATAAAAAAATAACCTAACATTAATAAAATGGCAGTAGAACCATTTAAAACTGCGTGAAAGAATGGAAATGTTCCTGTTTGCGAACCAAACAAGTTATAACGTTCTGGCAGGTACATTAGAATTAGAACTATAATTGGCACCAGTATAGACAATGCAATAATAACCGGGACCGCGATTTTATCGGTTTTTGTTAGTGTCCTTTTCACAGCAGTTTTTTAATATCTTCAATTAAAATATCAATTTGGGGTTCTTCTTCACCTTCCGCAACCGTCTTATTTCTTTCTACCGAACCACGATAATAAATAATTGGATTCCCATAATTATCCTGGCGGGACCTGATATAACCTTCCTTATCTACCAAAGCGAATAGTCCCTGATGGGCAAAACCACCGGCCACCTCGCTATCTTCTCCGGCATAAATATTATACCCTCCATTAGCGAGACCATAAATTGAATCTTTTTCACCAGTCAATAAATTCCAGTGTGGATGGTCTATTCCATAATTTTCAGCATAAGACTTCAAAACTTCGGGCGTGTCGTGTTTCGGATCTATGGTAAAAGAAGCAATCCCAAAATCTTCTATGTTTTGAAATTCATCCTGAACCTCTACCAGGTTTTGGTTCATAATAGGACAAATAGTTGGGCAGGTTGTAAAAAAGAATTCGGCCACATAAACTTTTCCCAGATAATCTTTATTTGTAATGGTATCACCATCCTGGTTTATTAATTCGAAATCAGGAGCCTTCTTTTTCCTTCCGTTTATTTCGATATAAACAAGCGCCTTATCAGTATTCAATGCTTTTTCGGCTCCTTTAATATTCAACCTATCTGATTTCACTACTTCACCACTACTTATGGTGTCAACAATTTTAGGAATAACAATTATTCCAAAAATTAGAATGATAAGCGAAAGACCTATATAAGAATATTTTTTTTTCATTTCAATTATTTTTTCTTTCGGCGTTGTTCTTTTTTAAAGCCAGCCTGTATTCCGCAAGAATCACCTTTACATCATCATTCATTTTATCACTAAGCTCTGCAACTGAACGGGAATCATACCCGTAAACTTTCCCAAAGTCTTCATCTTCATCGCGACCTCTTAAGTTTAGTTCTTTATCTACTATAAAAACGTAGGGAGTGTATGTGTCTTGCAGCTGATGCGGAGTATTGAAGCTTTTAAAAATCTCTTTTACTTCTGCTGAAGTTCCAAAAATGAATTTCCATTTTTCGGTTTCAGAAATACCGCTAAACTCTTCTTTAAACCTTTCGGCTTCTTCCCTGGCTTCTGCCGGTAAAACAACCATAAATTGAAAATCATTGAATTCGTAATATTTTTCAAGGATTTTTTGATCGAGATTAAAGGTATTTCCTTTTAGGTTATCAAGATCTTTCCCAAAGAAAGCCACAATACTTATTTTATCTTTTAAACTAACCTGTTCGCCATCGAGGCTTTCAAATTCTGAAACATCATTAACCCCTTCGGTTAAAACAGGTAATTTGGCAAAATTATTTTGCCCTGAAGCGAAAAACATATAAGCAATAATAGGCAATGCGAAGAGCACTAAAAGTACCAAAAACTTTTTCATAGTCCTGTCTATAGAAGTGGATGCAAAAATAAAAAGACGGTTTTACAAAACCGCCTTTCTATACATTTTTAACTTTTAGGTCTTTTAAAAATCCCAGGCTACGTGGTTATTTTTAAATACCTCATAAATATAGTCTCCCTCTGTGAGAAGTATAAAAATAAGGTAACTAACAAGAAAGACCGCCGTCCAAACTATCGCCCTTCGCAGCCCTTTGGTTTCCCCCTCAAGATGCATAAAAGACCAGGCAATATAATAGGCTTTATAAATTGTAAGTATGATAAAGATCCAGTTAAGGAGCGACATACTTAAAAAAGAAGTTCCGGTTAAAAATTCGGGTTTTAAAATCCCCAAAACAACTTCTACAAGTGTAACTATGGATAGGATTACAAAAACCGTCCAGATCCTTTTTGTATTAGATTCGTGATGATGTGCTGTATCGTGTGCCATTTTTATTTATTTCTGAAATTATACCAGGTAAAAGAATGTAAAAACAAATACCCAAACTAAATCTACAAAGTGCCAGTAAAGACCTACTTTTTCTACCATTTCGTAATTCTTTCTACGCTCATAGGTTCCAAGAATCACATTGAAGAAAATAATGATGTTGATAAGCACCCCTGAAAAAACGTGGAAACCGTGAAAACCGGTAATAAAGAAAAAGAAATCACCAAACAATGGTGGCCCATATTCATTACGGGTTAGGTTAGCGCCTTCTACCACGCCAACGGCTTCGCTATCTAATTTAGCCAAGGATTCCTCGCGGGAAAGGATAGTTTTTTCACCCTCCTCAGTCATTATTTGCGTTCTTATTAAAAGATCTGGATTTGCAGCAAAACCAGCTTTTACTTCTTCTATAGAATAAGACGGTAAAGATCTTTCACTTTCAAACCATACTCCACTTCTGGCCTCATGTTCTACTCTTACTGATGCTTCCGGAACTGCAATATCGGCAAGAGCCACCCTGTGACCTTCACCATCGATAAACTGCAGCACATTACCTCCATTAGTATAAACTGCCCCATAAGTACCATTGATAAAATTTTTCCATTCCCATGCTTGAGAACCAAGGAAAATAACCCCACCAATAATGGTTAGGAACATATAAAAAGTAACTTTTCCTTTCTTCAACTGGTGACCGGCATCTACTGCCAATACCATAGTTACCGAAGAAAAAATAAGAATAAAAGTCATTAATGCCACGTAATACATTGGAGCATCTACCCCGTGTAAAAATGGAAAGTGATTAAAAACTTCATCGGCAATTGGCCATGAATCCAGAAATTTAAATCGCGAAAATCCATAAGCTGCAAGAAAACCAGAGAAGGTAAGTGCATCGGAAACGATGAAAAACCACATCATCATTTTGCCATAGCTGGACTTTAAAGGTTCATTTCCACCACCCCAGGTTTTACCTTCGGTGCCTGTTCTAACAACAGTAGCTTCCATAGAAGAGTATTTAAATTTTTAAGTATTGCGCAAAAATACGCAATTTTATTATCTAAAGAAATATAAAAAGACAAACAGGTATATCCACATAAGGTCAACAAAATGCCAAAAAGTCGCACCCAGCTCAATTCCAAGCATTTGACCTTTTTTATAACGTTGTTTAAAATGGTTATAAATTACTACTAAAAGCGCTATGATCCCCGCCAATAGATGCGCCATATGCACTAATACCAATACATAGATAAAAGAAGTAGTGATACTGCTTTCGCTTCCGGTAAAGTAATAACCTTCTCCAATAATTTCTGTAAAACCATTAAATTGAAGAGCAACAAACAGCACCGCAAGTATCAATGTTCCAATAAGCAAAGCTGAAGCGTTTCTTCGATTTCCTGAAAGAACACTCTGTTTTGCCAGAATAAAAGTAACACTACTGAACACTATTACAATTGTACTCCAAAAGAAGGCACTGGGTAGTTCAAATTCCGTTAGCCAATCTGGTCTTGTTTTACTCACTACATATGCACTGGTTAAACCTCCAAATGTCATCACCATGCTAATTATACCAAACCAGAGCATCATCTTTTTTGCCCTGTCGTATTTGTGCTTTTCGCCACCCTGAGTTAAATCCATTGTCTTATAAATTTATCCAAAACATATACTATTTGTAGCAGCGTAATATAGGATACGCTCGCGAACATTAATTTTTTAGCAGCCTGTGCCGTTTTCTCTCTATACAATCTTAGAGCATAATACAACATTCCTAATCCCAGCAGCAGAATAATTGTCCCAGCTACTGGAGAAAGAAAGAGTTTTCCTGTAACTCCAAAAACCGGAATTAAAGAGACTAAAATTGTCCATACGGTATAAAGAATAATCTGAATTGCAGTTCCTTTATCCCGTTTTCCGGTAGGCAACATAAAGAAGCCCCCCTTTTTATAATCGTCAAACAGCCACCAGCCAATAGCCCAAAAATGCGGAAACTGCCAGAAAAACTGTATCATAAACAAAGTACCAGGCTCTATACTGAATTCTCCTGTTGCTGCCACCCAACCCAGCATAAAAGGAATAGCTCCCGGGATTGCACCTACAAAAACAGCTAATGGGGTTTTAGTCTTTAGTGGAGTATATAAACTTACATACAAAAAGATACTTATCGCCCCAAACATTGCCGTTTTAGGGTTAATAATGTATAAAACTATAAGTCCGGCGATGGTAAATACACTTGCGATAACAAAGGCGGTACTTACCGACATTCTACCATCGGGTATTGGCCGGTTTTTTGTGCGATCCATAAGCGCATCAAGGTCGCGCTCTATAATTTGATTATAAGCATTAGACGCACCAACCATAAAATACCCTCCTATTGCCAACAAAAAAACAGTCACAAAATCTATACTATCGGCGCCCAGGAAATAACCTGCAACCGAGGAAAACACCACGCTTACGGCAAGCCGCACCTTGGTAATCTCTTTAAAGTCTGTTAGGATAGAAGCCGAGGGAGTATGTACACCGGTGCTGCTCAAAAATAGGTTTTTTAAATTGGCGCAAAGATACTCCTTAATTAAGTTTTGGCAAGGGGGCAAAAATGTTAATTTTCAGCACTTAGCGAATTGAAGGAATATTCAAAAAAATATATAAAATGTCTTCTTTAAAGAAGCGATTGCCCTAATAATCGTAATACCAGTTAAAAATATCAGTTCGTAAGCCGAAATTTATCCACGAAGTAGTATTATCAAAATTCTGCGGTGTCTTTACATCGGGGTTAAAAGAGCGATAAATAAAACTTCCGTAAAGCTTCAAATTTGTAGCCGGATTTACTATATATCCCGCTTCTACACTGGAAAATAGAGAATAAGCAGTATTTCCCTGCCCGATCTTCACCCCTGTTTCAAATGGGCGCTGGCGTTCACTGGTATAAATATCGCCTCCATAAGCAAACTGGTCATTTGCCATATTAAAATCGAAACCTCTTTTTCCGTAGATCACTTTAGCATCACCATACCATCTATCTTTTTTATATCTCGCAATAGCCAGAATTTCCCTGAAATTCGAACCCCACAGGTGCGCCATAGACTGGTTGTTATGGCCATAATTTAAAACTCCGGTATTATGGGTGTAAGTATAAGGACGCACCTGATTATATTCTGCCTGAAGAAATAACCCCGGAATTTTAAAAGCATCAAAATATTTTATTCCCAATTGATATCCCAGTTTATTCTTCCAACTTTGCTGGCCACCAAAAACATCAGAAGTTGAGAATTCATCTATAATCCATTGTCCATAAACGTTGATTTGATCTGAAAACTTATATTTTGAAGTAAGGCCAATTACTGCATTCCCGCCCCGAGCACCGGTAGAAAATTCTATAGCCCGGTAAAAAACAACCGGATTCAAATAATTTAAATCAAACCCTCGATTATTGTCGTTTTCCCAAACTACAGATTCAAACAAACCAATATTAAGTCTTTTAGTTACATTATAACTTAAATAATGATTCGCCATATATTTTGTTCTGAAAGAACCATTTTCGGTAACCGCCGGTCTCACATCACGTAAAGACATCCAGGTATTGGTGTATTTTAACTTCCAGAAAGTGGTATTCATTTTAAAATAAGGATATGGAGATGCATTATCGCTCATTAGAAGCGAGCGATAACCGTCCCCAATAAAGTTTTTACCATGACCAAACTGAAGATTAAAGAATTTATTAGGCGCATAGGATAAATAACCTTCGGCTACGGGATAGTCATAACCTTCATCCATAAAAGGTTTTGCAATTCCCCTACCTGGTATTATAGCGGGATCTCCCCCATCTGGTCTTAGAGATTCTGCGAAGCGATTGTAATAATCGGCAAATCGTCCCTGATTTTCGTAAACAACGGTGTAAAAATTAAAATTCTTCCCTAAGCCTCCCTGAAAAATTAACGCCCTGGTATTATTATAGGTAAAATCGAATTCTGTTTGTTGAAAATCTTTACCCAACTGAAGATCTAAAGCAAAATCTAAAGTGAACCAGTAATCCTCTGTTTGATATTGCACTAAATGTTCATTCGATAACTTCCTGCCGAACCAGGAGTTTGCATCCCTAAGCATTTTATCTTCCTCAGCTTTAAAATCGTAATATTCAGAAACCTCAGAAAAAAGCAAAGGCTTGGAACCCGAATGGGTGTTCACACCTATTTTATTGAATTCAGCATCAAACCTGCTGTAGAATTCGTGCGAAAGCGGAATATTTATTTGACTCTCATACCGTGGCCGAGTAAATTCTCCCGATTGAATTTCATCATATTCATCAGTTAAATCTTTTTCATCATTTTGTGGAAAAACACCAGAAGCTTCGGTAATATCTTCAGAAGTCATGGAAAATTGCTCCATATTTAACTCCAGGGGAATTTTCACAGGCATTTTAAACTGGACAAAGATAGGCCTTGCATTATATGTGGCAGGTTCAATTTGAGGCAGCAAGTCAAAAACACGCTGCATCTCTTCTTTTAACCCGGAATATGCTGCATCAGTGTAAATAATATTAAAAACCCCACTTTTATCAACTTCAAAAATCACCGTGATCTCTCCCTTATATCCTTCCCTGCTCACTTCAGCAGGAATCTGATAATTATTCAAGACAAATTCCCTCAAAGTATTTTTAAAGCAAGTCTCTTTATTAGTAAAATCTACATCAACACATTGTGGAAATTCAGGAAAGCGCTCGTTATTGCTTTGAGCGTGGCCTTTTAAACTAATTATACTTAACAAGACCAGAAGAAACAGGTAGTTCTTCATACTAAAACTAGGGAAAGATTGGTTACACCTTCGAAATATACATTTTTTTGCATAAAGTAAACTAGCATAAAATAAAAAATCCCGGGATAAACCCGGGATTTTAATTTTATTTTAAAAAGTATACTTAGTCCTGAACCTGGAATACAATTGGCAAAGAATACATAACTCCAACTGCTTTACCACGCTGTTTACCTGGCTGCATACTAGGCAATTTATTAATTACTCTGGCAGCTTCGCGCTCTAACCTAGGGTGAGGCGCTCTGGACTGTACGTTAGTAATATTCCCTTTTGCATCAATTTTAAACTGAACGATTACTCTGTTTACACCAGAAAGACCAAGCTCTGCACCGAGATCTGTATCAAAGTTACGGTTTACGTGCTGACTAATCTTTTGACTCATACATTGCTTACGCTCTTCGTTGTTCTTTAGGTTTTCACAACCTGGGAAAATTGGCACATCCTCGATAACTGCGAAAGGTACATCTGCAACTTCTTCTTCAGAAGGCGCTTCTACAACTTCCTCTACCTCAACAATGTCATCCATACTGGTTTCAGTAGACTCAATTTCATCTTCTTCTACCTCTTCCTCATCCTCTACAACTTCAATAACCTCTGGCGCTGGAGGTGGAGGTGGAGGTGGTGGAGGCGTATTCTGCATCTCTGTAATTGGGATATCTTCATCATCTAAATCGTCCATGTTTAACTGGCCGGTATCAATGGCATCCTTGTCGTAAGTCTTCCATTCGATTGCTCGCCAGGTAATTAAAAGGACCAGAATAAGCCCCAATTGAAGAAAGAATACACTCTTTCTCTTTAAATCGGCTTTCGGATTTTTCTTTGGTTCCATAATAGGTTATTGATTAATAAGGATTGCTAAATTAAATATTTTTTCTAAAAAATTAAATTAATCTTACTATTTAACCTTTTTAGACTCTTTTCAAAAAAAAGAAAGATAACAACAGCAAGTAAAACTCCAGCAGTATTAGCCAAAATATCATACCAATCTGGCTCTCGGTAACTGGTAAGTGTCCCTTGTAAAACCTCAATTAACATACCAAACAGTATCGAGAGGCCCGCTATTTTAAACAGGTTTTTTTTATAAGGACTTTCAGGCTTACTTTTTAGTATAAAATAGACCTTCCACAGCAACACCAGCCCGAAATAGGCTACAAGATGCAACATTTTATCTGTAGGGCTAAAACTCCCTACACTAATTTTACCAAGTTTCACTAAAGATGAAATCGTAAGTACAATTGTGTAAAGACCCGCTACAAATAAGCATATTCTAGCTACCAAGAACTTCTTTATAGGCATCGGCACTTAAAAGATCTTCCAGTTGAGATTTATCTGAAAATTTTATTTTAATCATCCAACCTTCTCCGTAAGGATCTGAATTCACTTTTTCCGGCTCATCTTCAAGGCTCTCATTGAATTCAATTATCTCGCCAGATAAAGGCAAATAAAGATCTGAAACTGTTTTTACAGCTTCTACAGTTCCAAACACCTCTTCTTTATCAAGTGTTTCATCTACGGTCTCTACTTCTACGTATACGATATCTCCCAATTCTCCCTGGGCGAAATCTGTAATACCTATTGTAGCTGTATCACCTTCTACCTTAATCCATTCGTGGTCTTTGGTGTACTTTAAATCTTGTGGAATGTTCATTAGTTCTATTTTATATTAGGGCAAAGTTAATTTTTTAAAGCAATACTTCAAACAAGCCTCAATTAATTTCCAAAATTATATCTAAGGGTTATCCCAGATCTTATGGTTGTTTGCGGAAATGCGGTAGAAACAGCATATTCAGAAAAATTGTGTTCATAGTAAAATATTGCGGTAAGATTACTGGAAATCGCATAATCTGTAGTAAAATTAATACGCCATATATCCTGACCCGCAATAACCTGGCTGGTTTCCAAATCTAAATACCTGATAATACTTTTATTCCTTCTGAAGGAAACGTCTGCTTTAAAATTAAGGTCACTACTTAAAATCCGGTTAGTTCCCCCCAGGCCGGTAGCGATCCTCAAATCCCTAATTCTATAACCGGCCCCAAGAATGTATTCGTTCCCGGTTGTTTCTGTCAACAAATTATTATCAAAACTTAAAGAAAGCATTCTATCCTTTCGTATTTCCGCCAGTAATTGAATGGCATTCTTGGTTTCCAGGTCCAATCGAAATAAAGGAGTGAATAATTCGGTTAAAACAATATTGGAATACAACATAGGGTTTTTAAAATCTCCTGCCTGGTTGGTTTCAAATTCATTCTCAGGATCGTAATCCAGGTTGGTTTGAAATTGATTGATGGTATAATTGGACTGATACCCATGATTAATGGAAATTCTCCTGAATTTATCCTTAAACCATCCAATTCGCATTAAACCGGTATATTTCATATTCCAGTTTGGCAACGGCATGTCTCTAAAAGCACCCAGTTTAATATTTTCAGGATCATTCCCCCCATAAGCCGAAACAAAGGCAGGTAATAATACAGCCTGGTTTGTTTTTCCAATTCCTGCCGGATACCCTTCTTCATCTACATCGTTAGGGTTCATACCTCGCTCTCTTGCAATACGGCGGGCTATTTCCAGTCGGCTCTCTCTAAAACTTTCAAAAGTTTCTGAAGATTGTTCGTCAGACTGATTAAAGGCAGTTTTAATAAGAATAGTAGAGATATTAAAGTTTCCGTAGTTATAAGGCGTTAAAGAAATATACTCCATGGTAATGGGATTCACCCTGAAATTCTCTGAAAAGCTTTCAGAATAATTACGGTTTGCACTTATGTCTACAGTAAGATCGGGGATAATATCCAGAGAAGCCTGTACATCTAATTGTTCATTTTTTAAAGTAGAATATTGCTGATTAAAATTCTGAAAGGTAGTTAACCATCCTCTTCTTGCCGCGGTATACCTTACCTCATCCTGCCAGCCAAAGGTAAAGGCTGTACTTGGCTGTAAGGTTCCCATAAAACCAACACTGGGCGTATAACCGGGAAGAAAAGTCCCTTCATTTTGTCGATAGTTTATTTGCAATCTGCTTAAAATGGTGACAAAATCTACAAATGTATTAAAGCTTTTGCTGGTTTTCTCAACCACCTCAGCGTTCTGGGTGCGCTGTTCATCTTGCGGGGTTCCATCTAGCGTAGGCACACCTGCGCTTCGTTGTTTCATGGTTTGCCCGGCTCTACCTTCTTTCTTTTCCAGTCCCAAATAAGAGTATAGTGATTGCATATCCAGACTTGCATTTATTTGGTGAGAACTGGAATTTTGCACACTGTTACCGATATCGGGGATACCTTCAAGGTTCTCGTAAATCCTGGATCCACGCTGCCATTGGAAATCGCCGGTGTACGAATAAGTGGCATTTATAAATTCTAACACAGGAATTTTATCAAAAGGGATATCATAATTTACCTGTAGGTTTTGAAAATGCAAATCTGGAGCACCAATACTGAAGAAGTTATCCCAAACCCCAATTTCGTTATTAGGAAAACCGTCTTCGTCTATATAGTTTCTAACAATTCTATTGTTTGAAGCATTAAAGCTGAAGTTTAACGAATTGGTAAGGTTGTAATTTATGCCGTATTCCCAGTTAAACATATAGTTGCGCTGATATAGCGTTGGGATTCCCAAATCATCATCTGAAAGTTCCAGCGATCTGAATTTTTGTTCATTATATTGCCTTAAAATTGTAGAACTCGCATTAATGTTAGAAGGAAGTAAATTCACATTAAAATCTTTCACCAATGAATAATAATCACTACTATCTAAAGCCGCAATATTTTTGAAAGGCTCTACCTGCTTTGGCTCAAAATTAAATTCGTAGGTAGCTCCTGCCCGCACATTTTGGTTAAGGGATTCTTCAATTTCAAAATCCCTGTGATCTACCTGATTATAAGAACTTGTAAAAGCAAAATTTTCGATATCATAAGGCATAGGTTTTGCCTCGCCGGTGCGTTCTTTGCGCAAGCCAATAATATTCACACTCTGGCGCTTGGTATAAGATTGAGATTGCCTTTTTACACGATCCCTTTCTGTGGGATCTACAATATCGGCGAGCCGGGTCTCCAATTCCAAATCAAGAAATTCCTGATCGAATTTTGGGGTAATCAATTCTTCTCCCCTGCTATAATTAAAAGGAATTTTCACACCCCATTTTTCCGGAAGCAATTGCCCTGCATTTATATTGGTGACCACATCATACTGCTGGGAGTTTTCCCTGCTTCGTTGGTTTGGCCCCTGTTCCAATGTCCCGAAACCAACGGTACTTT
This sequence comes from Salegentibacter tibetensis, assembly GCF_020164485.1. GTDB lineage: Bacteria > Bacteroidota > Bacteroidia > Flavobacteriales > Flavobacteriaceae > Salegentibacter > Salegentibacter tibetensis. The sequence continues at coordinate 44,148 of NZ_JAIQZA010000011.1, forward strand.
TTCTTCCAGTCGCGGCTACCGAGGCAAAATCGGCTAAATTGGTATCCATATTTATGATACTCGCCCAGCCCCCTTCGTTATCAAGGTCTGAAAGCCTTAATTCGTTAAACCAAACCTCCCCACATAAATCCTGTACGCCGTTGGTTGGCGTCCCGTTCTTTAATCCCAACATTAACACCCGCACATTTCCAAAACTGGGATTACCTTTTATTCCCAGGCGTAATTGCCCCATTTCATAGGATTCTTCTTCATCTATTCGATCTAAATTCTCGGTAAAGAAATTTAACTCCCCTGAATTTAGCGCCGGATCCCCCAGAACACTGGTCTTAATTCTTTGTAATAGCTCCAGTGGCAATTCCATACGGTTTACCGCCGGCCAGATATCCTCGGCTGTCATCGCGCCGAAAGCGGTGGGACTTAAAGGCACTTCTACCTGATAATAGTTATCGGTAAAATCTGTCCCTATCCTTAAAAAAGCAATTAACTGCCCCTCTTTTAAGGGTGTCCTGTTTGGCAGCGATTCGGCGTGTAAAAACATTTTAAGTTTTTTATACTGCCGCATATCTATTTGGAAATTCTTGTAAACCGCTCTCGCATCCTGTGGCTCCAGGTCACAAACCCTAAGCGAAAGGGATTGTTCATTTTGCCTGATGTTCGTATTGTTTTCGAAAAGTTCTTCTCTTATCACTCCGGGAGGCAAAACATAGGGCACCGGTTGACGATTTTCATTTTCCTCAATATTTACCGCTGAAACTTCAAAAAGGGTATTTTGATTTTCCGGCAGTATGTTCCTATCTCTTAAACCACGGTTATACCTTCGGTAATCCCCTCTTACCAACTCCATAGTTCCAAACCTCAATAAAGTTTCTTCCTGAAACCCGCTAAGGAACATCCTCATGAACCTTATCGACCTGTAATCTGCTATACCTCCTTTAGAATCTGTTGGTTCGTAAATAGGAATTTTAAACTGAAGCCAGCGAACAGGAAGTTCATTTCCGTTTCTAAGCGTGGTGGTAAGCTCTTTTTCATCGGTAATATATTGGTTGTTCTCAATGCCCATGCCCGGAAAGAAAGGTATTTCATATTCAAAATAACTATCTATGGTGTTCATCGTATTATCTCGATTCACATCTTCGGCAGTGGGCAGGGTGGTATTTCCCCTGTTGGTATCGCCAACTTCTGGCGGCGAATTTCCATCTACGCCATTATAGTTCTTATAACGGGTTACAATATCCCCGGTTGTATTGAGAAAATACTCATAATTATCTGCCGCTGGATCGGGAAAGTTGGCGAACTCGGGGAATTTTAAAGCTTCCTGTGCGTCTGAAAGTCCGTCGTACCCCACATCCTGATTTCTACGCTCGTCTCCTTCTGAATCAAAAGCGTAAATTAAGGATTGATCTGCCGGAACCCTTGCTAACTGTGTTTCTATCGTGTTTTCAGTTCCACCGGTTCGTGGCAATCCATTTTCATACTGCTTACGCCCGTCTTTTACTACATCTTCAGAAATATTCCCCAGATTAAAATTGATAGTTCCTGCTGAGTGTCCGATGTTTTCAGAATAAATATAGGGATCCATCACCCAAAATTCTATAAACTCTACATTGCTTTGCTCAAAATTAGTGGTATTGATCCCACGCATAATTCCCCCGAAATTTTGCGAAGGATTAGGCAAAGTACCATCTGTAGCCGAAGGATTAAAATTGTAAGGGCCCCGTTCTTCCGGGAAATAAGAAACATCCATAGTATAAACCACCTGCGGTTGTCCCTGTACAACATCGATATTAGGGAAAATCTCACTTAGGGCCACCCTTCTGGTTGCATAGGTTGAAATATCGTTGTCTGAAATTCCATCGGGGCGATTATTACTATAGAAAACAGGATCTATGGTATACCAGGCCATTTTTGCCCTTCTTTGTCCAACTTTAATATCACCGTTGGCCAGCTCTCCCCCAAAACCTAGCGGAACACTACTTAATTCCCAGCTAAGTGGGGCACTAATATCTATGGTAGTTTGGGCTGCTTCAAAATCGTCTATATAAGTAGTTGCCTCGCCCTGAAAATCATTTATTGCCGGTGCTCCCGGCTGCAGATAAGCAAATTCCCCGGTCACAGAAAAATTAGAAGGCACATCGGTATCAATATTAGGCAGTTTATTAACCAGCCTTGTAAACAAAGGGACTTCTGTAGAATAATTTACATTAAAACCAAATATGGAGTTATTGATGGGCTCATAACTATAATTGGCCTTTTGCGTAAGCGGCCGCTCCCTCAGGTTTAAAAAAGTGGCTCCTACCAGAAAATTTTCATTAAACAAATGCTCTACATTTAAGCCTGTAAAACGTTTAGTTTGCTGGCCAAATAAAGCATTATTTTCGGTATTTACCTGAATCGGGATATCTGAAGCAAGCAAAGCTTCATCTAAAATTTGCACCCTTCCCAGCTCATAATTTACCACATAGTCCACACCTTCCTGCAAAAGCCTTCCGCCGGCAGTTACGGTTACCGATCCTGGTGGAAGGTTAAAACCAATTGGAATTCCTTCAACTTCCCCCGACTTATACCTTCCCTTTAATTGAAATTTATTTTTATCGGCGTCTTCCTGTTCTGCCTGAGTTTTCGTGGTTCGGTACAGGGAGCGGAAAACATATTTTTGCTGATTCGCATTCCAGGTTTCAGTATTATTATAATCTTCTGTCCCGGTATTTGGGGAATTATCCAGCTCTTCAAATAAATGCTTACCAAATGGTTCCACCGTTGTAAAAATAATATTCCCGTTTTGAGGGTCTATCGTTAGCCCGGGCACATAATCAAAAAATCCATCTCCGCCATTTATAGGGTCGTTATTATTATTTAATTTATCCAGGTTAAAAACCCTGAGCAAAGGTGTTTCCCTAACATCTTCAGGTAATGGCACTGAGCCATCCCCGGCAGGTTTTATATAGTTTAAAGGCTGCGGATCTGTATACAAAATATTCATCCTGAAATCTTCCCGCTCCAATTGATAAGCCCCAAGACTATAAATATTCTTCATCATTAAATCCCAAACCGGTTCATCTACATTTGTAATGGTACTTTTAAGCATTTTAACCACCAGGTTTTGGTTTACCCGCTGGTTTGTACCCGGCTCTCCATTTGGATTTTGATTTGGGTTCTGGACAGGGTTATTATCTCCGGTAGCATTCACCCCATCGTTAGCAAACTCTCCAACCTGGTAAACTTCTCCATTTGCGGTGTATTGAAAAGCTATCGCAAGTATCTCATCGTTACTTAATCTTTGGTTTAAGGAAATATAACCAAGTTGTGTATTTAGGGTATATTCATTAGGCTGTAATTGCCTGGCGTTTTCCAGCTTGACATAATCTAAACCTTCTGAAACCTGGACCCCGCCAAAACCATTATCCACCGTTGCGACATCTCTAATGGCAGAGGTTAGAACAGATTCGACAGTGCCATCAATTCCAAAAGGGTTAAAATCGTTATTTGCATTATCGGGAAAACTTCCACCCGGCTGATTAAAAAATCCGGCTGGAATATTATCCAGGCCTACGTTCCCAGGCACATTGCTTTCTCCCAGATCCTGAATAGCGACAATATTCCTGGTATCGGTAAGGTTTTGAACATTATTTGTACGGTTGGTCACCCATACCTGAACCCTTTGAATCTGAATATTAGAATTGATAAAGGGATACTCCTTAAGGGCATCATCATAATTATCCCTAAAATAATGCGAAAGAAAAAAGTGCCTATCCTGGTCGTAATCCAAAGCAAACTTTTCAAACTCCTCTACAGTAGAGCCACCTTCCACATTTACCGTGCGCCGCTCAGATTTTTGTTCAGAAAAAACCCCGGTTATTCGGGTTTTCCCAAATTGCAATTCGGTTTTAAAACCGAATAGACTTTGTGCGCCTTGCATCAGCGCATTATTAAGCGGCATATTCACATTACCTACTTCAATCTTACGTATAATATCATCTTCAGTAGGCGTGTATTCCAGTTTTAACTGATTTTGAAAATCAAAAGTTGACTGGGTATCGTAATTAGCGGTAATTTGCAAACGCTCCCCTATTTGCCCGAGGAGACTAAGGCTTATACGCTGGTCAAAATCAAAGGTGAGATTTCGTCTGTTTCTTGGTGAAAATGCAGGATTATCCTGTTTAGTGTAAAGCAAGCCCAAATCCATCTCTACCGTTCCCTGCGGAACAATATTAATTTCTGAGCCTCCAAAAATGCTTTCAAAGAAATTATTATTTACATAAAAATCGGGAAGCAAATCCCGCTGAATTTCTTCTGTCCCCTCTTTTCGGCCAGCCTGCGCATCAGCTTTCAACTTAAAATAATTGCGCATTTCTTCGTCTAAAACCAGGTTTTCGAACTCTTCAGGTGTTAAAATTAAAGGTATGGAAAGGTCTAAATCCCCTAATTTTTCACGGTAAAAATATCGGTTTAGTACAGGGTCGTATTCGTAAAAGGAAGAAATGAGCTGAGAATCTGGTAGGGAAATTTCACCCAAAGCATACCCGGTTGCGGTGGTATCCTGGGGGGTTTCTTGTGCAGTGGAACTCAATGAAATCATCAAAGACAACAACAAGCTGAGCTTAACCGAAGTTGACAATTTCCAGTAATTGTGCCTCAATTCTTTACAAATTTTTAAGAGCCATTTTTATAGTAGATTCTACAGTAGGGCTAGTCGAATCTTTCATTATTTTATCTACTACCCTTGTAGCCTGCTTTCTTGCGAAGCCGAGAGTCTCTAATGCAGATAACGCTTCTTCCTTTATTGTATTGTCCTGAGGAACAAAAACTTCATTTTCTCCATAAACTTTCAATATTTTATCTTTTAAGTCTAAAATTACCCGCTGTGCAGTTTTAGCTCCAATTCCCTTAACACTTTGTATCGTAGGTACATCGGCATTTGCAATGGCTTCTTTTACCTGGTTGGGTTCTAAAGAAGATAACATTGTTCTTGCAGTGCTGGTTCCCACCCCCGAAACCGAAATTAACAACCTGAAAATATCGCGTTCTGATTTTTGATAAAAACCATAAAGCGTATGGGAATCCTCCTTTACGTGCAAATGGGTATAAATACTTATATTTTCTGAATCTGGAATTAGAGAAAAAGTGTGCAGGGAAATATGCACCATATACCCAACACCATTGCAGGCGATTACTAAGTATGTAGGATTCTTCTCAATTAATTGCCCCTTAAGATGATGAATCATAAATTTTAAACTTAACGGGCCAAATGTAGTAAAATAAAGTTAAGCCCGAAATCTTTAACCCGGGCTTAACTACTGTATTTCCACCTTATTTTACTCGATAATCGAGATTCAAATAATTTCTGGCTTACCTCAAAATTGAAATATTATTTCTTATGAATGTATCTTGGGCTTAGGTAGTTTACTTCTTTTGCTTTTTTTCTTTTTCCTGGGCGTCTACCACAGTTACCGCCGTCATATTCACAATTTCTTCTACACTTGCTCCAAGCTGAAGAATATGTACCGGCCGGCGCATTCCCATCATAATAGGACCAATAGAATCTACATTGTTCAGCTCCTTAATAAGTTTATAAGTACTGTTGGCAGAATCAAGGTTAGGGTAAATTAAAGTATTTACCTTTTTACCGGCCAGTTTTGAAAATGGAAATTTATTCTGAAGCATTTCGCGGTTTAGGGCAAAATCTGCCTGTAACTCCCCATCTACGTTTAAATCTGGATGGTTACGATGTAGATAAGAAACCGCATCTTTCACCTTTATGGCGCGAGGATCTTTAGACGATCCAAAGTTGGCATAGGACATCATCGCAATTACCGGTTCCAAACCAAAGAGCTTCACTGTTCTTGCCGTCATTTGCGCGATTTTAGCAAGATCTTTTGCCGGCGGATCTATATTGATTGAAGTATCACTAATAAACAATGGCCCTCTAGAAGTATTCATAAGGTTTGTGGCCGCTACACGGGTTACTCCGGTTGCCATTCCAATAAGTTCCAGCATTGGTTTTACCACCGCTGGATAGGCTCTTGAATAACCAGAAAGCAAGCCATCGGCATCGCCTTCGTTAACCATCATCGCAGCAAAATAATTGCGTTCACGCATCAGCTTTTCAGCATCATAAAGCGTAACACCACTACGATTTCTTGTTTTCCAGTATACCTGAGCGTAAGCTTTTCTATGTTCTTCTTCCTCATCAGATTTCGGATCGATAATGGCTACATCTTCATTAAAATCTATTTCTGCCATTAACTCCTTAATCACTTCCCGTCGACCTAACAAAATTGGAATTGCGACACCCTCATCATGCGCAATTTGCGCAGCTTTAAGAACATCGAGATGATCTGCTTCTGCAAAAACAACTCGTTTAGGATTCATTTTTGCGCGGTTAAGCAACAGTCTGGTAATCTTATTATCACTGCCCATTCTTTCAAGCAGCTCTTCTTCGTATTTCTCCCAATCCTGAATTGGTTGTCTTGCCACCCCGCTTTCCATAGCAGCTTTAGCTACAGCCGGAGGCACTTTGGCAATTAAGCGGGGATCAAAAGGTTTAGGTATAATATAATCTGAACCAAAGTTAAGCCTGGTTTCTCCATAAGCGATATTTACCTGTTCAGGCACCGGTTCTTTGGCCATTTCGGCCAGGGCTTTTACCGCAGCCATTTTCATCTCTTCGTTAATTTTTGTAGCTCTAACATCTAAAGCACCACGGAAAATAAATGGGAATCCAAGTACATTGTTCACCTGGTTAGGATGGTCACTTCTTCCTGTGGCCATAATCACATCCTTTCTGGTATCCATTGCCAGTTGATAATCGATCTCTGGATTTGGATTCGCCATCGCAAAAACGATAGGGCGCTTCGCCATACTTTTCAGCATTTCGGGAGAAACAATATCGGCTATAGAGAGGCCTACAAAAACATCGGCGTCCTTCATAGCCTCCTCCAGGGTGTCTATTTTTCTGGAAGTAGCAAACTCTACTTTCTCTCCAGAAAGGTTTGGACGATCTTTTCTAATTACGCCTTTACTATCTGTCATCACAATATTTTCTGCCTTTGCACCAAAAGCTTTATAGAGTTTGGTACAGGAAACCGCGGCGGCACCTGCGCCGCTTACTACGATTTTCACCTTAGACATTTTCTTTTTGGCGAGCTCTAATGCATTTAACAAAGCAGCGGCAGAAATAATCGCCGTACCGTGCTGGTCATCGTGCATTACCGGAATATCCAGTTCTGCTTTTAATCGCTGTTCGATTTCAAAAGCTTCAGGAGCCTTAATATCTTCAAGGTTAATTCCTCCAAAAGTTGGAGCAATGTTTTTTACGGTTTCAATGAATTTATCTACATCTTTGGTATCTACTTCAATATCAAAAACATCTATATCGGCGAAAATCTTAAAAAGTAAACCTTTTCCTTCCATCACCGGTTTAGATGCTTCAGGACCTATATCACCAAGGCCTAAAACTGCGGTTCCATTAGATATAACTGCAACAAGATTTCCTTTGGTAGTATATTTATAAGCATTTTCTTTATCTTTTTCTATCTCCAGACAAGGTTCTGCCACCCCGGGAGAGTATGCCAGGGAAAGATCCCTTTGCGTCGAATATTTTTTGGTAGGTACCACCTCTATTTTTCCAGGCTTGGGTTTGGCGTGATAAACCAGTGCTTCTCTTCTTTTTCTAGGATTATTGCTCATAATTTATTTTTTCTACTAACTACAAAGGTAGCAAGCTTAGCTGCAATATTGAACTTCTGCGGATAAAAGAAAACTTAAAACTCAGAAAATTGAAAGAATATTTCTCTAAGGAAATATTTATGAACATTTAATAATCAGATAACTGCTTTATTTTAAATCATGTGATTAAAATCTAAATTTTACATCACTTAACTTAATTTTTGATTTAAATATTAGCCTTTAAGGAATTCAATATTTCTCTTTAGACCTTCAAATTTTGTCCTTTTTACTGCAGATTTTCTGAAGATTTCATTAAAAGTTTCTTTGGTAAGCTCTTCCCAACCCTGTTTATCCTTTTCCAGCAATTCGGGATGCGGGTTAAATAATGGCTCATTATGCGGTTTTGAAAACCGGTTCCAGGGACAAACATCCTGACAAATATCGCAGCCAAACATCCAGTCTTCAAACTGGTTCTTATAGGAATTGGGCAATTCATCTTTTAACTCTATCGTAAAATACGAAATGCATTTGCTGCCATCTACCTTGTAGGGCTCTACAATAGCATCAGTTGGGCAGGCATCTATGCAGGCGGTGCAACTTCCGCAGTGATCGGTAACCGGGGTGTCGTATTCCAGATCCAGGTCTACGATCAATTCTGCGATAAAATAAAAAGAACCGGTTTGCTTAGAAAGTAAATTGGAGTGTTTCCCAATCCAGCCGAGTCCGCTTTTTGCCGCCCAGGCTTTATCCATTACCGGTGCTGAATCTACAAAGGCGCGGCCGCTAATTTCCCCTATTTCCTCTTGCATAAACAGCAACAATTGTTTCAGTTTGCCTTTAATTACAAAATGATAATCCCTTCCGTAAGCATACTTGCTGATTTTATAGGAATCTTCGCGTTGAGTTTCTTCCGGATAATAATTCAGCAACAGTGAAATTACACTTTTCGAACCTTCTACCAGTTTGGTAGGATCCAGACGCTTATCGAAGTTGTTTTCCATCCAGCGCATTTCGCCGTGACGGTTTTTATTCAAAAATTCTTCCAGGCGTGGGGCTTCGGCTTCAAGGAATTCTGCTTTGGATATCCCGCATGAAAGAAAGCCGAGGCGTTTCGCTTCGGCTTTAATTAATGATGTATATCGCTCTTTTAGATTACTCATCATAGTTTTACAAAGATGCGATATTTTAAAAATTATTTATTCTACATAACAGTTATTCTTTCCGCATTTAATTAGTCTCCACCAAATAAAAAATATCCTCAGAGATATCACGCTATGAACCGAAGGGCGGATTACCTGCATTCTCTATGGTCCAGATTTCACCAGCAAGCGTTATAATATAAGCTGTATTTTTCACGAACTCCATTGAGGTTGGCCTATCCAGTTCTTCCACAATTACCCTAAAAGTACCATCATCTTCCACTTTTAGGAGTGAACCAGTGTTTGGTAATGCAGGTGAGCCTTCCATAACTTCATCCCAAATACCCTGAGAAAGAGCATATAGACTTTGTCCCCGTCCAAATTCTACGTCAACAAGTAAACGTGCCCCACTGCCAATGGTATTCACCTCTGAATCGTTTGGGCCAAATGCCACTACCTTACCATCCTCTGGATTGTGTGGTATGGGTCCTGCCTGAGCCATATAAATTATATTTCCCGAAACATCTAGACCAGTAGGAACTATATTGCCGAATTCTTTAAGAATAGAAATATCTCCTTCTTTGGTTACCGATAGCACACGATTGTGATGGGCATCTGCTATAATGAAGCCGTCACGAAAAACTTCAATTGAGTAGTATACTCCCATCTCGACAAAGAACTCTGTATCCGATGGGTTTGCGAGCGTAAATTCACCTAAATTGGCTATTACTGTATAGTCATTAGGTCCATCTATACGATAAACGCCTACCTCATCATCGGTTCCGAATTGTGGGCCCACGAGTGTCACAATAGCATATGCTGTTTCACCAATAAAAGCTACATCTGTAACTCCTCCAATTCCAATTATGGAAGGCGGCAGTCCTGTTGCATAGGTAGAAACTTCACCGGTTTTAAGATCAATACGGGCAATTTCACCTGTTGCACCTTCAGCCACAAACAAATCTCCACCCGGGCCAATAGTACTTCCGGATGAGCCTTGCAACCCAGATACAAATAGTTCTGCAGAACCTGGCTCCATTGAAATTTTGGCATCTACACCGTAAATTTCTTCCGTCTCATTCTCAGAAGTACTGCAAGCCATCAGAATAAAAAATACTGACATACAAATAGTCTTTACCAATCTCCCTGAGATTTTTTCTAATGCTTGTTTTGAATTTTTCATAATATATAGATTTAAATGTTTATCTGGTTTATGGAAATTCTCAAATAAAATGAGATCTCCTCTATCAATTATTAAGTTTAATCATTAAGAGGAACAAAATATTTTTAAGGCTTTGCTATTGAAGTCTCAAAAAATTTTCATTCCTAAATTCAGGAGACTTACATAACTTTATTCCTGTGCAGCCAGAAATCCCAGAACCACATTGTTGAATTCCTCTGGATTTTCCAATTGTAATCCATGCGACGTATCTGAAAGGGAGGAAACTTTAATATTTGGCAAAAGACTATGTATGGTATCCACTATTTTTTTGAAAAATTTAGGAGAGTCTTCACCATAAACCATCAAAATCGGCATTTCCATTTGAGCAACCTCCTCCCCATTTATTGCCGTAATAGAATCTGTACGCAACAGACCTTCAATTTCTGTAGTATTCTGAAGCCAAATATCCCTTATATCCTGGGGCATAAGATTGTAATAAGTGGAATCCCCCATAACTCCGTTTACAAAAAACCGGACTCCATCTTCGGGTTTGTTTTCAGCAAAACTTTTGGCTGCGGGCGCCAAGGATTGTTCATTAAACCTAGCCACTAAGGAATCCCCCTCAGGATCACCCATAATTAATACAGTTGCAGGCGGCTCACCCAATACAAGCGATTTTACTAAGTCAGGATTATCGATAGCAGTTTTTAAAGCCGTATAGCCACCCCAGGAATGGCCAACCAAATGGGATGGCCCTAAATCCAGGGTAGTAATGAGCTGAGCGAGATCATCGGCATGCTTCCCGGCGGAATAATCAAGAGAATCTGCCAACCGCTGGGAATTAGGCCATGCGTAGCGGCGACTGTATGCAATTACCCGGTAGCTACTTGCAAAGGTGTCAATTTGCGTTTCCCATGCCCGGTAATCACCTATACTGCCATGTATAAAAACAACAGGATCACCTTTCCCAACATCCAAATAATGCAGGGTATCTCCTTCAATCGTAATTGATTTAAGTTCATGACTATTGGTTTCATTCTGAACTTCTTTTTTTGAATGTTCAGAATCCCGACACCCCATGAAGCATATCAATAGAATAATAAAGTAAGGTGCTATTCTTTTCATCTTAATTGGTTTTATTCCTTTTCAAACTTTAAATTATTAGAGATGTGTTTTCCCCTCCCTGCAGCTCAATTTATGGGACTATAAAAATTTTTCAATTTTTCTCTTGATTCACAACTTTTTCAATATCAGTCATTAAAGCCATCATTTCTTCTTCCGGACTAAAATCAATTATCCTGGCATCTTCAATAACTTTAGCTGTATGACCAGGAGGCATATAAAAAACTTCTCCAGCCGAAATCATTTCAGTAGGACGATCTTTATATTCAGCCTGCAGCTTTCCCTTTTCTAAATAACCCCAATGAGGCACCTGGCACAAATCATCTTTCTGACCTTTTAAAAGCGGTGCAAAATCGGTTCCAGCGGGAGGTTCGTTGATGGCAACCACCATTCCTCCCCACCCTTTAACAACATTAACCATATTTCCTTTAGGAAAATCAGATTTTGAAATATGAGTTATTTTGGGCGTTTCTGGCTGGGCTTTCGTCTCAGCAAGGGGAGCCATATGCTCATGGGTGATTTTCCAGCCATCGGTTGTTTTAATAAAAAGTAAAGTCCCCTGCATCTTAAAATCGTAAGATTCTTCCGCTCTTTTAAATTTGAAATTAGCATGGAAAGTGACATTAGCCACATCGCCACCATAGACATTAATTTTTAAATCCTCCCAATCCCATTTTTCAACCTCGGTAATAGTTCCAAGAAAATTTCGCTCAAAATCTTCATTTTCCTTAGACCCCTGTCTTTTTCCGCCAAACTCGAATTCAGTAAATTTCGGGCCGTATGCATGCATCGAGATTAATTTGTCGGTTTCGTTATTCCTAATGCTTTGCTCGATCTCATCCAGAGCTTCCTTCACTTCTTTCTTCGCTTCCGGATATTCTTCATTTATTTCGTCACCTAACTGAGCATAGGTTGATACAAACGTCAGTAAGGAAAATACGATGGTAAAAGCTATATTTTTCATAATGATAAGTTTAAAATTTATTTAAGCAATATTACTTAAGAATTGATAAGAGAATTTGTATACCCGGCATAAAGGATGTTAGCCAGGTTTTATGTTTTGATTTATATGAAAGAAATTATCCGGGTCATATTTCGCTTTAATCTTCGTTAACCTTTCATAATTTCCTTTGTAAGAGTCCTTTATTCTTGATTGTCCCTCTTCCATCATAAAATTGACATAGGCGCCTCCCATTGCATGAGGCTTTAAATCATCGAAATAATCCTTACACCATTTAGTAACTTCGTTAGCTTTGGCCGGTTCGGGATCTACCCCAACTATCACCTGAGCCCACCGGGCATCCCTGTGAGCCCATGCCGTTTCTTCATTGCCCACATCGTGAACTGCTCCATCAATTGGATACAAATGGGTCGTGGAGTGCATAGTGGAAATATTAGAACCGCGCTTAACATTAACCTTAATAGACTCTGGAGTTAATTCCTTTATATAATGTGCTCTCCAATACCACTGCATACCGGGTGGATATAAAGCATCAAACATGGTGTTTAAAGCCGGCATTGGAATTTCAGACACAAAATCCAGAATTGGAGGTCCAAAATTACGTATAGGTTCAAAAACTTCTTCAGCTTTTTCAATTGGCCCGGTATAATTCCATAGTACTCCGCAAACATTCTTATTCCATAATTCTTTTGGAAAGGGTTCTGCAGGCGGCACTATAAGAAAGGCAAAGAAGCCATATAAATCATGAGATGCATTTTTAGTGAACTGATCGTAAAATTCCATGGCCTCCCTTGCTTTTTCCAATGGCCAAAACATGGGACCGGCATATACATTTTTAATTTCAAGAAGCTTGAACTTAAATGAAACCACCACACCAAAATTGCCACCACCACCACGGAGTCCCCAGAAAAGGTCAGGATTGGTTTCCGAGTTTGCGGTAACCAATTCACCATTAGCCAGAACTAACTTACATTCCAGTAAATTATCTATGGTTAAACCTCCTTTACGACTTAAATAACCGAGGCCACCTCCAAGGGTAATTCCGCTAATGCCTGTTGTTCCAATAATTCCACTTGGAAGAGCAAGACCAAATTCATGGGTCCCAGCATCAACATCTTTTAAAGTATTACCTGGTCCTATCACCGCCGTGTTGGTTTGAGGATCAACTTCAATGTTTTTCATTTCTGAAAGGTCAATTACCAGACCTTTTTCTACCAGAGCCAGGCCTGCCCCATTATGACCGCCACTACGGATCGAAACTTCCAGGTTGTTCTTTCTGGCAAAATTTACCGTATCAATAACATCCTCTTCATCTTTGCATTTTACAATAAAAGAAGGTTTTTTGTCTATCATCGCATTATAGATAGACCTGGCTTCATCGTAACTCTCATCCTCTGGCAAAATAACCGTGCCTTTTATAGAGGGTTTCAAATGGGTGATTTCTTCGTTCATGACTCAAAATATTGGTTAATAAAACAAAATACATCTGCTAATTTAGCGAGTGCATGTAATTCCCATACAGTATAAATGATTCAAAATCAGTGAATTTTGATTCATTTATACTAAATTGAAATATCAATAAAAGTTTAAATTATTTTGGAAGGGGAAATGCCGAATTTTTGAGTAAAGCATTTTGAAAAGTAAGAAGGATCATCATAACCAACTTCATAAGCCACCTGGGAAACGTTGAGTTTGTTATCCTTGATAAGATTAAGGGCTGTTCTTAATTTTAGATCGCGAATGATTTTTTTGGGCGAACGACCCGTAATGGATTTTATTTTTCTGTACAACTGGGGCCTGCTCAGACCAATTTCCTGGCTTAAAGTTTTTACGGATAATTTATCAGATGCCAGATTGGATTCCGCATAATCGCAAAAATCCCCGATAAAAGCCCTGTGCTTTTCTTCTAAGACCTTAACCTTATTCTGATCTAAATTTTGAGTTTGAAAAGAGCTTGTTTTCTTTAAGCAATGAGAAAGCAGAATTTGGTTTTCCCTGGCAATTAAGCTTAATCGTTTGGCATAGTCTATTGAATCTTTAAAAAAACTATCAGCCATAGTTACAGGTTGGCCTTCAGTGAGACCTATCTTGAAACTAATTTTCCATTTTTCCTCCTGAAGTTTTTTAGTAAAAACCTCTTGAATATTAAGAGCACATTTCATGGATTGATCAGCATCCATAAATACAGCGATGATACTATCGTCTGATAAATTTTCTACCAACTCTCCCTGAAACTCTTGTATTATTTTGATTGCTTCGCTCCGGGGTTTTTTCGGAAAAACAAATTTTTTAATATCGGCATGGGTAGATAATGAAGTATTCACCACGATATCCAAAACCATGATAAATCTAAAACCTGTATCAATTTCGCCATTCGGGGCATACACAATTCCGTTTTGCACTGGAGGATTTTTCCCCATAAACAAATTAATCAAGCCCGGCTCAACCTCAATAATATTACACGCCACATTCCCATGAGCCTCTTCATGAACCTTAATACAGGCTTCTGGATTTGGACCTTCTATCAGGCAGAAGATAGACCCTGTATCCTTATTTACCCAAAATTGATGATATTTCACGCCGTACCTGGCCTGAGTCTCCTTATCCGTGATATGGGCAGCCTTAACCTCCTCTACGGTAACTCCAGGGAAAATATGGTAATCCATATAAATTGGCATGATTGAAAATTTAAACAATAAATATACAAAATATTGATTTACAAAGCTATAGGGGATTGCAAGGTGTTTAATAATGAGTCTTGATCTGATAGATTTACCGACTGAGAATTTTGACAAATCCTAGGTATATATCTTAACAAAGGACAATTAGAAGATTTAATGATTCCAGGTCAAAAGCAGAATTAATTTATTTCAACACTAGTAATTTATATAGATCTTCAAGTATCTACCAGAATATGGTGAAGATTGAATTAGGACCTGTTCTCAAATCTCAAGATCGCATTTTTAGGCTTGAGCGTAATTAAAGGCTTTATCTGAATTTCTGAAGTTTTGGGTGCAATTTTATAGCGCGAGATCACTTCAGCGATCGCCATAATCATTTCGAACATCGCAAAATTATTTCCAATACATTTTCGTGGCCCGGCCCCAAAGGGAAAATAATAAGAAGAATGAGTTTTTGCATTCAAAAATCTTTCCGGATCAAATGTTTCAGGATTATCCCAGTGCTTTTTATGCCGGTGAATCTCAAAACAGGAAAACAGAATACTGGAATTTTCAGGTAATTTAAATCCGTTGAAATTGTCTTCTTCAATATTCACACGATCTATAAAATAGGCCGGTGGGTATAATCGCATAGATTCTTCAATAACATTTTGAGTAAAACTGCAGGATCTTACAAATTCCATTAGATCCTGTGTTTTATTTTTAGTCTCTTCAACTTCTGAAAATATTTTCTCCTGCGCCTCGGGATTCCTGGCTAAAAGCTCGCAGGTAAAAGTAAGGGCATTGGAAGTAGTTTCGTGCCCCGCGGTGAAGAGAATTAGAATTTCATCTATCAACTGATCTTTTTCCATAGGCTCACCATTTTCATAACGAGCGTCTAATAACATATCCAGCAGATCATCATACCTTACTCCAGATTTTTTGCGTTCTTCAACAATATCCTCCAAAATTTGACGTGCCTCCCGGGTAAGATTGATGTGCTTTTTAATTTTTCCGCTTAAATGAAACCACCAGCGCTTAAAAGGTTGCCGAAGCTCCTTTACCAGCATTTTTTGAGCTGCTTCGGTAATATATTGCAAACGGTTTATTTGTTCCTGATTGGCCGCACTACTAAACAAGGATTTTACTACGGTTTGAAAAGCAAGATCGTTGAAAACCGGAAAAACATCAAATTCGTCATTGGGCTGAATTTTATCAATTTCTATTTTTATAGCTTCCTGGACAGATTGCAATAAACCGGAAAGATGAGATTTGTGAAAAGCCGGCTGTATAAGTTTACGCTGTTTCGCCCAATGTTCACCACTGGCAGTTAAAAGTCCCTTGCCAACATATTTAGCCAGGTCTTTGGTTTGAATTGTTGACTTCTGATAATTCTTTTGATTCTTCTGAAGCACATATTCGGCAAAAGCTGCATCGCGGGAAAAAATTATCTTCTGCCCAAGCCCGATATGGATCTGAAAAACATCGCCATATTTTTCAAAATTCTCTCTATGAAATGGCAGCGGATTTTTAAGGATCCTCCCGGCATTTTTCACAAAGCGAAACATAGAAACCGTAGGAATATTTTTTTCTGCCATAATTTCCAAAATTAGAAAAACTCTCAGCTCCAGTCTTGAAACTTAAAAGAAATTAGAAAAGTCCGCCCTGGGTGTTTCCTTTTACTCTTCCGAGATGTTTGTAAGCAGCTTCGGTAACTTCACGCCCGCGAGGGGTTCTATAAATAAAACCCTGCTGAATTAAAAAAGGTTCGTACACCTCTTCTATGGTTTCGGCACTTTCACTAACAGCGGTAGAAAGCGTAGTTAAACCCACCGGGCCACCTTTAAATTTATCGATTATGGTTTCCAGGATTTTATTGTCCATTTCGTCCAAACCGTGAGCATCTACATTCAAGGCTTTAAGTCCGTATCTCGCGATCTCCATATCGATTTTTCCGTTGCCTTTAATTTGGGCAAAATCCCTAACTCTGCGCAGTAAGGCATTTGCAATTCTAGGGGTTCCACGGCTTCTACCTGCAATTTCTATCGCAGCATCAAGACTAATAGGAACACGAAGAATCTCTGAACTACGCTGCACGATGTCTGAAAGCAATTCCGTGGAGTAATATTGTAAGCGGCTGGAAATACCAAAACGTGCCCGCATAGGCGCTGTAAGTAATCCTGATCGCGTGGTAGCGCCAATAAGGGTAAACGGATTTAAATTAATTTGAACTGTCCTGGCGTTGGGCCCGGATTCAATCATAATATCTATGCGATAATCTTCCATAGCCGAATAGAGATATTCTTCAACCACCGGGCTTAACCTGTGAATTTCATCTATAAACAGAATATCACGTTCCTCTAGATTAGTAAGTAAACCGGCAAGATCACCGGGTTTATCTAATACAGGGCCTGAAGTTACTTTTATGCCTACCTCCAACTCGTTGGCCAGAATATGGGCAAGGGTAGTTTTACCCAGACCGGGAGGGCCGTGAAATAAAGTATGATCTAAAGCTTCCCCACGCTGGTTCGCAGCTTCTACGAAAACCTTAAGATTCTCCAAAACCTGGTCCTGGCCGGCAAAATCATCAAAACTTAAAGGGCGCAATGCCCTTTCGATATCGAATTCTTCAGGAGAGAAATTTTCTCCGGTGGGGTCCAGGTTTTCATTCATAAAACAAATATACAAATTGGATAATAAGAGGAGTAGAAAACTCTGATTAGACTTTATATAATAGAATTAGTATTTTTGTAATCCGAAAAAATCAATAATGAAACAATTTTTGAGTCTCTTTCTTGTGTGCCTGCTTCCTGCATGTCTTATTTCTCAAAACAAAGAATTTCACGTAAACTATATTAACACCCCTATCTCAATTGATGGAATTCTTGACGAACCTGCCTGGGACCAGGCTGAACCTGCCACAAATTTCTGGCAATATTTCCCATCTGATAAAGTTCAGGCCAAAAACCAGTCGGAAATAAGAATGTTGTATAATGAAAATATGCTTTATGTTGGAATTAAAGTATATGTTCAGGGAGATAACTTTATCATTCCTTCTTTAAGAAGGGATTTTCGAGCCGGGGGCAGTGATAATATTACCCTTATGTTCGATACCTTTAATGATGGCGCCAATGCATTCCTTTTTGGTGTAAATCCTGCCGGGGTAAGAAGAGAAGCATTAGTATCTGGAGGAGGCACCAGTTTGAGGGGTTTTACTACCAGCTGGGATGTAAAATGGACAGCTCAGACAAAGACTTATAAAGAATACTACATTAGTGAATGGGCTATCCCAATGAGTTCTTTCAGATTTAAGGAAGGTGCTAAAAAATGGCGGTTCAACTCCTATCAGTTCGACACTCAGGGTAATGAACGGAATACCTGGATACAAATACCACGGAACCAATTTATTTTCAATCTTTCTTACATGGGAGATATGATTTTTGAGAAACCTCTCACAAAATCAAAAACACCTATTTCTATAATCCCGTATGTGACTGGCATCCTTGGGAAGGATTTTGAAAATAACGAAGATATAAAAGATATCAAGGCGGGCGGGGATGCCAAATTAAGTATAGGAAATAGTTTAAATCTTGATCTTACTTTTAATCCTGATTTCTCCCAGGTGCAGGCTGATAACCTGGTAACTAACCTTACACGATTTGAAGTGAATTTACCGGAAAGGAGACAGTTTTTTATTGAAAACAGTGACCTTTTTGGAAACTTCGGAAATCCCGGAGAAGCGAATCCTTTCTTTTCGAGACGAATTGGTATTGCTAGTGATTCCTCAGGATTCAACCGTCAAATCGATATTCTTGCGGGAGCAAGGCTTAGCGGGAAACTCACGAATGATTTCAGGATAGGATTACTCAATGTTCAAACCAGAAAAAAAGATGAATTTAATATTGGTGCTAATAACCATACCGTAATTGCTCTGCAGCACCGCGTATTTGAGCGTTCTAATATCAGTGCCATTTTTGTTAACAGGCAAAACACTTCTAATGATGATTTTATAAAATCTGAAAATGAATACAACCGGGTTATAGGCCTCGATTACAACCTGGGAACTCTGGATAATACCTGGGCCGGTAATGCATATTTTCATAAATCTTTTACCCCGGAATTGAATGATAAAGACATTTCTACAGGGCTAAGACTGGATTATAATTCCTTCAGATGGAGGTTACGTGGTAGCGGATTTTATGTAGGAGATAATTTTAAATCAGATCTGGGTTTTATTCCCAGGAAAGGAATTTTTAGAATTGATCCCCAAATTGAGCATTTAATTTATCCCACTAACGAGAAAGTTGTTCAGCATAATATAAGCTTTACACCAGTTGTGATCTGGAAACCAACTTTAGACTATAAGTTAACCGATTATAATTTTATTAGTTCATATAATATTGAATTTACAAATACAAGCCGGATATCTGCCAGGGTATTTAACAGGTATACATTTCTTTTTTCAGAATTTGATCCTTCCCGTACCGGAAATACACCCTTACCAGCTTTAACCGACTATCATTATACGAGTGGGGAGATAAATTACACCAGTGATAGCCGAAAAATGTTTTTCTATGAATTAGGAAGTAATTATGGAGAATTCTTTAACGGGAAAAAATTCACCCAGGAGGCAAAAATAAATCTAAGGCTTCAGCCTAATTATCTCTTGGCCCTTGAGGCAAGATATGACAAAGTTAACATGCCTGAACCATTTGCTAATAATGATATCTGGTTACTAGGAAGCAATTTTGATATTACCTTCAGCAAATCGTTATTTTGGGCAACCTTAATCCAGTACAGCAATATTGGAAACAATTTTGGAATTAATTCCAGGCTACAGTGGCGTTTTGCTCCGTTATCAGATATTTTCCTGGTTTACAATGATAATTATATCTCAAATAATTCTTTTGAGCCGAGGTTTAGGAGTATCAATATTAAGTTGAATTATTGGTTGTATTTATAAAAAATATTTGTTTTATCTACTCAAAAACCCTGTTACAACCAAACATATCCCTGAAAAATTTGTTAGTTGTGAAGACCCCCCTGTTCTGGTTATTCATGTTTTTTATAATTTTTGTCCGATAAAAATCAAAACAATTGCCTGAATCCTTGCGATCACCTGACTTATATAATATTTCGTCCCGATGGGACTTCTCTTTTCGATGGCAAAATTTTCTATCAGTATGTCGTCCTGATGGGGCTAAAAAAAGATCCGTTAGGAGCGAAATGCTGGTAGAAAAATAGGAGTTTTCGTTTTTTAAAGCCCATAGAGCTTGTCCCGATATTTCGGGAGGCAGAATATCATAGACATCTATTTTTTATCGGACAATAGCAAATTTTTACAATTTCAATTCATAAAAAACTACTACATTCCTCTGGTTTCCCTGTTAGAATGCCATTTAAACTCAGATATACCATTTATCCTTAATTAAGAAAACCGCCTCTCAAATTTAACTGGAAAGATTAATACGTCCAGATTAGAAAATCTGAAGCAATATGATGCTTTCATTACAAATTATTATCCTTATACCACTAAAGGAAAAAATCCTAAACATCCCTTTAAATGGAAAATACCTTTAAATCATTGCACAAAGTAAATGCAGGCAAATCTCTAAAATCGAAAAAACCTCTCCGTTTACGAAGAGGTTTTTATATATTATTTCAATTAAGTTCAGTGATTCAATTCTTCTTCATGATCCTGAAGTGGAACATTCTGCGGAATATAATCCTGACCAGGAATCACATAATCTGTACCTTCCAGGTTCATCTTACTATAATCGTAAGACCAACGGTATACGGAAGGAATAGCACCAGGCCAGTTTCCGTGGATGTGTTCTACCGGAGTAGTCCATTCCAAAGTAGTTGAATTCCATGGGTTTTGAGTAGCTTTTTTTCCGAAGAAAATTGAGCTAAAGAAATTCCAAAGAAATACAACCTGTACCGCAGCGGTAATAAGTGCAAAGATTGTTATGATCACATTTACATCAGCCAAATCGTCAAAATATGGGAATGCGGTGTTTGTATAATAACGTCTAGGCAAACCGGCCAAACCAATAAAGTGCATTGGGAAAAATACTCCATAGGCACCAACCGCAGTTATCCAGAAATGTACATAACCCAGGTTTTTGTTCATCATCCTTCCAAACATTTTTGGGAACCAATGATAAACTCCAGCCAGTAAACCATAGATCGCAGAGATACCCATAACCAGGTGGAAGTGGGCAATTACGAAATAAGTATCGTGAACGTTAATATCTAATGTTGAGTCTCCAAGGATAATTCCAGTTAAACCACCGGTAATAAAGGTAGACACAAACCCTATTGAGAAGAGCATCGCGGGATTCATTTGCAGGTTACCTTTCCAGAGTGTTGTAATCCAGTTAAAGGCTTTTACCGCAGAAGGAATCGCGATTAGTAATGTTGTAAATGTAAATACAGACCCAAGGAAGGGATTCATCCCAGAAACGAACATATGGTGACCCCATACAATTGTTGAAAGGAATGCAATTGCAAGAATTGAAGCAACCATGGCACGGTAACCAAAAATTGGTTTACGTGAATTTGTTGCCAAAACTTCAGATACAATACCCATTGCAGGTAGAATTACAATATAAACTTCAGGGTGTCCCAGAAACCAGAATAAGTGTTCAAACAATACCGGAGATCCTCCCTGGTGGCTTAGTACTTCTCCTTGAATATATATATCACTTAGGAAAAAAGAAGTTCCAAAACTTCTATCCATAATAAGTAAAAGCGCTGCAGATAATAAAACCGGGAAAGAAACCACACCAATAACAGCAGTAATAAAAAATGCCCAAATGGTAAGCGGAAGCCTCATCATAGACATTCCCGTGGTTCTAAGGTTAATTACCGTAACAATATAGTTAAGTGAACCAATAAGTGAGGATGCAATAAAAATTGCCATAGACACCAACCAAAGCGTCATTCCCATACCTGAACCTCCAATAGCCTGAGGCAATGCACTAAGCGGCGGATATATTGTCCACCCCGCAGAAGCCGGTCCAGATTCAATAAACAGTGAGCTTAACATTATAATGCTTGAAAGGAAGAACAACCAGTATGAAATCATGTTCATAAAACCGGAGGCCATATCCCGTGCCCCAATTTGAAGGGGAATTAATAGGTTACTAAAAGTACCACTTAAACCGGCGGTTAATACAAAGAATACCATAATGGTACCGTGAATAGTCACCAAAGCAAGGTATATTGACGGGGTCATAACTCCATTTGGAGCCCATTTATCTCCTAAAAGCCATTCAAAGATCATAAAAGATTCTTCTGGCCAGGCTAACTGCATACGGAAAAGCACGGACATCATAATCCCTACAATACCCATTAAAATACCCGTGATAAGAAATTGCTTGGCAATCATCTTATGGTCTGTACTAAATATGTATTTAGTAATAAAAGTTTGTTTATGATGATGTCCGTGATCGTCGTGGTGATCGTGAGCCGGTGATGTTGCTATTGCTGACATATCTTAATTATCTTCTTTTTAGTTCTGTTATTCTACTGATTCCATAGTTGTTGCAAACGTATCCTGTTCACTCAACCAATCGTTATAATCTTCTTCGCTTTCTACAATAATCTTCATCTGCATATTGTAGTGTGCGTCACCACAAATCTTGTTACAAAGCAGGAAGTAATCAAATTCGTAGGAATCTAATGGTGATTCTCCTTCAGCCATTAAAATCTGACTATTATCTTTTCTTATTTCATTAATGGTCTTTACTTTATCTACCATATATTCTGAATTCCTCATTTCTTCAGTAGTAATATCTGGAGTAAAGGCAAATTGTGTCACCATTCCGGGAACTACGTTCATTTGCGCTCTAAAGTGAGGGAAATACGCAGAATGCAGTACATCCTGGGATCTAAATTTAAACAATACTTCCTTTCCAACCGGAAGGTGAAGTTCTGTGGTTATCTTATCATCATCTGCATAAGGATCATTTTCGTTGATACCCACGGTGTTCACACCTTCTATAAACCGAACATTTGCTTCACCAAGGGTGTTATCTTCCCCGGCATACCTCGCCTGCCAGCTAAACTGCTTGGCGTAAATTTCAATAACGATAGGATCGTTGTCTTCACTAATATTCATAATATCACTCCAGGTAAATAATCCGTAGATAATTAAACCTGCAAGAGTAATTACCGGGATAATGGTCCAGATAAATTCCAATTTATCAT
This sequence comes from Salegentibacter tibetensis, assembly GCF_020164485.1. Taxonomy (GTDB): domain Bacteria; phylum Bacteroidota; class Bacteroidia; order Flavobacteriales; family Flavobacteriaceae; genus Salegentibacter; species Salegentibacter tibetensis. Next base: position 67,071 of record NZ_JAIQZA010000011.1, read on the forward strand.
TATCGGCAAAGAAAAGAGCTCTTTGGCCTTTTTTTCCCTGGTATTTGTAGGCGAACCAGTGAAGCAAAGCTTGCGTAATCACCTGCACTACCATAATAAGCCCAATAGAAATGAACATTAAAGTATCTACCTCGTTTCCATGTTCTGAAGCTGCTTCCGGAAGGTACAATTTACTCCATTGCCAAAAGCTATAGGCCATCCCAACGTAGATGAATATCATAAACCAAAGCATTAGCTTGGCTTGCTGCCTGTTATCATTATCGTTAGCTATTTCAGAACTATCGGCACTAGGGCCTTTAGACAGCTCAAAAATCTTAGACATTTGCCAACCGGTAACGGCCAAAAGGGCTAATACTATTATTACTAAAAATACGGTCATTTTATAAGTTCTTCTTTAAACAATCAAATCTTTTATTAATAATGGAAATGTTCACTTTCCTTTATAAATGGGTTGCGTTTAGCAAGGAGTGGTGCTTTTGTAAGCGCATTAAAGACCACAAAAGTAAACAATCCTCCAAAGAAAAGTACTGCACTTATCTCAGGAATTCCAATAAACCATGATTCTCCTACAGTTGCCGGCATAACCATTGTAAATACATCAAGATAATGCCCTATCAGTATTACAATCCCAGTCATAACCACAAACCAATTCACCCTTTTGTAGTCGCTATTCATTAATACTAATAACGGGAATACAAAATTTAACACTACCATTCCAAAGAACGGCAAACCATAGTTCTCTATACGGCTAATAAAGTAAACAACTTCTTCAGGAATATTTGAATACCAAATAAGCATGAATTGAGAGAACCAAAGGTAAGTCCAGAAAATACTAATTCCGAACATAAACTTAGCTAAATCATGAATATGACTGTTATTAACAAAGGTTAAATAACCTCTTGATTTCAAGTAAATACTTACTAATGCAATAACGGTAATTCCAGAAACAAACATACTTGAGAAAACATACCATCCAAACAAAGTACTAAACCAGTGTGGGTCTAAACTCATTATCCAGTCCCAGCTCATTATTGATTCTGAAATAAGAAAGAATACTAAAAATCCAGCTGCAAGTTTGAAGTTCTTTTTAAAGTAATAGTTATCTGTAGCTTCATCAAGTCTTCTTGAATTTCTAACAAGGAAATGTCTAAACAAGAACCAACCGGCTAAAAATATTGCCGCTCTTATTAAGAAGAAAGGCACATTTAAGTAAGCGGTCTTATTCTGAATAATTTCATCGTGAGCTACAACTTCGGGATCCATCCACACGAATAGGTGATTTAAATGAAAACCTGAAAGGGCTAATAGCACGAACATAATAATTCCACCGGGAACCAGGTAAGCTGTGATAGCCTCCATAACCCTAAACAATACCGGAGACCAACCTGCCTGTGAGGCATATTGCAAAGCATAGAATGCCAAAACCCCTAAAGAGATCATAAAGAAAAAGAATGCAGCCACATAAATTGCTGCCCAGGGCTTGTTTTGTAATTGGTGTAATGTATGTTCTAGATGTTCGGTATCGTGTGCTCCAGCTTCAGTAGAGTGACCTTCTTCTGCATGTCTTCCGGGTTCATCGTCCAACAACATCCCGTGTTCTGCTTCAGCAAAGTTAGCTTCGCCTGCCTCTGAATGAGAAGCTTCACCATGGTGCTCCTCAGCAGCCATCATTTCCCTAACATCATCCAAATTTGATGGCGCCTGTATAAACCCAATTACGAGCCCTATGGCACCAACAATCATAAAAATAATTGCTGTTAATTTTAATTTACTGGATAGCGTGTACATATTTATAGATCTAAATGCTTTGTTCTTAATTATTGTTTTCTTCCTCATCAGTTAGCGCTGCACCTTCACCCTGAGACTCCTCAGCTTCTTCTTGAGCTCTTTCTACTTCAACAGGATTAGCTTCAGCAATAGAAGGATCAAAAGGTATTTCTTCACCGCCCTCAAGCTGGTTTTTAAGATACATCACATAATGAGTAATTTTCCAACGCTCTTCTTCACTGGTTTGTGCGGCATACGAACCCATTGTGTTTAGACCGTAATAAATCACGTGGTAAACGCTTCCTTCGGTAATAGCACGCCCGGCATCATCATAAGCAGGCACACCAAGTATTTTTTCCCTTTCAGCAAGAATACCCTGACCATCTCCATTGTCTCCATGACACACGGCACAGTAAATTGTATACAGTGCTTTCCCCTCATTAAGATTAGCTTCTGTATATGGCAAAGGATTACCAAGATTAGCTTTGGCGTTCGCCATGCCTTCAGGTGTATTTTCATATCCATAAGGCATCCATCCTCTTGGGATAGTTCCTTCTACAGGGAGTTTGGCTTCCTGTTCATTTACAAAAATATCATAAGCACCATAAGCTTCATAACCTACAGGTTCATACATATCTGGCATGTACTGGTAATTAGGCTCGTCACTATCTGCACAAGACATTACAACGCCCCCAACCAGGAACAATACTATCGCTTTATAGAACAAATTTCTCATTCTGTCTATTTATTATCTATTAGTTTAATTTCTGCGGCACCGGTATCGTAAAGGAATTTGGTTAATTCATCTACGTTATGATTTGCAGCATCAACTTCCATTAGGAACATATCATCGGTTGTTCTAACATCGGGATTTTCAGCTTGCTTAAACGGCCATAGCTTACTTCTCATATAAAAAGTAATTACCATAAGGTGAGCTGCGAAAAACACAGTTAGCTCGAACATAATAGGCACAAAGGCCGGCATATTTTCTATGTAGCTAAAACTTGGTTTTCCTCCAATATCCTGTGGCCAGTCTTCTATCATAATAAAGTTCATCATTACAACTGAAACTGTTAATCCAACAACTCCATAAAGAAAAGAGGTTATTGCCAATCGTGTAGGCTCCAACCCCATAGCTTTATCTAAACCGTGAACAGGCATTGGGGTATAAATTTCACCAATATGATAACGGGCCTCTCTTACCTGCTTAACAGCTTGTAGAAGCAGATCGTCATCATTATAAATAGCGTGTATAACTTTTGATGCCATCTTAATTACTTATTTTTTAGTTCAGTTGCCTGTGCTACCCAATCTTCACGTTGTGCCGAGTTAGGGAAGTTTTCTATTACTTCATCAAGCAATTCAAAATCATCCTTGGTAAGTTTGCTTACCTGAACATAGGTATAAAGACCTACCTGATGTAAACGCTGTTCAAGGAAAGGACCTACTGCCTTAAGTTTTTGTAAATCATCTGCTGTTTGATGCTCTGGATTGTAAGATCCGGTTCTCTCTAACATTTCATCTATTCTATCTTTCTGAACTTCTGAAAGTGTTAATGCATCTGCATTTACCGTCTCGTTATGCCCATCGTTTTCTTCATTATAAGCATCTTCATCACCCATTTTCTTATCAACTTTGGTAGCGATGTTTTTCTTAGGCTCGCCTATGTTAACCGGAGTGTAATGTTTTACATCATCTCCATGTTCTTCTCGTAGTCTTTTATACTTCGCACCAGAAGATTTAAGTATGGTTTTTACTTCGGCCTGCGCAATTACAGGGAAAGATCTCGCATACAATAGGAACAATACAAAGAAGAATCCAATTGTTCCAATAAAGATCCCTATATCTACAAAGGTTGGAGAGAACATAGTCCATGAAGATGGTAGGTAATCACGGTGAAGCGAAGTAACAATAATCACAAAACGCTCAAACCACATCCCGATGTTCACCACTATGGAAATAAAGAAGGAGAACATAATACTTGTACGCAATTTCTTGAACCACATGAACTGTGGAGAAAACACGTTACAAGTCATCATTGCCCAATACGCCCAGGCATAAGGCCCTGTTGCCCTATTTAGGAATGCATATTGTTCATATTCTACTCCAGAATACCACGCGATAACAAGCTCGGTAATATAAGCCACCCCTACAATAGAACCGGTGATCATAATTACTATGTTCATCAATTCTATATGTTGTATAGTTATATAATCTTCAAGATTAGATACCTTTCTCATAATAATAAGAAGAGTATTTACCATTGCAAATCCGGAAAATACTGCTCCCGCAACAAAGTAAGGAGGGAAAATCGTGGTGTGCCAACCCGGAATTACCGATGTAGCAAAGTCAAAAGATACAATGGTGTGTACCGAAAGCACCAACGGAGTTGCCAAACCGGCAAGTACTAATGAAACTTCCTCAAAACGTTGCCAATCTTTTGCACGTCCACTCCATCCAAAACTTAATATTCCGTATATCTTTTTGTTGAAAGGTGTAATTGCCCTGTCACGAATCATCGCGAAATCTGGAAGTAAACCTGTCCACCAGAATACCAAAGAAACCGAAAGGTAAGTTGAAATAGCGAATACATCCCAAAGCAATGGCGAGTTAAAGTTCACCCACAAAGAACCAAATTGGTTCGGAATAGGAAGTACCCAGTAAGCCAACCAAGGGCGACCCATGTGAATTAAAGGGAATAAACCAGCCTGCATTACAGAGAAAATAGTCATCGCCTCTGCAGAGCGGTTAATAGCCATTCTCCATTTTTGCCTGAATAGTAAAAGTACAGCTGAAATAAGTGTACCGGCGTGACCAATACCTACCCACCAAACAAAGTTGGTAATATCCCAGGCCCAGCCTACTGTTTTATTTAGTCCCCAGGTACCAATACCCGTGGAGATAGTGTAAATTATACAACCTACACCCCAAAGAAAGGCAACAAGTGCAATTGAAAAGACAATCCACCAGGATTTATTTGCCCTTCCTTCTACCGGTGCAGCCACATCCACGGTAATATCGTGGTAGGTCTTATCTCCGGTAACTAAAGGCTTTCGTATAGGTGCTTCGTAATGAGACATATCCTTTTTTAATTGATTTCTTTATTAATTTTATTAAGCTTCTGTTGTATTCCTTACTTTGGTTTGGTACATAACATTCGGTTTAGTACCTACATATTCCAATAAGTGATACATTCTATCATCTTCTTTTCTATCGCGAATCACAGCACCTTCATTGTTAATATCACCAAAAGTCATTGCTCCTTTATCACAAGCTGCAGAACAGGCCGTTTGGAATTCCCCATCCTCAATAACTCTACCTTCACGTTTGGCATCTAGAATGGTTTTCTGTGTTTTTTGAATACAAAGAGAACATTTCTCCATAACCCCTCTTGAACGCACTGTCACATCAGGATTAATAACCATTCTTCCAAGGTCATTATTCATATGGTAATCAAACTCTTCATTCTGAGCATAGTTAAACCAGTTGAATCGACGCACTTTGTAAGGACAGTTGTTAGCACAATATCTTGTACCTACACATCGGTTATAGATCATTTGGTTTTGACCCTGTCTTCCGTGAGAAGTTGCAGCAACAGGACACACAGTCTCACAAGGAGCGTGGTTACAGTGCTGACACATTACCGGCTGGAATACTACCTGAGGATTATCTGCTGGTTCTTCCAATTCCCCGAATTCAGAAAGGGAACTTCCCAAACCTGATATATTTTCTTTCTTATCAAGATCGTCTATAAAGCTATCTTCAGAAGAATAATATCTATCAATACGCAACCAATGCATATCACGAGAACGTCTCACCTCACTCTTTCCTACAACCGGAACATTATTCTCGGCGTGACAGGCAATAACACAAGCACCACAACCGGTACAGGCGTTAAGGTCTATAGAAAGGTTAAAGTGGTGACCAATACTACGGTCAAAACCGTCCCACATATCAACTTCAGGAGAAGTAACTGGTTTTTCAACGTGATCTAAAGAGACTTGAGGAACAGAATTCCATACGTGAGGATCTTTAGTATTAAAAACTTCAAGAGTTGTTTCTTTAATAATATCTCCACGTCCCATTAAGGTATTATGAAGCTGAACGGAAGCGAATTCATGCATTCCTGGAGCCTTTTCAATTGTTACAGATTGTACAGCGTTTAAATTCTTGTACAAAGGATAAGCATTTACACCTACCTGCATTTCTTCCTGCAAACCTTCTTTTTTCCCGTAACCAAACGCAAGTCCCACTGAACCTTTTGCCTGACCGGGTTGTATAAGAACAGGTACATTCTCTACTACAGTTCCATCTACAGTTACGTTAGCGTAGCTACCATTTAAACCACCATTAGAAGCGTGTTCATTTTCAAAGCCGAAAGCTTCAGCATCAGCCTTTGAAATTGTTAGATAATTATCCCAGGAAATTCTAGTTAAAGGATCAGGCATCTCTTGCAACCAGGGGTTATTGGCCTGTTCGCCGGCCCCCATAGATTGCTTTGTGTAAAGCGTTAACTCCATACCTTCATTTTCTGAAGGACGAGCTAGTGCGCTAACTGCAGCAGCCACATTAACAGATCCTGAAACTTCCGAAGTTTCAGCTTCTACAGGAGAGCTTGTATTAAAAATACCGTCGTGAAGCGCAGTATTCCAGGAAGGAATATTGTCACTCCAGGTTTCTTTAATGTAATCGTGATAAGATTTATCATTATCAGTCCATCTCAACAAGCAATCCTGAAACTGTCTTGTATCAAACAATGGCCTGATTGTAGGCTGCATCAAACTAAAGTCTGAAGCAGTATATTGAATATCACCCCAACTCTCTAAATAATGAGGAGTTGCAGCTACATATTTACAAAGTTTTGCAGTTTCATCTGGCTTCATACTAAAGGCCAGGGAAACATCTACATTAGCTAAAGCTTCAGCGAATTCTGCTCCATTTGGTAATGAATAAGCAGGATTCACACCCGCCATTAGCACCGCTCCAACAGAACCAGATTTCATATCTTCTACCGCCTGCATCACTTCTTCAGCATTACCCTGGCGAATCATTCTCGGATTATCGGTATTCATCACACCACTTCCAAGAGCTTCATTAATTTCAAGTACTAAAGCCTGGGCATTAGCATCAGGAATTCCAGAAACCACAACGGCTCCACTTCCGGCTTTTCTTAATTGACGAGCAGCTTTTACAACAGCATCATCAACATTAGAAGGCAAATCACTTGTAGAAGAACCACCAGAAACATAACCATATAGCGCGGCTAAAACAGCTTTTTGTTGAGATGGTGTAACAGGATAACGCTTATCGGCATTAGCGCCAGATAAACTCATATTAGATTCAAACTGAACATGACGGGACATTTTACCATTTTTCGGCACACGGGTTTTAGCATAACCCGCATCATAACCACCACCCTGCCAGTCACCAAGAAAATCGGCTCCAACAGAAACAATAGTTTCAGCTTTAGAAAAATCATAATTTGGTAACGCACGCTTTCCATATTTAGCTTGAAAAGCAGTCAATGCAGCATCTTCAGAAACCGTATCATATACTACGTGACGTACATTAGGATACTTTTCTGAAAATTCATTGATTAATTTTGTAGTTGATGGACTGGCGAAGGTTTGAGTCATCAAAACAATATCACCAGAAACATTATCAAGGGCACTTCCTACTACACGGTCAAATTCTTCCCAGGAAACATTTCTTCCTTCAATCATTGGGCGTTTCACCCTATTTGCGTCATACAATGACAATACCGAAGCATGTACACGAGCATTAACCCCGCCTTTAGACTTCGATAATTCGTTATTTTCAATTTTAATAGGCCTTCCTTCCCTGGTTTTCACCAGTACACTGGCAAAATCAAAACCATTTGCAATTGTAGAGGCATAGTAATTTGCTACACCGGGAACAATACGCTCTGGCTGCACTACATAAGGAATAGATTTAATAACAGGACCTTCACAAGCAGCCAAAGAGGCCGCTGCTGTACTAAACCCAACATATTTCAAGAAATCCCTTCTCGAAGTTTTTGAACTTTCAAGGGATTCTTTATCCCCAAGAAATTCATTAACCGGAATTTCTTCAGCAAATTCTTTTTGTTGGAGCGTCTCAACAACAGAGCTGTTTTCATTTAGCTCTTCAACACTTTTCCAGTATTTTTTGTTTGATGACATATATATCTAGATATTAACTTCTTAATTAACCCCGCACTACCGGGAAAAAACTTTTAGTAATGGCATTTTGCACATTCAAGGCCTCCCATTTGAGCTACAGTAAGCTCTTCTACACCGTATTTTTTGGATAATTCTTCGTGAATTTTCTCGTAATACTCATTCCCTTCCATCCTAACATTGGTCTCACGGTGACAGTTTATACACCATCCCATAGTTAAAGGAGCATCCTGATAAACCACTTCCATTTCCTCGATTGGTCCGTGACATTTTTGACACTGAACCCCGGCAACACTAACGTGCTGAGAGTGGTTAAAGTAAGCGAAATCTGGTAGGTTATGAATACGAACCCATTTTACCGGCTTCTCTTCTCCAGTGTAATCCTGATCTGCCGGACTCCAGCCTACAGCATCGTATAGCTTAGCGATCTCACCGTCGTAGAATTCTTTAGAATATTCCGCGGTAGCGGTTTCAGGAGCAACTTCAGAAATTGATTTATGACAATTCATACAAACATTTAGCGAGGGGATACCCGCTTGCTTTGATGTTCTGGCTGAAGAGTGACAGTATTTACAATCTATTTGATTATCTCCTGCATGAATTCTATGCGAATAGTGAATTGGCTGAATTGGCTCATAACCCTGATCAATCCCAACCTGCATAAAAAATCCGTAAGCAAAATAGCCAATTACCAGTAAGCCGAACACAGCGCTCACCAAAACAAGGAATTGATTTTCTACAAAAGATTTCCAGATTGGTTTTCTTTTTGGTTTTTCAGGAATAACAACACCGCTTGCCTGGGCAAAATTTCTTAGTGTTTTGTTTACAAGGAATAAAACCGCAAGTAGCATTACCAAAACAAAAAGCAGGATACCTAAAATAACATTTACCGATACCCCACCGCCAGAAGAATCTCCTCCACCAGATCCCGCTCCGGTCTGTGCCGCTTGCGGCTCTGGTTTTGGCTGCTCTACATAAGCAAGAATATCATCAATATCAGCATTTGATAATTGAGGAAAAGCCGGCATTGCAGTTTGATTGTACTCTTCGTAAATAGCAACAGCTTCATTATCTCCAGAAGAAATTAAATCCTGACTGTTTTTTATCCATTGATACAACCAATCCATATCGCGCTTTTCGGTCACCCCGTGAAGAGCAGGACCAATACCGGCAGAATATGGTTTGTGACAGGCAGCACAAAGTGAATTAAACAAGGATTTTCCATTCGCCGGATCCCCAAGATCTGACGCAGCTGCAGCAGCTTCTGAAGATTCTTCCGATGATTCATCGGTTTGCTCCTGGCCTTCGGCCGCGGCATCTTGCGAAGCCTCCTCCTGTGCAATTCCCAAAACGCTAAATGAGATAAAAAATGCTACACTTAAGAGCAATAGTCGCGAAGTTGAGTGGCGGTATTTCACCTTTTTCATATTATAAGTTGAATTAACGTCTTAACTTTGGTACGGTTTTTCAAAAGCTTGAAGCCTTAGTAATATTAACATTTCGCACCCTTAAATTCGGCAACAAAAGTAATACTTAAAGTCGATTTTAGGAATGTTACATAAGTGTTAATCGGTAATTTATACCGGTTCTAAATAATAAAAGCTGTCTTGTTTAAGTTATTAAATTATACTTTTGCCATAAACAAATAACTATGAGAAAATTAAGCATAAACAAACTACTTCTTTCTTGTTTTCTTTCAGGATTTACATTTCTGAATTTATCCGCCCAGGAAGGCCGAATAAATATAAGTGAAGACCATAAAATTTCTAAACTTTTAGAGTTAAAATCTGAAATGAGCAAAGACAATGAAATTGAAGATCGCTTTAAAATCCAGCTTTTTTATGGAAATAATGGAGAAGCAAATGATGTCATCAAAGACTACAGAAGCAAGTTCGAATACCCTTCCCTAATTGCCTACGAAGCTCCTAATTATAAGGTTTGGGTGGGTAGTTTTAGAAATCGCTTAGAAGCAGACAGAGCGCTTTTAAAAATAAAAGAAAGCTTTCCTTCAGCATTTATACCAAAACCCAGACGCAGATAATTTTTCACTAAAACTACTGAAGTTAAATGTGATTTTTCCAGCTGTTTAATTTCAGCTGGAAATCAAAGCATAAAAAAAGCGGCCATAAAGCCGCTTTTTTCTATTCAACATAAAACTTATTACTTAAGTTTCTTTTTCACTTCTACTTCACGGAATGATTCTATCACATCCCCTTCTTTAATGTCGTTATAATTTTTAACCTGGATACCACAATCGTAACCTTTAGCAACTTCTTTCACATCGTCTTTAAAACGCTTCAGCGAAGCCAGTTCTCCTGTATAAACTACTACTCCTTCGCGAATTAAACGAATTCCAGCACTTCTGTAAATCTTACCAGAGGTTACCATACAACCTGCAATAGTTCCAACCTTGGAGATTTTAAAAGTCTCCCTAATCTCTGCAGTACCTGTGATCTCTTCTTTAAGCTCCGGTGAAAGCATTCCTTCCATCGCATCCTTAAGGTCGTTGATCGCATCGTAAATGATTGAATACGTCCTGATATCTATCTCTTCCTTATCGGCTACCTGTCTTGCATTTCCTGCAGGACGTACATTAAATCCAATAATTACCGCATCTGAAGCCGAGGCTAGCAACACATCACTTTCTGTAATGGCTCCTACTCCTTTGTGAATAATATTCACTTGAATTTCTTCAGTAGATAATTTCAGGAAGCTATCGGTTAGTGCTTCTACAGAACCATCAACATCACCTTTCAGGATAATATTAAGCTCTTTAAAGTCACCTAAAGCGATTCTACGTCCAATTTCATCAAGGGTGATATGACGCTGAGTTCTAACACTCTGCTCACGTTGTAATTGGGTTCGTTTAGCCGCAATATCTTTGGCTTCACGCTCATCTGTCATCACCTTGAATTTATCACCGGCCTGTGGAGCTCCATCAAGACCTAAGATAGAAACAGGCGTTGCTGGGCCGGCTTCCTTAACTTCGTGCCCTCTCTCATCGTGCATTGCCTTTACCTTACCACTATGTCGACCCGCTAATACGTAATCCCCAATCTTCAATGTTCCGGTCTGCACCAGGATGGTTGCTATATAACCTCTACCCCTATCAAGGAAGGCTTCTACAACTGTTCCTGTAGCTACTTTAGAAGGATTAGCTTTTAATTCAAGAATTTCAGATTCCAAAAGAACTTTCTCAAGGAGTTCTTCAACCCCCAATCCTGTTTTAGCTGATATATCGTGAGACTGAACTTTACCACCCCAATCTTCTACAAGCAGATTCATTCCTGCCAGTTTTTCTTTAATCTTCTCTGGATTTGCAGTTGGCAAATCAGATTTATTGATTGCAAACACTATTGGCACACCTGCAGCCTGGGCGTGAGAAATAGCCTCTTTGGTTTGCGGCATCACATCATCATCTGCAGCGATAACAATAATCGCAATATCTGTTACCTGAGCTCCACGAGCACGCATCGCTGTAAAGGCTTCGTGACCCGGAGTATCCAGGAAGGTCATTTTTTGACCATTCTTAAGTTTCACGCTATAGGCTCCAATATGTTGGGTAATACCACCACTTTCACCGGCAATTACATTCTCTTTACGAATATAATCCAGCAAAGATGTTTTACCGTGGTCTACGTGACCCATTACAGTTACAATTGGCGCTCTGTCTTCAAGATCTTCAGGATTTTCTGGAATTTCATCTACAGTTTCTTCAATGTCAGCAGTTACAAAATCTACTTCATAACCAAATTCATCTGCAACAATAGAAAGCGTTTCCGCATCCAATCGCTGATTCATCGTTACCATCATTCCAAGAGACATACAGGCAGAAATCACTTTCGTTACCGGCACATCCATCATTGTAGCAACTTCACTTACGGTTACAAATTCAGTAACTTTAAGTACTTTACTATCAGTTTCCTGCTGTGCGAGATCGTCTTCTGATCGTTGACGATGCTGATCCCTTTTATCTCTTCTATATTTAGCTCCTTTACCTTTACCAGATTTACCCTGAAGTTTTTCAAGGGTTTCACGAACCTGCTTTTGAACTTCTTCTTCACTAGGCTCTTCTTTAGTAATAGGTTTTGCTCTTTTTCTGGCTCCTCCTTTTTTAGGACCTTGATTTGAAGCTCCAGGCTTCACGTCCTTACTAATTCTACGACGACGTTTTTTACGCTTTTCTTTCTCTTTTTTCTCCTCAGCAGCTTTCTTCTCGTCTTTCTTCTTTTCCGGTTTTTTGAATTGAGAAAGGTCAATTTTCTTTCCGGTAAAATTAGGACCGTTAAGCTTGGTGTAATTAGTTTTATGAGTCATAGACTCTGGCTCCTTAGGCTCTTCATCAGCCGCCGCCGCAGGTGCTTCTTCTTTAGGCTCTTCTTCAGTCTTTTTCTCCTCTTTAGAAGGCGTTTCCTCCTTAGGCTCTTGAGGTTCAGGCTTTTCTTCTTTAGCTTCAGGCTTTTTGGCTTCCTCGGGCTGTTCAGGTTGCGCTGGCTCTGGCTTTTCCTCTTCTTTTTCGGCTTTTTTCTCCGGTTTTTTATCCAGATCAATCTTACCAACTTTCTTAGGACCGGCTAATTTTGCTCTGGAAGAAACAGCTTCTTCGTCTTTACGACGCTCGCTCTCCTTCTTCTCCTCGGCTTTACGCTTTTCTTCAAGCTCTCTTTCCCTTGCTAAACGCAATTCTTCCTTCTCCTTTCTCTTTTCTTCACCAACTTCTTTAGACTCGACTTTTTTAGACTTGTCGGTCTCAAATTCATCAGAAAGCACCTGATAAACTTCGGATGAGATTTTGGTAGTAGGACGCGCCTCAATATCGTGACCCTTAGAATTTAAAAATTCTACAGCCCGGTCTAACGAAATATTGAATTCACGTAATACTTTGTTTAGTCGCATTGTTTTTGCTTCAGCCATAAATTGCCCTCTAAATTAACCTCTTTTAATTATTATATATTCAATGAGTTTTTGACTACTCTTCAAATTCTTCTCTTAAAACCTTCACTACTTCGCGAATGGTTTCTTCTTCTAAATCGGTAAGTCTAATAAGGTCTTCCAATTCCTGTTCCAAAACACTTTTTGCTGTGTCCAGTCCAACTCTGGAAAATTCTTTAATTACCCAATCTTCAATTTCATCAGAGAATTCCTTCAATTCTACATCTTCCTCAACACCTTCTCTGAAAACGTCTATTTCATAACCGGTTAACTGCCCGGCAAGCCTAATATTGTGACCTCCACGGCCAATAGCTTTAGAAACTTCTTCCGGCTTCAGCATAACCTCTGCCGTCTTATTTTCTTCATCTAATTTAATAGATGTAATTTTTGCAGGACTCAAAGCCCTTGTAATATATAACTGATCGTTAGTGGTGAAATTAATCACATCTATATTTTCATTCCCCAGTTCACGTACAATACTATGAATTCTGGAACCCTTCATACCTACACAGGCACCAACGGGATCAATTCTATCATCGTAAGTATCTACAGCTACTTTAGCTTTTTCTCCTGGTACACGAACCACATTTTGGATGGTAATCAAACCATCAAAAACTTCAGGAATCTCCTGTTCAAACAGTTTTTCAAGGAAAACCGGAGCGGTACGTGAAAGTATAATCGTAGGCTTATTACCTTTAAGCTCCACACTTTCTATTATTCCTTTTACATTATCTCCTTTTCTGAAAAAGTCTGAAGGAATCTGGCGATCTTTTGGTAAAACAATCTCGTTGCCTTCGTCGTCTAACAAAATAATAGCTCTGTGCCTAATATGATGAACTTCTGCGGTGTAAATTTCACCTTCAAGCTCTTTAAAGTGCTTGAAAATATTAGTATTGTCGTGTTCGTGGATTTTTGAAATAAGATTTTGCCTTAAAGCTAAAATCGCACGACGCCCCAAATCTACAAGTTTTACTTCTTCTGATACATCTTCACCAACTTCAAAATCGGGTTCAATTTTTCTAGCTTCAGTAAGGGAGATTTCCTGATTTGGATCTTCTACCTCACCATCAGCCACTACAACCCTGTTTCTCCAAATTTCAAGATCTCCTTTGTCTGGGTTTACAATAATATCAAAATTATCGTCTTCACCATACTTTTTCTTTAAAGCACTTCTGAACACATCTTCAAGGATGGCCATAAGCGTTACACGATCTATCAATTTGTCATCCTTAAATTCTGAAAATGACTCAATCAAGGCGATATTTTCCATATCAATTTGAGGTTAAAATGTTATGATAACTTTAGCGTCAGTAATTTCAGAATATGGCAAAACCGCTTCTTTTTCTACGGTATGCTTTCCCTTTCCTACGGGTTTTGGCTCTCTGGCTTTCCAGTTAAGCTTAATTCCGTCCTGATCTACTTCAGTTAAAGTTGCTTCAATTTTTTCGTTATTGGTAGTCACCTGTAGTTTTCTACCCAGGTTTTTCCGGTATTGCCGTTCCAGGCGTAAAGGTTCAGAAACTCCTGCCGAGCTAACTTCCAAAGAAAAATCCTCTTCCTCTCTATCCAGATTGTGTTCAATTTTACGGCTTACCGCAATACAATCATTGACAGAAACCCCACTATCACCATCTATCACAACAGAAATCTTGTTGTCATTAGTAATATTTAGGTCTATTAAAAATAGTGAATTATTTTCCTGGAAAGCTTCCTTCAACAAATTTTCTACTTTATCCTGCAACATAGCTATAAAAAGAGGGGACTTTATGTCCCCTCGCTGTACTTTTTTAGTTTCAACGCTGCAAATATAATAATAATTTCAGAGAAAGAAAACCAGACTTTAAATGAAATTTTATTCTTAACTTTAATAAAGCAATCATTTTTAATCTTTTAGAGTAAATTGATGAAAAAAATACTTGTTCCCACCGACTTTTCCGATACCGCCGAGCACGCACTAAAAATAGCCGCGCAACTGGCGAAAAAACATAATAGCGAGATCTATCTTATGCATATGCTAGAACTCCCTATGCAACTTATAGACCCAGTGGGTGGTAGCAACAGTCAGAATTTACCGGAATCTATTTTTTTTATGAAACTGGCCCACCAGCGTTTCGCCAAACTTATGGAAAGACCCTTTCTAAAAGATATAAAGGTCCATGAAACCGTAATGTTTCACCAGGCTTTTGAGGGAATTATGGAAGTAAGTAAGCAATACAACTGTGATATTATAATCATGGGCTCCCACGGTGCCAGCGGATTTAAAGAAATGTTTATTGGTAGTAATACCGAAAAAGTTGTGCGCTCCTCTACCATTCCTGTGCTTGTAATTAAAAATGAGCACGAAAATTTTGAAGCTGAAAATTTTATTTTTGCCACAGATGCAGATGCCAGCAACAGGCATACCCTGGAGACCGCTTACAATTTTGCCGAATTAATTGAAGCCAAATTTCACTTACTTTTTATAAATACGCCCAATAATTTTATTACTAGCACAGAGGTTAGAGAACGCATAGAATATTTTGTTTCAGGCACCGAAATAAAAGATTACGAAATGCATATCTATAACGATGTGAGTGTAGAAAAAGGGATCTTGAATTTCGCTATGAAAATAGATAAAGCTCTAATTGGTATTAGCACACACGGACGCAAAGGCTTAGCACATTTTTTTAACGGTAGTATAAGTGAAGATTTAGTAAACCATGCTCAAATGCCGGTAGTAACTTTTAAGATCTAAAGAAAGGATTTTAAAGCTCCATTTCTAATATTTTTCCACAAATAATTCCAAAAAGACTTTGTTTGGGTGCGCTCGGTTTCTATGTTTTTCTCTTCTTTTTCTTCTGAAGTAGCATCATTGTTCACAATTAAATTTGCTATAGCAGAAAGCAACTTATTCTCTTCTTCACCGTCCTCCTTAAGCACCTCAACTTTAAAATCTCTATAGACCAGTTTCATATCACCTTCAGATTTAATGTTATTGCCCGTAAAATTAAATTGCATATCCCTAATTCCACCTTCAGCTTTTACATTTAGAGCAGGCTCCATAAATTGATTGATCCCTTCACTGGAGATCCTATCCATTTGTCCCGAAATTGAAAATACATCAGCTTTATTTGAAATATCAAAATTCCAGTTAACACTAAGCTTAGCCTCTCCCATAAATTGGGTATGTACATCAATATCTGTTCGCGGAAAGTCTTCAGGCTCCATCTCCACATTACTAAGATTATAAATACTAGCATTAAGTTTTTTAAAAGTTACCTTTCCGGGACCTCTTTTTGGCTTTACCAGTTCTTCATATTGTATGGCAAGGTTTTCAACCCGTATAGTATCGAGTTTTAACTTAAAGGGTAACTCTCTAATCATTTTACTGTACATGGGTTTTTGACGGGTATCGTCTTTCACCTGCTTATCCCGATAAATTTTAATATCCCCATCTGAAATTCTTGTATTATTACTTTCCAGGCTCAGCGAATCATTTTCAAAACTCCAGTTAAAGGATTTAAGGGTAAATTCCCCCAGGCTTAAGTCAAACCTATCTTTCTCATACGGAATATGTTGCTGAAATTCCTGTTTCCCATATAATGGTTCAATGTTAATCTTGCTAAAACTAAGGGCGTTCCCATCCATTTCCATTTTCTCAACATACATATCGTGCTGGTCGTTGAGATTAAAAAACAAACTATCTGAAGTCAACTGAAGCTGCTCATAATAAAACGGAAGTCCGTTTTTCAAGGACTCCTGGTCTATGCTTACATCTTTTAACTTAAGTGATGGAAACCTTGCAAAAAGCTGCTCCTTAACCGAATCGTTTTTAGCCATTTTAAAATTTCCGTCAACGATCTCTACCGATTTAATTAATAACTCTATTTCTTTTGATTTTCCATCCTTGGAACTATCCTGCTCTTTTTCTGTTTCAGTATAGATTGTTATTTCAGGATTTGTAAATTTTAAAGTGGAAATTTCAATTTTATTGCTGCTTAGATATTTAAAAATATCAATCCCATCCAGCTTTATTTCTCCAACAGAAATCTGCGCCCCATCTTTGTCGTAAACCGGGCTACTTATGGAAGCGCTTCTACCTAAGATACTTGCATTTAGCTCTTCATATTCAAATTCATCCCCGCTTAGATTTTCTTCCAGGGCAGTCTCCATCTTATTCTCAATAAACATATTACCGGCAAGTACAGCAACGGCTAATACAATAAGAATAATAACAAAACTGAGAATTATTTTAGATCCCTTTTTCAAAATAGCTTTTTTTAATAACGGGAATTTACAATTTCAAAACACTTAGATTCATTGTTTAAGAGTTTTTAACTTAAAAATTTAACCCCAAAGTTTTGTTTGCGTTAAATTTTAGCAAAAGCCGGTAAGCACCAAATTTTCAATGGTTTTTGATTGTATATTTGCCTCAAAACTAACAGAAATTATGATTTTTAAACTTAGCATTAAAATAGTATTCATAGCCGTAGAAATTTTTCTTGCGGTGTATAGTTTTGTGCTAAGCGACAGTCTACTTGTTAAATTTCTGTTTTTTGCGGTAACCGCAGTAATTATTGCTTTTTCTGTAACCAAAATAACCAATAAGTTACTACCTGTTGATAAAGATAATATTTCTTCAGAAGAAGAAAATGAAGATTAAGCATTCAAAGTGTTCAAGATTTATAATCCGGGAGATTTATTCTTCCGGATTTTTTATATATTAAAATTTCCATGAAAGTAATTTGCATTTCAGACACTCATAATAAACATGAGGAAATACCAATTCCCGATGGTGATGTTTTAATTCATGCAGGAGATATTACCGAAGGTGGAACCAAAAGAGAGGTAATTGATTTTTTAAAGTGGTTTTCTGCACAGTCACATCAATATAAAATTTTTATAGCCGGAAACCACGATTTCTATTTTGAGAAAAATAGTGAGGAAGATATCAATGAAATTATTCCGGAAAATGTTCATTATTTAAAGGATAGCGAAATCATTATTAACGACATCAAATTTTGGGGTTCCCCGGTGACTCCCGGAGATGGCACCTGGGCTTTTAACCAAAAACAGGCACAGGAAATAAATAAACATTGGGAGCAGATCCCTGATGACACAAAGGTGCTTATTACCCACACTCCACCCTACAAGATCAAAGATGTTTTAAATAATGGAAGGCACATTGGTTGCGGTTCTTTAACACAAACCCTCCAAAATCGTGAAATTGGTTATCACATTTTCGGTCACGTTCACGATTCTTATGGAATTACCACAGTTGCTGGCACAAAATTTATTAATGCGTCTTGCCTCGATAATCAGTATAGATACCTTCACCAGCCACTAGAATTTCGCCTTAATTAGATACTAAAAACTTCTTTTTATCGTTATAAAGGATATCCCTTGATATTGTTGTAGTATTTTTCTTTCATCTCTTAGGCTCAAAAGATTAATTAAAACGTAAAAAGATTCTTTAGTCGTTAAATATTTGCTAATCATAGGTTTATTAAAACTTTTTTAACAAAGAAAAAGAAATCTAAGTGTAATTTAGCCATCACTAACACCTATAATACCAACACCTATGAAATACAGTACTAACCCAAACGCCACACTTGATGAAGTGAAAAATCTGATCTCATACAGTATTTATCATTTTGATTCAGAAGAGAATTCAAATTACAATCTTATGCATCGTGCTATTATCAAAAAATATTTTGATGCGAAAAATGTAAGAATTAACTACAATGATCAAACGGTTGACTTAAAAATACCCGTTGGAAAACGTAAATACACAGGAATCACTTTTGAATGTCAGGATTTAGAAAGATTTTTAAAATCCTGTTTAAGAAAAGATGAGAAAAGCATGGATTTCTACCAGGAAATCCTAAATCATTACAACATTTACCACGCCGCTTAATCTTTTAAGTAGCTAAAATTTATAGCCATACGCCCTACCGTATGGCTTTTTTATTATTCGATATTTAGTCAAATATCCATACTACTGTTTCAACTTAAATTGATTAATTTTGAAACTTTCAAGCTTAAAATTAAAAATTTAAAAAGTTTGTTTTCTTAACCTGTACTTATGAGTAAAAAACAGCAACCCACAGATCATAAAAAATACTTCATTTTTGAAAAGAAGAATTACCAATTTATGTTTATTGGGCTGGCGGTAATAGCATTAGGGTTTATACTTATGGCCGGGGGTGGCAGTGACGATCCAAACACTTTTAATCCAGACATCTATAATTTTCAGCGCATCCGTCTGGCTCCAACCTTGGTACTTCTTGGTTTTGCTATAGAAGTTTATGCTATTTTATTAAACCCCAAAAAGTAAACTACATTGAACGAATTAGATGCTGCCATTCTGGGAATAATCCAGGGGCTTACCGAATTTTTACCCGTTTCTTCCAGTGGTCACCTTGAACTCGGTAAAGCAATTTTAGGGGATAATAGTATCCCGAGTGAATCCTTACTTTTCACTGTTATCCTTCACGCCGCAACCGCATTAAGTACCATCGTGGTTTTTAGAAAAGATGTAGTTGAAATCTTTAAAGGTCTTTTCCAATTTAAATGGAACGATGAATTTAAGTTTTCACTGAAAATTGTTATTTCAATGATTCCTGCGGCAGTTATCGGGGTTTTCTTTGAAGAAGAATTAGAAAGCCTGTTTGGCGGAAATATAATATTTGTCGGATTTATGCTTATTATCACCGCCCTATTATTATGGCTGGCAGATAAAGCAAAGAACACCTTTAAACCGGTAAGTTATAGCAATGCTTTTGTGATTGGAGTTTCGCAGGCTATCGCAATTTTACCGGGAATTTCCCGAAGTGGCGCCACAATTTCTACCTCCGTATTATTAGGAAATGATAAAACAAAAGCCGCAAGATTTTCTTTTTTAATGGTAGTTCCTTTAATTCTGGGCAAGATTGCCAAAGATCTTATAGACGGTAATTTAATGGAAAGCACCACTTCTTTTTCGGTTCTGGCCATTGGCTTTATCGCTTCTTTTATAGCAGGACTCGCTGCCTGTACCTGGATGATTAGTATTGTAAAGAAAAGCAAACTCTCCTATTTTGCTATTTACTGCTTTATTGCAGGGATTGTTTCTATAGGCGTCGCTTATTATAATTAAAAATAAAATTTCCTCGAGAATTTCAAATCTCAGGAGAAATCAAATAACTTTTTATGACCGCAGAAATTGAAAAATTCACTCCTGAAGATTTTAAAAACGGCCAAATTCTGGTTTTTGACAAACCTTTGGAATGGACCTCTTTTCAGCTGGTTAATAAGGTGCGTTGGCTAATTAGGAAAAGCTGCGGAATAAAAAAAATAAAAGTAGGCCACGCCGGCACACTAGATCCTTTAGCAACCGGGGTTTTGGTAATCTGCACAGGAAAATTCACAAAAAAAATCCCTGAACTTCAAGGAACCGAAAAAGAATATTCCGGGACTTTCACCCTTGGTGCCACAACACCTTCTTACGATATGGAAACCGAAGTGGATAGAACTTTTGAAACAAGCCATATTGCAGAAGAAGATTTAGTGGGAGCAGCTCTTCAGCTTACCGGAGAAATAGCACAGACACCTCCGGTCTTTTCCGCATTAAAAAAAGAGGGGAAACGCCTCTATGAATATGCCAGGAAAGGAGAAGAAGTAAAGTTAGAAAGCAGACCGGTTACTGTTCACGAATTTGAAGTGGATGCACCCAGGTTTCCCGAAGTAGATTTCAGAATAGTTTGCAGCAAAGGCACCTATATAAGAAGTATGGCCAATGATTTTGGAATCGCACTTGGCTCTGGCGCATATCTTTCTTCTTTAAGACGTACGCGAGTGGGCGAATTCGCTATAGATGACGCTTTAGACCTTTCATCTTTTGAAAAATTACTACCTTCAGCATAAAATAAAACGCTTCAGGTTTTGTTTTATAGCATGGATTTTTTCGAAAAACATAAAGCCCTCATTATAACCGTACTCTTTTGTTCGGTGTTAATTCTTGGACTTTATAATTTCAACTTATCGCAGAAACAAAAAATTCAGCGGGAAATGCTGGTAGAGTTAGAAGAATATACCGCAGCAGAGGAAACCGAAGAAGAAATACCTGAGGAAGAACCAGAACTCCAAACCACACAAAATTCTCCCGAAACCCACAGGGCGTTTAATGAAAATCAGGAAGCCCGGGAAGATAATTTTAATCGGGAGCTAGATGAAATTTTAGAGCAAAACAGCGCCCGGCAAGAAGAAAGTTCGGAAAGTGAAACTGAAGGTTCTACGCAAGGTACTTTTGCTACCGGGAACAAATCAGAAACCAAAGAAAGATCTGATGGAGACGATTCTTCAAAAGATATTTCCACTCAATCTGGAAGTTTAAGAAATAGCTCTATTTCATTCTCGCTTCGCGGAAGAAATGCCATCTTTATTCCAAATCCTATCTACACTTGCGATATGCCCGGGAAAATCGTGGTAAATATTACGGTAAATGCTGAAGGACGGGTAATTGAAAACTCAATTAACAAAGCGAGCTCCAACTCAGATAACGAATGCTTAACAGAAAATGCACTGAAATATGCCGCAAATGCTGTATTTTCATCTCTGGCCGGAAAAAGCGAACAACCCGGGACGATTACCTACTATTTTAAACCTTAAACCGGCATGATGCTGGCCGAAAAAAAATTAGCAACATACAGGGAGATGATAATAAGCCTGTGAAAAATTCCCAGGTTGGGATTAAAATTATAAACTGATGAAAAGACTAAACCGTTGTGGCTGGTGTGAAGGCGACGAGCTCTATGAAGCTTATCACGATAATGAATGGGGCGTTCCTGTATATGACGACGATACCATTTTTGAATTCCTTATTCTCGAAACATTTCAGGCAGGTTTAAGCTGGATTACTGTTTTAAGGAAAAGGGAAAATTTTAGAAAAGCATTTGATGATTTTGACTATAAAAAGATCGCGAATTATTCCGAAGAAAAAATTCAGGAACTACTGGAAAACGCCGGTATTATTCGGAATAAATTAAAGGTTCGCGCCACCGTAACAAACGCTCAAAACTTTATAAAGATTCAGGAAGAATACGGAAGTTTTAGCGAATATATCTGGAGTTTTGTGGATGGAAGCCCCGTACAAAATGAAGTGGAGAATTATAAAGAAGCACCCGCGACTACTAATGTAAGCGACAAATTAAGCAAAGATTTAAAGAAAAAAGGCTTTAAATTTGTAGGCTCAACAGTAATGTATGCTCATATGCAGGCCACAGGTATGGTAAATGATCATGAGATATCCTGTTTTAGACATAAGGAAATTGAAAAACTGGAAAAAAAAACCGGGACTGTAGCGAGAATAACAAATTAACAAGCCTGTGTTAAATTCCCATACCGGAATTAAAATTATTAGCAGATGAAAAAACTATTTATAATAACATTTATACTTTTTACTGCCCTGGCACAAGCTCAGGATAAAAAGATAGAAAGAGAAGAAGGTATAGACCGGGAGGAAATGCCTGAGGACGCATTCTTTTTGATTGATAAAATTCCCGAGAAGGCTAGAAGGTTACGCTATTATTACCAGACCGATGGCGAAGAGGAGAGTTTCGAAACCAAGTTTAAATTTAAACGTTCTATTTTTAGTGTAGAATTTGGCAAAGACGGGAAACTACAGGATGTTGAAGTCACCTTAAAAGAAAAGCAACTTCCAGAAAAAACGCTCCAAAATATTAAAACTCATCTGGAGAAAAATCATGAGCGGCATAAGTTGGAGAAAATTCAGGCGCAATATTTACCAAATTCTGCAAGTGAAAGTTCTGCTGAAAAATTATTACTAAAATCCCTTTCATTTGATACGCAACAGCCCGATAATTATGAAATAATAGTGGCGGTAAAAAACAAGGGTAAACTGAAAAAATATGAAATGCTTTTTAATAAAAAAGGTCAATTTAAAAATGAACGGGAAATAATAAGAAACTCCTATGACTACCTTATATTCTAAAAAATCTTCATTTTTATTTTTCCTGATTTTTGTATTCCTCGGAATTCAAAACACTAAAGCCCAGGAAAACTTTAGCATGCTAATAGATCCCGATTTTACGATAAATATAGACCCTGATTCCCGCTGGTCTTATAACTTCAATTTATCTAACAGGGATATAATTTATGAAGACGGGGAGTACAACTTTGATGCTAAGCACCTTCAGCTTTCACATTTCACCAGTTATGAAGTTGGTTTTTATAGTAAGTTGAGTTTAGGTATAAGATACCGTTTTAAAGAAATTTTTGATAAGGATATTCAGGACGAAGTAAGAATTGTAGAACAGTTTGGACATTCCAGAAAATATAATTCTTTGAAGGTGGCTCATCGTGCGCGTTTTGAACAACGTTTAAGGGAGATCACTACATATAGAACCCGTTATCGATTTTCAGTAGAATTGCCTTTAAGCGGACAACGCGTAGACCCAAATGAATTCTTTATAATTGGAAATACTGAAGCTTTATTCAGCGTGGGAAGTGAAGAGCGGCCAAAATTAGAACAACGATTTTCCCTGGCCCTGGGAAATGAGATTTGGGCAAAAACCAAAGCTACTTTAGGCCTTCAATATCGCTATGAAGATTATACCGGAAATCCAGCCAGCGAATTGTTTATAACAAGTGAGGTTATTTTATCACTTTAAATCACCTAAGTATTCCAGAAATTCATCCCGTGAAATTTCTTCAGCGCCCAAACTTTCCAAATGTTGGGTATAAACCTGGCAATCTATAAGTTTTACGCCATCTTCCCTTAGCTTTTTAACAAGGGTGATAAATCCGTATTTTGAAGCATTGCTAACTTTTGTAAACATACTCTCGCCACAAAAAACTTTTTTATCGCTTAGGTAGATTCCATAAAGGCCACCCACTAAATTCCCATCCTGCCATACCTCTACAGAATGGGTTATATTAAATTCATGTAACTCAATATAACAATCTATCATTTCCCGGGTAATCCAGGTGCCGTGCTGCCCATCCCTCCTAATTTCGGCGCAGGCTTCTATCACTGCTTTAAAATCTTTATTAAAAGTCACTTCAAAAGCATTCTTTTTCAGCAACTGCTTCATACTTTTTGAAACTTTTAATTTCTCTGGAAAAAGAACCATTCTGGGATCTGGACTCCACCAAAGCAAAGGTTGGGAAGCATCGTACCAGGGGAAAATTCCGTGGTTGTAAGCGTAGATTAATCTCGGGATACTCAACTCGCCCCCAATAGCCAAAAGCCCCTGCTCATCGGCTTCAGAAATAGGTGGGAATTTCTCGTTATGTTGTAAAAAATGCAATTTTCAGGGATTATAGGTGAAACAGAAAAGTACAAAAAGAAAAAGCTTAGCCCTCTTAATAGGATGCTAAGCTTTTTATAATTTGAATTGAATTTTCTTCTTAATTTCCCTAGAACGGAAGATCGTCGTAATCTTCTTCATTTAGGTTATTTGCGGGCTCAAAATTATCTGGCGGCGGTACATTTTCCCCACCTGCTGATTGATCTGCCTGTAGGTTTTCTATTCGCCATCCCTGGATAGAGTTAAAATATTTGGTTTCGCCTTGCGGGCTCACCCATTCCCTGCCTCTTAGGTTAATCCCGATTTTTACCGGTTGCCCTACCTGAAAGTTGTTAAGCAAATCTGTTTTATCCTGAACAAATTCTATCATAATATGTTGCGGATACTGCTCCTCTGTAGTTACAACAACTTCCCTCTTTCTAAAACCGTTATTCCCAAAGGTCTTGGTTTCTCCAACTAATTTAATTTTGCCTTGTACTTCCATCTTACTCTGTTTTTGCTAATAATAATTTCCAGGCAGCATCGGTATTGTTTTCCTCTAAAAACAATTGTGCCCGGGTATGAATATCTTTCTTGTTATTTGTTTTCACTAATTCGGCCAAATCTTTATCTTCAGCTATAAAGCTTACAATTTCCTCGTCTTTTGGAAGTGTCTCCACATTCCCCAATTTACCTAAATCATTTCCAGTTAAGGTTTTACTTTCCCTAATTTCCGCAGGAATAGCGTCTACTCCAATCCCCAAACTAGAAAGTGGTTTTGGCACCTCGAACATTCCAAGGTTTGCGCGACTATACCAGTTTCCACCCATTCTGGCTACTAGATCTATTTTATGCTGATCTATAAATCCATCTTTGTCTAAAACACTTTCGTTGATATGCATTTTAAGGACTTCGCAGATCACCAGGTTTCCCGCGCCGCCTTCCTGGCCGGTTTCAATAACCTGTTTCACCTTACATTCAAATTGCACCGGTGATTCAGCCACCCGAAAGGGTTTTACAAGTTCAGACTTTAGCATTGAAAATCCTGCTTTTTCGAACTCATTTACACCTTCGGCATATTCGGTACTGGAAAGGGACATTTGCTGCACAATATCGTAATTTACAATATTGATCACTACCTCATCTATATTTTTAACATTAGTGTAGGTATGCTTTACCGTATTATCCCGGCCCCTTCGTGCAGGGGAAAAAATCAATGTTGGCGGGTTAGATCCAAAAACATTAAAAAAGCTGAAAGGCGATAAATTTGGCCGGCCTTCCGCATCAATGGTACTGGCAAATGCGATAGGTCTTGGACCAATGGCACCTAGCAAATAACGATGAAGCTTGCCCGTGCCCACCTCTTTAGGATCTATTGTAAGCATATATATTTTTTGGCAAAGGTAACGAAACCAACAAGGAATGAAAAGCTACAGCACGCAATAAAATTCGTTTAAAAACGCTTATCTTTAAATCCTTTAAAGCTCAAAGGCCTGTATGAACTTCACAGACGAACGCAATTTTAATCGCTGGTTTATTATTATTTCATGTCTTATAGTAGTAGGGCTCGTTTTATGGAATACCAGCATCTTTTTTCAGCGTTTAAAACAAGATGAACGAGCTAAAATGAATATTTGGGCAAAAGCCCAGGAAGCTTTAGACCGGGACCCAGCCCCGGCAGATGCCGATCTTGATCTTATTCTCGAAATTCTTAATAACAATACCACTATACCCATAATTCATACAGATACCGATGGAGAAATTGCTTATACCACCAATATTGATCCCGATAAATTAGAAAATGAGCAACAGGCCGAGCAACTTCTGGCCACTCTAAAAGCTGAAAATGCTCCTATAATCATTAATCTTGGAAATGGTGAAAAACAATATATTTACTACGGAAATTCCCCTGTTCTTAATAGTCTAAAATATTATCCCGTTGGATTGGTACTTATAGGCTTTCTCTTTATTGGGGTAGTTTATTTTTTCTACACTACCACAAAAAATAGCGAACAGAATAAACTTTGGGCGGGAATGGCCAAGGAGACAGCACATCAAATTGGAACACCTTTATCTTCCCTTATAGGTTGGACTGAAATCCTGAAACAGGAAAACGTTAACGAGTCTTACATAGTTGAAATGGAAAAGGACATTAATCGTCTTGAAACCATTACCGAGCGGTTCTCCAAAATAGGCTCTTCTCCAATTCTTGAGAAGACCAATATTATTGAAGCTACTCAAAATAGTTTCGATTATTTAAAATCACGGAGTTCCAGACTTATCGGATTCTCTATAGATGCTCCTGAAGCTTATATTCCGGTAATGCTTAACCGTCAACTTTATAGCTGGACCATAGAAAACCTGGTGAAAAATGCGATAGATGCTATGCGCGGAAAAGGAAAATTACATATTGAAATTCAGGAAGATCAAAAGTGGGCACATATATTTATTAAAGACACGGGAAAAGGACTTGAAAAAAATAAATTCAGAGTTATTTTTGAACCCGGGCATACCACTAAAAAAAGGGGCTGGGGCCTTGGGTTGTCGTTAGCAAAACGGATTATTGAAGGCTATCACCACGGAAGAATTAAAGTAGCTGAAAGCGAATTAAAAAAAGGGACCACTTTTCAAATTTCCCTTCGGAAGGTTTAGAATTTAGAAAGATTCTCTCTTAAACCTTCAGGAATCTTAAAGGTTGAATCTTTTTCAAAATCATAACAAACCACCACATCTTTACCTTCAGCGCAAATTTCATTGTCTTCATTTAAAATAATATGCTTTAAACCGAAACTGGAATTTTTCATAAAATCAAGCCTGGTTTTCACTATGGCTTTCCCGGGATAGTATAGCGACTTTTTAAAATCACAGTGCGTTGAAACCAGCATTGTCCCCATATTGGTGTTTTCATACATCTCGTAAATTCCTGAAGCTTCCCAGAAATTAACACGGCCCGACTGCATATAGCGCATAAACGAGATATTATTGACATGTTTATACATGTCTAAATCACTCCAGTCTATTCTAAGCTCAAGCTCTAACTTATAGGTTTCGGCTTCCATTAAAGATTCACGTGAATAGATTCTGCTAAATTTTTGAATTCTTCATCTTTCATTTTCACGCTTTTAGAAAAATCCATATCACTCATGTCATTTAGCGGAATAAGATGTACATGTACATGCGGAACTTCAAGACCTACCACGGCCATTCCCACCCGCTTACAATCCACGGTTTTTTCTAAAGCGATCGCTACTTTACGGGAAAAACGCATCAACTCCTGGTACACTTCTTCGTCCAAATCAAATATTTTGTTCACTTCTTTTTTTGGAATACAAAGTGTATGCCCTTTAGAATTAGGATTTATATCCAGGAAAGCCAAAAACTGACTGTCCTCTGCAATTTTATATGCAGGTACTTCACCCTTTACGATTTTGGTAAATAAACTGGCCATAATATTTTCTGAATTGATTAGTAATTAAAAGTAAAATCCTTTTCACAGAACCTTAGTTAAAGGTATTGGAAAAGGATTTTGTAAACTGTTAAAAACCGGAAACTTACTCTCTCCAGATCTCTAATATCTCAAATTTCATTTTTCCGCTAGGCACA
Source organism: Salegentibacter tibetensis (assembly GCF_020164485.1). Taxonomy (GTDB): domain Bacteria; phylum Bacteroidota; class Bacteroidia; order Flavobacteriales; family Flavobacteriaceae; genus Salegentibacter; species Salegentibacter tibetensis. The sequence continues at coordinate 94,819 of NZ_JAIQZA010000011.1, forward strand.
TCGATCTCTGCCGTATCACCAACTTTCTTACCCAGCAAACCTTTACCAATGGGAGAATCTACCGAGATTTTCCCAGTTTTCAGGTCGGCTTCACTTTGGGCTACAAGTTTATAATCCACTTCGGCACCATTTGTAGTGTTCTTTATTTTCACGTGGGAATGTACCAGTACTTTGGAGGTGTCTAGCTGAGATTCGTCTATCACCCTTGCGTTTGCAACCACTTCTTCTAATTTAGAAATTTTCATTTCCAAAAGTCCCTGTGCTTCCTTAGCAGCATCATATTCGGCATTCTCACTTAAATCTCCTTTATCACGGGCTTCGGCAATAGCTTCAGAAGCTTTTGGCCGTTCCACATCCCTAAGCTGATTTAGTTCATCCTTCAACTTTTTTAGCCCCTCTTCAGTATAATAAGATACTTTGCTCATAACTTCATCGTTTATATAAATACAAAAAATCCCATAGCAACGACGGGATTTGTTTAACAAATATAATAAATTTACACCTTGAAAACAATAATATTATTTAGCGAAAAAATTGCCGATTTCATGAAAAAAACTCTCTTTTTACTTTTATTTTCAGCATTTTTTAGCGCTTGTTCGGGTAATGACGATAATATGCGTCACAACCCAAATCTTATAGATTTGAATTTCAGGATGCAACTAAATCTGGATTTCCCCGAATATAACGATCTTCAATTTCCCGGAAACAGCTTTGTTACCTATAACCAAGGCATAAGGGGTGTTGTAGTTTATAATATAAATAATTCACAATACACCGCATTTGAATTAAGCGACCCCAACCATCCGCCAAGTAACTGCTCTGCAATGACCGTAGAAGGTGTTACCGCAACCTGTAACTGTGAAGACGCCAATTCATATAACATAATCACCGGCGAACTACTGGAAGGCGAAGGCCAATACGCGATGAAACCTTACCGAATTGAACGTCGCGGTAATATGATTGAGGTTTATAATTAAAACCTCCCCCGTCCATTAAAATGGAAGAGAGAGGTGACAAACAAATTAAAACTTCAAAGTAATTCCGGCTAAAAAGTTTGTAGTGGCTTGCGGATAGTATCCTGCGCCATCTAAGGTTTGTAAACCTGTTGTAGTATCTGGGTTTTCTACATTAAAAGTGTAGTAATAACCATTAGAAACATACTCTTCTCCAAAAATATTATTTACAAGTCCTGTAAATACAACTTCTTTAAAGAGAGGTGCATTTCTCCAGGTGTATTGAATATTAAAATCGTTCACAAAGTAGGCATCCAGTTTAGAATTTTCAGCTTCAATATTACTCATATATTGTTCGCCTACATACTTTGAAAGAAAGCTTAACTCCAGGCCTTCTGTTGGCAAATAAGTAATTCGGTTTCCACCTACTATAGAAGGAGAAAAGGAAATTTCGGTTTCTCCAAAATCAACCAGCTCCCCATTCCAGGTAGAGACAAAATCTACGTTTCTGTTTCGGCTTAAGGCAAGGTTTGGTCTCACAAATAATTTTTCTGAAAGTCTAATTACCGCATCTATTTCCAAACCTAAACGGTAACTCTTCCCGCTGTTCTCTCTTATAAATGCACCAACATCGTCTATTCCTCCGGTTAGCACCAACTGGTTTTGATAATCCATAAAATAAAGGTTGGTGTTTAGTTGAACTGAAGGCGTATTATGTCTCCATCCCAATTCAAAATCATTTAATTCTTCGTGTTCCGGCTCCCCGTTTTCGTAATCGCTACGCCTTGGCTCCCTATTAGCACGGGCATATGAAAAATAGAATTGATTTTCCTCGTTCAAAGCATAAGTTAATCCGGCCTTAGGATTAAAAAAAGTAAAATGATCATCTATCTGGAATTCATTTCCTTCAGATAACATTCCTTCGGTTTCATAATCTATAGTCCTTACCTGCAGATCTAAATAAGCGGCAAGTTTCTCTGAAACTGCATAGGTTGCTTTTCCGTAGAGATTAAAATCGGTTTTAATTCCCACATTTTCATAATAGGGTTCATAAGGATCATTATTTCTCGCAAACCGCGAGTAGATTACTTCTCCAAAGTGGTCGCCTATATAACGGTTCCAACCACCACCCAAGATCACATCCCAGTCCTCGTCCTGGTAATTCAGGCTAAAAACGCTTCCGTAAAAATGATTATCCAGCCACTTGGTCCCGACCAGGTCTGAGGTAGTCACTTCTTCTCCACCTGCCTGAAAATTTTCAAGTCCAAATTCATTTAAAACTGCATCCTCTTCGTATTCTTCGTAATATCCACGCCCATAGGTATAATGAAAAGCAAGGTTAGAAGACCAGTTTTCGTTAAACTTCTGGTTCCACATTAATTGATAATGATCTTGCTTGTAATTGTCGGTTTGGTTGTCGTAAATTTTGGTATTCCCTTCCTCATCGGTATAAACTCCGGCAGGGTTATAGGTCCTGTCATTTTCCAGAGTTTCGGCATCAATACCATACCAAGCTTGGTAAGTTCTTTCACTTCCTCCAAAAGTAATGGCTTTAATAAGCGTATTTTTATCTACATAAGTTCCCTGTAGGAAATACGATTTAAGATCACTACTGGCACGATCTATATACCCGTCACTTTTTATCTGGGAAGCACGCCCGGCAAATTCCCAATGATCGTCGATAAGGCCGGTACTGAATTTCACTGTGTGCTTATGCGTATTAAAAGAGCCTACACTATTGGCTATTTCGGCGTTTGCCTCTTCGCTGTAACCATCGGTCAAAATATTTATACTGGCACCAAAAGCTCCTGCCCCATTAGTTGAAGTTCCTACACCACGCTGCAATTGCAGGTTTTCTACAGAAGAAGCGAAATCTCCAAGATTCACCCAAAAAGTTCCCAGACTTTCGGCATCGTTATAGGGAATTCCGTTTATGGTAACATTGGTACTGGTTGGGCCACTACCTCTCACCCTAATCCCGGTATAGCCCACGCCGGCACCGGCATCACTGGTAGTAACCACGTTTGGCATATAACTCATAAGCACAGGAATATCCTGCCCCAGGTTACGATCTTCAATTTCTTCATTAGTAAGGTTACTGTAAGTAATAGGCGATTTAGCAGTTACCCTTACCGAAGAAAGAAAAACCTCATCCAGCACTTCCTCGGCATCACTAAGGTCTACATTCAGGGTTTTATCCTGATCGAGGTTTACATTTAAGCTTTTTTGATTTCCGAAGGTAAAAACAAGCTTGTACTCCCCTTCCTCAAGCTGAAGGCTGTATCTCCCGTTTTCATCGGTAGAAGTGCCATCGCCAGATTCTACGGCATAAACGGCCACTCCTTCTACCGGTTTGTCACCACGAGTTACTTTTCCCTGTAAAGTGTGTGTTTGAGCTACGGCTTGCAGTGAAATAAAGCAGAGGCCGGTAAGAAATAATAAAGTTTTCATTCGTAAGAATTATTTACGAATAAAAGGGGCTATTATTCTTTGGTTAAAAATTAGATAAAAAAATCCTGAAACTGCCCACCGGTGTTTTGGCATTTTCAGGAGTAACATACGTTTTGCGCTTCTGGCGCGTGTCCCTTGGCAGCATTACCTGCCCAGGTTCTTTGGGTATGATCTCAGCCACACTTAAGCGGCACCCCTTTGAGATTTGCGGCAAATGTATAAAGCTTTTATGGAAATTCCATAATTTTATTTCATTTCGTTTAAATGGTGTAATTTTGGCTGCAACAATTTTATGCGAAATACAAAGCGCTCTATAACCTATAAAGTGATTGGCGGATATCTCCTGATAGCCGCCCTGGCTGCTATTGCCGTATGGTTTGTATGGAACCAGGTAGTTGCTTTTAGTCAGGTTTCCGAAAATAACAATAACAATAACGAGCAGCTTTTTATGCTGAGTGATATTACCACAAGCCTATATGAGACCGAAAACCTAAGCAGGCAACTTATTCAAACCGGAAATGAAGCCGATTTGGAGAAATACCAAAATCAGATAGATAACATTCAACTGGATATACAAAGTTTAAAATCCAGTTATGCAGAAAGTTCTATAAAAAATGAGCTGGATAGTATTGCTGAATTGCTCTCAGATAAGACTACTAACCTAAAGGAACTCTACGAACTCAGGGAACAACAACGCAACCAGAATTATTATTCCCAGGTTCTAAATGAACTTAAGAAGGTAGACCCTTCTTTTGACGATTATAATTACAGTCAACGTTTCTCCAACCTGGAACCACACCAGCGCAGGTTGTTAATTAGGTGGTTGGAATATTCCCGTGAAGACAATGCCGAAAAACTTACCAATCGCACCGCAGATTCAATAATTGGTTCGGTTAGAAATGTCTTGAGTGAGCTTGAAGTTGCCAACCGGCGTTTTCAAAATACCGTAGACGAAAAAGAGCGGGAATTTCTGGAAAACGATATGATTATTAACCAGCAACTAAGACGTTTGCTTGGTAAAATTGAGCTGGAAGAACGGGAAGCCTCTATACAAAGGGCTAAAGTCTCTCAAACTATGATAAAAGAGAGTTCGCAAATTTTTCTTATTGCAGGAATTGTAAGCTTCCTTATTATATTATTATCGCTTATTCTTATAATTAAGGATATTACAAAAAGTCAGCAATACCGGAGGGAATTGGAAGATGCGAAAGATTTTGCTGAAATGCTTTTAAAAAGGCGGGAGCAATTTATGGCAGCCATTACACACGATTTAAGATCTCCCCTAAATACGCTTATTGGTTATACCCACCTTATTGAAAAATCTTCCCTCAATACCAAGCAATCCCATTATATGGAGCAGGTGAAAAAATCATCTAATTTCATCCTACATTTGGTTAATGATTTGCTAGACCTTTCTAAGCTTGAAGCCGGAAAAATGACTATTGAAAAGCTGCCGTTTAACCCAGCAAAACTTATAAAAGATACCGTCTACAATTCTTTACCAGCAACAAAAAATGAAGATGTGGAAGTAATTTTTGAAGCTTCAGAAGAAACAGACACCCGCGTACTAAGCGATCCTTTTAGAATAAAACAGATTATCACCAATCTAATTACTAACGCGTGTAAATTTACCCACGAAGGAGAAATAAGAGTTGGTATTCATCTTAAAAAAGAAATAGAAGATAGTTATTGTCTCATCATTTCGGTAAAAGATACAGGAATTGGAATTTCAGTAGAAAAACAGGAGGAGATATTTGAAGAATTTTCACAGGAAAACACCAGGATTGAAAAAGCCTACGGCGGCACCGGACTGGGACTTACCATTACAAAAAGTCTTACTGAATTACTAAAAGGCACTTTAAAGCTGAAAAGCAAACAGGGCGAGGGCAGTGAATTCACGGTTTTTCTTCCTGTTAGAAAACTGGCCACTGAAGAACCGAAAAAACCTGAACCACCTGCTACACCAGAGTTACCGGACCTTACAGGAAAAACAGTACTTATTGTAGACGATGAACCTTCTCAGCTTTCTTTAACGCAGGAATTGCTAAAATCTATGGGTATGCAATGCAATACCGCTTTAAATGGTAATGATGCGTTAAAAAAGTTGGAGACCAGAAAATATTCCCTGGTATTAACCGATATCCAAATGCCTGAAATGGATGGCTTCGACCTTATCAAAAACATCAGGAAAAAGTATAAGATTGAGGAACTACCGGTTATTGCTTTATCGGGCAGAACAGATGTTGATGCAGAAACATACAAACTCGCCGGATTTAACAAGAGCCTTTTAAAACCCTACAAACCTGGGAAACTTCAGCAAAATATAGCCGAAATATTTAAACTTGAGCTCAAAAGACAGGTAAACAACAATCTTCAGCATTCAAGAAATAACAATTACGATCTTCAGGATATTTATGATTTTTCAGCAGGAGATCAAAAAGCGGTGCAAACTATTTTAGAAGCTTTTATAGAAAGCTCCAGGTCACAAATTGAGCTTATAGCTATGGCCAGAAAAAATAATGATACACGAGAAGTAGCGAGGCTGGCTCATAAAATGGTGCCTATGCTAAAGCAGATAAATGCAATGCATCAGGCCAAACAATTTGAAAGACTGGAACAAAATGGAGTTCTTTCAGAAGAAGAATTTCAGCAACTCAAAGCCGATATTTTGAATTTAATGGAAGAATTAGAACAGGAAATTAAAGTTTAATGTCGTATTGTTTAAGCTTATTGTAAAGAGTTTTACGATCTACAGAAAGTAACCTCGCCGCTTTACTCTTATTTCCACCGGCTTTCTCCAAAGCATCTAAAATTAGTTGTTCCTCGTTTTTATTTTTAAACAAGCTGTATTCGGTTTTAGTATTAGACTGGGTAGCAGTTGCTATCTCGTGCGGAAGCACTTTTAGAGGTATCATTTCATCCTGTGTAAGCAACACCGCACGTTTCACCATATTCTTTAGTTCCCGAAGATTACCCGGCCAGTTATAATTTTTAAATGCTTCAATAGCACTGTCAGTAAAACCAATTACATTTTTTTCAAGTTCGGTATTGGCTTCATCCAGAAAATACTCTGCAAAAAGCATTAAATCTTCTTTTCGATCTTTTAAAGCAGGGACTTGAATTGAAAATTCATTTAATCTGTGATAAAGATCTTCTCTAAATTCCCCATCTTTTACAGCTTGCGCAAGATCTTCATTGGTAGCGGTAATCACCCGAATATCTACATGTATTTCATTATTACTGCCTACCGGTTTAATTTTTCTTTCCTGAAGTGCTCGTAACAGTTGTACCTGGAGTTCATAACTTAGATTTCCTATTTCATCCAGGAATAGCGTACCGCCGTTTGCGGCTTCAAAATGGCCGGTTTTATCGTTTATAGCCCCGGTAAAAGAACCTTTCAAGTGGCCGAAAAATTCACTGGAAGCCAACTCCCGTGGAATAGCACCACAATCTACAGCGATAAAAGGAGCCCCGACACGCTTGCTTTGCTGATGAATGCTTTTTGCCACCTGCTCTTTACCAGTTCCACTTTCGCCCATTATTAAAACTGACATATTTGTAGGCGCCACAAGTTCTATATAATCACTCAGTTTTAATGCAGCCTCACTAACTCCTTTAACAAAACTAGAGTCTTGTATTGATGCAGCTTTTCTCGGCTTTTCAACTCTTATCGGTGTGCTAGGTTGAACCTGGGTATGGGTTAAGGCATTTTCTATAGTTTGTAAAATAGATTCTGGCCTAAAAGGTTTGGAAACATAATCAAAAGCGCCATTTTTCATTGCCTCTACCGCCATACTAATCTCAGCATAACTGGTCATGATGATAACCTGCGTTTCGGCATTTTCAGCCTTTACCTGTTTTAAAATATCAAGTCCACTGGTATCGGGCAACCTAACATCAGAAAGGATAAGGTTAAAAGTATTCTCTTTCAGTTTTTTAAAAGCTTCCAATCCAGAAAAAACCAATTCAACCTTATAGTCGCGCTTGATTAGGAAAGTTTTCAGCATAGTCCCAAAAGGAACATCATCTTCAACTATAAGAATTTTTGTCATTGATTTTTAATTTAACCCTTCTTGCAAATTTAACAATCTAAAATTCATTGGGTTTAAAATAAGCATAAAAAAAGAGACCTCGTTAAAGGTCTCTATCAATGACAATCTAAATTTTTATTAAAAATGTCATTAGGTGGTATCCATTTTCCAGATTGCATAGAGCACAATCATCATAAAATCTCTCCGTTTAGCTTAACCGGTATACAGTGTTAGTCAACAGACCCATGAGTCTTAAACCGCTTAAGTTATTCATTCTACTCTAATCTAAATATACAGAATTTTTAATTACTTTATGCTGTTTATCTGGTGCCGAAGGAGTTGGCTTCTCTTAAATTCCGGCTTGAATTATTAGAAAAATCCGCTGAATGATTTGGTAGGGCAAATAAATCCAACGGAAATCTCTATGGTTAGTTAGCAGTGGTTACTGAAATAATTAAAATTATTTATCTTTTTTCTCGATCCAGTTTCCTTCCTGATCGATGTAAGCTTTAGTTTTCACTCCGTCTGTATTAAGAGCAAGCTTATAAACAGACTTTCCATCCTTTTCTTTCACCCAGGCTTCCTCAGCCACGGCTCCATTCATATCGGTCATTACCGCATCTTTAACTGCTTGTGGAAGCGCCAGTACATCTACTGCTTTGTAATCATCTTTCTTCTCCTGAGCTTCTTCTACGGTTTCAATTTGCTCTATTTCTTCTGGCTCCTCTACCTGTGCCTGCACATTTTGAGTGAACATAAACATTCCGGCCGCAGCCACTAAGGTTATTCCTAACTTTTTCATAATAATAAGGTTTTAAGTTTTGTGGTTTAAATATGATATTTAATAAGGAAGAATTATACCAAAAGTTCTTTTTTACATTTAATATGTTGATTATTAGGTTTTTAATAAATACATGAATACAAATTGGGAATTCGTTATGTAGAAAAGTAGGGTATTTAAGAGAAAATTATGTAGAAATGTAGACTTTCAAAAAAGCTGGAACAAAAAAAGAGACCCTAAGGTCTCTTTTTCTCCGAAAATCTAAATTATACAACAGTATCTTAAGCTGCTATATTTCAATATTAATTTAGCGTTACTAGTATATACAAAATTATACCAGTAAAAGCTCCCGTTTTTCAAACTATTGTAAATTAGTGATTTAAAACTAAATATATTTAAACTCATCCAGAAATTCGGGCAATTAAAGTGGAATTTTTCTACACTTATGTAGAAAACTGCCTCAACTATTTTAGAGGATCGTTCCTTCTGGCTTTCTTTTCTGCATTGATTTTCTTTGCCTTCAAACGTTTTAATTTTGCGGCTTTGCTGGGTTTTGTTTTCTTTCTAGGTTTTGGCTTTTTAATATTCTCTTTCAGCAAATCAAAAAACTTATTTATAGCAAGTTCTTTATTCTTATGCTGACTTCGACTCTCTTCACTATGCAGAATCAAAAGGTTTCCTTTAGTTAACCTGGAAACCAGTTTTTTAAATAAACGCTGCTTTTCTTCTGCAGAAAGTCCTTCTGAAGCTTCTAAATCAAAGTAAAGCTCAACTTTAGAAGAAGTTTTATTAACGTGTTGCCCACCGGCACCCGAACTACGCACGGCTTTAAAATTTAATTCCCGTGTTATTTGTTCTTCATCCAAAACTAGCTATTTTGCCTGGTGCGATGGTTTTAAAAGATCGGCCACCGTTTTCACCGGGTTAAAAGTCTCTACAGGAACTTCTACGAAAACCGTATTCCAATAAGCCATACCTCCATTCCATAAACCGGGACGCTCTAGAGCTTTTAGAGGTTTTCCGTTTTTGGTTTTATCGGCGATAAAACTCATATTTTCATCTACGTAATTATGAAGATCAAAACTTTCTCCTTTATGATTTTTAAGGCTACAGGCAATGTCTACCGGATTAAAATGTGTAGAGTCATTAAGGATTTCCATTTGTTCTGAATTATCCTTATCTATTTGCGCCCCCTCAATAATTTGAAGCGAGATCTCTCCGTCTTCATTTTTAACCAGAAAAGGTCCGCCACCAGGTTCACCTTCGTTTTTCACCATACCACATACCCTTAATGGTCGGTCGAGTTTTTTGCACAAATACTGGGTTTTTTCTTCCCCGGTAAATTTTGCGAAAGTAGATGTTATTTTTACGAAAAGCTCATTCTCTACAAATTCGGCGATCTCATCCAGTTTTGCTTCAGAATTATTCCCACCATCAAGATTTTGCATATATTCAAAAACCTGTTCCTGCAAGGCTATTAGTTTTCCTCCCAGCATTTTTTTCATCTCTACTACCTTTGGAAGATTAGTAGCTACAACCACATTATCTATGTTCTTAATAAAGATAAGATCGGCTTCCTGTTGATTGAGATTTTCTATTAAAGCACCGTGCCCGCCAGGCCTGAAAAATATTTTATTGTCTTCGTCCCTAAATGGTTTATTTTCCTTATCTACCGCGATAGTATCGGTTTTTGGATCCTGGTAAGAATAAGAAATTTCAAATCTAGAATCTGTAGCTTCTTCTACTCGTTGCTTTATATTTTCAAATTCCTTTTCGAACTTTTCTTTGTCACCTTTTGCAACGGTAAAGTGCAATTTTGTCACACCATTTACAGAAAGATATTTCGCTCCACTATGCAAGTGCTCTTCAAAAGCTGTGGCAGTGTAATCGTTATATTGGTGAAAAGGAACTAAGCCTTTGGGCAGATCGCTTAATCCAAGTCCCTTTTCATATAACATGGTTTTCACCAAAATTAAATGCTTTTCGCGATTAGACTTTTCTGAAAAATCTGTGTGGTTTTCTTTAGCCTTTTTAGAAGCCTCCTCATAAAATGGAAGTTTCTCTATTTTCTCAAAAAACAACTGCAGGCTTTTATCTCCTTTTCTATCCAGATAATCCCTTAAGCTGTTCTCCGGATTATACTCAGCGGCAAAGTTGTGAAATGCTTTAAACATTCGAGTAGCCGCACCGGAAGCCGGAACGAATTTTAAAAGATTCAGATGCTCTTTTTTATCCTCAAATTTTTGAATAAACTTCTTCTGTTCTTCAAATGAATAGGCGGAAATTCCGTTACCCAGCGTTGCTGCCTGTTGAATATCTACCTTTATATTTCCTCTTTCGAAAATTTGGATTTGCCTCTCAACTTCCTGAGTTGACAATCCTTTTTCTTCAATCTGCAAAATATCTATTTCGCTAAACTCCACGTCTATCTGTTTTTAAAAGTTCGTCTATTTTCCTTACCGCGGTTTTAAAGCGTTCATCGAGATCACCCTTTAAAATAACATAAGGTTTTTTGCTGCTTTTAAGTGTAGCTTTAAACCTTTTAAACATCCCAATACGGTCTTCTGGTTTATCCCGAAGGTCATCGGGAGTCCACGGTACGTCAATATACGTTAAAAAGTAGAGATCATAAAAGTTGTTTAACGCATGTTTAAGAAGTTGAGGATCACAAAAACTTTCGTAATAGGCTTCTGAATAAACTTTTAACTCTAAAAGATCGGTATCACTAATCAAGAGTTTATTGGCTTTTTGAGTGAGCTCATTTTCACGTTTTATTTGACCTTCAGCGATGGGAACCATATCTTTTGGCTCGCAAACTTTTTGTTCTTTATCCCATTTTTCCTGAAGATAATCCCGCATAAATTCTTCTACCCAAAGCGTATTATAATGCTTTGCAAGCATCTCTGCCAGCGTTGTTTTTCCGGTAGATTCAGGCCCAAAAAGGACCACCTTTATGACGGACGAAGGTCGTTGCGCAAGTTTTTCTGCCATGCTTTATAGCCGTAAATAGCGATTATAGTAAATACAAAATATTGAAGGGCCGTTAAGGTAAGGCCTTTATAAAAATAGAGCGGTACCGAAATTACATCGCCAATAATCCAGAAAATCCAGTTTTCAAGCTTTCTATTAGCCATTTGCCACATTCCCACAAAAAATATTGCTGTCGTAAAAGTGTCTACATAAGCGGTCCAGCTGGTCCATTTATCGAAATATTCGTAAACAGCGAAAACAAAAATCAAGGTTGCAATAAAAATAAACAGGCTTTGCCAGTTCTCCTTCCGGGTGGTATTGGTTATGGGCGTAAAATGTTCTTCATCTATTTTACGGGTCCAAATATACCAACCGTAAATACTCATAGAAAAATAGTAAGCATTTATCATCATATCCCCAAGCAGCTCCCATTGCCAAAGGAGGTAAACAAAGATCATGGTACTTATAATCCCGGTGGGATAAACCAGAATGTTGTTTTGCTTTGAATATAGTACCGAAAGAAAACCGAAAATTACCGCGATTATTTCAAGGATGATGAATAAGGTAGGATATCCGTAATATTGATCGAAGAAAAAATCAAAAATCGGCTGCATAGTCGCTAAGATCTGATTTCACAATCTTCATATAGATAAGTCCGCGGTCCAGGGCCTCAAAAGCTCCTTTTATTTCTGAATTTAGCAAAGCCATTACCTCATCATATTCTCCATAAACCTGTGTGCTTAACGGGGTCTCTTTTACCCTCAAACCTGAAGCTCTTAATTTTTTGATGAAATCGATAATTTTTGGTTCAAAATCGTCCTGCAACGGACTTAATGTAAGTTCTACTGAAATTTTCATAGTTGATTTTTTTATCCTGCGGAAACATTAGAATTTGAATAAATTTTCCGTGGAAGCCAAATTTAAAGATTTGAATTTAGTATTGTTATCACCTAACCCGGAAAATTAGATGGATATAAAGGAAAATTTCTAAGGCTAAACTCCTCATTAATAATTCGGATTAATATATTGATTTTTAAAAATTTTCTGCGCGGTTAACAGTTATTTTTGGCCCAACATTAAACCTACCTCCATCAACTGGTATGCAATTAGTTGCTAAGTTTTTGTATCTTTAAAATATTGTTTTTTAAGCGGACGAATGTATGGTGGAAAATTTATTCAACATCGATCGCTCAATAGCCCAATGAAAACAAGTCTACTCATCACCTTTTCTATACTGTTAGGTTTATACCTTGTTATTAGTTTTCTTCTGTACTTTTTCCAAGAAAACTTAAAGTTTTTTCCACAAAAACTGGCACAAAACATAGATTTCAATTTGACAGAAAATTTGAAGAGCGGTATGTAGAAATGAAAAATGGCAAAACCCTGAACGGGCTTTTATTTAAAACCTACATCCCCAAAGGACTTGTCTCTAGAAGCCGCCCAATCCAGTAATGATCTACAGGAAAGAATTTCCTGCTCATGCATTTTGGCACTTTTGATCTTTTCGATGAACCTTTATTGGAACCTGCACGTTTAATAAAACAGCTTAAAGCAGAAAATGCTTTTGATGCAAACCTTATTATACCTGCTGTTGGGAAGCCGGTGAAAAATGTATTATTTTCATTATTTCTTTAGTCTCTCGCTTTATTAGACGTCTGGATTTTTCATCAAATCGCCGATTTTACATTATCAGTAGGCATAAAGTCCGGTCTGATTTTAGCGCCTCTTTCCCTTTAACTTTATGATTATAATCTTAAATTCGCACACTATTTAATCAGCTCATCTCAATGAAAACCTTACTTTATATTACAGATCTTTACTATGTGGCCAAAGGGCGGAATTACTACGGGGAAGACCTTTTCATTACCTCCAGGTTAAAACCACATTTCAATATTCTGATAGCCCACCCGCAGCAGGCGATTGCTTTTCTAGACAATGCCGATTTTTTGGTTTTCAGGAACACGGGTTCTGTTATAGGATATGAGAAATATTTCCAGGATTTCCTGGAAGCGGTAAAGCAAAAAAACATCCCCACTTTTAATTCTTTTGACGGGAAGGCCGATATTCGTGGCAAGCAATACCTGCTAGACCTGCAGGGACTGGATTATCCGGTGATACCAACTGTGGAAGATGTTGCGGAAATACATCAATTTGGCTTCCCCGAAAAATACATAGTTAAGATCAAGAACGGGGCAGATTCCATTGGCATGGAACTGCTCACTAAAGAAAAATTGTTGAATTCAAGACCTGTGGGTAAACTTATTCAGCCGTTCATAGATTTTGAATATGAAGTATCGTTTTATTATCTGAATGACCGGTTTCAGTACGCCATGTATGCCCCAAACAAGGAAAAAAGATGGGAACTTGCCGAATATCATGCAAGCCCGGAGGACCTTGAATTTGCTGAAAAGTTCATTAACTGGAATCAAATGGAACGGGGGGTCACCCGCGTAGATGCCTGTAGGCTGAGAGATAAATCTTTATTGCTGGTAGAGCTGGAAGACCTCAATCCTTTCCTTTCGTTAGAACTGCTCCCGGAAGAAAAAAAGAACAGGTTTATCGATAATTTAATCACAGCCTTAAAGGAAATCGCTCCGAATACAAATGTTCCTTCTGATTACCTTGCATAACGATCCAGGAACAACTGTAATTTTAAAAACTATTTTTATCCCCTAATTTTCAAAATGCGTTCCCATCACGATCATGTCAGCACCGGCATTGTAGGCTTTTTTCTGTTGTTCCAAACTGCGAATTCCACCACCAACAATTAAAGGGATAGAAATCGCATTTTTAACTTCAGTAATTATTTCTTCGGAAACCGGAATATCCGCACCACTTCCTGCTTCCAGGTAAATAAGTTTTTTTCCCGAAAATTCCCCGGCTAAAGCGGTATTTACAATCGTTTTTACCTGAAATTGTGACATTGGCTTAGTACCACTTACCCGCTGTACCTCGCATTCCTTCCCACCATCTATCAAAATATAGGCAGTAGGAATAATTTCCAGTTTACTATTCTTTAGCTTTTCTACAGATTTTACCTGCTGCTCTATCAAATACTCAGGATTTCTACCGGAAATTAAGCTTAAAAAAAGCAAGGCATCGGCAGTTTCAGTTATGTGTGAATAATCTCCCGGAAACAAAATCACCGGCAAATTAGTTTCAGCCTTAATCGCTTTTACAGTTTTTCTGGTTTTGAAATTTTCAACCGTGCTGCCCCCTACAAAAATATGAGTAGTTTCTTTTGGTAATTTTTTGAGGTAAGATGCAGCTTCAGCTTCAATAAATTTATCCGGATCTATTAAAATGGTGAGCAGTTTCTTTTCTTCGGTAATTGCGAGAGAAATTTCAGCATAAAAATTCCGCATTAATCATTCGTTTTTTTAGGATCGCCCCAGCCGTAAACACAGGTAAAACCTTCAAACTCCAGGAATTTCATTTCGTAAAAAGATTCCTTTCCTTTAAAATTAACTTTAGCCGTAGTTTGAGCATCATCAAAATCAAAATCTGTGACATTAATATGCTGTAAAAACCCAAGTCCGGGCTCGGCATACATTTTATAAATAGATTCCTTGGCACCCCAAACAATGGTGAGTTTCCTTATTAGAGCATCTTCGTTTGCAAGGGTGTGATATTCGCTAAGCGGCGTGAACTTACTTGCTATTTTTAAAATTTTATCACGGCGTTTTTCAATATCTATTCCCACCTTTTCATCGCTCACAATAATAGCAGTAAAATTAAAGGAATGGGTAATAGAAATATTTTTCCCATCCTGAAGGTGAGGTTTTCCCAAATCGTCATAGAACAGGTCATAATCTACATATCCTGCCTGGGCCATTAAATGCCGTATACTCATAAAACCGCGGCGGTGAATTTCAGATTTCATTCCGTCTACGCGATTTTGACAATGTGTGGTAAGTTTTATTCCATCGCTTAAATCTTCAAAAGACTCTTCTACCTTCCAAATGAAGACTTTAGTATGCGGGTTTACTGTTATTGTTTTGTAAAGTGGCATGTAAGTTTATTATAGATTCCTTATTTTTGCGAGACAAAAAATTGCTAATATTCAAATATAATAATATGTCGACTAAAACAGTGCCGTATACCGCTTATAAAGTTAAAGATATTTCCCTTGCAGATTGGGGAAGAAAAGAAATAGAACTTGCCGAAGCTGAAATGCCTGGACTTATGTCCCTGCGTGAGGAATATAAAAACGAACAACCTCTAAAAGGAGCCAGAATCGCCGGATGTCTTCACATGACCGTGCAAACTGCAGTGCTTATTGAAACGCTTATTTCTTTAGGTGCCGATGTAACCTGGAGTTCCTGTAATATTTTCTCTACACAAGATCACGCTGCAGCTGCAATAGCCGCTGCCGGAATTCCCGTTTATGCCTGGAAAGGAATGACAGAGGAAGAATTTAACTGGTGTATAGAACAAACCCTGTTTTTTGGTGAAGAACGTGAGCCTTTGAATATGATACTTGATGATGGTGGCGATCTTACCAATATGGTTTTTGATAAATACCCGGAGCTTGCTAAAGGTATCCGAGGGCTTTCAGAAGAGACCACTACCGGAGTTCACCGTCTATATGAAAGAATGAAAAACGGAACATTGGTAATGCCTGCCATTAACGTGAACGATTCGGTTACTAAGTCTAAATTCGACAATAAATACGGATGTCGCGAGAGTGCTGTTGATGCTATTCGTCGTGCTACCGATGTAATGCTTGCCGGAAAACGCGTTGTAGTTTGTGGTTATGGAGATGTTGGTAAAGGTACCGCCGCTTCCTTTAAAGGCGCCGGATCTATTGTAACCGTAACCGAAATTGACCCAATTTGCGCGCTACAAGCTGCGATGGACGGGTTTGAAGTGAAAAAACTTGAAACCGTACTTCCAAAAGCTGATATTGTAATTACCACTACCGGAAATAAAGATATTGTGCGTGGAGAGCATTTTGAAGCGATGAAAGACAAAACTATAGTTTGCAACATTGGCCATTTTGATAACGAAATTGATGTTGCCTGGTTGAATAACAATCACGGTGATACCAAAAACGAAATCAAGCCTCAGGTTGACAAGTATACCATAAACGGAAAAGACATTATTCTACTAGCTGAAGGCCGTTTGGTTAATCTTGGATGTGCAACAGGCCACCCAAGTTTTGTAATGAGTAACTCATTTACCAACCAGACTTTAGCACAAATTGAACTTTGGAAAAATTCTGATAAATATGAGAATGAAGTTTATATGCTTCCGAAGCATTTAGATGAAAAGGTTGCTAAACTTCACCTGGAAAAAATTGGAGTGGAATTGACCGAACTAAAACAGTACCAGGCCGAATATATTGGTGTAGAAGTAAAGGGCCCATATAAGCCGGAGTATTACAGATATTAATAAGGTCATTTCCGCACTTCGACTATGCTCAGCATAAACTAAAAGACGGAAATCTCTTTTTAAAAATTTAGACCTCACAGGCTTTAAAACCCAGTGAGGTCTTTTTATTTTGTGATACTGAAAAATCTATAAGTGGTCATCCTAAACTTGTTTCAGAGCTTGCTCCGAAATTTATTCGGAGATCCAGGTAATTTAAAGCTAAAAAATTAGATTTTAGTGCATTTGCTTAAAACCCCCTCTAATTCCCGCTCATAAACCACACAAATAAGATAATTGCGACCAAAACAACCAGCGCGGCAAGTACTACAATCACCCATTTTCCTATTTGCGGCTTTCTTCTTACAGTTCTTTCAGGGCGTTTAATATTATGGCTTCGCCCGAGGAAGCCGCTTCTTTCAATAATTTCCGTAGCTTTTTCCCGGTCGCTTTCGGCAACTTCAATTCTAAGACCATCATTACCCAACGCCCCAATATTAGTGGCATTATCCGTAGCCTCACCGTAAGATCTATAATCTAGATTTTCTTCATCAAAAAGGTTTTTAATGATTGAATGTTCATTGCGGTCTGAGGTTCTAAAAACGTCTATATACTTCATAATACATATCTTAAAGTCTTAACTAAAGATACAAAAAAACCCCTTCCGAATTTCGGAAGGGGTTTTAGTATAATTCTAAGAATATATTTCTTATCTCAATTAAGAGTTAAGATTATGCCTCATACGGTTCTATAGAAACGTAAGATTTATTATTCTTTGTCTTAGAAAATTTAACAAGACCGTCAACTTTAGCGTGTAAAGTATGATCTTTTCCTGCATACACATTATCACCTGGATTGTGCGCAGTACCTCTTTGTCTAACAATGATGTTTCCGGCTACGGCTGCCTGACCGCCAAAAATCTTTACGCCTAAGCGTTTTGATTCTGACTCTCTACCGTTCTTGGAACTACCGACTCCTTTTTTGTGTGCCATTTTACTTTAGTTTTAAGTAGATTAATAATTAACTTAAAGCTTCAATTAATTCAGCTTTCTTCATAGAAGAGTAGCCTTCAAGACCTTTCTCCTTAGCCATCTCTTTTAATTCAGCTACGGTGTATTGATTTAAATCTTCCGATTTTTTATCAGTTTTGGCTTCTTTCTTAGGTGCTTCTTCTTTTTTAGTTGAAGCAGCTTTCTTTCCACCTTTTACATCGATGCTTTCAATTACGATTTCGGTTAAAGATTGACGGTGACCGTTTTTCTTTTTGTAACCTTTACGTCTTTTCTTTTTGAAAACAATTACTTTGTCTCCTTTAAGGTGACGGGTGATTTTTGCTCCTACAAGAGCACCATCTATAGCCGGGGCGCCAAGGCTTATGTTGTCTCCGTCTCCGGTAAGAAGAACTTTGTCAAAAGAAACGCTGTCTCCTTCTTCTCCGCTTAGACGGTTAACAAACACCTTTTGGTCTTTTGCAACTTTAAATTGCTGCCCTGCTATCTCTACAATTGCATACATAGTGTTGTGATTAATTAATTTATGCTAAAAATTACACTTACTTTTTCGCAAGCGGGTGCAAATATACTTCTAATTAATTAATTCACAAAGCCTAAAAAACTTTAATACGTATGTTCTTTCCCTTGTTTGGTATTCCAGGAATCCTTAAATAATTGCATATAGGCTAAAGTAAGTACCAGGCTGGTTGCAAAGCCCATAATTGCCACCACAAAAACCACAATACCTATCCCGGTACCATAATCTTCTGGCCATACATTTATGAGGTTATCTAAAAAACCAGAGCTTAGCTCGGTGGCGTAAAAAGCAAAGAAAATGGTAAAAACTATAGTCGCATTAAAACCGGTAAGCAAACTCGCCATAAAACCTTTTTGATACTTAAACTTAGCACCTTTAGAACTACGGTAGGCTTTTAAAGCCAGCCACATCCCGGCAGCCATAATTACTCCGTTAAATAAACTGAACAAAGGATAAATATGTGCATTAAAAAGTGATAGAATTAAAAAATAAACGATAAGTCCCACTGAGATTAAAAGTCCGTATTTAATTGGAACACTAAAATTCTTCATAGTTTTGGTTGGTATTTTTTATTTTTAATTAACCTGATGTACGCCAGAGACATATCAATACAATTAGGAATAAAAAAACCGAAATGGCAGTCTCAAGGTCTTAGCACATCTTACTTCAAGAGTAAATTTCTAAAAAAAGTGCCGGTTTTTAGCTTAATAGCTTGTTAATTTTGACACTATTCGCACGATGACAGTAATTTCTTCATTATTCTAAAATTATGCTGTAACAAAATACAACTTTCAAACACTAATCCCATGCATTAATGAAAAATCTATTTAAAATGATTAAAAACTTTAAGATGGCTGCCCTTGCATTAGTTTGCAGCGCAGCGGGAATTGCCCAGGAGGTAGAATTTACCGAATATGACCTGGACAACGGATTACACGTAATTTTGCATCAGGATAACACAGCTCCCGTAGCCACTGTTGGAGTGATGTACCATGTAGGTGCTAAAGACGAAGAAGATGGTCGCTCTGGCTTTGCTCACTTTTTTGAACACCTTTTATTTGAAGGCACCGAGAATATTGAGCGCGGAAAATGGTTTGATATTGTAGCTGCTAATGGCGGCAGCAATAACGCCAACACTACCCAAGATCGTACTTATTATTACGAAACTTTCCCTTCTAACAACCTTGAACTTGGCTTATGGATGGAATCTGAAAGAATGCTTCATCCCGTAATTAACGAAGTTGGAGTAGAAACCCAAAACGAAGTAGTTAAAGAAGAAAAACGTTCACGTATAGACAATGCGCCTTACGGAAAAATCATCTACGCTACAGGAATTAACAAATACGTTTTCGACAAGCATCCTTATAAAAATTCGGTAATTGGCACAATGGAAGATCTTGACGCTGCCGAGCTTGATGAATTTAAGGCTTTCTTCGATAAGTATTACGGGCCAAACAACGCTACTTTAGTTGTTGCCGGTGATATTGAAATCAAAGAAACCAAAAAAATGATTGAAAAGTATTTTGCTGAAGTTCCAGAAGGAAACGAAGTAGAACGAGTTTCAATCGAAGAAGAACCTATTACCGAAACTATCACTGCTACAGAGTACGATAGCAACATTCAAATTCCTGCAAAGTTATTTGTTTACCGCACCCCTTCCATGAAAGAGAAAGATGCTTATATCCTGGATATGATCTCCTCTATTCTTACAGACGGAAGAAGCTCCAGAATGTACAAAAAGATGGTCGATGAGGACAAAACTGCACTTCAGGTATTGGCTTTCCCAAGATCTCAGGAAGATTACGGAACTTATGTAATGGGAGCACTTGCATTAGGAGAAACTCCATTAGACACGCTAGCCGCTTCTATGGATGAAGAAATTGCTAAACTTCAAAACGAATTAATTTCTGAAAAAGAATACCAAAAACTTCAGAATAAATTTGAAAACCGCTTTGTGAATTCTAACAGCAGCATACAGGGAATCGCTTCTTCGCTTGCAACTTACAATGTTCTTTACGGAAATACCGATCTTATTAATGAAGAGATAGAAATCTACCGAGACATTACAAGAGAAGATATTAAAAGAGTAGCAAACGAATATCTTAACGAAAACCAACGTTTGGAATTAGACTATCTTCCAGAAAGCGAACAGGAATAACATAAAAAACATACAGAATGAAATTTAATATACTCACATTATTTATAGCCTGCTTTTTGACCACAGCGGCAATTGCGCAGGTAGACCGTTCCAAACAACCGGAACCGGGACCGGCACCAAAGATCAATCTTGGACAGCCAGATGAATTTACACTAAACAACGGTTTAAAAGTTTTAGTAGTAGAGAACCACAAATTACCAAGAGTTTCTGCTTCTCTAATTATAGACAATAAACCTCACGCCGAAGAAAAACCGGCTACCTCTTCTCTTGTTGCTTCTTTAATGGGCACAGGAACCGAGAATATGTCTAAGGACGATTTTAACGAAGAAATCGATTTTCTTGGAGCCAACCTTAATTTTGGAGCAGAAAGGGCTTATGCAAGCTCGCTTTCTAAATTTTTCCCAAGAGTTATGGAACTTATGGCTGAAGGAGCTTTAAGACCAAAATTCACCCAGGAAGAATTTGAAGCGGAAAAGAACAAACAAATTGAAAGTTTAAAATCTATTAATAAAGATGTAGGTTCTATCGCCGGCCGTGTAAGTTCAGCTTTAGCTTATGGAGCTAATCATCCTTATGGAGAATTTGCTACAGTAGAAAATACTGAAAAAGTAACTCTTGAGGATATCGAAAACTTTTACAACAGCTATTTCAAACCATCCAATGCTTATCTTGTAGTGGTAGGTGACGTAAAGACTTCTGAAGTAAAGAAATTAGTTGAAAAAAACTTTGGAAGCTGGAAAGCAGGAACTCCGAACGAGCAGGATCTTCCTAAGGTGACTAATGTTGACAAAACGCAGATCAACCTGGTAGATATGCCAAATGCGGTACAGAGTGAATTAAGACTTCAAAATACCATAGATCTTAAAATGGCTGATGAAGATTACTTCCCTGTTTTAGTTGCAAACCAAATTCTCGGTGGTAGTTTTGGAAGTTACCTTAACATGAATCTTCGTGAAGATAAAGGTTATACTTACGGAGCGAGAACCAGCACAGGAGCAGATAAGTATGCATCAAGATTTGTTGCCCAGGCCAGTGTAAGAAATGCTGTAACAGATAGCGCAATTGTAGAATCTCTAAAAGAGATTAGAAGAATTAAAACCGAGCCTGTAGAGTCTGAAATGCTGGAAAATGCAAAAAGTAAATTTGCCGGTGATTTCGTATTAAGGTTAGAGCAACCTTCCACCATCGCTAATTATGCACTAAACATCAAAACCAACGATTTGGATGATGATTTTTATGAGACTTTTCTTCAAAAAATCAATGCAGTTACTGCAGACGATATTCAACGGGTAGCCAATAAATATTATCAAACCGATAATATGAGAATTGTCGTTGCAGGAAAAGCTTCAGAAATTGCTGAAAACCTTGAAAAAATAGAATTTAACGGAAAAACAATTCCCGTTAAATATTACAACAAACTTGGGGAGGAAGTTGAAAAACCTCAAACAAAAGAAGTTGATGCCTCAATTACTGTAGATAAGATTTACGCAGATTATATTGAAGCCATTGGTGGCCGTGATGCTGTAGAAGATATAGAAAGTGTAGTTATGAAGGCCGAAGCTACCGTGCAGGGAATGGCTTTAAACCTTATCATGAAAAGAACGATGGATGGTAAATT
The DNA here is from genome assembly GCF_020164485.1 of Salegentibacter tibetensis. GTDB lineage: Bacteria > Bacteroidota > Bacteroidia > Flavobacteriales > Flavobacteriaceae > Salegentibacter > Salegentibacter tibetensis. The sequence continues at coordinate 116,681 of NZ_JAIQZA010000011.1, forward strand.
AAACCAGGAAGTTTCTGTGGGCGGTAATGTAATGAGTAAGCAGATATTTAATGGTGAAACAGGATTTGTAATGGCACAGGGACAAAAGATTCCTTACAACGAAGATCAGATCAAAACTGCCAAAATAGACGCCAACCCATTCCCGGAATTAGAAGTAGGCAACGCTACTTTAGAAGGTATTGAAAGCGTAGAAGGTACCGATGCTTATGTAGTAGCGCTAAGTGAAAATTACAAAGCTTACTACAACGTAGACAGCGGTCTAAAAATGCAAACGGTACAAACCGTATCTCAAGGCGGACAAACAATGAATGTCCCAACTGGATACAGTGATTACCAGGAAGTAGAAGGAGTGAAATTTCCTTTTCAAATGACCCAGGCCGCAGGCCCGCAAACATTTGAATTAGATGTAACTGAAATCCTTATTAATGAAGGTATTTCAGCTGAAGATTTTGAAGAATAGTGATTTTTTATTAATGTTAGAAAGAACCGGCCTGCAAGGGTCGGTTCTTTTGAGGGTGTAATCTCAAGTCTGTCTAGACTTTGAAAAATATAATAAATTTTTTAAACTAGATTATGACACAAGAAGAGATTAAAGAATTAAAGGAAAAAGCATTAAAACAATTTTTATCAGGAGAATC
>NZ_JAIQZA010000110.1 GCF_020164485.1 Salegentibacter tibetensis
CCAAAACCCATAATACGTGCAGCACGGTCAATACAATAGTGAGCCTCATCTGAAACCAAAACCGCAGGCTTCAGGCCTTCTTCATATCCTTTGCGCCACACTTTCGTCACAGCGGCCCTCGCTGCCAAAAGAGCTGTAAGATTGCCAAGAGACCCGCCAGATGTGACAAATCCAGATGCTTCCACGCTATAGCCAAGCGTCTGTGCCAGGTCTTCTGTAAGGATTTTCTCGAGCGTATTTCCCACCATACCCATCTCATATACTCCCATTCCCTGATTAAGAAGGGAAATTAATGCTCCGGAAAGTACAGTTACCGGTAAAGTAGGAGTTGTCTGGTGCCCCAAATATTTCCTGCGGTGAACCTGTACAGATTTTTCCATTACATCTGTAAACAGCTCCATAGGTTCCTCCAGGGTTGGTTTTGAAAAATCATGCTGCCAGTATTTTAGTTGTTCTTCGGGATGCTGCCAGGAGATTGCTG
>NZ_JAIQZA010000111.1 GCF_020164485.1 Salegentibacter tibetensis
CTTTCATTTCCTCCTTGTCGACTACTCGCTCCTCCAACACCATGAGAAAATGTATGATAGAACCGGTCGCTGGATAATGGCTGGTGCTGTTGTTACTGGTTGGCTAATAGGTGTAATCTTTACGATCACAGACATGATCTCATCTTCAATGTTTGCCTTACTCGCAGGAGCCATCGTTGTAAATACCTTTAGAGAAGAGCTTCCTGAGGACAAAGAAAATAATTATGGTTTCTTTTTAATAGGAGCTATAGCGTATACGATATTGTTAAACATTTAATCCACGCGTATGGACCACTTACAATAGGAGAACCGAAGAAACGCCTTTTTAACCACCGGCCACACGACTGTTGGAAAGTTAGCTGGCTTAAATTTTGCATCTATAAATACCTAATTATAAATAGAAAGAACTATGGAATTCAGAAATATCAAAATAGCAAAAGACCCGTCAGCATATAACAAGCTCACCAATG
>NZ_JAIQZA010000112.1 GCF_020164485.1 Salegentibacter tibetensis
AGGCAAAAAGCCCGGCCTCATTATAATGACCTTTTAAAGATTTAACTATCAGTTCTCTTTTTGTTTTTAAAACGCTGCGATGGCACATTTCAACTAAAACATCTGGATTCCTTTCTCCAGCTAAAATGTATCCGGCCCACCAACCACATCTTCTAACTTAGCATAATTTTATTTACTGAGACCCTTCTGGTAAGCTTGATCTAAACTTGCTGTAATTTCTTGTAATTCTGTGGGTAGAGATTCCGGATGTCCTTATGGTTGATGGACATGATATTCTCCAGGGTATATTTGAGCCACTCATATGGATTTACCTCGTGTTTTTTGCAGATGGCAAAGAAGGAGTAGATTCCTGCGGCTCTTTCTGCTGCTGAATGAGAACCCGCAAACAGGTAATTTTTTCTACCCAGGGCCAATGGCCTGATGGCATTCTCCACTAAATTATTATCGATCTCCAGAATACCATCAAAAA
>NZ_JAIQZA010000113.1 GCF_020164485.1 Salegentibacter tibetensis
GGATAGATCTCGATCTCTTTTACCTCAAGATGCTCCGGAAGGGCCATTCTTCCTTTGTGGTTGGAAGTTCTTTTGCGACGCTGGTCACTGAGCTTTTCTTTTAATTCGGATTCTTGTGCTGCTGCCTTTTGGGGTTCCATTTCAAAGGGAAGGCTCATCTGGTTTTTATCCCCTTCGAAGCGTTCTCTTTTTTGACCAAAAGCCAGGCGTTTGTAATACTCCACCTGGAATTTCAGGTCAGCAATCTTATGCTGTGCTTTTTCAACTTCTTGTTCCCTTTTAGAAACACTTTTTTCAGCTTTTTCCCTCTTTTTCGTCTCCTTCTTCAGGAGTGCCAAAAGCTGATCTTTAGTAAGGTTTTCTAAGGGTTCTTGCATGGGTTAAATATACAAAAACAGACCTATTAAACCTACCGCGAACCCCTGTTTTTACTGATAAAACACCATTATTT
>NZ_JAIQZA010000114.1 GCF_020164485.1 Salegentibacter tibetensis
ATTTAAATGGTAAAGCCGCTCAAAGTCAAGATAAGCCCTGTCCATAATATAAAAAGCACCTGGCTCCAAGGTCAAAGCATCCAGAATATTTACATCGTGCACTTTACCATCCGTAATCTCAATAAAAGTCGGAATATTGCCCCTTAAATCCAATTGGGTATGCATTTTAACAGCTGCCTTATTCTTTCGGAATTTTGCCCATGGAAACAAGGATAAACACAAATCAATAGTGCTACTGTCCAAGGCATAGGCAATTTCATCGATATTCACAGAAAAATTATGGTCTTCCTTATAAAGTTCCCGGGCTTCTCCTATCAGGAGCTGTGCAAATTCAGCATAAATACGCCAATCCCGTTTTTCATTGGCGTCTGATAAGGTGGAGCGCTTCACTTTACTTTTCACTCCGCTGTGATAGAGTTTACCAGAGATTGCAGCCAAACACGACTC
>NZ_JAIQZA010000115.1 GCF_020164485.1 Salegentibacter tibetensis
TACATCCGCTATAAGTATGCTCCCAAGAATAAAGAAGGAGTGATCATCGGGGAACTTCCTGAGCGGGTGATTGAAAAAGGAATCCCGGGAGCCGGACTCCTGGCTTCGATTTTAGTAGATAAGTACCAGGATCACCTTCCGCTTTACCGGCAGTTACAACGCTTTAAACGAGCAGAGATCCCTATAGCATCTTCCACCCTGGAAGGCTGGACCAGGCAAAGCCTTAAAATCATTGATATCCTTTATCAGCACCTGCTCGAGGATATTCGCTCCAAAGGTTACCTGCAAAGTGATGAAACACCCATAAAGGTTATGGATCCTGCTAAAAAAGGAAAAACACATCAAGGTTATTATTGGGTACATCATTGTCCCATAGATGGTACCGTACTCTTTGATTATCAGCCCGGGCGTAGCCGTGAGGCTGCCGATCATGTATTGGCCGG
>NZ_JAIQZA010000116.1 GCF_020164485.1 Salegentibacter tibetensis
GATTTGAAGATGTACAAGCTTTTGGACGCTTCTTCAAAAACATGGAAAAAAAGTCTCCTTCAGGTTTTCGGAAAGGAACAATTGCCCACTCTTAAGGAAAGCTTACCTACTGTACAAATATACTACTTCTGCATCTTTGCATTGTCAAATAATTTATAACAATTAAAATTTAAAGATAATGTCAAATTTCACAGTTCCCAACAGAGGAGAAGTATCTGAAAACAATCAGGCAATATTTAAAAATCTGGAAAGCGCATTGGGTATGGTTCCTAACTTATATGCTACCATGGCCCATTCTGAAACTGCCTTAGAAAATTACCTGGCATTTCAAAACAGTAAAACATCCTTCAGCAAAAAAGAAAAAGAAGTTGTTAACCTTGTTGTAAGTCAAATAAATGATTGTGATTATTGCCTGGCTGCTCATACTA
>NZ_JAIQZA010000117.1 GCF_020164485.1 Salegentibacter tibetensis
CACATCGAAAACCTATTGAAGCCGTTTGGTATGCCGGGCGAATGATGGGCGAAACCCTAGCGCAAACCTTAACCGGAAATGAGAGGAAGTACAAACCGGGAAACTGGTTTAATTCGGCTAAATTCTTTGATATAGAATACCAGACTTACGGCCGGGTTTCAGCAAAACCCGACGAAAACGAAATGCATTTTCACTGGCAGCATAAAGACAATACAAAAGCCATCACTATTGCTTTTGAGTCGAATTCGAATAAATTCCTGGGAATAAATACTTTCGGAATCAGGATGCGCCACCCTGTTTTTGATCAATGGCTTAACGAAGAAAGAAAAATAGATCACGTGCTTGCCAATCTAAAACAAGCTAATTTTGATCCGGAGTTTTATACTCACCACGAAAAGGAAATTTTTAAAAGTTTTAAAGA
>NZ_JAIQZA010000118.1 GCF_020164485.1 Salegentibacter tibetensis
TTTTTCTTTGACTGCAGGAACCAAACTTAAGGTCTGCTCCGATTCAATGCACTTCTCTAGTTCCCTGCAATAGGCCAATTCCTTATCCAGCTCCCTGGAAGAATTCTTTTCCGGCATGCGGTCTTTCATATCTTCATCTACGGCGTAAACTGCTTTACGAAGTAACTTTGAACGCTCTCTGAGAACCTCAAGTGCTGAATAAGGATTTGATCTAGATAGCGAATGTGTGGCATCAACAATAATGGATTTGGACTTAATAATTTCTTTTTCAATGGCTAGTGCGACAGTCTTGTTTATCAACAGGTTCAACAGATCGGTATCTTTCAATCGCAGCTTGCGGAACTTAGTCAAGGAACTGGAATTGATAACTGCATCTTCGGGCGCCATCTCAAGAAAATACTTGAA
>NZ_JAIQZA010000119.1 GCF_020164485.1 Salegentibacter tibetensis
TTACCTCGTTATAAAAGTAAACTTCTATAACTGTAGTTTTCTCGTATTCTTTGTTTCTCAATATGTCAATGAACTTTTTTCCTCTTATACAACCTAATTTCAATGGCAAACAAACGAATATGCTTATGCGCATTTTCCTGATGTTTGTAGTACCTATCTCCCTTAGATCTTAAGGAATCGTGGAGAATATCGGAGTCGAACCGATGACCTCCTGCGTGCAAGGCAGGCGCTCTAGCCAGCTGAGCTAATCCCCCGTTTTTTTTCAGTTGGCAGTCAATTAGTATGCAGTATCCAGTCGTAACTGTACTGCGTACTGCTCACTGCGTACTGTAAACTGGTTGCCCAACTTCTAAAATTTCCTTTCAATAAATTGTAATGAACTTAATTGTCTCGCTTCACCCT
>NZ_JAIQZA010000012.1 GCF_020164485.1 Salegentibacter tibetensis
CTCACGATAAACTCACAAATTCACAGTGAACTCACGATGAACTCACATAAAATTTAACACTATTTGTTAAAATTTAAGCACAAAAAGAAAGGGTAACTATATGAAAACCATACAATTACCCTTTTTTATGTTAAAATATAACTTGTAAAAGTCGGGGTGGCAGGATTCGAACCTGCGGCCTCCTGCTCCCAAAGCAGGCGCGATAACCGGGCTACGCTACACCCCGTAGCTGATAGCTTACGCTATCGTTCAAAGTTTCAAATTCGTGGTTCAAGGTTACTTTTAAAAGTAGACCGGGAACCGGGCGGAGCCTGTCCTGAGTAAATCTTGATAAAGATTTATCGAAGGGCTACACCCCGAGTAATTTATTAATCGCGCTCGGTGCGATAATTAGGCGGAGTTTATCCCGACTTTATGTGGGGTCTACACCTCGTAGCTTGATGGTAAATATACCATCAAAAATTTTAGCCTTTCCGATCCAAAATACTCTTTCAAAAAGCAGTCCGGGAGACGGAGGAAGATTATCCCTATCTTTTCCAGAAGAAAAGGAGAATAAAAATCCGCAGACTAAAAGATCTTGCGGAGAGACCGGGATTCGAACCCGGGCATCCAAAAAGGATGACAGCTTAGCAGGCTGCTGCATTACCACTCTGCCACCTCTCCAATATTTAAGAACGCGCAAACATTTTTGCGGTTGCAAATGTAACTTTTACTTACTTACCTTCCAAACTTTTTAGGCTAAAGAATGCAATTAAATGAACGCTAATTTTTAAAAGCTTTGCCATCAGAATTTTAAGTTATAAAGTTTTTAAACATTTATCCCTTCCTGGTCTATTAACTGGGCTACATTTTTAATAATTCGCCGGTGATTCTTTACAAAGGGATTGCTCTTATTCCAAACATAACCGGCTAAAACCGCGCAAATTTGTTCTTTTATTTCAGTTTTTGGGGTTTCGTGAAAAAACAGCTTTTGTAAATTCCCGGAGTACCATTCTTTTACATAACTGCTAAATACCGAAATTCCTGATTCCATATATTCCGCATAATCTTTCTCCCAATCAACTTCCCTTCCTTTTATTTCAAGCCTGGCAAGTTTGGCTGCCTGTAACCCAGATTCTGTTGCAAAAGCTACACCCGACGAGAAAACAGGATCAAGAAATTCTGCACTGTTGCCGGTTAAAGCAAATCCTTCGCCATAGATTTTTTTTACGTTTCGGGAGATATTTGGCATTTTTATGGGTTCAAATAGAAAAGGCTCATCATCAAATCTATTCTTATAATATTTCAGTTTTTTCAGCATTTCCTTAAAGGCTACTGAATTATCACTGCTGAAATCTCCAAACCAGTCATTATTACTTACAAAACCCAGGCTTGAATTTCCGTTAGAAAAAGGAAAATACCAGAACCAGGTTTTATTGTCCAAAACTTCAAAGGTTATCAATTCGCCTTCTTTACCTTTTGGGCGGTTTGTTTCTTTAATATGGGTAAATATGGATGAATTACCGGTAATTTTAGGGGATGCATTCAACTTTAATTGATGAGCCAAAACTCTTCCGTTGCCGCTGGCATCAATTATAAAATTAGCTTTGATTTCCATTTTTTCTTCGGAATTGATCACTATTTCAGTAATAGATTTTTTTCCGCAGAAATTAACATTTGTAACTTCAGCATTAAAAAGGATTTCAACTCCTTTTCGTTGAATTTCATTTGCTAATACCAAATCAAAATCAGCCCTGGGAACCTGCCAGGTCCAATCCCAGCCTTCTCCATATTTTTCACTGAAATCAAATTCCCCAACTTTGTCGCCTTTTATAAACCTGGCGCCGTATTTTTTCTGAAATCCTTCGGTTTTAATAGCTTCCAGTAATCCTGCCTCCTTAAAATTATCCATGCTTTTGGGAAGTAGGCTTTCACCAATGCTAAAACGCGGAAAGGTATTTTTCTCTACCACCAAACAATCTATCCCGGATTTTTGTAAATATCCGGCAGCGACCATTCCGGAAGGACCGGCGCCAATAATTAAGACCTGGGTGCTAAGCTGTTTCATTTTAAAGGTTTCGCAGATTTTTACTCGATAATCGAGATTTTAATGCTCCGAGGCTTGGCTCGAAATCAAGAATATTTTCCAGTAATGCCTCTTGGGGCTTGCCCCGAGGTAGTTTACTTAGTAATAAATATTCGTTCTAAATCTAAAATCAGCAATTTTAAATACGGGCTAAATATAGTACATTTGTTAAGATTCCTAAGAATAATGAGGTCTATGCTCCAAATTAATGATTCCCTTAGCCTGGATGATTTTTATAATGTTTTGTTTGAAAATACTGAAATTCAGTCTTCCTCACAGAGCCTTGAGAAAATCGAAGCCAGTTTTAAATTTCTAAACGAGTTTTCCCAGAATAAAGTTATTTATGGCGTAAACACCGGTTTTGGCCCCATGGCGCAATACAAAATTAAGAATAAAGACCGTATTCAGCTTCAGTATAATTTAATTCGAAGTCATTCTTCAGGTTCCGGAAAAACAATGGAGCCGCTGTACGTAAAAGCTTTAATGCTCGCCCGTTTAAATACGCTTTCCTTAGGAAAATCTGGTGTTCACAAATCGGTTGCTGAAGTTATGCAGCAACTTATCAATAAGAATATTACACCTTTAATTTTTGAACACGGTGGGGTAGGAGCTTCAGGAGATTTGGTGCAACTGGCGCATCTGGGACTGGTTTTAATCGGGGAAGGAGAAGTTTTTTATAAAGGTAAACGCTGCGAAACCAAAGCAGTTTTTTCCGAAGAAAATATTGATCCTATAGAAATTGAAATCAGGGAAGGCCTGGCTTTAATGAACGGCACTTCGGCAATGACGGGCATTGGGATTGTAAATATCATTTTCGCCAAACGCCTGCTTAACTGGTCGGTTTTTTGTTCTTCGGCGATCAATGAGATCGTTCAGGCATACGACGACCATTTATCTGAAGAGCTTAACTCCGCTAAAAAACATATAGGTCAGCAAAAGATCGCCGAAAAAATGAGAAATCATTTAAAAGACAGCAAACTTACCCGTGACCGTAATGAGCATTTGTACAACGATGCGGCCGATAAAAATACGTATTTCGAAGAAAAAGTACAGGAATATTACAGTTTACGTTGTGTGCCGCAAATTCTCGGCCCTGTTTACGATACCCTGGAACATACCGCTAAAATTTTAATTGAAGAAGTAAATTCTGCCAACGATAATCCCATTATAGATGTGGAAAACAAGCACGTATATCACGGCGGAAATTTCCACGGGGATTATGTGGCTCTGGAAATGGATAAATTAAAACTTGTTATCACTAAACTATCGATGCTTGCCGAACGCCAACTGAATTATTTACTGAACAATAAACTCAACGATATTCTACCTCCATTTGTGAATTTGGGAAAACTGGGCTTAAATTTCGGGATGCAGGGTGCGCAGTTTACCGCGGTTTCTACAACAGCCGAAAATCAGACGCTTTCTAATCCAATGTATATTCATAGTATTCCCAACAATAACGACAATCAGGATATTGTGAGTATGGGCACTAACGCAGCCAATATCACAAAAACCGTTATCGACAATGCTTTTGAGGTACTTTCGGTCGAAATTATTACTATTGTTCAGGCTTTGCGTTATCTGGATTTTGATGAACAACTCTCGCAAAAGACCCGGGAGATTTTGGAAGAAATGAACAAAATAATTCCAGAAATAAAAGAAGATTTCCCATTGTATAAAATCAATGCCGAAGTAAAGAATTATCTCAAGAGTAACGAAGTTTATTAAGAATGTCAGGTCGAGCGCAGTCGAGACCTAACTGAAACCTAAAAATTCAATGAAATACGCCCTAATCACCGGTGCTTCCCGCGGAATTGGAAAAGCGATTGCCCTAAACCTGGCAAAGGAGCTGGGCTATAATATTTTGCTGAATTTCCATTCCAATACCGATGCTGCTACCGCTACTAAAGAGCTTATAGAAGCTGAAGGGGTAAATTGCAAATTGCTTCAATTTGATGTGGCTGATGCTGAAAAAACTACAAAAACACTGAAAGATTTCAGCAAAAATAATCCTGATGCAGAAATTGAAGTAATTGTGAATAATGCAGGGATTACCCGCGACGGACTTTTTATGTGGATGAAACCGGAAGATTGGCACTCGGTAATCAATACCAGCTTAAACGGTTTTTACAATGTAACGCAACCCTTGATAAAAAATATGCTGAAACGCCGTTATGGTCGCATTATTAATATCGTCTCCCTTTCTGGATTAAAAGGCAATGCCGGGCAGGTGAATTATTCTGCGGCAAAAGGAGCGATGGTTGCTGCCACTAAAGCCCTGGCGCAGGAAATAGGGAAAAGAAAGGTTACCGTAAATGCCGTTGCACCGGGTTTTGTCACTTCAGACATGACAGCCGATTTTGATGAAAACGAACTTAAAAAATTAATTCCCTTAAACCGTTTTGGCGAAGCCGAAGAAGTAGCCAATCTGGTAAGTTTCCTGGCTTCTAAAAAAGCTTCTTATATTACCGGTGAGGTAATAAATATTAACGGCGGACTCTATTCTTAAATTATGGCGAATTGGAAGGGACAATCGCGCGGTACCGTGGTGGGATTGAGAATTTACGTTTTCATCATCAAAACTTTCGGGCTTTACGTTTCCTATTTTGTTCTTCTTTTTGTGGCGCTCTATTTTGTGTTTTTCGCGTTTAATTCTACCAAAAGTGTTTATTATTTGTTCAGAAAACGCCTGGGCTATTCCAGTTTCAAAGCAGCTTTTAGTGTTTATAAAAGCTATTTCACTTTCGGAAAGATTCAACTAGACCGAATAGCTATCGCTTCTGGATTAAAACATAAATATAGCTTTGAGTTTGATGGGATTCACCACATTGAAAATTTACTGGAACAGAAAAAAGGCGGGATCTTACTTACCGCACACATTGGAAATTTCAATCTTGCCAAACATTTTTTTGATGATAAGAACAATCATCAAATTGTAAACCTTGTGGTTACTGATTTAGAACACGAAGAGATAAAAAATTACCTGGACTCAGTAACTGGTAAGTCGGCTATAAAACTTATCGTTTTAAAAGACGATCTTTCCCATATTTTTGAAATGAACAAAGCGCTTCAAAACAACGAACTTCTTGTTTTTGCCGCCGATCGTTATATCGAAAATGCCAAAACTTTTACTCATAATTTTATGGGGGAAGCGGTGAGATTTCCGCAGGGACCCTTTAAACTGGCAGCGCGTAATAAAATTCCAGTATTGTTTGTACACATTATGAGGGAGAAGAATTTTCATTATCATTTCTATGCCAGGCCTTATAATCCTGAGAAAAATGATGCAAAAATTCTATTAAAAGCTTATCTTGAAAACCTGGAAACTATGTTAAAAAAGTATCCGCATCAATGGTATAATTATTACGATTACTGGAACGATTTCAGCTAAAAACAGCTTATGGCAGAAAATTTACTCAAAGACCCGATTTTAGAATTAGATCGAATTTTAGAATTAATTCCGCAGAAACCGCCCTTTGTGATGGTAGATAGTTTGCTGGAATACACCGAGAAAACTGGAACCACCGGCTTCACCATACCTAAAAATAATATTTTGGTAGAAGATGCTAATTTTTCTGAACCAGGACTTATTGAGCATATGGCACAAAGTATGTCGCTTTGGCGCGGTTATCAGGGATTTTTAAGCGGACTTGACAAGCCAAAAACGGGGTTTATAGGAGCGATTAAAAATGTGGAAATCTTGGAACTTCCAAAAGCCGGCAGCAAACTGGTGACTTATGTGGAAATTTTGCAGGAGTTTATGAACGTTACCTCTGTTGGCGCACGTACTCTAGATGAAGAAGGAAAGCTTTTAGCCACTTCAGAAATGAAAACCGTTACCGTAGACTGATTTTTCGAATAAAATTTAGATAAAGTTTCGTAAGCCTAGATTTTTTGGTTCGTTTTTTTATCGATGGAAAAAATGAACACTATTATTAAATTAAAACAAAATGCTGGAAAAATCCTTAACCACAATTACAAATCTAAGGGTTCGTTTTCACGAATGTGATCCCCTGCAAATTGTATGGCACGGCAATTACCTGAAGTATTTTGAAGAGGGACGCGAAGATTTTGGTAGGGAACACGGTATTTCCTATCTCGATGCCCAGGCAGAAGGCTTTTCCACGCCCATTGTAAAATCTCTTTGTGAACATAAATTACCATTAAAATACAGCGATGCGTTTCGGGTGGAAACCACTTTTATAAATTCTGAAGCCGCAAAAATAAATTTCACATATAAAATCTTTAAAGGAGAAAATCTGATTTGTACCGGGGAAACCTTACAGGTTTTTCTGGATGAAAACCAGGAATTGGTGTTAAATAATCCGCCGTTTTTCTTAGATTGGAAAAAGAAAATGAAGCTGCTTTAATGAAGAATCTCTACCTGTTAGATGATGCGATTATTTCTCCACTTGGATTTTCTATAGAAGAAAATATCCAGGCGATTCGTGAGGGGAGGTCAGGTTTAAAACTTCAGCAAAAACCTGAAATTACCGAAAATCCTTTTTTTGCCGGAATTATTGATGAATCACTTTTAAACCAAACTTTTTCAGAAATTGGAGCTACTGAAGATTTCACCAAACTGGAAAAAATGATCCTACTGGCAGTAAAGCAGATTTTAGATAAAAATATAAACCTGGATCTAACTGAAACCGCTCTAATCATTGCTACAACTAAAGGCAACATCAACCTTTTAAAAGAACCCGGTGATTTTCCTGAAAACCGGTTAAAATTAGGCCAATTGGGAAAAGTTGTCGCTAATTTTTTTGGTTTTATCCAAACCCCTATAATTGTTTCCAACGCCTGTATTTCGGGTGGTTTGGGACTCGCAGTAGCAAGAAGGCTGTGTGATTCAGGAAAAATTAAAAATGCTATTGTAGTAGGAGCCGATTTAGTTAGTGACTTTGTGATCTCTGGTTTTAATTCTTTCCAGGCTTTAAGCGCTGAGGCCTGCAGGCCTTTTTCCAAAGATCGTGATGGGATAAGCCTGGGTGAAGCAGCAGCCGCTATTTTGGTAAGTACTGAAAAACCTAAAATTTCAGGAGTTATTAACTTAATTGGCGACGCTTCAGCTAATGATGCAAACCATATTTCAGGACCGTCCCGGACCGGGAAAGGATTGTATAAAAGCATTCAAAAAGTCCTAAAAGAGGCTTCGATTTCCTCAGAAGAAATCGGTTTTTTATCAGCGCACGGCACGGCTACGGTGTATAATGATGAGATGGAAAGTATGGCTTTTCACCGTTCCGGTTTAGAGGAAACACCACTCCATAGCTTAAAGGGCTTTTACGGGCATACGCTGGGTGCTTCGGCTTTAATAGAAAGCATTATCACCAAACATTCAATGTTGAATAATGAATTATTTGCTTCTAAAAATTTCGGGGAATTGGGCGTTTCGAAACCACTAAATGTTATTCGAGAAAATCAGAAACAGGAAATCAGTTATGCATTAAAAACCGCATCTGGTTTTGGTGGCTGCAACCTGGCTTTGATTTTTAAAGCGGAAAAAAAATAAAATGCCAAATCAATTTTACATACAGGATTGGATTAAGATTAAAAATGGTGCAATTTTTAATTCAGAAGAGTCGGTTTTTGCATTTTCGGAAGATGAATTAAATCCATTTCTAAAAGCTGCCTACGACAATTTGAAGCTGGAATATCCTAAATTCCATAAAATGGACGGACTGTCGAAATTAGGAATTTTGGCTTCTGAAATTATTTTCAGAAAAAATAAAGCAACAAAAGATACTGCTCTGGTGTTCTCCAACAATGCTTCCAGTTTGGAAACCGACAGGCAGTTTCAGGACAGTACAAAGACTTTTGCCTCGCCTTCACTTTTCGTTTATACCCTGCCAAACATTGTTTTGGGGGAGATAAGCATTAAGTTTAAGTTGCAAAGCGAGAATGCTTTTTTTATTTCTGAAAATTTTAATGCCGAATTGTTACAGAGTTATACCGAATCTTTATTGCTTTCAGAAAAAGCCCCCGAAGTGCTTTGTGGCTGGTTAGACTTGCAAAATGGCGAATATGATGTATTTTTGTGCCTGGTTTCAAAGGAAAAGAATATTCCATTTTCCGAAGAAAACCTCAAAAAAATATATTGCGCTGAAAATGAAAAACCTACACACTGAACTTAAAGAAAGTATCATCGAGCAACTCAACCTGGAAGATATGGAACCCGCCGATATTGGCAACGAGGAACCGCTTTTTGGCGATGGCCTTGGCCTGGATTCCATAGACGCGCTGGAGCTTATTGTGCTTTTGGAAAAAGATTACGGGATAAAACTTACCGATCCTACCCAGGGCAAGGAGATTTTTGTTTCCATAGACCGAATGGCGACCTATATAGAAGAAAACCGAACGAAATAGTTTATGAATAAAGCTGTTGCCATTACCGGAATGGGGATTATTTCTGCTATTGGCAACGACACCGGGGAGAACTATCGCTCTTTAATTTTAGGAAAACACGGAATTTCTTCTCCTGAAATCCTTAAAACAATCCATCGGGATTTACCGGTTGGGGAAATTAAAATTTCCAATGAAACTCTTGCTCAAGATTTAAACCTTCCCAAAAATCATAGTTTTACACGGGCAGCCCTACTGGGAGCCTTTGCCGTTAGCGAAGCTATAACTCAATCTAAGCTGAAAATAGATGGGGGGACTGGGTTTATTTCAGGAACCAGCGTAGGCGGAATGGATGCTACCGAAACTTATTTTAAAGAATTTACGGAAGGAAAAGCGGAGAACAGCAGATTTATCCGAGCGCAACATCCAGGATTTACAACTGAAATAATCGCTGAACACTTTGGGATTACGGGATTTGTAAGTACGATAAGTACTGCCTGTTCCTCAGGAGCTAACGCGATTATGCTGGGTGCCAGGATGATTAAAGCTGGAAAACTAAAGCGTGTAATTGTTGGCGGAACAGATTGCCTTACCAAGTTTACACTCAACGGATTTAATTCGTTAATGATTTTATCTGATGAGCATTGCAAACCCTTTGATGAAAACCGCAACGGCTTAAATCTTGGCGAAGGCGCTGCTTATCTGGTTTTAGAAGCCGAAGAAGAGCTAAATGTAAAACCGGTTTTAGGTAGGATTTCGGGATATGGGAATGCCAATGATGCATTTCACCAAACCGCGTCCTCGGAAAATGGGGAAGGGGCATTTTTAGCGATGCAAAAAGCCATGAAAACCGCTGGGATTTCTTCGGAAAAAATAGATTATATAAACGCTCATGGAACTGCAACTAAAAATAATGATAGTGCAGAAGCTAAAGCCTTAAAGCGAATTTTTTTTAAAAATTCACCCGATTTTAGTTCTACGAAAGCTTTTACTGGGCATACTTTAGCTGCGGCGGGAGCATTGGAAGCGGTTTATAGCCTGTTATCAATTCAACACCAAGAGGTTTTTGCCAATCTCAATTTTTCCGACCCAATGGACAGTTCAGGTTTTATCCCCGTAACTCAATTAAAAGCGAAACCTATAGATCACGTACTTTCCAACTCTTTTGGGTTTGGAGGAAATTGTACTTCATTAATTTTTAGTAAAAATGGAGAATAAAATATACATTAACGGGATTGGTAGTATTTCGGCACAGCCCGGGGATGTGATTTCCTGGGAAGCGGCAAGGCTTTATCACGAGAATATCTTCCCGGCAATTTCACCAAATTATAAGGAGTTTATAAAACCTATGGCTTTAAGGCGAATGTCTCAAGCGATAAAAATGGGGATAACTTCGGCGAAAATTGCTTTAAATGAAGCAGAGATTGAAATCCCCGAAGCAATTATTACCGGGACCGGCGAAGGTTGTAAACAGGACACCGAAAAATTCCTGGAGAATTTGCTGGATCAGGATGAAAAATTATTGACCCCGACTTCCTTTATTCAATCTACCCACAACACTATTGGCGGGCAAATCGCTTTGAATTTGGGCTGCAAGAATTATAATGTAACCTACACCCAAAATTCTGTTTCCCTAGAAACGGCTTTTTTAGATGCCCAAATGCAATTCAGTGAAAATCCTGAGATAAATTCGGTTCTGGTTGGGGGAGTAGATGAGATTTCGGAAAAAATCACATCTTTCAGAAAACTCGATGGGCAATTAAAACCGGACCCAATTAAAAATACTGATTTACTGAAGGAAGATTCGACGGGCACGATTACTTCAGAAGGGGCACACTTTTTCGCCCTGTCAAAAGAAAAAAAGCAAAATACTTACGCTGAATTTCAAAGTGTGTTCATGAAAAATTCCATTCAGCCAGAGAAAATCAATGATGAAATAGAAGCTTTTCTAAAAATAAATAAACTGGATTTAGCAGCTGTAGATACGGTGATTTTAGGTATTAATGGTGATAACCGGTATGACCATTATTATAAAAATCCTCAAGAAAAGCTGTTTAAAAATACAACGCAACTAGCCTATAAACATTTAATTGGCGATTTTGATACGGCTTCGGGCTATGCGGTCTATCTGGCTGCCAATATTTTAAAATCTGGAGAGATTCCTGAAATTCTTAAGCTAAATAAGTTAGAATGTAGTGTTCCTAAGACCATTCTTATTTACAATCAGTATCTTGGCAGGGATCACAGTTTAATCTTACTCAGTGCGGTTTAAAATTATAAACACGGTTGTTGTCCTTCTGCTTTTCGCGGGTTTGGTGCTGGCGTTTTTTGGTTTTGCCTCATTTTGGTACGTATTAACTTTTATTTTTTTCTACCTGCTTTTTTTGCTGACTGTATCTACAAATGTTCGGTTTAATTTTTTTGTAAACTCTATTAGTGAAAACCGAAAAATTAAAGAAAAACAAATCGCCATTAGTTTTGATGACGGTCCGGTAGAAAATACCCTTGAAATTTTGAAGGTTTTGGAAAAGTACAACGCGCAAGCCGGGTTTTTCTGTATAGGGAAAAACATTAAAAAGCACCCGGGAATTTTTAAAGAGATTATAGAAAAAGGTCATTTTGTAGGCAACCATACTTATAGCCATACCAGAAAAATGGGAGCTCTAAGCGTATCAACCATTGTGAGGGAGATTGAAGCCTGCAATAAAATTGCTGAAGAGACAGCCGGAATAACGATGAAACTCTTTAGACCTCCTTTCGGAATTGTAAGTCCAAAAACGCAGAAGGCGCTTCAGGAAACCGGGATGCAATCCATAGGTTGGAGCATTAGATCCTTTGATGCGGTGCTTTCTTCTGAAGAAATTGTTTTAGAACGAATCAAAAAAAGGCTTAGGCCGGGAGCGGTTATCCTTTTGCACGATAATAATGCTAAAACCGTTAACATACTGGAACAGTTGTTGCTATTTTTGAAAAATAATCAATATGAGGTTGTAAGGCCTGATAAATTACTGGAAATCAATGCGTATTCTTAATATTCTCCTTCTGTTTTTAAGTCTGAATCTGGTAGCTCAGGAAGAACTTTCCAAAGAGGAGGTTACTAAATTTCAAGAAGAAATGCTGGCAAAAGCCAATAAACTTGAAACTTTGGAAGCTGATTTTGTTCAAACAAAGAAAATTGAAATGATCACGGAGGAATCTGTAAGCCGCGGAAAACTTTATTACCAAAATCCTGAAAAACTAAAATGGGAGTATGCTGAACCGCAGGATTATATCATTTTGTTTATAGAAGGTGAACTTCATATCAATGATGCCGGGGATAAAAGTGTGAGAAATACCAATTCTAATAAACTTTTTGATAAAATTGCTAAACTTATTACGGGAAGTGTGAATGGAAAATTGCTCCAGGATAATGAGAATTTTGATATTTCTTTCACCCGCGAAAACGATCTGGTTTCTGCTTTAATAATTCCGAAAGATAAAAATTTAAAAGCGATGTTTGCTGAGATCCATTTGCTTTTTAATGGGGAGAATATTGTAGAGCAGGTAAATTTAATGGAAGAATCCGGTGACGCAACGATTATTGAATTCAGTAATATTAGTATCAATCGGGATATACCTGCAACCGTATTTGAGCCATAAATTGTTTCTAAAAGCTTAAAAATGCTAAATTTTCTGTGTAATTTAGTCCTGTACCAACAACCAGCCAATACATGTTATTAAAGAATTTTTATTCTGTTTTAGATTCTTCAGAGAAAGACGATAAAAATATCACTCAAATAAAGATCAATAAAGACCACGCTATTTACGATGGGCATTTCCCCGGAAGGCCGGTAACTCCAGGCGTTATTTTAATGAATTTGTTTAAAGAAGAAGCGGAGCGCCGTTGTGCTTGTAAACTTCAGTTTAAAAAAGGGAATAACGTGAAATTTATGGCTGTGGTAGATCCAAATACCGATGCAATTTTAAATCTTGAAACTGAAATTACGGAGGAAAATCAGGAAATAAAACTTAAAGGTATCGCTAAAAATTCTGCCGGTATTTCATTGAAAATCAACTCTATTTATAAAAAAGTTGAATCTTAAACTTTTAAGAGTTTGTGCTTTACTTTTTAATTTTACTTTTGCAAATAAAGCCATTTTGATTTGAACCACGAACCAATACATCAGTCTAGATTTGAAGCTTTAAATTGTTGTATTATAATTCCTACTTATAACAACGAAAAAAGTCTGGGTAGCGTTTTACAGGATTTACTGTTATATACCTCTAATCTTTTGGTGATTAATGATGGTTCTACCGATGCTACTAAAGAAATACTCAAAGATTTTTCTGAAATAAATATTCAACATTTTGATGAAAACAGGGGTAAGGGCGAAGCATTAAAAAAAGGCTTTAAAATTGCCGAGGATCTTGGCTACGAATATGCAATAACCATAGATTCAGACGGGCAGCATTATCCTGATGATCTGGATGTTTTTCTTAGTCATTTGGAAGAGAAAAATCCTGATTCTGAAATTTTACTGGTTGGAGACCGTAATATGGGCCAGGACGGCATTCCTGGAAAAAGTACCACCGGAAATAAGTTTTCCAATTTCTGGTTTTTGGTAGTAACCGGTACCCAGCTCACCGACACCCAAAGCGGTTACAGACTTTATCCTTTAAAAGTGATTAACCAGATAAAACTTTATACCAATAAGTTTGAGCTTGAAATCGAGATTATTGTAAAAGCTGCCTGGCGTAAAGTTAAGGTGAGAAATGTGCCGATAAAGGTTTTTTATGAAGAAGACCGGGTTACGCATTTTCGACCTTTTTGGGATATCACCAGGATTACGCTACTTTATATCTGGTTTGTTTTGGTGAGTTTTTTCTATATCCATCCGCGAGATACGTACCAGGATTTTAGAAAGAAAGGCTATAAGCGTTTCTGGAAAGAAAATATTGTTAAAAGTCAGGAGCCGGCACATAAAAAAGCGGCAGCGATTGCATTGGGCGTTTTTGTTGGGATTTTACCATTTTGGGGTTTACATACATTATTGGTGTTTAGTTTGGCTGCAATGTTTAAACTCAATAAAGTAGTAGCTTTTTTATTCAGCAATATTAGCATTCCACCATTAATTCCGTTTATTATTTACGCCAGTTATCAAGCCGGATCTTTGCTCACCGGCCGCGGACTGGCCTGGGAATTAAGACCGGAAGATTTTGATTCTACAGCCGATATTTTTCTTGGCTTATGGCAGTATATCATTGGTAGTTTTGCCCTGGCAGGAATCGTCGCGCTACTGCTATGGATTGTGTTTTATTTCTTATTTTCGGTAACAAACCAAAAACAGGTGGTAAAACCTTAAATGCACAACTTTTTCCTAAAGCTTTATTATTTTTTCCGGAGGCAAAAAGCGATTGGTTTTTTGCTTCTGCTGCTGTTTGTGCTTGGTGGTGGATATTTTGCTTCTAAAATTCAGCTGGAAGAAGATATAACTAAGCTTATACCTTCCGGGGAAAAACAGGATGTTTTAAGAAAAGTACTCAATAATACCGAGTTTTCAGATAAACTCATTATCGCGGTTTCTTCGGAAGAAAAAAATCCTAAAAAACTTACTGAATATGCAAGTCAACTCATTGATTCCTTAAATAAAGAACTTCCTCAGTATATTACCAAAATCCAGGGAGAAATTCCTGATGAAGGTATTTTAGAAGTTTATGACTTTGTTTACCAAAACCTACCGTTATTCCTTAATGCGCGGGATTATGAGGAAATAAATTCCCGATTACAGGAAGACAGTATTCAGGAAAGATTGGAAAGTTCTTACAGGGACTTGATTTCCCCAACCGGATTTGTGACCAAGCAATTTCTCTTTAAAGACCCACTTTCTATAACAAACCTGGGCTTACAAAAATTGCAGGAACTTCAGGTAGACGATAATTTTAAGATTTATAATAATTACCTGCTAACTAAAGACGAGCAGCATTTATTGCTCTTTATCACTCCTGAATATCCGGCTTCTGAGACCAAAAATAATGAGGTTTTTATAGAGCGTTTAGATGAGATAATTTCAGAGTTAAATGAGAATTCTGAAGTTAATGCCGAATACTTCGGTGGGGTTTTATTTGCCATTGCCAACGCAAAACAGGTTAAAAGAGATATTCAGCTTACGCTTAGCATAGCTTTTTCTATTTTGCTGGTCCTATTAATTTTATTTTACCGAAGAATTTACGTACCGCTATTGCTTTTTCTTCCCAGTTTATTAGGGGCTTTAACCGCTATTACATTATTGTATTTCTTTAAAGGAAGTGTTTCGGCCATTTCCCTTGGTATTGGTGCGATTTTATTAGGAATAAGCCTTGATTATGCGCTGCATATCCTCACTCATTTTAGAAATAATGCCGATGTAAAAACGCTATATCAGGAAGTTAGCAAGCCTATTCTAATGAGTAGTTTTACCACAGCTATCGCTTTTTTATGCCTACTTTTCCTTGAAAGTGAAGCCCTGAAAGATTTAGGAATCTTTGCAGCTGTTAGTGTAGTAACGGCTTCAGTATTTGCTTTAATCCTTATTCCGCAATTTTATAATCCTCCTAAGAATAAAGAAAAAGAAAAAAGCAACTGGGTAGATAAACTCGCTGCACAACGATTTTATCAGAACAAATTTTTAGTCGGCTTTGTGTTGTTGTTATTTCTCGGCGGTTTGTTCTTCTTTACCAAAGTTGGGTTTAGCGAAGATATTTCGAAACTTAATTATGAACCCGAAAGCATAAAAAAGGCTGAAGAAAATATAAAACGAATTTCAGGTGATGCCGCGAATACCACCTATTTGGTTTCCTATGGAAAAGATATAGATGAAGCCCTTTCCCGAAATAACGAACTTTACCTGGATCTAAGAACTTTGAAAGAGGACGGACAGGTTAAAAGTTTCAGTAGTATTGGCGGAGTAGTGCTTTCTACCGATAAACAAACCGAAAGAATTGAAGCCTGGGAAGAATTTTGGAGTGATTCTAAAAAGGAAAACCTAAAAAATAATCTCTTGCGGGAATCTGCTGAACTTGGCTTTAAAGCAGCGAGTTTTAACCAATTCTACGAGCAATTAAACAAAAATTTCAACGGCATATTCCTGGACGATTATCGTGATGTTTCAACACTTTATTTAGACGATTTTATAAACAGAAGTCCGGGTTTTTCTACGGTAACCAGTACCCTTAGTTTTGATAAAACCAATTCGGAGGTTTTACAGGAACTTCAAGAAGAGGAAGGAATTATCGCTATAGACCGAAAACAAATGAACCAGGATTTACTTGGGGATTTAAAGAGTGAATTCAACCAGCTTATTTTATTCTCTCTAATTGCGGTTTTTATTGTTTTACTGCTTTTTTACCGGAATTTACTGCTTAGCGTGCTCACTTTGCTCCCAATTGCCATTACCTGGATTATTACCCTGGGAATTATGGCTGTTTTAAACATAGAATTCAATATTTTAAATATCATTATTTCCACCTTTATTTTCGGGCTTGGGTTGGATTACAGCATTTTTATCACCAACGCCTGCCTTAAAGAATACGAAACCGGAAAACCTGCTTTAAAAACTTATCAGGCTTCTATTTTGCTTTCGGTTTTAACCACATTACTGGGAATTGGCGCCTTAGTTTTTGCCAAACATCCTGCACTTCAGGCGGTTTCTGTTGTTTCGGTGATTGGGGTTTTAACCGCTGTTTTAGTGGCTTTTGTAATTCAAACTAAAATATTCGATCTTTTATTTTTCCGAAGAAAAGTGGCGCAGAAAGCTCCTTTTAGTTTCTCTGCTTTAGTGATTAAATCGAAAAACAAGGAACAGCTCTATTTAAAAAATGCGGTTTTAGGAAATTACAGGTATAAGTCGGTTTTTTCAAAAGCGAAAAAGGAATTTTCGCAAAACAGGGAACGATTTTTAAAGGTTTCCGGGTTTATAGATTCGGATGAAAAAATCTTTATGCTGAATTCCAATTTCGGTATACTCCCTATCTTTTTAAGTATGAAGAATCCTGAAAATGAATTCTTTGTTTTAGATACACATAAAGAAAACAGAAATATTGCCAATAATACGCCACAAAGCAATGCTGAGAATCTTAAAATCAACAAGGAATGGCCTGAAGATTTCAAGGATTATCTGGTATTTATAATCAGTGAAAAGCCTTCAGAAGAAATCACTCCAGTTTTAAAAGAAAATATCTCACGGTATGCTGAGAAAGTGATTATTTTAACTTCAGAATATGAAAACCGGTGGCTTATCGATTTAAATTTTGAGATTATATATCGGCAGAATAATATCCTGGTTTTAAAAAGAATGGATTAATTGAAGCTAATTTTTATTAAAATATCTATTTTATTAGGGGTTTTATTTCTCCTTAATTCCTGCGGAATAAAGCGTTCTATGCAAGACAGGCCCGATATTTCGGGAATTGAGGCAATTGATACTACCAGGATCAAACACAGCGACACGCATTATAGCATTGGAAAGAATTCCCTTTATAAAAATCAATACGGAATTTGGGAACTCTACGTTGAAGGCGATGCCCTGGAACGAGGAGTAATAAGCGGTAGCCTTACCCGCGAATTAATGCATAAACAGGAAACTGCTTTTATGGAGAAGATCTATAAATTGGTTCCGGAAACCGGATATCGAAATTTCCTAAAAAAAACGGTCACCTGGTTTAATAGAAAAATGTACCTGCACGTTCCTGAAGAATACAAACAGGAAATTTATGGTACATCGCTTTTTGGGTTGGAAAAGTACAATGATTTTGCGCCGGCTTATATAAGGATGCTCTATTTTCACGGGGCGCACGATATTGGTCACGCACTACAGGATTTAATGCTGGTGGGTTGTACTTCGTTTGCTGCCTGGGATGAAAAAACTGAAGACGGTCAATTACTTTTAGGTAGGAATTTTGATTTTTATGTAGGAGATGAGTTTGCTGAAGAAAAAATTGCCGCTTTTATAAACCCGGTAGATGGGCATAAATTTATGATGTACACCTGGGCCGGAATGATTGGATCTGTAAGCGGTTTAAATGAAAAAGGAATCAGTGTAACCATAAACGCCGGGAAGAGTAAAATTCCTTTGCAGGCCAAGACACCTATTAGCCTGGTTGCCCGGGAAATTTTGCAATACGCATCTTCTACCAAAGAAGCTATAGAAATTGCTAAAAAACGAGAGGTTTTTGTTTCAGAATCTATTATGGTGGGAAGTGCTAATGAACGTAAGGCAATTTTAATAGAAGTAGCGCCGGGAAATTTTGGTGTTTACGAAGTTGAAAATTCTAATGAACTGGTGTGTAGCAACCATTTTCAAAGTGAAGCTTACGTAGAAGATAATCGAAATTTAAAAGCCATAAAAGAGAGCCATACACAATATAGATTTGATAAAATGCGGGAACTGCTTTCTGAAAATGAAAAATTAACGCCTACAAAAGCTGCTGGAATTTTAAGAGACAAAGCAGGATTAAAAGGTTCTAATCTAGGACTGGGAAATGAAATGGCCATAAATCAATTGCTCGCCCATCACGGCATCATTTTTAAGCCTGAAGAGCGGAAAGTATGGGTTTCGGCTAATCCTTATCAGTTAGGTGCTTTTGCTTCTTACGATTTGGAACAAGCTTTTAAAGACTTTGAAGACGGAAATGTTTCAGGAAGCGTGATGACCGATGAAACTATTGCTGAAGATCCTTTTGTAAATACAGAAACTTATAAGGATTATGAAAAATATCGAACATTAAGTCGGGAAATTACAGAAGCGATTTTTGCCGAAAGAAAAATTTCCGAAGAAAAAATCAAGGAACTTAAATATTTAAATCCGCATTTCTGGGAGGTTTATAAGATTGCCGGCGATTATTATTTTCAGCAAAAAGAATATAAAAAAGCGGTGATTAATTATAAACAGGGCAAAAGGAGGGAAGTAACCACTTTGCCGGACAAGGAATATTTAGAGAAAATGATTAAAAAATCTTACCGCAGACTGTAAATGACGAATTTTTACTATATAAATGCAAATAAAAAATTGCTGAAACAACAGTTAAGTTACGTTTCGGCAAATTCTCGCTTCTATAAAAAGCATTTTAGCAATAATAAAATAAGCCCTGGGGAAATCGAGTCTTATGAGGATTTCAGGAAAATCCCGATTACCACCAAGGAAGACCTGCAACAATATAATAAAGAGTTTTTAGCAGTTCCCCAGGAAGAAATAATAGATTATGTTACTACTTCCGGGACTTTGGGAAATCCTGTGAGTTTTGCCTTAAATGGTTCAGATCTGGAAAGATTGGCAGAAAATGAGCGGCAGTCTTTTGAAATGGTCGGAGTAAAAAAATCTAGCGTTGTGCAACTTACCACGACTTTAGACCGCCGATTTATGGCCGGAATGGCTTATTTTCTTGGTTTAAGAAAACTGGGTGCCGGGATTGTAAGAACCGGCAGCGGGCTTCCCGGTTTGCAATGGGAATCTATAGAAAGATTCAAACCCGGATTCCTTGTGGCGGTTCCTTCATTTTTATTAAAGATGATCGATTTTGCCATCCAAAACGGAATCGACTATAAAAATTCTTCGGTTAAAACTGCAGTTTGTATTGGTGAGCCTTTGCGAAATCCAGATTTCAGCCTGAATTCTCTAGGACAAAGAATCAAAGAACTGTGGGATATTGAACTGTTTTCTACCTATGCCAGTACCGAAATGGGTACTGCGTTTACCGAGTGCGAGTTGCATACCGGTAATCACAGTCTTCCAGAGCTTATTTTTGCCGAAGTTTTGGACGAAAACGGTTTTCCGGTTAAGTCAGGGAAAATTGGAGAATTAGTGGTCACTCCATTGCAAACCCAAACAATGCCTTTGATAAGGTTTGCTACCGGGGACATGGTGAAATTCTATGGGCAAAATTGTGAATGTGGTAGGGAATCGCTACGCATTGGCACGCCGGTAGGGCGCAAACAGCAAATGATTAAGCTGAAAGGAACAACACTTTATCCGCAGCAAATCATCAATTTACTTACAGCGTTTCAGTCTTTAAAAATCTTTGTTATTGAAGCAAGGCTAAATGAAACCCAAACTGATGAGATCATAATTAGAATTCCGGAGGATTTTGCTGAAGTTAATGAGCTTCAGGAGCATTTGCAAGCTGGCTTAAATGTAAAAGTAGCACTAGAAAAAACTTCCGTAGAAAAAATCGAAAAACTAAAATTTCCCAAGGAAAGCAGGAAACCAAAGCTTTTTCACGATTTTCGGTAAGGTTGAAATTATTATCTATTAACTTATTTTTACTTTTCACCCTGAGTGCAGTCGAAGGGTTAAATAATCTTTTTAATTACGCGCAATTGGTGGGTATGCCTTTTTAATTCGGCATTAAAAATACCGGAATGATCAATGCGATCTATACGTACTTTTCCGTCTACGTGGATAATGTAGTTATCGTTCATCATAATGCCCACGTGATCTATTACTCCATCTTTATCATCAAAAAAGGCAAGGTCACCAGCTTCACTTTCTTCAATAAAACTCAGCGCTTCTCCCTGTTTAGCCTGATCGGCTGAATTTCGATTTAACTGATATCCATTTAATTTATAAACCATTTGCGTAAGTCCGCTGCAATCAATTCCCAACGGCGATTTTCCGCCCCAGGAATACGGGCTGTTTAAATATAATAATGCCGTTTTTACAATTTCAACCTTAAGTTTTTCACCCGAAACTGAATGCCCTTCAAATTGATGATTTAGTAAGCCTGTAGCATTAAGAGCGGCTCCGATAGGTACGGTGATAAGATGGCCGTTTTGATCGGTTACAAAATCAAAAAGATCAGCAGAATAATTGGGAATAGCTTCGTCTAACCGGAAGTAAGTTTCTTCCGGGATTTTAAGCAATTGCTTATTTGAGATCCAGGCCTCAAAATTATCGAATGCAACACGAATCCTGCTCCACTGGGCACGTTCTTCAAGTATTTTAAAATGTTCTCCATAAAGAACCTGAGATACCATTTCGCTATTATTAGATGTGGTTTCGCGAAGTGGCACAATGCTTAGGGGGCAAATTCCGTATTGCATTCAATAAAAAATATAAAATTAAGAGTTTCTCTCTATTACCATTGCAGATGCACCGCCACCGCCATTACAAATCGCGGCTGCTCCTAATTTAGCATTATTTTGCTGCAGTACGTTTAATAAAGTGATAAGAATTCTTACTCCGCTGCAACCCAGTGGGTGACCAAGGGAAACGGCACCACCATGAACATTGGTGATCTCGTCGCTAATTCCTAAAATCTTCATATTCGCTAATCCTACAACAGAGAAGGCTTCATTAAATTCAAAGAAATCTATATCATCCTGGGCAACGCCAGCATTTTTTAGTGCTAAAGGCAAAGCTTTGGCTGGAGACGTGGTAAACCATTTTGGTTCCTGTGCGGCATCGGCAAAACCTTTAATGCTGGCTAAGATTTCCAAACCTAATTCTTCAGCTTTTTCGCGGCTCATTAAAACCACGGCTCCTGCACCATCATTGATAGTAGAAGCATTTGCAGCAGTTACGGTTCCATCTTTACTAAAAGCGGGGCGAAGTGAAGTTATTTTATCCATTCTCACATTCTTGAATTCCTCGTCTTCTTTTACCACTAAAGGATCTCCTTTACGCTGTGGAACTATAACCGGAACAACTTCATTATCAAACTTCCCGTCGGCCCAGGCTTGAGCAGAACGCTCATATGATTTTATGGCAAAAGCATCCTGATCTTCTCTTGAAAAGCTATGCTCTGTAGCACAAAGATCGGCGCAAACTCCCATTGCATTATGGTCGTAAGCATCTACCAATCCATCTTTTTGCATTCCGTCTTCCATTTTTGCAGGGCCAAATTTCTGACCTTTTCTATGGTATAGATAATGTGGAATTAAACTCATATTTTCCATTCCACCGGCAACTACTATAGAAGTTTGTCCCAGCATAATAGATTGTGCGCCCTGCATCACGGCTTTCATCCCGCTGGCACATACTTTATTAACGGTTGTACAGGGAACTGAATCTGGAATGCCGGCTTTAAGAGCAGCCTGTCTGGCAGGTGCCTGGCCAACTCCCGCCTGCACTACATTTCCCATTAAAACTTCCTGTACAAGTTCGGGTTTCAATTTAATTTTATTTAAAGCTCCTTTGATGGCCACAGCACCAAGATCGGTAGCTTCTACGGTAGATAAGCTACCTAAAAAACTTCCAATCGGAGTCCTTGCGGCACTTACAATTACTACTTCGTTATTCATCATTTATGTTTTAGTTATTTCTTCTTTTGCGAATTTAGTGATTTTATAAGGAACTTAGCAACAGCGCTAATTTGGCCGCTATTTTTTAGTACATTTGAGCAATAGCACTAATTATATGAAGAAAATCGTAAATAACCTGTATAAAAATCAGGCGTTATTTTACAAGGTATTTTTATTTGCGCTTACCGCGGTGCTAATTGTTTACCTACTTCCCAAAGGTGGAAATTTTAAATATGAAATTCCCAAAGGGAAACCATGGCAGTATGAAAATCTTTATGCGCCTTTTGATTTCGCTATATTAAAATCTGAAGAAGAAATCCAGGACGAGCGCCAGCAGATTATAAGCAACCACACCCCATATTTGCAATTTAACCAGGAAATCCCAAAGCAGGTAAAATCTGAAGTACCTGAAGTAGTACAGGAAGTTTTTCCCGATAGCATTCTAAATAACAGGGAAACCCAATTTATTGGCTTTGTAAATGAAACTCTGGAAGACGTTTATGAATATGGTTTACTGCAGTCTAATAATAGAATAGAGGACAATCAGGTAGTTTACTTACGAAAGGGGAATGAAGCTTTTGAAATTTCCTATAAGAATATTCTAAAACAGGATCAGGTAAGAAATTTTCTAAATACCAAAATTGAAGAAACTAATCTATCAAACTTCGAGAATGAGCTATTGGAAGTTTTCTTTAACCTTATAGAGCCCAACGTAAGTTTTGATAGTGGATTTACCCAGAAGGAATTACAAAGTAAATTAGATAATATTTCTTATACCCGCGGCAATATTGAGCAGGGAAGTAGAGTGATTGCTCGTGGCGAAGTGGTAGAAGGCAACAAATACGACATACTTAGATCACTTAAAAATGAATATGAATCGCAGGTTTGGAGTGAAAGTAATTACAAATGGATAATTGTAGGTTACAGCGTTCTGGTTGCCCTGGCACTTTTAATGCTCCTGTTGTTCATTAGAAAATACAGGGAAGAAATATTTGAAAACAATGTAAAAGTCACCTTTATTTTCTTTAATATCCTCTTTATGGTATTGTTAACCAAATTGGTGGTTAATTTTAATATAGATTATGTGTATGTAGTACCACTGTGTGTTTTACCACTTACTTTAAAAGCATTTTTTGACGCCCGTTTGGGGATGTTTACTCACGTAATTACAGTACTTCTATTAGGCTTTATTGTGCCCAATAGTTATGAATATATGTTCCTGCAAATTATTGCCGGGATTGTAACCATACTAACGGTATCTGAGCTTTACAAAAGGGCTAACCTGTTTATTTCGGTAGGACAAATAACCTTGGTGTATATTATTTCCTATTTCGCTTTTACGGTTATTCAGGAAGGGAATATCGCCGATGTGGAAGCTGAAGTCTTACTTACGTTTCTCCTGGGAGGTCTGGCAACGCTATTTGTTCAGCCATTAATTTACATTTATGAAAAAATCTTCGGAATGGTTTCAGATATGTCCCTGCTGGAACTTTCTGATACCAATGCTAAATTGCTGAAAGAACTTTCAGAGAAAGCTCCGGGAACTTTTCATCATTCTTTAAATGTTGCAAACCTGGCTGAAGCTGCTGCGAATGAAATTAATGCGAATGCGATGTTGGTTAGGGTAGGAGCACTATACCACGATATCGGTAAAATGAAAAACCCAACCTATTTTTCTGAAAATCAAACTTCAGCAGTGAATTCTCACGATGAATTGGAACCTCGGGAAAGTGCCCAGATTATTACAGACCATGTGATTAATGGAATTGAAATTGCTAAAAAATACAACCTCCCCGATAGGGTCATCGATTTTATTAGAACGCATCACGGGACCACTACTGTTTACTTTTTCTATATGAAAGAAAAGGAAAGAAATGAAAATGCGGTTGCAGACGATTTTAGATATCCCGGGCCTATTCCATTCAGCAAAGAAACCGCGATTTTAATGATGTGTGATAGTGTGGAGGCGGCTAGCAAAAGTTTAAAAGAGCCTACCGCCGGGGTAATAGATAATTTTGTAGAAAAGATTATTAATAAGCAAATGAAGGAAGAGCAGTTCTTAAACGCTAATATTACTTTTAAGGAAATACAAGTGGTGAAAAAAATCCTTAAACGTAAGCTTAAGAATATTTTTCACCTTAGGGTAGAATACCCAGAATAGGAATTAACCTACTGCGGTAATTTTAACTTCTTCATCATTAAAGTTGAAAGTTTCACCCTCTTTTTTGCCTACCATTTCTTTATAAATAGGGGCTTCAGTTGAAATGGCATAAACGCTGCTTCCGTCTTCCATAGCAATTTCACCTATAGGAACAGAAATAAAGTAATAGTTCCCGCTTGTTTCTACAACACTGCCAAGATTTATTACTTCGCTATAATGATCAGGGTCTATTCGACTTAGACTTTCTTTCATTTCCTGGGCAGTGCTCAAACGCCCTGCAAATTTTTCAAAATCGCCCAGAAGTTCTCCTTTATTATCTTCATCATAATCTGTTTTAATATCATTAGCTTCCATAGATTCTTTTATATTATCCATTTGCTTTTGATATCGTTCTATTTGCTCATTTATAGTTTTTAAGCAGTTAAAATAAAGTTCTTTCTTATTGCTTACCATAGTATTTTTTATTGATTTTTTTAAAATTAAATAACCTAAGCAGGCTGAAAGAACATTTAGGAAAAATTTAATAACACATACATTTATTAAATTATAAGCCTATATACTTATAATATATAAATATAAGTCTTAGTACTTATAAATAATGAATATAAGTCCTGGGACTAATATATTTTGTTATATTTGGATTATGATAGCCGTTATTACAGCCGATTTAGTAGATTCTTCAAATTATTCTGAAGCTCTTTTAGATGAAATTTTAAAGAATTTAAATTCAGAATTTGAAAAACTTCAGCAAGAATATGCTGAAGATGAAGTAGATTTTAAAATTTACAGAGGTGATAGTTTTCAGGGCGTTATTTCAAGGTTTCAGGATTCATTACAAATTGCACTACGGATAAAAAGCCTTATAAATAAAGTGAAACTAAAAGATCAAAAACCTGCAAGCACTTTAGCCGATGTAAAAATAGCCATAGGTATTGGCACTTTTGATTATAAAGGAGATTCTATGGCTGAATCCAACGGGCAGGCTTTTCAATTCTCCGGAAGAACATTAGACGAAATGAAAAACGATTCCAGGAAAATTCGTTTAAAAACTCCTTTAGATAGTCTGAATGCAGAATTCGGGGCGAGTTTGTTTTTACTGGATGCCGTGATGGAAAAATGGAGCCAGGCTTCGGCAGAAGTGGTTTACTACTTACTAAAAGGAATGAAGGAAACCGAGATTGCCGAAATATTAAAAATCAGCCAATCGGCGGTAAACCAGCGAAAAAAGGCCTGTGGATGGGAAGCAATTTCGATCCTGCTGAAACGTTTTGAAAATGTAACTGCCCAGAGTTTTTAATTATGGAAGAAACTACAATAATCTTGCTTCAACTCCTCCTGGCACATATTTTAACCGATTTTGTGCTGCAACCTACCAAACTGGTAAAACACAAACGGGAGAAAAAGGCGGGTTCGTGGTTTTTATATTTTCACTCATTTTTAGCAGGATTTCTTACCTATATTTTTCTGCAGGAATGGCATTTATGGTATATACCGATAGTAATTAGTGTCAGCCATTTTTTTATCGATTTATGGAAACTTCAGCATAAAAGCGACACTTTAAAACTGTTTTTAATAGATCAGTTTTGGCATATTTTAATAATAATTTTAGTCTGGATCTATCTTATTGAAGGCTTTTCAGAATTGATTCCTTTTATTGCTGAATTCTTTTCTTCTCCTCAAATCTTAGCAATCATTATTGGCTACTTACTTGTTATTTTCCCAACCGGATTTTTAATTGGTAAGGCCACCCGGCGATGGCATAACGAACTTCAGCCCAATGGCGAAAATCAAAGCCTGGAAGCCGCAGGTCGATACATAGGTATTTTTGAAAGGATTTTGGTACTAACCTTTATTCTTACTCACAATTTTTCAGCAATAGGGTTTCTTATCGCTGCAAAATCTATTTTACGCTTTAGTGATAAAACCGATGCCAGTGCGAGAAAACAAACTGAATACGTACTTATAGGAACACTAATGAGTTTTGCTATAACTATCTTAATCGGACTCCTAGTACGCTACTTCCTCTTCTAAAAGTTGAATATTGCTCTGCAAACGCTCTTTTACAATATTCATCATTCGCTTATTTAAGGCCGAAGAATTCTCGATATAACCAGCATATTCTTCTAAAGTGAATTGTCCTATAATTATTCCCTTTAGGCTATTCCTGAATTTCACATCTTTCTGAATAGCGTTTTCAATATAAATAAAGCGCTGATCAAGTTTGAGTTCATAGAATTTGTTCTTGTGTTTTTTAGTGTAATTTCTAAAAACTTCCAGCAGCAATTCATCCTGAAGTTTGGCAATGGGCCGTAAAGTTTTGTTTTGAAATTGTTCGTCAAAACTCATGTTTTCTGAAACTCTGGCCGAAGGGATCTCAGGCCTAAGTTCTACTAATTGAAGGTCTCGTGGTATCATAAGAACTTGTTTTCTTAAATTTAATAAACTTTAAACCTCAAAATTCGAGCCCGATTAAAGACTTGTAAACTACTTATAAACATTCATACACGTTAAAATCGTCTTAATCGCCCTGTTTAAGCCTATTCTTCTTTTTATCTTTAGTTAGAAGCCTAAATCAACCAAATAATTTAAAAATTCTAATTAGCCAATGATAATTTCAAAAAACCCTTATACCGGAGAACAAATCTCCAGCCATCACGAATTAAGTGATACAGAAGTTGAAAAATCTATAAAAAGAGCGCATTCCAGGTTTAAATCCTGGCGAGAAACTTCTTTTGCAGAGCGTAGTAATTTAATGATGAAAGCTGCAAAAGAACTTAAAGACAATTCCCGGGAATACGCAGAAGCCATCACCAAAGAAATGGGGAAACCAATTAACCAGGCTATCGCTGAAGTAGAGAAATGCGCCTGGGTTTGTGAATACTATGCTGAAAATGCCGAATCCCACTTACAAAATGAAAAGATAAAAACCGATGCGAAAAATTCGTATGTGGCTTATGAACCTTTAGGAGTAGTCCTGGCCGTAATGCCATGGAATTATCCCTTTTGGCAAGTGTTCAGGTTTGCGGCACCCGCACTTATGGCTGGAAATATTGGAATTTTAAAACACGCCAGTAATGTAATGGAGTCAGCTAATAATATTCAAAAGATATTTGAAAAGGCTGGTTTCCCGGAGGATTGTTTTCAGAACCTGGTAATTGGCAGTAAGAAAGTTGAAAATATAATTAGAAACAAAAGAGTAAAAGCAGTAACCTTAACTGGTAGTGAAAGGGCAGGAAGTAGTGTTGCTTCAATTGCCGGGGAAGAGATCAAAAAGTCGGTTCTAGAACTTGGTGGGAGCAATGCACTTGTGATTTTTAAAGATGCTAATATTGCTAAAAGTGTAAAAACCTGTGTACAGGCCCGTTTTCAAAATACTGGACAAAGTTGTATTGCCGGGAAACGTTTGCTGCTACATAAGGATATAGCTGAAGATTTCTTGGAGGAATTCACACGCCAGGTGCGAGAATTAAAAAGCGGCGACCCAATGGATGAAGAAACTTTTATTGGGGTAATGGCCAAAGAAAATCTGGCGGAAGATTTGGAAGACCAGGTTAAAGATTCAGTAAAAAAAGGAGCGAAAATTATTTTAGGCGGAAAAAGGGACGGCACCTATTATGAACCAACTATAATTACTGGAGCCAGGGAGGGAATGCCCGTTTTTGATGAAGAAACATTTGGTCCTGTCATTTCGGTTACAGAATTTAAAGATGAGGAAAAAGCAATAGATCTGGTTAACTCCTCCAGTTTCGGACTTGGGGTTTCTATTTTTACAGAAGATGAAGATTTTGCCCTTAAAGTGGTTCCACGATTTGAAGATGGGGCTGTGTTTGTAAATGAGCTGGTTAAAAGCGATCCAAGATTACCTTTTGGCGGAACCAAAATGTCAGGATACGGAAGAGAATTGTCCCATCACGGCATCCAGGAATTCACCAATAGAAAAACGGTGTACTTTAACAAATATTAGTAGAACACTATGAACTTTGGAAAAGTAGATCATCCTGAGAATATAGATTTTTCCCTGCCTAAAACGCATCCGGACACCATTAAAATTCTTAATGAAAAGGGAGATAAAGGAGGATTTAAAGATGTGCGTATTGGCTGTGCAAAATGGAGTAGAAAAGACCTTAAGAACTTCTATCCGCGAGGGACAAAAGATGAGCTTGTTTACTACTCCTCGCAGTTTAACAGTATAGAATTCAATGGTTCTTTCTATAGAATGTATCCTGAAGAGCAGTTTAAAAAATGGTATGGAAAAGCTGATGAAGATTTTAAGTTTTTCCCTAAAATACCCAGACTTATAAGTCATAGAAAGTGGCTTAACGGAACAGAAGAGCTGACCGATGATTTTGTAAAAAATCTGCTTCAGTTAAAAGAAAAACTGGGAATGGTTTTCCTGCAAATGCGTGAGAATTTCACCCCAAAGTTTATTGATAGACTGGATGAATTTTTTGCTCATTGGCCAAAGGAAATTCCGCTTTCAGCAGAATTAAGACATGAAGATTGGTATGCAGATGAAAAAGTAGCCAACGAACTTTACGATATTCTCAAAGCAAGGGATGTAGCGCACATAATAACCGATACCGCGGGAAGACGCGATCTAATTCATATGCGATTGAGTAATACCACGGCCTTTATAAGGTATAACGGAGCCAACCATAGTTCAGATTACACAAGATTAGATGATTGGTTGGATAGGCTGGAAAAATGGCATAAAGAAGGGCTTGAGAATGTTTACTTTTTTGTGCATCAAAATGTGGAAGAGGCCTCTCCCTTACTTTCGGCCTATTTTATTGAGAAATTCAACAAACGATTTAAAACAGATATACAAATACCTAAAACTTTAAATTAAAATGAAACAGCAAGAAGTAGCAGTAACCGTAGATAGTGTAGTTTTTTGTAACGCAAATAATGAATTTAAGGTATTACTCATAAAAAGGAAAAACGATCCTTTTGGGGATCAATGGGCATTGCCGGGAGGTTTTATAGATGAATCTGAAGATTTGGTAACCGCTGCCAAACGGGAACTTAAAGAAGAAACAGGGGTTGCGGTAGAAACAATGGAACAGGTAAGAGCGTTTGGCGCTCCCGGTCGTGATCCCAGGGGAAGAACCATTTCTATTGCTTTTGTAGCTCGAATTTTTTGTGAGGAAGATCTAAATGCTGGTGACGACGCAGCAGAAGCTTCCTGGGTAAGTATAGATGATTTACCAAAACTCGCTTTTGATCACGCTGAAATCATTGAAGCTGCGAAAAATTATTTATAGTATTGGTAATTTACAAGCCCTTTTTTTATCAAAATCTAAAATGATCAACTTGATATTATAGTACCGGTAAATCTTAGAAAAGCTTTTACCCGCCCACATTTTATGGTTACTTTTAAAACAAAAATATGAGATTTCATACCAGAAAATGGATTAAACCTGAAGACCTAAACCCTAACGGAACTTTGTTTGGCGGGTATTTACTGGCCTGGATAGATGAAGAATGTGCTTTGTACAGTATCATTCAGCTGGAAAATTCTAAGTGTGTCACTAAATATATGAGTGAGATTAATTTTCAGCATTCTGCAAAACAAGGGGATATTGTTGAAATTGGGATTGAAGTACTGAAATTCGGTACTACCTCGCTAACTTTAAAGTGCGAGGTTAGAAATAAAATGACACGGCACACTATTATTACTATAGATAAAGTGATTATGGTGACCTTAGATGAAAATGGAAAACCAACGGCGCACGGGAAAACTAAGGTAGAATTTGTGAAAGACAGGTTGCAAGAACGCGCTTAGCATTTTTCACAGAATAACACGATCTTTTCATTATTTATATTGGTGGTGAAGAATAAATAGGTTTTACCACCTTCTTTTATTTTGAACTTTTTTCGTAAAACCGCAACGCTTTCGTGGAAGTTTCTGGTGGTAATGTTGGCTTTTAAATTCTTAAATTTTTTCTTTAATGAACTGGGCTTATATTCTTGATTATCAATAATTTTAAATCTTCTTCCGGGAAAATTAATTTCTTTTTCTGAAGTATATAAATGAGAATTGGGATGAAGTTTTTCTGTTTGCGTTTGATGCGCGATTTCTTCGAAAAGTCCACTTTTCATAATCGCTGCATTGGGCTCGTAAAGAAAATTCTTAGGTAGGGAATAGTTTAGTTCAGAAGTAGTTTTATTAAAAATTCCTTCAAATTCTTCAAGGCCGGTTTTAGTAAAATTCCTGGTTTTTATTTTAGTTGCTGAAGTATTGTCTTTTTTCAGCATCCATAATAATTCTTTCACATCATTATTTACTGCGATTATATGAATTTCGGCTACAAATTTCAACTCTGAAATTCCGGCCTGCAAATCGAGTAGTGGAGAGGTTTTGATGAGGATTGTTTTGCTTTTTCTAAATAGCAATTCAATATTTTCCGGGACATTAGGTAAGCAATCAGCAAGTTTAAAGACTTTTCCTCCCGAATCGTCCCGCCGAGCCGGATCTATATAAATACAATCGAATCTTTGATCAGTATCCTTTAGAAACGCAATGCTATCTTCATTTCTAAAGGAAATATTTTTCACCCCTAATTGTTTCAAATTATGCGCTGCAATTTCAGATAATTCAGCATTTAATTCACAATGTATAACCTCCTTAAAATTTTCAGCAAAATAATAATCGTCTATTCCCAGTCCGCCGGTTAAATCGATTAAAGTTTCGCCTTTA
This sequence comes from Salegentibacter tibetensis, assembly GCF_020164485.1. Classification (GTDB taxonomy): domain Bacteria; phylum Bacteroidota; class Bacteroidia; order Flavobacteriales; family Flavobacteriaceae; genus Salegentibacter; species Salegentibacter tibetensis. Next base: position 30,524 of record NZ_JAIQZA010000012.1, read on the forward strand.
AGCAATGAAGCTTTATATTTTGCGGTAGTTTCAGAGGAGGTTTGTTCTAAATTTAACTTTGGCGGATAGTAAATTCGGGTTTGCTTAAACCAGGTTGGCAGCTTTTTTTCAGCCTTTTGCAAACCTGTTAACTGTTGTGCCAATTCTGAAGAGGAAATATTAGGAAATGGACTTCCGCGTAGTGCTAATTCAGCAGGAGTTGCTTTCAGGTGCTTCCTTAAGAACTCCTGAACTTCGGGATTTAATAGCGCTTTATTCAAAATGCAGATTTAAAGGTCCCGGGTAAGTCGTTTTACGATCTTGTATTCGCTTAAAGATTCTTTAGCGATCACTTTAAGGGCCGTATAGAAGGGCACAGCGATAACCATTCCGGTGATGCCGAACATAATTCCGGCAATAAGAATGATAAGAAATATTTCTAAAGGATGTGATCTCACACTGGCGCCAAAAATCATAGGCTGAGAGATCATATTATCTATAAGCTGACAAATAGCATAGCCAAGCATTATGTAACCTAATTTAGGCAGAATAACCAATTGAAAATCGGCACCAAGATTACTGGAAATCACAAAAAGAGCCATTAAAATTCCCGCAAAGAGAGGCCCTAAATAAGGGACCAAATTTAGAAAAGCGCAAATAAAGGCAATGGCAATAGGATTATTGATTTCGAACACACTTAGTAGAATAGCATAAAGCACAAATAAAACCGTGATTTGCAGGGTTAACCCAACAAAATAACGGGAAAGCAAAATTTTAATCTTATTAAAAACACGTTGAAATTTCTTTTCGTCCCCACGATTGGCAAAAACAAGAATACTATTCAACATTAATTTACTGTCTTTCAGCAAGAAAAAAGAAATAAAGAGAATGGAAAAAATGGCTATAATAGTGGCTCCCAAAATACTAAAAACATTATTTAAAAGTCTGGGAACCGCACCAATATCAAAATTTCTTATAAATTCACTCTGCTTTAAACCCTCTATTAGATTAATTTCTTGAACTCCTAAATAATTATTTATTTGATTGTTTAGTTCATTAACATCGCTTCTAAAAGCTTCCATGTCTATTCGACTTAGATAATGACTTTGCTCAATTACAATAGGTACGAAAACAAGTATAATTCCCGCGAAGATAGAGAGGACAAGGATTAGCACTATAATTACTGAAAGCTGATTGGGTATTTTTAACCGCTGTCTAAGAAAGATTACTACTGGCCGGCCAACCAGAGAAATTACCGCGGCGATAGCGATATAAACCAAAACCGATTGGATTTCCCATAAAAAATACAGCAGTAGAATAATACCTATCATTATTCCTGCTGCCCTTAAAATCCCTAAAGTAATTGATTTTGAATTCACGGGGTAAATATATTATTTCTTAGCGAAAGCAAATATTGTTTTTGATATTTCGTATAAGGCTATTCCTGCAGCTTGTGCAACATTCATACTGCTATTTCGTCCAAACATATTGATATGCAAATGTTTATCTGAAATTTTTAATAATTCTTTATTGATACCTGAAACTTCATTTCCCAAAATCAAAATGATGCCTTTATGATCTTCGGAATAATGGAAATCCTCAATAGGAATACTGCCTGAAGTGATCTCCAGTGCATAAACATCACAATTTGCTTTAGAATTTTGAATAAAATTAATCGTATTTTCGGTAAATTCGTGCGTAACGGTTTTGTGTGTATTTCTTGCTGTTTTATGAAGCCTTCGGCTATTAAGGTTTGGTTCGGTCCCCGAAAAAACAATTTTTTCCACGTTAAAAGCATCAGCAAGCCTGAAAATGCTGCCGATATTGGCTTCTCCCGTAATGTTATCTAACAGAAGAATAACGGGAAATTTTTCTTTGCTGAATTTTTCGTCAAAATGGGATAGTTGTACCATTAATTTTCAAAGGCGTATTTCAAAATATTTGCTCCCATCTGTAATGCTTTTAATCTTACTTCTTCCGGATCGTTATGAACTTCGGGGCTTTCCCAACCATCGCCAAGATCACTTTCTACGGTAAATAAAAGTACCAGTCTGTTTTCATCAAAGATCCCAAAAGCCTGTGGCGGTTTATTATCATGTTCGTGAATTTTGGGTAAACCTCGAGGAAAATTAAAAGCAGTGCTAAAAATAGGGTAGTTTGCGGGTAGTTCTTCCAGTTTTTTCTCAGGAAATACCTTTTGCAACTCTTTCTCCAAATATTGTTGCATCCCGTAGTTATCGTCTATATGAAGAAAACCACCACTTAATAAATAATTTCTAAGATTTTCAGCTTCTTTATCACTGAAAATCACATTTCCATGGCCCGTCATATGTACAAAAGGATATTGAAAAATATCTGAATTTTCCGGTGTGACGGTTACAGGTTTGGCTTTTAAACTGGTCTCGATATTATTATTTGCAAAAGTGATAAGATTGGGCAGGGAAGTAGGATTTGCATACCAGTCGCCGCCACCATTGTATTTTAGAAGCGCAATCTCCTGCGCAGCTAGAAACGGGCAAAAACCAATAAAAAGAAATAACGGTAAACTGCCTCGAAGCAAGCTCAAGAGGCTTTCAGAGAGGAAAGTAAATTTGAATTTCGAGGCAAGCCTTGGAGCATTTAAATCTCGATTATCGAGTAAATATTTTTTTAAAGTCAACATCAGTGTAAAAATATCAATAAAAAAGAGAGTATACTAAACGGATACAAATCTAAAAAATTCTGAGTTTGCAAAATTAATAGTGATAAATCTCACTTAGTGATCAAAAATTAATCCTGATTTATAAGAGCAATGGTATGACAGGCAACCATGGCTGCTGTTTCTGTTCTCAGTCTACTATCGCCTAAACTAACCGCATTCCAGCCTTTTTCAATTGCCTGTTCTATTTCTTCAGGAGAAAAATCACCTTCAGGGCCAATAAGAATGCATATATTTTCTTTTGGTTTAGCTTCGTTTTTCAGTGAAAGACGGGGAATATTTTCTTCGCAGTGAGCTATAAATTTCTGTGCTTCAGTTTCATTTACAAGAAATTCTGAGAAATTAACTGCTTCATTTATAATTGGTAAACTGAAATGTAAAGATTGCTTCATTGCGCTTTGCAAAACCCTTTCATAGCGATTTAGCTTTATTGTTTTTCTTTCGCTGTGATCGCAAATTATGGGTGTGATCTCATCAACTCCGATTTCTGTCGCTTTTTCCAGGAACCATTCATACCTGTCGTTCATTTTCGTAGGCGCTACTGCAAGGTGTAATCGATATTTTTTTGGTTTTTCCTCTTCAACTTCAATAATTGTAGCCAAACATTGTTTTGGATCAGCTGTTATGATTTCCGCCGTAAATAAACTTCCTTTTCCGTTTGTCACTTTTAATGAATCTCCAGGATTTTTTCGCAAAACCTTTGCGATATGCCGACTTTCATCTTTTGGGAAGACAATTTGCTTATCGGTTTTTTCAATATTCGGGGTGTAAAAAAGTTGCATCGATTAAAATTTATAACGTGCCTGCGCAGTAATAGAAAAATCGGAAAAATCCTGGTTCAAATATTTATAATGACCGGCAATAGCTATCATCGCAGCATTATCTGTAGTGTATTCAAATTTGGGGATAAAACAATTCCAACCATATTTTTTCTCCGCTTCCATGAGTGCATTTCTAATTCCGCTGTTTGCTGAAACCCCACCGGCGATGGCAATTTGGTTAATGCCTGTTTGTTTTACTGCCTTTTTCAGCTTATCCATTAAAATTCTTACTATGGAAAACTGAATTGAAGCACAGATATCCTTTAAATTTTCAGCAACAAAATCAGGGTTTTCTTTGGTTTGTTTTTGCACAAAATAAAGCACTGAAGTTTTAAAGCCGCTAAAGCTAAAATTCAAATCCGGTACCTTTGGATTTGGAAACGGAAAAGCTTTGGGATTTCCTTCCTGTGCATATTTATCGATTAATGGACCGCCGGGATAGGGCAGGCCTAAAATCTTTGCGCTTTTATCAAAGGCTTCACCTACAGCGTCATCTGTAGTTTCACCTATTACTTCCATTTCAAAATAGTTGGAAACCTTTACTATTTGGGTATGTCCGCCACTAATAGTTAATGCCAGAAATGGAAAGCTTGGTTTCTTGAAGTGTTCTTCCTCAATAAAATGCGCCAGAATATGCGCTTGCATGTGGTTCACCTCTATAAGAGGAATCCCTAAACCAAGTGATAAGGATTTAGCGAAAGAGGTACCAACCAGTAAAGAACCCATAAGTCCCGGACCCCTCGTAAATGCAATTGCAGATATATCTTTTTTACCGATATTTGCCCTGGCTATGGCCTGGTGAATCACTGGAACTATATTTTGCTGGTGAGCTCTGGAAGCGAGCTCTGGAACCACACCACCGTATTGTTGATGAACTTCCTGAGTTGCTACAATGTTAGATAGTATTTTGCCGTTATGCAATATAGCAGCGGCAGTATCGTCGCATGAAGATTCGATCCCTAATATGTAAATATTTTGTGAAGCCATTAAGTAATAAGGGGCATAGAAATTGTTAATATTGTGTACAAAGTTAAAATATAAAAGCGTATCAAAAAATTCTGGAAAATATTAACTAGAACCGTGGTTGCGCTGGTTTTGCTTTTTGTCATAATTTTGATCGTTTTCTCCATTCCCGCTGTTCAAACAAGTGTCGCAAACCGCATCACTAATTCTATTAACGAAAATAACGATGTAAATATTTCTGTAGACGGAGTAAGTTTAACCTACTTCGGCAGGGTGAAAATTAGTGGAATTTACATTGAAGACCATCACAAAAATACCTTAATTTTTTCTGAAGAATTACGCACTTCTCTTTTGGGAATTACAAACCTGCTTGGTAATAAACCACATTTAGGAAAAACCTATTTAGAGGGGTTAGAATTAAACATGCGAAAATATAAAGGTGAAGATAAAGATAACCTTGCCAGGTTTATAGAAAAATTAAGCACACAGCCTACCGGAGACTCTACGCAATTCGAGTTGCTGGTGGATCGGGTAGAAATTACTGATGGAAATTATAGTTTTATCAACGAAGAGAGTGAAAACCCTGAATTCCTGGTATTGAAAAATTTAAATGTTTATGGAAAAGAACTAAGAATTAAAGGTCCTGAATTAAGTATAAATATTGTAGGGCTTAATGCAATCGAAAAGCGCGGACTCGATATCGTTAACTTAAGTACGCAGTTCCTCTATAGTCCCGAGCATATGATTTTTGATAATCTCATAATTCAAACGCCGCAATCTTTGGTGAATGCTGAACTTGAATTTAATTACAAAACTGAAGATTTTTCCGATTTTGAAAACAAAGTAGAAATTACAGGAACATTTACCGAAAGTGTTATTTCCAGTACCGATCTTCAGGCATTTTATGCTGAATTTGGTAATGACCAGATTATGCAATTAAATACCGACATAAAAGGTACTCTTAATGATTTTGTACTTCCTAATTTACGGCTAACCGGGATGGATCGTAGTAAAATAGAAGGAAATGTAAATATTGAAGGAGCCTTTTCACAGGGAGGTGAAGATTTCAAACTTACCGGCGATTTTACCGAATTTACCAGTAATTATTATGATCTCGTAAACTTATTACCCGGTGACCTTAAAGGAAAACTTCCCGAAAATCTGCGTGATTTTGGTAATTTAACAATGCAGGGGGATGCTGTTGTAACCAGTTCTAACCTTAATGCAGATATGACAATAGATACACAACTGGGATCGGCTGAGGCTAACGTGGTTTTACGAGGTTTCAATAATTCAAGAAATGTTACTTATCAGGGGAAATTAATTTTTGAGGATGTAAATATTGGGAAACTAACCAATAATGAGAATCTGGGAAAAACCAGTTTTAACCTGGATATAGATGGTACCGGATTTGACGCTGAAACGCTTAACGCCGAATTGAGAGGTCAAATTTCTAAATTGCAATTCAATGATTATACTTACCAGGGGATTCGGGTAATCGGAAATCTTAGAAATCCTGTTTTTAACGGTTTATTAATGGCCAACGATCCCAATCTAAAGATGGAATTTAACGGTTTAGCCGACCTTTCTGAAGACATAAATAACTACGATTTTGAAGCTTCTGTTGGTTTTGCCGATCTAAATGCGCTTAATTTCGTTTCGCGTGACAGCCTTTCTGTTTTTAAAGGAGATGTGATTATGAATATGAAAGGCACCAGTATAGATGATGCTTTTGGTGAAATCTTATTGCTGAATACTTCCTATCAAAATCAAAACGACCTCTATTATTTTGATGATTTTAGTATTACCTCAAGCTTTGAAGGCCCTGTGAGAACCTTGAGTATTAACTCTCCAGATGTTATAAGTGGGGAAATTAAAGGAGATTTCAATCTTTCAGAAATAAGACCTTTAATCGAGAATTCCCTGGGCAGTATTTACACCAATTATAAGCCCAGAACCATTACTAACAATCAGTATCTTGAATTCGATTTTGACATTTATAACAAGATAATAGAAGTTTTTTATCCTGAAATTAACCTTGCTCCAAATACCTTTATTCGGGGTCGGTTAGCTTCAGATGAATCTGAATTTAAAGTGAATTTCCGTTCTCCAAAGATAGATATCTTTGGAAATATGATGGAAACAGTTAATCTAAACGTAGATAATACCAATCCTATTTATAACACTTATTTTGATGCCGACAGTGTTTCAACAGATTTTTATAATTTTTCTGAATTTAGCTTTATCAACGTAACTCAGAGAGATACGCTTTTTATAAGATCTGAATTTCAGGGAGGAAAAAATAATGAAGACATTTTTAACCTAAATCTTTTTCACACGATTAATAAAGAAAATAAATCGGTAGTTGGGGTTCAGCGTTCCGATCTTACTTTTAAAAATAATACCTGGTATATTAATGAAGAAGGCAATAAAAGTAACAAGATAATCTTTGATCTCGATTTTCGTGATATCACCATAGATTCTCTGGTGATGAGTCATAAAAATGAGGAAATAAGGCTTAGTGGAGTTATGCGGGATTCCACTTATAAGGATTTTAAAATGGAATTTGATGATGTGGATATTGGTAAGATCACTCCCCACATAGATAGTCTGGATCTTGCCGGAACATTAAATGGTAAATTTGATTTACTCCAGGAAAACGGAGCGTATTATCCCAACACAAACCTGAGGGTAGATTCTTTAAATATTAATGATAATTTGCTGGGTAATTTGGTACTTGATGTCGAAGGAAATGAAACACTTACCAGTTATGTGATAAATGCTAATTTACGTAAAAACGGCAATGAATCTCTAAATGCAATTGGGAATATAGATGTAAGTGGTAATGAACCCATTATAGATTTGAACGTAGATTTGGACGAATTAAATCTGGCTGCGTTTAGTCCTCTGGGAGGGGAAGTGATTAGTAATATTCGGGGTGCTGCATCGGGAAATGCCAAGGTTTCAGGGAATTATAAAAATCCCGATTTTTCTGGTGAAATTAGCTTGGCAAACGCGGGGTTAAGAGTTCCTTATCTTAATATAGACCTTGATTTTAAGGATGATGCGATAGTAAGTCTAAATCAGCAGGAATTTATTTTTGACAATGTTGAAATTGAAGATACTAAATACCAAACGGGGGGAAGGCTAAATGGAAGTATAGGTCATCAAAATTTTTCGGAATGGAACCTGGATCTCAATATTGATACCAACAGACTTCTTGTTTTAGATACTGAAGCCGATGAAGATGCACTTTATTACGGAACAGCTTTTATAAGTGGTAACGCCAGTATAGTTGGTCCAACAGATCAGTTGGTTATAGATGTTACCGCAACTACTGAGCGGGGAACCGTTTTTAAAATTCCTTTAAGCGAGACCGAATCGGTTGGAGATAACTCCTATATTCATTTTTTAAGTCCAGAAGAAAAAGCTGCCCGGAAAGCGGGTGAAGACATTATACTCCCTGAAGTGACCGGAGTGGAACTTATTTTTGATCTCGATATTACAAATGATGCCGAAGTGGAAGTAGTAGTAGACCAAACCAGTGGAAGTACCTTAAGAGGCCGGGGTTCGGGAAATTTACTACTGGAGATTAACACCAATGGAAAATTCAATATGTGGGGGGATTTTGTAGTATATGAAGGTGTTTACAACTTCAAGTACGCAGGACTTGTTCAAAAAGTTTTTAATGTAGAATCGGGTGGAAGTATCAACTGGAACGGTGATCCTACCGATGCCGAACTGGATGTAAGCGCAATCTATGCTTTAAATGCTAACCCTGCAGTTCTACTGGAGAATCCATCTATTAACAGAAAAATTCCTGTTGAAGTAATTATTAACCTTCAGGGTGATATAGAACAACCCGATATTACTTTCGATATAGCTTTCCCCAGTGCCAGCTCCGTAGTGCGATCAGAACTGGAATATAGAATGGACGACCGTACCAGTAAAGAACTTCAGGCTTTATTCCTGGTAACCCAGGGAGCATTCTATAGTGAATTTGGTTTAAGGCAAAACGCAATTACAGGAACTTTGGCAGAAAGGGCCTCAAGTATTGTAAATGATATTTTTGCGGGAGATGATGGTAAATTTCAGGTTGGAGTAAACTATGTGCAGGGTGATCGTACCCCAGATCAGCAAACCGTAGACCGTTTTGGTTTAACACTTTCAACACAAATAAGCAATAGGGTTATCATTAATGGCCAGGTAGGGGTTCCAATAGGAGGGATGACCGAATCTGTTATTGTTGGTGATCTGGAAATTGACTTCTTATTGAATGAAGACGGGACCTTAAGAGCCAAGGTTTTTAATAGGGAAAATAATATTCAATTTATTGGTGAAGAAATAGGCTTTACACAGGGTATAGGCTTATCCTATTCGGTAGATTTCGACACTTTTAAAGAATTGATTAGAAAAATTGCCAATACAGAGATTCAGTCACTAAAGAAAGAGGCTGAACAGAATACCACATCTCGTCCTGAAGCTCCCGATTATATTCGCTTTCCCGATCAGGATTAAAATTATATTATAATTCCTAAAACTTAATCTTTTTCTTTTGAGATAGCGCCTGAGTTTGTAATTTTAGGCTAGAATTTAAAATATGACAAAAAGGATAAAACGAATAGGAGTAATGACTTCCGGAGGAGATTCCCCTGGAATGAATGCTGCTATAAGAGCTGTGGTTAGAGCGTGTGCCTATTATCGTGTAGAATGCCTTGGTTTTATGCAAGGTTTTCAGGGAATGATAGAGGGTGATTATATAGAACTAAATGCACGTAGTGTAAGAAATGTGATTAATTTGGGTGGAACTTTTCTAAAAACGGCCAGATCAAAAGAATTTCTAACTGAAGAAGGACGAGAGAAGGCAGCCAGTCATTTAAAAAAGGCAAATGTGGATGCCATGATTTTAATTGGTGGAGATGGAACCTTTAGAGGAGGTCAAGTCTTTAGTAAGGAACATAACATCCCTGTAATTGGTGTTCCGGCAACCATAGACAATGATATCTTTGGTACACATTATACCATAGGCTATGATACTGCTTTAAATACCGTTATAGATGCGGTAGATAAAATCAGGGATACCGCAAGCTCCCATAATAGGTTGTTTTTTGTGGAAGTTATGGGTCGGGATGCCGGATTCATAGCTTTAAATAGTGGAATTGGTGCCGGTGCAGAAGAAATTTTAATCCCGGAAGAGGATCTTGGTTTAGACCGATTGTTAAATTCATTGGAACGCAGCAGGCGTTCAGGGAAAACTTCGAGCATTGTTATAGTTTCTGAAGGTGACAAAATTGGTAAGAACGTTTTTGAATTAGCAGCTTACGTGAAAGAAAACTTGCCTTATTACGATGCTAAAGTTACCGTTTTAGGGCATGTCCAGCGGGGAGGTCGCCCCACTTGCTTTGATCGTGTTTTGGCGAGCAGGCTCTGCGTAAAAGCTGTAGAACTTGCCCTGGACGGGCAACGTGATATTATGGTAGGAATGATGAATAATGAAGTTCAGGCCATTGAGCTGGAAAAAGCCCTAAAAGCAAAACCAACTATTAATAAAGATTTGCTTCGCATATCTGATATATTATCTGTATAATTATGAAAACAGTTGCAATTATTGCCCACAATGGGAAAAAGGCCGAAATGGTTCAGTTTCTAAATAATCATAAAGAAGCTCTTCAAGCTAAAAATATTAGACTAATTGCCACCGGAACAACTGGTGCAAAAACCGAAATCGCCGGTTTTGAAGTTGAAAAATTGCTTTCGGGGCCAATTGGTGGCGATGCGCAAATTGCTTCGCGAATTGCCGAAGGTAAAGTAGATATGGTGATCTTCTTCCGTGATCCTTTGGATAAACATCCACACGAACCAGATATTTTTATGCTGATGCGTTTATGTGATGTTCATGATATCCCTCTGGCTACAAACCCCGCCAGTGCTAAGTTACTAATGCAAGCTTTCTAAAACTTCAAAAATTTTCTTGATATATTCGCCCCGAATTATTCCATTATTGTTTGTTTTGATGACCTCAAGCTCATCGCTACATTCACAGAATAATTATACCGAAGCGGCTTTATTCAACATAGGAATAGGTTCAGTTTTTAGTGGAATAGGAGCGGTAATCAATAAAGAACCTCAAGAGAAGATTGGCGATGTTCTTTTTAAAGGAATGGCGCAGGGCGCGTTAGGCGGTTACCTGGTTTTTGAGAGTAAAGTAATTGCGGGGAGAATTGCCAGGCACGAAAACCTAAGCTATGGCTGGCCGGCAAAATTCGTGAATTCAGCTGGTACTTCTATTATTGAAAATGCTGCTTCAAACAGGAATTTCTGGGAACAATGGAACCTGAATATTGGTTTTAACCGAATAGAATTTCACACCAAAAATCGATTTCAGATTAAATACAGGATTCAACCAGTATCTTTTCTTTTAACTGCTTATACCGCTGTCCAGAATCAATTTGAGCCAAATTTGAGTTTAAGGCTTGGGGAATTCGTTTTTTCGGGTAATAGTTATTTCAGGAGTAAAGATAAATCCTATCGAGGTGCGGCAATAGGTACAGCAATTCTATTAAACCCTGAAGCAGGCGGATTTAATTATAATACTATCGTCCACGAAATGATTCATGTTTTTCAGTATCATGATTTTAATGTGCTCAATACTTATATGAATAAGCCTTTGGCCCAATTTAAAGAAGGTTCGGTTTTTTTTCAGAAAAATGGATGAGTTTTTAAACTACGACAGTAATATCTTTATCTTCGCCGGCCTGTATAAAATGGAACATTTTGGCGAAGATATAAAGACTTTTGATGGCTATTACTCCAATTACTTTGAACGGGAAGCCCATCTGTTCAGTGATTATTAATACTTTACCGCAATAGCGCTTATCTCTACATTTACAAATTTGGGTAAATTTGCAACTTCTACAGTTTCTCGGGCAGGTGCAGTTTCCGCATTAAAATATGATCCATAAACCTCATTTATTTTAGCGAAATTATTCATATCACTAATAAAGATTGAAGTTTTTATTACGTTTTCAAAATCCATTCCAGCTTCAGCAAGAATCGCTTTTAGATTTTGCATTACCCGGGTTGTTTCCTCTTGAAGTTCGTCTGTCTCTAATTCGTTGGTTTCTGGATTAAGTGCTATTTGTCCTGAAACATAAAGCATATTGCCGGTTAAAACAGCCTGGTTATATGGCCCGATAGGAGCAGGGGCTTTGTCGGTTTTAATAATCTTTTTCATGATAAATATTTTAAATTGGTTTATAATCTACGGTCTGGTTCTCTTCGTTTGTCATACTTGAGATCACTTAAGATTGCCGATTTAATCCCAATAAAGAAATACCAGGAGCGACGTTCACTGAACGGCACCCAGTTAAAACTTAATCGCCAGGTATTCAAATCCCGCTGGAATCTTAATTGGGTATAGGTAAATCCTAATTCTTTTAAATCGTAACCTGAGGAGGCTCCAACTTGCCATTTAGGAGAAAGTTCTACATCTCCTGAAAACATTATGGAGTGGGAGGTTATCTCATTTTGTCGTGCGGTATTATTATAAGTCATGGTATATGACACACGCAAATCCCACGGTATTTTATAACTATACCAGTTGTCGTTTCTTTCCGGGCGATCTTCATCAGCAAAAGGATCGTCTTCTTCATCATAGAATTTTCCATCCAGATCAGATCCCTTCCCGAACAGGTCGTCTCTTCTTCCCCCACCACGATAGGTGTCGTTATCTATATCATCTTCACTTTCGTCTTCGCCTTCGTCCTCAAAATCTTTACTGGAAAACGCATATCCAAAACTTACGTTTGCATTGGTAAACCTGAATAAACTCCCTCCATTATTTATGTTAAGCTGGTTGGTTCTTCGGTTATTGTTATCTAATGCATAGATATCCATATTTCCTGCAACGTTAATATCCAGTTTATCTCGAACAATCGGGATGCTTCCCCTTAGGGCTATGGGCGAAAGTTTAGGTTGACCTGCTTCAGCGGCGAGATTATAAGCCGTACTCATGCTAAAGTTATTTAATAATGTGATCTTCTCCGGCTCTGTTGCGGTACTGTCCTTAGAACGCACTTTTGCTTCCAGGGTATTACTAAGACTAAGTCCCAGGGAACTGGAAAATCTGTTTCCCGGAGCACCATATAAGGTCCCGCTAAACCTGGAATAATCTACCATATTGGTTTCCATTGGATTTGCCGGATTAAGTCGTTCGTAGGTATCGTAATATTGATCAAACGCCGGATTTACATTATAACTAATTGAAGGTCGCACTACGTGCCTAATAGCCTGTATTTTCTTATCCTTTCCAAAATTCTTTAAACCATACAAGGTTGTACCTATGCTGGTTCCAAAATTATATGTCCTGTAAGCATCAAATCCGTTGATGGTATCAGTTACAACTTGATTATTGAACTCATCATAGGATTGCTCAAAGGTTTTAAAAACCCAGTTTTCTTCGTAATTGGCATTAGCACTAACACTTAAATAATTGAATAATTTAAAGTTGGTCGCTACCGGAATGGAATGTTGAGCCCCATAATTTGCATCGCGAAACATTTCTGGTTTAAAAAACAGGGAATCTGTAGTTCTAATCTGGTTTTCCCCTCTTATATTATACTGAAAGTTTATATTCTCAATAATTCCCTTTTTTGCACCGGTCTTTGGTGCAAAAGGATAAATTCTCGTCATACTGGCCTGCACGGTAGGCAAACTCATATCAATAGTTTGTGTCCGTGTATTTTGACTATGCCGCGCGGCAACACTTAAATTAACCTGAGGTTCACCGGGAAATGTTTTGCTATATGAAACCGAAGAGCTTAAAGTGTTGGTTAAGAAATTACCGGTATTCATTTGATTTACTGATTGTTGGTAATAAGTACTGCTTCCCAGGTTTACAGAAGCATTAAATCTTGAATTAGGATTTGCCTTGGCATCCTGATTATGTGACCATTGAATATTGTAAACAGATTGTTCGGCAAAATCCGGGAAACCTCGTTCGCTTTGAAAAAGGTTTTCATACCTAATTCTTACGTTTCCACGGAAGCTATAGCGTTTGGCGTAATTACTTTCCAGTCTTACCGCATAACTCCCATTTGTATAGTAATCCCCCAGGGTTAATAGATCTACATAGTCATTAATAGCAAAATAATACCCGCCGTTTTGAAGGAAATATCCACGCTGGCTATCCCCAAAACTGGGAATTATAAAACCCGAGGTTTCTTCTTCAGTTAACGGGAAATATCCAAAGGGGAGTCCTAAAGGAGTTGGTACATCGGCCAGGTACATATTTACAAAGCCGGCAACGATTTTCTTTTCAGGAACAAATTTAATTTTCCTGGCATAGAAGTAATAATCGGGGTTATCTAAATCTTCATCAGTAGTAAACCGCACATTTTGCATAAAGTAAACCGAATCATTTTCACGTTTGGTTACTTCGCCTCTTACATTAAAACTAGCTTGCTGGGTCCTGGAATTATAAACCAAGGCTCTTTCAGTATCAAAATTAAAACGAATAGAATCGGGTTCTACGGTTTGATTTCCCTGTACAAAAACCGGTTTTTGAGAATAGGTGCCCGTGGAATCGGGAATTCCATAAGCATAAACTTCATTTTTTTCATTGTCCATTATAATCAAACCCGCATTTATCTGCATATCCCCGTAGATAATTTGCGCTTCATTATAAAGATACATTCGGTTTTCTTTCTGACTAATGCGCATATAGTCTTTAGCTTCATATTTAACCACTCCGGTAATAAGCTGATTTCCCTGTTGTGGGACCTGAAGGGAGTCTCCAACAATGCTATCGGTGATTTTTATGCTTTCGGCAAGAGGTAAGGAGTCGCCAACGGTAACTAGAGAGTCCCTTTCTTTGGCATCTATGTTTATTTCTTTATCGGTTCCTATTTCCTGAGCGTTTAGACAAACGAGAGGAAGCAGTATAAAAATACAGCAAAAAAGTATATTAGGTATGTTTGTTTGCAATGCTCTAAGTGCTATTTTTGTAAAGAATGGCTTGCTTTTTGCAATTTCAAAATTACATATATTTTTTCAGCTTAGATTTGAGATTGACTGAAAAAAGTAATTAAAATAATCAGCCTAAATTTAGCGTTATCTTTTTATGAGAACGAACCTACTTAAACTTTTCGTATTTTTTTTCATTTTTCCTGCAAGCTTGCAGAATTTATTCGCTTTCAATGATAAGCCGCGAGACCGTTTCGTAGTGGTACTTGATGCAGGTCACGGAGGGAAAGATCCCGGTAATATGGGAAATGGTTTTAAGGAAAAAGATATTGCGCTCAATATTATTCTAAAAATTGGCGAGGCTTTAGAAAAGCAAGGGGGTATAGAAGTGATTTATACCCGTGATTCTGATGTTTTTATTCCTTTAGATAAAAGGGCTAGGATTGCCAACGAGGCAAATGCCGATCTTTTTGTATCGGTACACTGTAATTCACATAACTCCCAGGCTTATGGCACCGAAACTTTTGTTTTAGGGCTTCATAAAACTGAAGAAAACTTTGAAATTGCAAAAAAGGAAAACTCGGTGATTTTTTTAGAGGAAGATTATGAAGTAACCTATGGAGGTTTTAATCCTAATTCTCCTGAATCTTATATAGGGATGGCTTTAATGCAGGAAGAATATCTAAATCAAAGTATTCTTTTAGCCGATTTTGTACAGAAAAACTTCACGAACGATCTAAAAAGAAAGAATCGTGGTGTAAAACAAGCCGGATTCGTAGTATTAAAAATGGCGGTAATGCCAAGTGTTCTTATAGAAACAGGATTTTTAACCAATAATCACGAAGGCCCATATTTAAATAGTGGAGGGGGGCAAAATAAAATGGCTGCTGCAATTGTAGAAGCTATAGAGAAATATGCGAATAGTATTAACTTATCTAACCTGGAAAGTATAGGAGGTGTATCGGCTCCGGTTCCAACCTCTCAAAGCGAGATTTATGAAGGAATTACTTTTAAAATCCAACTGGCAGCTGGTTCTAAACGACTGGAGACCAAACCCTATAATTTTAAAGGTTTAAATAATGTAGAACGCGCAAGGGAAGATGGAATGTATAAGTATTATTACGGTGCCACTTCAGATTATATTAAAATAAACAAACTTCATAGTGAGACAAAGCAAAATGGATATCCATCAAGTTATATCGTGGCTTTTAGGAATGGTAGCAAGATTACAGTTAATGAGGCGTTAAAATCTAAGGTGAATTAACGGCTCTTTTCTATTTTATTTCTAAATTTGTCCGTATCCTAAAAAAATAGCTTTTGAAATTTACACGTGAAGTAAAAACTGCATTACTAGCAATAATTGCTATCCTCCTACTAATTTTTGGTTATAGTTTTTTAAAAGGTAAAAACCTTTTGGATTCCAGTAGAACATTTCATGCAATTTATAACGATGTAGAAGGATTATCTCCCTCCTCGGCTGTTACAATTAATGGACTCAAAGTTGGCCAGGTAACCAAAATCGGTTTTCTTGATGAACAGGGTACCCTTGTAGTTAGCTTTACTGTAGAAAATGACTTCCAGTTTTCAAACAATAGTACCGCTCAAATTTATGGTGGTAATATAATTGGCGGAAAATCTTTAGCTATTATTCCAGACTACGAGATTGATGAAATGGCAAAATCTGGAGATACTCTGCAAAGTGATATAGAAGAAGGAATCATGGAGTTGGTAAACGATAAGTTAACCCCGCTTCAGGACAAAGTTGAAAATACTATAGTTAGTGCCGATTCCCTGGTTACGGCAATTAATAGAATTCTGGATGACAGTACGAGATACAATATTCAAAACACTTTTAAGGATCTTAGCGCGACTGTAGCTTCATTTAAAGTAACCGCAAATGAATTGGAGGGAATTGTAGGCCGAAACTCGGGAAAACTGGATAGGACGTTCACCAATCTTGATGAAATGAGTACTAATTTCAACTCCTTTTCAGATACGCTAACTCAAATGGATATTGGAAAAATTACCAAGGATCTTGAAAAAGTAGTGGCCGATTTTGAAAGTGTTTCAGATAAATTAAATAATAAAGAGGGTACCGCCGGGAAGTTAATTAATGATGATGCGGTTTATAACAACCTGGACAATGCTACTAAACAGTTGGAACAATTACTTGAGGACGTAAAACTTAATCCTAAACGATATGTGCATTTCTCTGTCTTTGGAAAAAATGCAAGACCTTATCAGGAACCAGAAGAAGAGGATTCAATTAAATAACCAACTATGCAAATTATTGCCCAAGTCTTATTTTTAATAGCCTTAGTAGTAGGTATCGGATTTTTTATACGGAACATCCGCAGGTTATTAAGAAATATCAAGTTAGGAAAAGAGGTAGACCGCAACGATAATAAAGGAGAACGTTTTGCTAAAATGGCAAGGATTGCTTTTGGCCAGAGCAAAATGGTTAAAAAACCGGTTTCTGGATTGCTTCACGTGATTGTTTACGTAGGTTTCATAATAATAAACATTGAAGTTCTTGAAATTATTATAGATGGTTTATTCGGTACTCACCGTGTCCTGTCTTTTATGGGCGGCTTCTACGATATACTTATTGCTTCTTTTGAAGTATTAGCTTTATTGGTTCTAATTGGAGTAATTGTATTCTGGATAAGAAGAAATATCTTAAATATTTATCGCTTTTTAAGCCGGGAATTAAAGGGATGGCCTAAAAATGACGCCAATTACATTCTTTATTTTGAAATGGTACTTATGGTACTTTTCCTGGTAATGAACGCTACAGATTATCAGCTTCAGCTAAATGGAGCGCCGCATTATACGAGTGAAGCAGGAATAACCGGAAGTTTTCCAATAAGCCAGTTTTTGTTGCCTATTTTTGAAGGAATGAGTACTGCAACACTCATTATTATTGAAAGAGCAGCCTGGTGGTTGCATATTTTAGGAATTCTTTTCTTTTTAAATTACCTGTACTACTCCAAGCATTTGCATATTTTACTGGCTTTTCCAAATGTTTATTTTTCAAAGCTTCAGCCACAAGGAGAGATGAATAACCTGCAATCGGTTACCGACGAAGTTAAATTGATGATGGATCCCGATGCAGATCCTTTTGCTGCTCCTGCAGAAGAAGAGGAAGGTACTGAACCCGATAAGTTTGGAGCTTCAGATGTTTTTGATCTTAACCAGGTGCAATTATTAAACTCCTATACCTGCACCGAATGTGGAAGATGTACTGCAGAATGTCCCGCCAACCAAACCGGTAAAAAGCTTTCTCCCAGAAAAATTATGATGGATACCCGTGATAGATTGGAAGAAGTAGGGGAGATCATCAATACAAAAGGAAAATACGAAGATAACGGGAAGCAATTACTGGACGATTTTATATTACGTGAAGAACTTTGGGCCTGTACTACCTGCAATGCTTGCGTGGAAGCCTGCCCGGTTGGCATAGATCCACTTTCTATAATTTTAGATATGCGTCGTTATTTAGTGATGGAAGAAAGTGCTGCTCCAAACGAACTTGCCATTGCAATGACCAATATTGAAAACAATGGAGCACCCTGGCCTTACAATCAACAGGACCGATTGAACTGGGCGAAAGAAAATTAATTTTTCTGAAAGTTTATTCAAAATCCTACAGGAAAGCACAGAAGGTTTTATAATAATATTTTTGAATCACTGGACTGAAAAAGTCTTTTGAATAAAATTAAAAGAGATTAGATATGGCAGAAGCATTGAAAGTACCAACAATGGCCGAGTATATGGCCGAAGGCAAAAAACCTGAAGTCTTATTTTGGGTTGGTTGCGCCGGTAGTTTTGATGACAGGGCAAAAAAGATCACCAAAGCTTTTGTGAAACTTTTACACGAAGCGGGCGTAGATTTTGCTGTTTTAGGAACTGAAGAAAGTTGTACCGGAGATCCGGCAAAGCGTGCAGGGAACGAATTTCTCTTCCAAATGCAGGCGGCTACGAATATTGAAGTCCTTAACGGTTATGAAATTGAAAAAGTAGTAACTGCTTGTCCACACTGCTTTAATACCATAAAAAATGAATACCCTGCCTTAGGTGGAAATTACGAAGTAATGCACCATACGCAATTTTTAAAAGCTCTTCTAAACGAAGGAAAATTAAAGGTTGAAGGCGGGAAGTTTAAAGGAAAACGCATCACTTTTCACGATCCCTGTTATTTAGGCCGTGCTAACGGAGAATATGAGGCACCTCGTGACTTACTTAGAAAGCTTGAAGTAGAGCTAGTAGAAATGCGTAAATGTAAATCTAACGGACTTTGTTGCGGTGCCGGTGGAGGACAAATGTTCAAAGAGCCTGAGCCCGGTAATAAAGATGTAAATATTGAAAGAACCGAGCAAGCTATGGAAGTAAAACCAGAAGTTATTGCTGCTGGTTGCCCGTTTTGCAACACGATGATGACAGATGGGGTAAAAGGTAAAGACAAAGAAGATAGCGTGGCTGTTATGGATGTAGCAGAGCTCATTGCTAATGCCCACGATCTCTAATAATCTTCCCAGATTGATATAAAATTTATAATTAAAAAAGCTTGAGATTTCTACTCAGGCTTTTTAGCATTTCACCTCTTACTTAGAGAGTGAAAAATCAAACGTTAAAACCCAAAACTATACTTGGGACAACAGCTAAATCAGTTAGTTTTGTAAAAATATAATTTAAGCAATTTATGTTAGTACCATTCGAAAATCTACCCGATTCTTCAAGGGTTTGGATATACCAGGCCAACCGTTCTTTTACAGCTGAAGAGTTGGAAGAAATACAAAGCCGCTTAGACCAGTTCGTAACACAATGGACTGCTCATGGAGCAGATTTACAGGCCGGTTATCTCATAAAATACAAGCGATTTATCGTTCTGGCTTTAGATCAGGAAATCAATGCAGCTACCGGCTGTTCTATAGATGCTTCTGTACATTTTATTCAGCAATTAGAGAAGGAATTCAATGTAGACCTTCTGGATAAGATGAATGTTTCCTATAAACAGGGAGAATTCATAGCCTATAAAACGCTTACAGATTTTAGAAAAATGGCGAAACAAAAAGCCGTTTCTCCTAAAACCATCGTTTTTAATAATCTTGTAAACAATAAAGCCGAATTTCTTTCAGATTGGGAAGTTCCCGCTTCTGAAAGTTGGCATAATCGTTTCCTTAATTGATGAAATTTATTTTTGCTCCGAAAATCTTCCTCTTAACCTGCTTTCTTTTTGTTTCTTCCCAGCTTTTATCGCAAAATAATCCTTTGCTTACTGAAGATGCTGAAGCTCAAAAACAGTGGGTAGATAGCGTTTATAATGCAATGAGCCTTAAAGAAAAAATAGGGCAGTTGTTTATGGTAAGTATTGCATCAGAAAGTGGTGCAGATTATATTAATAAGGCTAAAAAACAAATTGCTGAAGAATATATTGGTGGAGTTATTTTCTCCAAAGGTGGGCCGGGAAAACAGGCTAAATTAACCAATGAGTTTCAGGAACTTTCCAGCACACCTCTTCTTATAGGAATGGATGCCGAATGGGGACTGGCTATGCGCCTGGATTCTACCTTTGCACTACCCTGGAATATGACGCTGGGTGCTATTCAGGATAATAATTTAATTGAAGAAGCCGGTGCAGCAATTTCCCGTCATACCAAAAGATTGGGGGTGCATATTAATTTTGCTCCGGTAGTAGATATTAATACCAATCTCAATAATCCGATTATTGGAAATCGAAGTTTCGGGGAAAATAAAATTAATGTAGCGGAAAAATCCCTTGTTTTTATGCGTGGGATGCACCGCGAAGGAATGCTCTCCAGTGCCAAACATTTTCCCGGTCACGGTGATACCGATGCAGATTCGCATAAAACTTTACCAACTATTCCGTTTTCCAAAGAAAGGTTAGATAGTTTAGAGTTATACCCGTACTATCCCTTGATTACCCACGGGCTTACCAGTGTTATGGTGGCCCATTTAAATGTTCCGGCACTTCAGGAAACTCCTAATACGCCATCTTCGCTTTCAAAATCAGTAATCACAGATCTTCTAAAGGAAAAAATGAATTTTGAAGGCTTGGTTTTTACCGATGCACTTAATATGAAGGGGCTTACGGATAATACAGAACCCGGAGATGCAGAGTTAAGAGCTTTTTTAGCAGGAAATGATATGCTTTTAATGCCGGAAAATATAGAAGTTGCTTCAGAAGTGCTCGTCAATGCCTTTAAAAATAATATTATTAGTCCCGGGAGATTAGCTCATTCAGTAAAAAAGATACTTCAGGCAAAATATAAAACCGGCCTGCATCAACAGAAATTAGTACAGGAAAATTTTCTTTCCGAGGAACTCAATACCGTGCGTGATCAGGTTTTATTAGAAGAACTTTTTGAAAACGCGCTTACACTTATAAAAAATAATAAAGGTGTTTTACCGGTTAAAGATCTTGAAGAGACTAAAATCGCTTATGTTAATTTTGGAGATGCAGATGGAAGTGTATTTTTAAAGGAATTAAAGAAATATGCACATATAGACTGGGTTTCTGCAGTAAGGCTAAATGATTTACAAGAGAAATTAGCTTACTATGATTTGGTGATTTTAGGTTATCATAAATCGAATAACAATCCCTGGGCTTCCTATAAATTTTCATCCGGAGAATTGCATTGGATTAGTCAAATTTCCAAAGAAAATAAAACGGTGCTAAGCCTTTTTTCAAGTCCGTATGCACTAAGTGAACTCCGCGGACTCAATGAATTGGATGGGATTCTGGTTAATTATCAAAACCATCCTATTGCACAGGAAAAAGCTGCTCAGTTAATATTTGGTGCTATTGAGGCCAGAGGAAAGCTTCCTGTAAGTATAGGGAATAATTTCCCGGAAGGTACCGGTTATCAAACAAATAGTCTTGATAGATTAGCTTACGGTTTACCCGAAAGTGTTGGTTTAAATTCCTATAAATTAGGCCGAATTGACAGAATAATTACTGAAGCTATCGATAAGAAAATGACTCCCGGGGCTCAAATTCTAATAGCCAGAAAAGGAAAAATTGTTTATAATAAAAACTTTGGGCATCATACTTATGATAAGCAAATCCCGGTTTCAGATACTTCAGTTTACGACCTAGCTTCCTTAACTAAAATCCTGGCAACATTACCTTTGATAATGGAACAGGAAGAAGAAGGAATTGTAAACTTTGACAGTACGTTAGGAGAAATGATGCCTGTTTTTCAAAATTCAAATAAAGCCAATATTCGCTTGCAGGATATGTTGATGCATTATGCACGATTAAAATCGTGGATTCCTTTTCATATAAATACTATAGATCGAAAAACCCGTTTACCTTCTGAAAATTATTTCCATAAAACGCCTTCTGCTACTTTTAATACGAAAGTGGCCAACGAAATGTATCTTAGAAACGATATGCAGGATACAATTGTAAATATTATAAAGGACAGCGACTTAGAACGAAATTTGAATTATAAATACAGTGATCTACCGTTTTACATACTGAAATATTACCTGGAGGCTTATTACAATCAAACCCTGCATAATCTAACGCAAAAGAAGATTTATAAGCCATTAGGAGCTACACATACAGGGTATTTACCAACTTCCAGATTTCCTTTGGAGCAAATTGTACCCACTGAAATAGATAAACTCTGGCGAAGACAGCTTATTCACGGTGTGGTTCACGATCAGGGTGCAGCTTTACAGGGAGGAATTGGCGGTCACGCTGGACTTTTTAGCACTGCTAACGATGTCGCCAAAATAATGCACGTTTACCTCAATAACGGGGTTTACGGCGGAAAAAGATATCTTAACGAAGAAACAATTTCTAAATTCAACACCTGTTATTATTGTGAAAAAAATGTAAGACGTGGCGTTGGATTCGACAAACCCCAGCTGGGAAGTTCAGGACCAACCTGTAATTGTCTTTCTATGCAAAGTTTTGGTCATAGTGGCTTTACAGGTACTTTTGCCTGGGCAGACCCCGAAGAAGAAATTGTTTATGTATTTTTGTCTAATCGTACTTTTCCCGATTCTACTAATAGAAAGTTGATTCGGGAAGATGTTAGATCAAGAATACAGGAAGTTATTTATGAATCTATAGATTTTTAGCCAACATATTCCAGGCTATCATATAAATTGGGGGATGAGTCCACGAGACTTTAATTTGAAAATAAAAAATTCGGCGCCTGCGTCGCTATATTCTCACTCAGTGAGTAAAATCAAACTTGATGAAAATAGCCATTGTTTGTTATCCTACCTTTGGAGGTAGTGGAGTGGTAGCCACAGAGCTGGGTCTTGCCCTTGCGAAACGCGGTCACGAAATACATTTTGTTACCTACAGTCATCCTGTTCGTTTAGATCAGCTTTCCAGTAATGTGCGTTTTCACGAAGTACATGTACCAGAATATCCGCTTTTTCATTACCAGCCTTATGAACTTGCATTGAGTAGCAAACTTGTAAATGTGGTAAAGCAATTTGGAATTGAACTCCTGCACGTTCATTATGCAATTCCACACGCGTATGCCGGTTATATGGCTAAAGAAATGCTTGCTGAAGAAGGGATTAATCTACCAATGGTAACGACACTTCACGGTACCGATATTACTTTAGTTGGAAATCATCCTTTTTATAAACCAGCAGTTACTTTTAGTATTAATAATAGCGATGTGGTGACTTCGGTTTCTCAAAGTTTAAAGGAAGACACTTTAAAATTCTTTAAAATTAGAAACGAAATTGAAGTAGTTCCCAATTTTATTGATTGCAGCAAATACGATAAAAAAGAATTTACCGATTGCCAGCGTGAAATGATGGCCGATAAAAAAGAGAAAATCATCACACATATCAGTAATTTCAGAAAAGTAAAGCGTATAGATGATGTGATCAGGATCTTTTATGAAATTCAGAAGAAAATAGATGCCAAGCTAATGATGGTAGGAGAGGGTCCTGAAAAGGAAATGGCAGAGGATTTAGCCGATGAACTCAACATCTCAGATAAAGTGATGTTTTTAGGTCAAAGCCACGAAATCGACAAGATTCTGTGCTTTTCAGATTTATTCCTGCTGCCCTCAGAAAAAGAAAGCTTTGGGCTTTCAGCCTTAGAAGCTATGGTAAATGGGGTAGCTGTAATTTCCACAAATACCGGTGGCCTTCCGGAAGTTAATCAAAATGGTATTTCCGGTTATTTAAGCAATGTTGGGGATGTTCAGGAAATGGCTGCAAATGCCTTAAAAATCCTTGAGAATGAAGAAATCCTTGAGGAATTTAAAAACAACGCCAGGAAAGTTGCTGAAAAATTCGATATAAAAAATGTAATGCCGCTTTATGAGGATGTTTATGAAAAGGCTTTACAAACTACCGTATAAAAAAAGAGGCTGTTTAAAAAGTATCCTTATTTTGTCAAGCTGACTTGTTTCAGCTTCTAACATGTTTTAATTATTAACATCTTAGATCCCCTATAAAAATCGGGGCAGGCTCTGAAATAAATTCAGGATGACAATTTTAAAACTTTTTAAACAGCCTCTATACTTTAATTTATTCTCTTATCTAGAACTGGTATCTAACTCCTAATGCGATATCTGGAGAAAAATCATTCAATACAGCGTTGTCACTAAAGAACCCTAATTCTGGTCTAAAGTCTAATGAAATCAATAAAGGAATATCAAAATTATATTCAATACCTATATCTCCCGCAAGGAACAAATAAGTACCATCGTCATCAAAATCATCACCTCTTTGGCCATCAACACCTAGGATTCCGGCACCGGCACCAACATACCAGTTAAATCCACCTTCAATATTCCAAACCCATTGATAAAGACCGGTAAGCTTAAAGGCATCATAATTTTTACTATCACGCCAACCAAGGTCTAGTTCCAAACGGTTGTTGTTAGTTCCTAAAGCCCTTTGGTAAGAGATTTCGGCTCCAACACCATCACCACCACCAAATCGCAGTCCGAGGGCATTGTCTGAAATAGTTTGGGCTTCAGCCTGATTATAAAATGTAGCGCCGATTACAAAAGCGGCAAGTAAAATTAATTTCTTCATAGTTAGTGTTTTTAGATTTGTTAGCAAATTTAAATGTTAAAACATCACTTGAAACGTAGGCAAAGCCAATCTATTGTTAATATTGTTTAAAAATCTGTTAAGCGTATTAGGGGAATTTTTCTATTTTTAACCCAATATTATGAAAGAAAAACTTAACCTATTCTCCCGGCAAATTGACGGTCAGTTATATGACGATAAATTGTGGCGCTCAATTTACGCTACCGATGCTTCCGTTTATCGGGAAATGCCTTTGGCGGTCTGCTATCCAAAAAGCGAAAATGATTTAAAGAAGCTTATTCATTTTGCAAAAACTAATAAAACTTCATTAATCCCAAGAACTGCGGGAACTTCACTGGCAGGCCAGTGTGTAGGTGATGGAATCGTGGTAGATGTTTCCAAACATTTTACAAAAATCATAAAAATAGATAAGGAAGCTAAAACCGTAACTTTACAACCCGGCGTTATTCGTGACGATTTAAACAGGGTTTTGAAAGAAGACGGACTTTTCTTCGGGCCAAATACTTCTACTTCCAACCGTTGTATGATTGGCGGAATGGTGGGGAATAATTCCAGCGGAACTACCTCTATTAAATATGGTACCACCCGCGAAAAGTTAGTTTCTTTAAAAACAATTCTGAGCGATGGGAGTGAAGCTGAATTTAAAGATATCTCAGCGAAAGAATTTCAGAAAAAATTAAAGCTCGAAAATCTGGAAGGCGAGATTTACAGGAATATCCACAAACACTTATCTTCTGAAGAAAATAAAAAAGAACTGATTGAAAAATATCCGCCTAAAAGTTTACATAGAAGGAATACCGGGTACGCTATAGATGAACTACTCTATGCTGAAGTTTTTTCTGAAGGTTCAAATGAGCCTTTAAATTTATGCAAACTTCTTTGTGGAAGTGAAGGCACACTTGCCTTTACCACCGAAATCACGATGAAGCTGGATGATCTTCAACCACCCGAAGCAGCAATGATCGCAGCCCATTTTAATAGTATTGAAAGCTGTATGCAAGCCGTGGTACCGGTAATGGAACACTCCCTCTTCACCTGCGAGATGATGGATAAAACCATCCTGGATTGCACCAAACAAAACCTGAAATACAAAGAAAACCGATTCTTTATTGAAGGAGACCCCAAAGCGATTTTAATGCTGGAAATACGGGCAAATACTGCTGAAGAAGTCCAGGAGCAAAGTCAGCAGGTCTTGGAAACCCTAAAATCTTCCAATTTAAGTTATGCTTTTCCTGTTTTAATGGGCGAACAAATAGAACTTGCGATGGAGTTGCGTAAGGCAGGTCTTGGATTATTGGGAAATATCGTGGGAGATAAAAAAGCGGTTGCCTGTATTGAAGACACTGCGGTGGCAATTCCATATTTAGCCGATTATATTGCTGAATTTGCCGAAATCATGAAAAATTACGGCCAGGATGCGGTGTATTATGCCCACGCTGGCGCCGGGGAAATTCATTTACGTCCAATTCTGAATTTAAAAAAATCTGAAGAAGTAAAGCTCTTTAGAAGTATTACAACTGATGTTGCCAAACTGGTAAAGAAATACAACGGTTCCTTAAGCGGTGAACACGGAGACGGTAGGGTAAGGGCCGAATTTATTGAGATGATGATTGGCCCTAAAAATTACCAGATTCTCAGGGATATTAAATACACTTTTGATCCCGATAATATCTTTAACCCCGGAAAAATTGTTGATACCGCACCAATGGACACCTCGCTTCGTTATGAGGTAGACAGAAAAGAGCCTGAAATTTCAACCTTAATGGATTTCTCTGAATCTGAAGGGATTCTCAAACTTTCTGAAAAATGTAATGGTAGTGGCGATTGTAGAAAATCTGCTGAAGCGGGCGGTACCATGTGTCCTAGTTATCGTGCTACAAAAGATGAAAAAGATACTACCCGCGCCCGCGCAAATACACTTCGCGAATTTTTGACCAATTCAGATAAAAGCAACCGATTTAACCATAAAGAAATAAAAGAGGCCTTTGATCTTTGTATAAGTTGCAAGGGGTGTAAAAGTGAGTGCCCTTCCAGCGTTGATGTTGCTGCTTTAAAGGCTGAATTTCAGTATCAATATCAAAAAGAAAATGGCAAAAGCTTTAGAAGCAAAGCTTTTGCAAATAATGGCAAAATGAACGCTCTGGCTTCAAGAACCCCAGGGATTGCCAACTTTTTCTTTAAAAATTCCTTTACTTCTGGTATCGCTAAAAAGATGATGGGTGTAGCACCGGAAAGGAATTTACCAATTTTGGCAAAGCGAACGCTTGCCAATTACTATAAGAAGAACAAGAAGCGTTTTCAGCTTGAAAATCCTATAAAAACGGTTTATTTTTTCAACGATGAATTTACCAATTTCCTTGATTCAGAAATAGGAATTGATGCCTTGGAATTATTGCATAATCTCAACTATAGAATAGAATTTGTAAAACACGAAGAAAGCGGCCGGAGCCATATTTCTAAAGGTTTTCTGGAAGAAGCAGAAGACTTTGCCAATAAGAATATTAGCATATTTAAGGATGTTATTTCTGAAGAAACACCTTTAATAGGTTTGGAGCCTTCGGCAATTTTGACTTTTCGGGATGAATATTTGCGTTTGGCCGATAATAAAACCGAAGCCGAAAACCTTGCGAAAAATTCATTTATCATTGAAGAATTCCTGAAAAAAGAAATCGCGCTTGGAAATATAAATTCAGAACAATTTACTTTAGAAGAAAAAACGATCAAAATCCACGGACATTGCCACCAAAAGGCACTCTCAAATACCGCAGTAACTTTTGATATTCTCAACCTTCCGAAGAATTATAAGGTGAGCATAATTCCATCAGGTTGCTGCGGG
This sequence comes from Salegentibacter tibetensis, assembly GCF_020164485.1. Lineage (GTDB taxonomy): Bacteria > Bacteroidota > Bacteroidia > Flavobacteriales > Flavobacteriaceae > Salegentibacter > Salegentibacter tibetensis. Next base: position 57,852 of record NZ_JAIQZA010000012.1, read on the forward strand.
ATGGCAGGTTCTTTTGGTTATGAAAAGGAACATTATGAAGTGAGTATGAAAATTGGGGAGCAAACTTTGTTCCCTGCGGTTCGAAAAGCTTCTGAAGAAACGATTATCTCAGCCAATGGTACAAGTTGTCGCCACCAGATTTTTGATGGCACCCAACGCAGCGCGATGCATCCGGTGAGTATTTTAAGGGATGCTTTGATCTAAATTAAGCAGTTACCCTGGCTCGGTTGTATTTATTACGGTATTGCACCGGGGAAATTCCGGTTATTTTCTTAAATGTATTTCGAAACGCTTTTTCGTCTGAATAACCGACTTCATACATTACTTCGCCCACTTTCTCGCGTGAAGTTTCCAGGCTTCGTTTGGCAGCTTCCACTTTTACGCGTTGTGTGTATTGGCTAATAGTATTATTGGTTGCTTTTTTAAATCGGCGTTCCAGGCTTCTGCGGCTTACAGCAAATCGGTTGGCAAGATTGTCTACATTTATTTTTTCTTGAAAATGAGCTTCAATATATTCCTGTACTTTTTTCACGGTCGGGTCTTCGTGACTTTTCTGACCTTCAAAAATTCGAAATGCTGATTGTTCGGCTTTGTCCATATCAATCATAAAAGCTTTGGAAGTAAGAATTGCCATTTCCCGACCGGCGTATTTTTCAACTAAATATAGGAGTAAGTTCAGGTAAGAATATGCACCACCGCTGGTGTAAATTCCGGAATCTTCAGTTAAAATTTTATCCGGTAACAAGTTTGCTTTGGGGTAGCGGGATTTAAAATTTTCAGCGTGAATCCAGTGAGTTGAACATTGTTTCCCATCTAAAAGTCCAGTTTCTGCCAGGAAAAAAGCCGCCACACATAAACTGGCAATTTCGGTTCCCAATTTATACTGTTTCTTGAGCCACGGATAAAATCTTTATTTCGCTCAAGAGCGATTTCCGGTTCGTCGTGGATGGCCGGGATAATTATAAGATCTGTTTTTGTGATCTCATCAATCATTTTTTCAGGGTTTACCGAAAAAAGCCCGTTGGTTTGCTCGGTAGGTTTGGAGATACCTACCAGTTCATTTTCAAAAAGTGGTTCCCTACCTCATTGTTGTAAAAAGCCATTCACCTGGTTGAAAATTTGATGGGCACCCACAATATTCACCAAACTGGTATGGCCTTTAGGAATTAGGATGGAAATATGCTTTTTCATTTAAACCTTTTTTAAGTTGAAATTCAGAAGTCTTAAGTTAATGTAAATCTGATAGTTTCAATTTCAGGCTTAAACAAAAATTAAAATTCCTGCAGACAAACCTTTGTCACATTGCCTGTTTAATTTTGATTATCACTTTAAACCAAAAACTTATAGCAACTCAAAAAGTATTTCTAAGCATCCTGAACATTTTTGTTAAAAAGTTCTTCGGAAGGATTGATAAACACCTATGATTATATGGCCGAAACCATATCTTTTTCTGAACCGCGCAACACCTTAATAAGAATTGCCACAATTCGGTCAAATCGTTTTAGGGCTTCAGGAATATAAGTTATCTTAATTAGGTTATATTTTGTTTAACTCATCCATAAAAGCGGGTCGGTTATTATATTGTTCTCTCAGATTTTTTATTAACTCATCGGCTTCAGCAACACCTCCTAAGTTTTTCATTCGTTTTAAATATCCGCAGGCAGTTTGATAATGGTTCCTACCCACATTTTTACTTAAGTATTTTGAAATCTGTTCGGTGTACATTTTAAGCAAATCAGGAGTGTAATCTGTAGCAAGATATGGTTCATAATATTGAAGATTTTGTAAATATGGATTAATTTTAAGATAGGATAACAGTTCTTTCCACATTGCCTCCTTGATATATATCTTAGTAAGCAGTTCATTTTTAACCCTACCGTGTTGGTTTTTTATTTCGCTTAATAAATCCTGTACAAAACCCGGCCAATCTTCCCTGGGAATTTGTGCCCTAAGCACCTCAAAATAATCTTGTTCGTTCCTGAAACTATCAATAAATAAAATGCGTGCGTATTTGATAATTTCTTCTGAATCTTTCATTGTTTGCGCAATCTTTAAAAGCCAATTATACCATTCGGTAACCAATCCCGGCTTATCGATTTTGTTATGTTCAATCCCGTCTTTACATATTTCTTTCGCCTTTTTAAAATTTTTATGTTTCACTGCTTTTTCAATTTCACTGCGCTTTATGGCAGGATTGTCCAAATGATGCTCAATAAAATCAGCTACCTCATCTTCATCTTTAAACTGCCTTAAGATTGATAATTGAATGGATTGAGCCTCTTCTATTTCGTATTTGCCATTTACTGTTTCCAGCAGTTTTAATATTTCATCAGCTTCATCTTCATTTTTAGAAAGGTTTTTCGCAATATTAAGCATGGACAGATGCCAGTTCCAACCCTCATATATTTTTTTCTGAAAGGATGTAAGGCAATAGGTAAAGAATGTAATTCTTAATTCTTCCGGAAGGTCTTCATTAGCAAGCTGATATAACATATTTTCGGCAAAATCTATATGATAGCCAATATCGGCATTACTATCATCACCAAATTCAAACGCAGCTGTCATCTCCTCTAGTAAAGCAGTATTAAAATAAAAAACCTTTTCAAAATCACTATTATTATAAAAAGATTGGGAATGATCAAGAAAGGGTTCCATAGCGCGTACCATTCTAGGCATTTCCGCCCAACCTATAAAACCGTCCCTTCCAGCTGCGCTATTTAATACAGATTGAATTTGTTTTGCAAAATAATCTTTGTTTTGACACTCCACCAAATCACTGAAACTAGCAAAAAAAGTATTTCTAAATTCCTGATTTTTTGTACAGTTTTCCTGAATAAATTTCCTCAATTCAACATCTGGAATTTTCACCAAAACCTCTTCTACCTGTTGGTATAAAGGTTTCCGGTTTTTAACTTTAGAAACCTCATTAACGTTCATACTTTTAATGGAAGTTTCTCTAATGGCAAATAAAACCGCTACCATATGTTTGCAAACAGGCCCATAATCATAGGGGCAATCGCAACTATGTTTAACAATTAAACCCTCTTCTAAAACCATTTTCACACAATATTCATCACTACCCAGCACTTGAGCTTCATAATTACCGGGTTTTATTTCTACCAGATTGTTTACCTGACTATCTTCAAAATAAGAAAAACCACGACTCAATATTTTTTCTTCAATGTAGTTTTCGAAACTTTCAAAAGGAATAAGCATATTTTTAAAATAAATTGATAATACGAAGATACTTCACTGATTTTAAAAACGTGATAATTTTGTCGTAATCTCCCCCAAAACTTGGCGTATTTCCCCCATACGATTTTATTATAAAGGGAGTAACTTTATGATAACCAATCAAAAGAGAAATGTTTCGGTATTCTATAGTATTCAGCAGCTTTTCGGTAAACGATATTGAGGTGGCGCAAGATTTTTATACAAATGTGCTGGGATTTTCAGTAAAAAATAATTCTATGGGAATTCTTGAACTTGAAATCCCGAACGCTAACAATATCATTATTTATCCAAAACCTGATCACAAACCAGCAGTTTTTACAGTAATGAATATTCCAGTGGAAAATATAGAGGTTGCTGTAGATCTCCTCACGGAAAAAGGAATTCAGTTTGAACAGTACGAAGGCGAGATTGCTACAGACGAAAAGGGGATTTGTAGAAGCGATGGAAAGGGACCGAACATTGCCTGGTTTAAGGATCCTGTGGGAAATATTTTATCGATTTTGGAAGATTGATGCATACCCAACAAATAACAATAAGATGAAAACACAAAAAATAATTCCTAATCTCTGGTTTAACCCTGAGAAATTTCCAGTTGAAAAAGCTGTTGAATTTTATAAATCGGTTTTTAAAAATGTCAAGATTGAAACGATTGCCCGTTATGGGGAATCGGAGAAGGAAATCCACGACCAAAAACCCGGCAGTGTGATGACAGTTAAATTTTCTATTGAAAACCACGAATTTGTTGGCTTAAATGGTGGGCCGTATTTTCAGTTTAATCCTTCGGTGTCCTTTTTTGTGCTTTGCAACTCGGAAGAGGAAATTGACGGGTTATGGGAAAAATTAAAAGAAAACGGACAGGTTTTAATGCCTTTAGATAAATACGACTGGAGCCCGAAATATGCCTGGGTTCAGGATAAGTTCGGGGTAAACTGGCAATTAATGCTTGAAAAATCTTCAACCACGCAACAAAAAATAATTCCCTGTTTTTTCTTTACCGGGAAAAGTCACGGCAAAGCCGAAGAAGCAGTACAATTCTATACTTCAGTATTTAAAAATTCGAATATTGAAGGAATTCTAAAATATACTGAAGAAGATAATAATGATTACGCTTTGGGAACAGTAAAGCACGCTCAATTTCAGCTGGAAGGACAAACCTTTATGACAATGGACAGCGGGATGGAAAACGACTTTCCGTTTAGTGAAGCCATCTCTTTTATTATCGATTGCCACACCCAGGAAGAAATTGATTATTACTGGAACAAACTCTCCGCAGTTCCTGAAGCTGAGCAATGTGGCTGGCTAAAAGATAAATTCGGAGTTTCCTGGCAAGTTGTGCCTGCAACGATATTAAATAAAATGATGCAGGATCCCGATAACGCAAAAAGGGAGCGCGCCATCGCTTCCTTTATACAGATGAAGAAATTCAATCTTCAGCAATTAAAGTCAGATTTTGAAGGCAAAATAACAACAATCAATAGATAAAATTATGGAACGAAAAGATTTTACGGCTACAATTAATGCGCCGCGTGAAAAAGTGTGGGACGTCTTATGGAGCGATGAAACCTACCCAAAATGGACGGCGCCATTTAGCGAAGGCTCCCGGGCTAAAACTGATTGGAAAGAAGGCAGCAAAGTGTATTTTTTAAATGCTGAAGGCGAAGGAATGGTGGCAGTGATCGATAAACGTAAAGATCCCGAGATTATGAATTTTAAACATCTCGGGATGGTTGATAAAAACGGGAATGAAGACCTGGAAAGTGAAAAGGTGAAAGCCTGGGCAGGAGCAATGGAAAAATATCGTTTAGAAGAGAAAAATGGGGAAACCCGTCTTACTGTTAATATGGATCTTGAGGACGAATACAAGGATTTTTTTCTAAAAACCTGGCCAAAGGCATTGGAGAAATTAAAAGAATTAGCTGAAGACGGCCACCCGATGCAAAACCCTATAAATATTTCCACCAGCATTAATGCACCGATTCACAAGGTTTGGGAAGTTTGGAACGCCCCAGAACATATTGAAAACTGGAATGCAGCTTCAGATGACTGGCATACCACTTCAGCTAAAAATGATTTACGCAAAGGCGGGAAAATATCCAGTAGAATGGAAGCCAAAAATGGTAGTGCAAGTTTCGATTTTGAAGGTGTTTATAATATAGTAAAACCTAAAGAACATCTTGCTTACACACTAACGGATGGAAGAAAAGTTAATGTAACTTTTAAAGCAAACGGTAAAACCACCGTTGTAGAGGAAAGCTTTGAAGCTGAAAGTGAAAATAGTCGTGAAATTCAGCAGCAAGGCTGGCAGGCGATTTTGGATAATTTTAAAAAGTATGTGGAACAGGGATGGGGCTAAAGTCCAGACTTTTTTATTATAGAATCAGTTGGCTGAATCCAACTGGAAATTAAATTCTCTTGAGATTTAGTAAGTATAAGTAATAGAATGCAAGTTTAAGAATCATTTCATCAACTTGGATATAGTAAACTATTGCAGTCAGCTTTAGCTGACTGAAAATAGAAATTAATAAATGAGTGGCTTTAGCCACATTAAAGCACAAAATTATGAGCTGGGTAAGAATTTGGATCCATGTGGTCTTTTCAACAAAAAACAGGACACCTTTTTTACAAACCAAAGAAATTAGAAATAAGTTATTTCAGCACATCAGGCAAAATGCAAGAGAGAAAGGCATCTGGCTTGATTGTATAAATGGTTATAAAGACCATGCACATTGTTTATTAACCCTTGGCAAAGATCAACAATTAAGTAAAGTGGTTCAGCTAATTAAAGGTGAATCTTCCTACTGGATTAATAAAAATGAGCTAATCTCCCACAAATTTATGTGGCAGGATGATTACTGGGCGGTAGGGGTGAGTGAGACACATTTACAAGCAGTTCGGAACTATATCTATAATCAGGAAAATCATCATAAATCAATGAATTTTAAAGAAGAAGTAAGTGAGTTTATGAGAAAATATGATTGGGAGTTTAAATGATAGAATCATGAGGCTAAAGCCCAATAATAAATGATTACAGAATTAGCATCAGTTGGTTGAAGCCAACTGCAATAGTTTTAACAAGAATATAAATCTATTTCTAAAAGTAAAATATTAATCGCAGTCAGTTTGAGCTGACTGTTAAAAGGTATTAAGAGCATAGTAGCTTTAGCCACATTTAAGCATTAAAACTTAAAACTAGATAATAAGAGATATTGTATAAAACTCGCTAAAGCCAATTATAATAAATTCATAACAAATACTAACCTGGCTTCAAAAAGATCTCTTTTTTGGGATTTTGAAGCTTTTAAAACCAAGTATTATCATGGCAACACTAAATCCTTATTTAAATTTTAACGGCAATACCGAAGAAGCCTTCAACTTTTATAAATCGGTTTTTGGAGGAGATTTTACCAATTTGATGCGTTTTAAAGAAATGCCACCGGGAGAAATAGGGGCAGATGAAATTCCTAAAGAATATGAAAATCAAATTATGCACGTTTCCCTGCCTATAGGTGACAGCGTTCTAATGGGATCTGATTGTATTGAAGAATTTGGGCAAAAAGCCGTTTTTGGAAGCAGCAATTATGTCTCGGTGACACCCAATAGCGAAGAAGAAACCCGACGACTTTTTAAAGAACTTTCTACTGGCGGTGAAATTGAAATGCCCCTGGAAGAAATGTTCTGGGGTGATCTTTTTGCCAGTTTTTCCGATAAATTCGGAATAAAATGGATGCTTAATTATGCGATGAAGAAATAAATATTCTTGGAAAAAATAACCAATAACTTATAATTATGAAAAATTCATTTTTCGGCATAACCTTGTTTTTAATAGCAAGCTTGCCACTTGCAGCTCAGCAAAACACCAATGACAAAGATTTTTTGCTAAATTATTTTGAGGAAACCACTCAAAACCTGGAAAATGAAATCTCCGGACTTTCAAAAGAACAAATGCATTTTAAACCTTCTGAAGAACAATGGTCTGTAAGTCAGTGTGTGGAGCATATTCATTAGAAAGCTTACGAAACCATATAAGTGATTCGCCTTATGGGACATTAGATGCTTATCAATCTATGTTATTTATTGCCGGGCATTCAGCGAGGCATACGCTTCAGGTTGAAGAAGTAAAAGCTTCGGAGGAATTTCCAGAACAATAATCATAGAAGGTTACGTCATTTAAAAATTTAAAACAAAACCTCTACCTAAACTTCAAATAAATATGGTTAAAGTCTTTAAAACCAATATTACAGATAAGAAATTGGCGAAAGAGTTTCTTAAGTCTATTCACTTAAATTTTCGAAGCTATAAAGCTAACTTTGATCTGGAAGATTGTGATAATATCCTTAGGATAGAATCTTTTAGCAGCGAAATTTGCAATGATTGTATTATTAATTTAATTACTGAAAAGGGTTACTATGCAGAAGAGTTGCCCGACTAATTATTTCTTAATCACGGTAATCGCGGCAAGTAAGGGTTTTTGAACCTTTTTGGTTTCGCTAAAATAAGCGAGGTTCCATTTTTTATCTTCATATTCCAGAACGCTTAGGTTTTCTACCCAATCGCCGGAATTTAAATACAGGCAGGTGCCTTTTTTATTGGTCTTTCTTATTATTTTGGGCTGGTGAATATGGCCGCAAATCACATATTTATAGCCGTTTTCAATTGCAAGATCTGAAACGGTTTTTTCAAAGTTGGTGATAAACCTGCCGGCACTCTTTACATTGTCCTTAATTTTTTTGGAAAGCGAATATTTCTTTTTCCCCAACCTTACCAAAATCTTGTTTAAAAAACGATTCACCAAAATTAACAAATCGTATCCCCAGCCACCAAGTTTAGCGATCCATTTTGCTTTTTGAATTCCAACATCAAACACATCACCGTGAAAAAACCAGGCTTTTTTGCCATCCAGTTCTAAAACAAGTTTATCGGTAATTCGTAGATCGCCGATTTGTGTATCGCTAAATTTTCGCAGGAATTCATCATGATTGCCGGTGATATAGATCACCTCGGTGCCATTGGTACTAAGATCAATAATCTTTTTAATAACTTCAAGATGGGGTTTTGGAAAATAACTTTTTCTAAACTGCCAGATATCGATAATATCCCCGTTCAATACCAATTTTTTAGGCTGGATGGTTTCCAGATACTCACTAAGTTCTGCGGCGTGAGCCCCAAAGGTACCAAGGTGTACATCTGAAATCACGACTATTTCTGGCTTTCTCTTGTTGGACAATTGCTTGGGTTTCAATTAGTACAAATAACAGCATTTGGATGCTTTGAAATCTTTAATTTGCTTTATTGAATATTTATCAAATCATTAATAAGTCAGGGATTTGTTAGCTTAATATTAAATCAACTTACATTTTCAAATATTGACTGAAAAAATTACATTTGTTCAAAATCACTAAAATGGCAGGAAATTCCTTCGGAAAATTATTTAAACTCACCACTTTTGGAGAATCCCACGGGCAGGCCATAGGAGGAATTATAGACGGTTGCCCTGCCGGAATAAAGTTGGATCTCGAAAAGATACAAACCGAACTCAACCGCAGAAAACCCGGTCAGTCGGCTATTGTAACCCAAAGAAAAGAACCCGATACGGTTGAATTTTATTCGGGAATTTTTGAAGGCGAAACCACAGGAACTCCTATTGGTTTTGTGATTAAAAATGCCAACCAGAAATCAAAAGATTATTCGCATATAAAAGATACCTACCGTCCCAGCCACGCCGATTATACTTACGATGAAAAGTATGGCGTACGGGATTATCGTGGCGGTGGAAGGTCGTCTGCCCGGGAAACTGCCTGTAGGGTAGTGGCCGGTGCGGTTGCGAAACAGTTTTTAAACGATATTCAGTTTAATGCTTATACAGCTTCAGTTGGAAAGATAGAGCTGGATAAAAATATTAAAGAGCTTGATTTCAGTCTTGTCGAAACCAATGCAGTACGTTGTCCCGATCCTTCTTCCGCAAAAAAAATGGAAGATTACATAAAGCAAATTAGAAAAGAAGGGGATACTGTTGGGGGAACCGTGCAATGCGTGATTAGAAATATGCCTAAAGGCCTGGGAGAACCGGTTTTTGATAAACTTCACGCCGAATTGGGAAAAGCCATGCTTTCCATAAACGCGGTAAAAGGTTTTGAATACGGCAGCGGTTTTGAAGGCACTAAAATGAAAGGCAGCGAACATAACGACCTTTTTAATGAAGATGGAACCACCAGAACCAATTTAAGCGGAGGAATACAGGGCGGAATTTCCAACGGAATGGATATTTATTTTAACGTGGCCTTTAAACCTGTGGCTACAATTATGCAAAAACAGGAAACTATAAATAAGCAAGGCGAAAATGTGGAAATGCTTGGGAAAGGAAGACATGATCCCTGTGTGGTGCCCCGCGCTGTGCCTATTGTTGAAGCAATGGCCGCTTTGGTGATTGCCGATTATTTACTTCAGAATAAAAGTTCAAAAATTTAATTGATTTAAATACTGAAATTTACTTAGCATGAAAAAACTTGCACTGCACTGGCAGATTTTACTTGGAATGGCTGCCGGGGTAATTTTTGCCCTTATTCTTACCAATTTTAGCTGGGGTTCAGAGTTTATTGGCGACTGGATAAAACCCTTCGGGAATATTTTTATCAATGCTTTGAAACTTATTGCAGTGCCACTTATTTTGGCGTCTTTGGTAAAAGGTATTTCAGATTTAAAAGATATTTCCAAGCTTTCCAAAATGGGAGCGCGTACCATTGGGATTTATATTTTTACCACCATAATTGCGGTGACTATAGGTCTTGGAATGGTTAACCTTATTAAACCAGGAAACGCCATTACCGCAGAAACCCAGCAGGATCTTATTACAAGTTATGAGGGTGATGCTTCAGGGGTTAAAGCCTCTGCAGACCAGCAAAGAGAATCTGGCCCGTTAAAGGCTTTAGAGGATATAGTTCCTGAAAATATTTTTGCCGCAGCGGGTGATAATGCCAATATGTTGCAGGTAATTTTCTTTGCTATCTTCTTCGGAATCGGGCTTATTCTTATACCTGAAAAAGCCGCAAAACCGGTGAAAGATTTTTTTGATGGTTTCAATGAAGTTATCCTTAAAATGATTGATCTCATTATGCTGGCAGCTCCTTATGGTGTGTTTGCACTTTTAGCGGCATTGGTGGTAGAGTCTCCCAGCACCGATCTTTTTGCCGCTCTTGCAATGTACGGGGTAACCGTTTTAATTGGTTTGGCCTTAATGATTGGTTTCTATATTTTATTGGTATGGGTAGTAACCAAAAACAAACCGTCTTTCTTTGTTAACGGAATTGCTCCAGCCCAATTATTAGCTTTTTCTACCAGTTCCAGCGCCGCAACCTTGCCGGTAACCATGGAAAGGGTAGAGGAGCATATGGGGGTAAGCAGGGAAGTTACCAGCTTTGTGTTACCAATTGGAGCAACGATCAATATGGATGGGACCAGCCTTTACCAGGCTGTAGCTGCAGTATTTATTGCCCAGGCTTTTGGAATGGACCTTAGTATTGGTGCTCAGCTTGGGATTATCGCCACTGCTACTTTAGCCTCTATTGGCTCAGCTGCTGTTCCCGGAGCGGGAATGGTGATGTTGGTGATTGTACTTGCCCAGGCAGGAATTCCGGAAGCAGGGTTAGCACTTATTTTTGCGGTAGACCGGCCTTTAGATATGTGCCGGACTATGGTAAACGTTACCGGTGACGCTGCAGTTTCTTTAATGGTCGCAAAATCTGTTAACAAGATGGGACCGCCTAATGTAAAGGAGTGGGATGATCATTATCACCCGGAAGGTGATGAAGAGCAGGAGAAATCTGAAGTAAAAGAAAAGGAAAAAGCCTAGTCCAGGAACTTAGCTTTTAAGTCTGGAGTGGGTATCATGCAGGATTCTTTTTTTCCATACCATTTGTAGCGGTTATTAGCTACAAAATTATAGATGCCATCTCGCATTCCTTCGGGAATAAAAAGGAAGTTTTTCAGAAAGGAATAACCGCCTGAAAGTTCGCGGGAAATTTCCAGGGCTGCGGTAGATTTTTGGTAATAAGCCACGCCGGGATCAATAAGAATGATAGAATCCAGTTCTTCTGGATCCATTCCGCGTTCTTCTACCAGTTTTTGCCCTATTTCGCTTTGTAGGGAGGCAAATCGGAAAATATCCTTTTTGTCACGCTCTATTATAAAAGTCACAGCGCTGCTGCATAGGTTGCAAACACCATCAAAAAGGATGATTTTTTTGTCTTTTGGAAGCTCCATACTTATTTCTTTTTCATTGCCTGCACTAACTCGAGTTTCTCCACATCTACCTGCGTGGTGAACATTCCGTAGTTTATAATTGCTTTTCCTTTCTCAATTTTATCTAAAGTACCCACAGAGCGGCTATCTTCTAATCTTACTCTATCTCCAATTTTCGGTGGAATCTTGGGTTTATTAGCTTCCTGACGTTCTTTTTCGGTAGTTTTTTCCTTTTCTTCTTTCTTCTTTTTCCGAATTACATCAACCTTCTTCTTAACTTCCTGCTGGACTTTTTTCTCTTTCTCCTTCTGGATTTTTACCTGCTTGGCCGATTCTTTTTTACGTTTGGAATTTTCAATTTCTACAAACTTCAGGAACTCGCCAATAAGTTCTTTTTTCTTTTTATTCTGAAAGTATTTCTCGCTCAGCTCATTCACCTTTTGCCCCATATAAATGAGTCGCTGGTTGCTGTCATACAACTCCTGGTAGCTTTCCAGTTTCTGCTGAATCCTGGTATTTGTTTCTTCCAGCTTATCTTTTTCTATGGCCGCTTTTTGCTCTTTCGTTTTTAGCGAATCGGTGGTTTTTTGAAGTTTGGAACGTTCCTGCTGAAGTTTCGCAATACTTCTGTCAAACCTGATTTTTCCTTTTTCAACTTTCTTTCGAGAGCGATTAATCAGGCTATATGGAATTCCATTTTTCTGAGCTACTTCAAAGGTAAACGAACTCCCGGCTTCCCCAACCTGAAGTTTATAAATGGGTTCCAGACTATTCGAGTCAAAAAGCATATTGGCGTTGCTCATATTTGGCATTTCGTTGGCCAGCTTTTTAAGATTTGCATAGTGTGTGGTCAAAATCCCGAAAGATTCCTTTTCATAAAAAACTTCAAGGAAAGTTTCAGCTAAAGCCCCGCCAAGTTCCGGATCACTTCCGGTTCCAAATTCATCGATTAAGAAGAGCGTTTTATCATCACATTTCCGCAGAAAATAATTCATATTCTTGAGTCGATAGCTGTACGTACTCAAATGATTTTCTATAGACTGGTTATCGCCAATATCGGTTAGGATTTTTTCGAATAGGCACATCCGGCTATATTCGTGAACCGGAACTAAAATTCCGCTTTGCAGCATTAATTGCAATAAACCTACGGTTTTTAAAGTAATACTTTTTCCCCCGGCATTAGGACCCGAAATAACGATAATCCTGTTGTCTTTTGTCAGTTCAATACTTTGTGGATATGTTTTATCTCCTTTTTTCTTATTGCTTAAATAGAGTAAAGGATGATATGCATCTTTTAATTGCAGCTCCCGTTCTTTGGTGATTTTTGGCAGTAAACCATTGGTCATTTCAGCATATTTAGCCTTTGCTGCAATAACATCTATCTCACAAAGCAAATCCTGATAATCTATTAAAAGAGGCTTAAACGGTCTTAATCTATTGGTGAGTTCTTTTAAAATCCTTTTTATTTCCTCTTTTTCTTCATACTCGAGGTTATTGAGCTCCCGGGTGTATTGATAAGTGGCTTCCGGTTGAATATAAACAATGCTTCCGGTCTTTGAATTTCCTAAAATTCCGCCTTTAACCTTACGGCGATGCATTGCGGTAACGGCTAAAACCCTGACATTCTCTACCACACTTTCCCGAATTTCATCTAAATATCCATAGGAATGATAGGTGGTAAGTGCTTTGGCAAAACTGGAATTAATCTGACCTTTTACCTGATTAATTGAACGTCTAATCTGTTGCAAATGTGGCGTAGCATCATCTTTTAACTCCCCAAATTTATTGATTACCGCACCAATACTATCTACGATTTCGGTAGTATATTCTATTTCTGAAGTCGTTTCAAATAAACTGGGATAATATTCCTGAAACTTTCTGAAAAACTTGATGTGGGTATTTACGGTTTCTGAAAGACTCGAAATCTTTCTGAAACTCCCTATTTCCAGGATAGAATCTTCGATTTCCAGGGTTCTTAATTCATTCTTAATCGAATCGAAACCGTGATTTGGAATTCGGCTGTCCCGGGTTTTGGAACTCACATACTCATTGGTTTGGTGAAGTCCAAAAAGTGTTTTTTTACCCGTTTTATAAGGGTGAAGTTTTAAAGCTTTCTCTTTTCCCGGTCCTGTGATGCATAAATCTGAAATTTGCTGACAAACTACAGGAAATTCAAGGTCTATAAGGCTTTTTGATGCAATTTTAATCATAAATAAATTTCCCTACTTTTGAGGTTCTGCAAATTTACTCAATTAAAATGAAGGTAGAGATACACCCCAGCTGGAAAAAAGAACTGGCCGAAGAATTTGAAAAAGAATACTTTAAAAAGCTGGCTGAATTCGTGAAAACTGAATATATCGAAAACACTTGCTATCCTAAAGGTAAAGATATTTTCTCGGCATTTGAACACGCCACTTTTCCCGAAACCAAAGTTGTTATTTTAGGCCAGGATCCATACCACGGTCCGGGGCAGGCCAACGGTCTTTGCTTTTCGGTAAATGATGGGATTCAATCTCCGCCATCGCTCCAAAATATCTTTAAGGAAATCCAGGAGGATATAGGAAAATCGGTTCCAGATACCGGTAATTTAGAACGCTGGGCAGATCAGGGCGTTTTATTGTTGAATGCTACTTTAACGGTTAGAGCTCATCAGGCGGGTTCACACCAGAAGAAAGGCTGGGAACATTTTACCGATAGGGTGATAGAAATTATTTCTAAAGAAAAGGAAAATGTGGTTTTCTTGCTTTGGGGAGGTTATGCAAAAAAGAAAGGAGCCAAAATTGACTCCTCTAAACATCTTATTTTAACAAGCGGACATCCTTCTCCATTAAGTGCCAACCGTGGTTATTGGTTCGGCAATAAGCATTTCAGCAAAGTAAATGCTTATTTAAAGGAAAATGGCAAGCAACCTATAGACTGGTGATTTTAGAATCTAAACCCAAGGTTCACATTGAATTGACCTACAACGGTGGGAGAATTTTCATTGAATAAATTTCTACCAATTCCGGTACTTAAATCAAGGAAGAAACCTCCGGTAGAAACGAATTTACCTCCAACGCCAAATCCGAGTGCGAAGTCGGTGTAATCTTCGTATTCATAATATCCATAACCATCTGGTCTGGTTACATAATTATTGTCATATTCCCCGCTGGAAAGCATTCCAAAGCCGTGAACATAAAATCCGCGGGCATAATTATCCCCAAAGAAATATTTGTATTTCCCCGTTAGTGAGAAATCTTTATAAAAAGCATCGCCGATATCTTCGTTGTCACGATCTAAAGCCTTAATAAAACCTTCAACTGCCCAACTGGAATTTTTGTTTATAATTCGTTCGTAAGTGATGTCTAAAGCACCAAAAGCGACCAGGTTGAGCGCACCAATACTTAATTCATTCTGAGTGATGTCTCTCTTCTCAGGCTTGGTAATTTCATTGTTTTGAGAATCTTGTGCGTAGGTAATTGAAGTGACAAATACGAAAAGAAGTAAAAATATTTTTTTCATTTAATGAGGGGTTTGATTGATGAATAATGGCTACAAATTATAAATAAATTCTGAAGATGGTTGTTTTTTTGAGATTAAATTGAGTTCTAATAATTTATCCTGTACTTTTTCTACCTCAGCTTCAGAAATCTGCTCCTGACTCCAATGAGTGATATCCAGCCATTTTTGGATGTCCTCTAAACGCTGATCGTACCTTTCGGCTAATTTTTCGGCAATTTTAGGAAGTTTCTTAAAGCGTTGTGTTTCCTTATTTAAGATCTCCAACATCATTTTAATTCGGTGTGGTTCATTTTTTAAACTTTCGTTCCTTGCAGCAATTACAAAACACGGCCAGGGGGTGGGGCAATCTGCCAGTCTTCTGAAAGTATGATTGTCTACCAAAGGCTTAGTGGTAAAATGTTCCCACATAAAATACTGGGCTTTATCTTCGCTTAGCGCTTTTACTGCTCCATCCAAATCTTTTACAGTTTCGAACTGAAGATCATCTGTATCCCATTCGTGATTTTGCGCATTTACATAAGCCATAAGATGTGAGCCGCTACCTCTGCGGCTAATGGCTGCCCTGGTATTTTTTAGCTCTTCAACCGACTTGTATTGAGAACCTGCAGCCACGTGAATTCCCCAAACCAGGGGAGAGCCGATATAGGTTTGTACGATCTTGCTTTCATTTCCAGAAATGATATCTTTTAAAACCCCTTCAGTCAAAATAACTGCCACATCAATTTCCCCTGAACGCAAAGCCTTGTTCATTGCCCCGGTACCCCCAGGGAAATCTTTCCAAACTACATTAATGCCGCGGGCCTCAAAAAGATTTTCTTCAATGCACAAATGCCACGGAAGGTTAAAATGTTCCGGTACGCCACCTACTTTAATCGTTTTCATGAGCTATGTTTTTCCTTTAAATAATTATAAATCTCGTATTGTGACCGTACTGGTCTGTCAGTTTTCTTCCGGTTTACGTAAATATTTTTCTCATCGGCATCCTGAATCCTTGCTTTTACATTGTCGTTTAACTGAATCTCCAGAATTTCTTTAAATTCCCGGGCCACATCTTTATCCAGAACAGGAGAGAGCACCTCTATACGGCGGGAAAGGTTTCTCGCCATCCAGTCTGCACTACCGTAATACATCTTTTCATCACCACCATTTTCAAAGATGTAAATCCTGCCGTGCTCTAAATAACGATCTACAATACTGGTAATATAAATATTTTCACTTAAACCTTCAACTCCCGGGATTAAACAGGTAAAGCCCCGAACCAGCAGCCTAATCTCTACTCCGGCATTACTGGCTTTGTAGAGTAAATCTATTATTTCCGGATCTTCAAGGCTGTTCATTTTGGCCGTGATCTTCGCTTTTTTACCTTTCTGTGAGTAGTCAATTTCGTTATAGATAAGTTTTATAAATTCCTGTCGTGTCGAAAATGGGGAGATCAATAGGTTTTTTTCCCTTGGAATAATCAATTCTCCTTCCAGCACTTTAAATAATCGTGATAATTCTTTCGCGATTTGTTTGTTAGAAGTGAAAATAGCGTGATCACAATATATTTTTGAAGTTTCACTATTGAAGTTTCCAGTCCCTATATAGGAATAGTTAACCAAATCTTTGCCTTCCATACGCTGCACAAGCATAATTTTGGAATGTACCTTAATTTTTGGGTAAGAATAAATTACATTGGCGCCTTTTTCTTCGAACTTACGGCCCCAAATAATATTATTTTCCTCATCAAATCTGGCTTTGGCTTCCACAAAAACCGTAACCTGTTTTCCGTTTTCCAAAGCTTTTAATAGCAAGCTGGTCAACCTGGATTCATCGGCCACACGATATAAGGAGATTTTTATCGCGACAACATTCTTATCGTTTACCGCCTGTTCTAAAAAATTTTCTACATAAGCAAAAGACATATATGGGAAATGCACCGCCTGGTCTTTTTCTGAAATCGTATCAAAATAATTCTTTGATTTTGATAAAGCCTTATGTTCTATTTCGGGCAGTTTTTCATAATGCAAATCGGCATTATTCGTGGGATCGGGGAAGGAAAAGAAATCGTTGAAATTATGATATTTTCCGCCGGGCATCATGTCTATTTTACCAAGCTTCAGTAGTTTCCTTACTTTCTTATGAAGAAAATCGGGCATTTCAGCATCGTAAAGTAAACGCGTAGGCTGGCCATCGGTTCTTTGGGCAAGCGAATCGTATATTTTTTCAGCTAAAACACCTTCATAAATATCTTCGATATAAAGCTCGGCATCACGGGAAAGTTTAATTTCATAAACCCCTTTAATACTTTGATCTTTAAATATGGAACTAACCTGGCTCCTTACAATTTCGTCCAGATAGGTAATTGAATTTTCTTCCCCATCGCCCTCCAGCTTTACAAACCTTCCGCAGGCATCAACAGGGATATTTACAATCCCAAGTTTTTCCTTATTGGTGAAACTTACTACCAAATACAATTCAGCATTTTTTAGAAACAGCTCTTGTTCTTTTTCAGGGTCAATTAGCTCGGGATTAATATGATCTTTTACCTTCTGCTGAAAATAGTTTCTTGCAAATTCTTTTTGAATCTTATTAAAATGTTCGGCATCTATGAGGTAAATGCCATTCTTAGCGAGTTCAGGCAGGATTTGCTTTTGGTAAATCTCCCCGAATTTATGCTGCTGAAGCTTAACTTCCTCAAGAATTTCCTTGGTGGTTTTTGTAGGTTTTAAGGCAAGTTTTTTACGAATACTTTTTTCAACGCGCTTCATTTGCCGAAGCTGGGCAACCCTAACTCTGAAATATTCATCCAAATTTGAAGAGAAAATAGCTAAAAAACGAATCCGCTCGTAAAGCGGATTTGTTTTATCTTCAGCTTCCTGTAAAACTCTTGCGTTAAAACTCAACCAATTAAGGTCTCTATGCCTTAATGGAATATCTTTTGGTTCGTGCATTATTGATTAGTGGTTTAATCAAAAATACAAATAAGGGCATAGGAATGCTTTTAATTTTCTGTTAAATGCTCGCTAAGCGAGATTTGAGATATTTCCTAATTCACCAATTGCTCTAAACTATATTGAATAAGACCGTCTACGGTATTCTTCGGATTTTCAGAAAAAGTTCCTGCTGCACGATTGGCAATTACAGCATTCATTGAAATCGCATTATGGCCAAGTAGTTTTGATAAACCGTAAATGGCTGATGTTTCCATTTCAAGATTGGTAATTTTCCTGTTATTGAAAGAAAAGGAAGCCAGTTTATCGTTCATCTTATCATCCTGAAGCGCTAAACGTAAAATCCTGCCCTGTGGTCCATAAAAACCAATATTTGTACCTGTAATGCCTTTATGAATCTCCTTAGACTCCATACGGGCAATAAGATTCTCGCTGCCATCTACTACGTAAGGTGCAGCTTTCTTCTCGAACCAGTTTAAATGTTTAATAAAAGCTTCTGCAAATTCTGAATTCTGAATATGCTCGCTATCATAGAAATGAAGTAACCCATCGAAACCAATAGCACTTTCACTAATTAAAAATGAATCTACCGGGATTTCTTCCTGAATAGAACCGGTGGTACCAATTCTAATAATATCTAAACTCGTAATTTCTTTCTTAAGCTCTTTGGTTTCAAAATCTATATTTACCAGCGCATCCAGTTCATTTAGTACAATATCAATATTATCAGGGCCAATTCCCGTGGAAATCACGCTGATGCGTTTTCCGTTATAAAATCCGGTTTGTGTATGGAATTCCCGTTTTTTGATCTTAAATTCAATTTTATCAAAGTGTCTTGTAATTCTTTCAACACGATCGGGATCGCCAACAAAGATTACGGTCTTAGCTAAATGTTCCGGGAGTAAATTTAAATGATAAACACTTCCATCAGTATTTTGTATAAATTCTGAAGCTTCTAATGGCATATTATAGTTTTAAAACTTTATGGGAATCGGCATCGTATAAAAAATCAAAAACTCGCGCACCTCCCAGACAATCATCATTTTTAAGTTCCTGGTAAAAATTTTTATTCTGGTCTAAGGCATCCCGGCCTTTTTCGGTTAAAATTACCCGGTCTTTCTCCAAAGTATAGAAAATGGATAATTTTTGTAACACTCTTTCCATTTGAGAATCGCTATAACCATAATAACCCTGGTATTGTAAAGCGTAGCCTAATAATTGATTTATAGAAGTAATATGCTGATTCTCGACTAATCGAAGCACATTTCGCTCCAGTGAATTGATACCGGTTTTACTGTTTGGAAACCGCTCTATATGGGCCCTGATACAGCTTGAAAGGTATTCAAAGTTAGAAGTTTTCTTAATTTGTTGCTTTAATTTCATAGGATCGTTACCACAATACAATTCCCAAACCAAACTTGCAATCTCCAGGTCTTCTTCCTGTAGCTGAATTTTCTTATTAAAATGATTCAATAAATGCTTTTCCGGAAGCCTGGAAAGTGGTAAAAATTCATCTTCCCCTTTTTGACGTTTACTGCAAACCAGGTAGAAAGGAACCTCAGGTTTATGTTCACGGTAAAAACTAATGGCCGCCAGCATATTTATATGGCAAAAAAGATCGAATTCAAACCAAAGAACCACGTGATCATAATCTTTGGCTGCTTTTAGCTTCTTAAGTTGAGAAACAAATCGTTCCTGGTAATTCTCAGCAGAAATACCGTAGGTTTCTTTTAAAAATTTCGTGCGTTGTTTAATGAATTTAGAAGATCCTACTTCCTTAAAAGAAGGACCTTCGCATAGCAACTCCCGCCAAACAATAATTTGGCCGGGAAGATCGAGTTCTTCAACCTGTTCTGTTAAACTATCTCCATTTATAATATGCAGTGCTGAACTATTCATAGGGGGAATTTAAAAAGTAGGTGGAGCTTAACCACCTACCCGTTTTACATTATAACCGTCTTTTCTAAGGAGTTCCATAATCTTTTCCCGATCATCTCCCTGAATAATAATCTCACCATCTTTAGCTGAACCGCCAACACCGCATTTTTTCTTCAGCTTCTTGCCAAGAATCACTAAATCATCATTAGTGCCCTGGAAACCTTTAATAATGGTTACGGTTTTTCCTCCACGACCTTTACTGCTAAAATGAGCTTCCAGCTGTTGGTCTTCGGGTGCCAAAGTTTCATTGGTTTCTTCGTGTTCGTTTCCTTCAAAATCATCATTTGTAGAAAAAACAAAACCGCCTAAGTCCTCAAGCCCCAGTTTTTTCTTTGCCATACTTATTTTTTTAGGAGTCCGATTTCTACCAGGCGTTGGTGTAAAAATTCGCCGGCAGTAATATCTTCGTATTGTTTTGGGTTTTCTTCATCTATACATTCTTCCAGACAATCAAGGCGCATTTCGCTTCTTGGATGCATAAAGAAAGGTATAGAATATCTTGGTTTGCTCCATTCTTCTTTTGGCGGGTTAATTACGCGATGAATTGTAGAACGCAATTTATTGTTGGTGTGCCTTTCCAGCATATCCCCAACGTTTATCACTAACTCGTCTTCTTGTGGCACAGCGTCAATCCATTCGCCATCTTTTCGCAAGACCTGTAAACCACCGGTAGATGCTCCCATAAGCAAGGTAATAAGATTTATGTCTCCGTGAGCGCCCGCTCTTACTGCACCTTTTGGTTCTTCGGTAATTGGAGGGTAGTGGATTGGCCTTAAGATACTGTTTCCGTTACTGGCCCAGTGATCAAAATAATGCTCTTCAAGTCCTATATATAAAGCTAAGGCCCTTAATACATAAATACCGGTTTTCTCCAGCATTCGGTAGGCTTCCATTCCTACTTTATTAAAATCCTTAAGTTCAGAAACCTGAACGTTTTCGGGGTATTCTTCGGTTAGATTGGCATCTACAGCAGGTTCCTGTCCAAAATGCCAAAACTCTTTAAGATCACCTTCTTTTTTACCTTTCGCGTGTTCTTTTCCGAAGGAAATATAACCACGCTGGCCTGCCAGGCCTTCAATTTCATATTTCTTTTTCACCTCTAAAGGAAGGGCAAAAAAACTTTTTACTTCTTTATATAAATTTTCTTCCAGCTCATTATCAAGAAAATGGTTCTTTAAAGCTACAAAACCAATCTCCTCATAAGCCTTACCAATTTCATCAACAAACTTTTGTTTTTTGTTGGGATCTTCAGAAAGAAAATCGGCAAGATCTACGCTGGGTATATTATTCATCGCCATAATATGCTTTGTTTTTTGTAAAATTAACACACAAAGTTAATTAAAAATACGGAGCTGCCGAGGCTTTTTATATTTCTTAGCATTTATATTTTTGGTTACATTTGGTAAACAAACACACGTTATGCAAGCAAATTTTTCAGTGGAACCCACCATAAATTTTGAAAAAGATAAACTCGGTTCTGAACATTTATTAGAACTGTATTCGTCGCTTTTAAAGCCTCGTTTAATTGAAGAAAAAATGCTTATCCTGCTTAGGCAGGGAAAAATCTCCAAATGGTTTAGCGGGATTGGGCAGGAAGCTATTTCTATAGGTGTTACCAAATCTCTTAACGCAGATGAGTATATATTGCCAATGCACAGAAACCTGGGAGTGTTTACTTCGCGGAATGTGCCTTTAAACCGACTTTTTTCTCAGTGGCAGGGCAAACAAAACGGATTTACAAAAGGGCGCGACCGCAGTTTTCATTTTGGCACCCAGGAATATAAGATTATAGGAATGATCTCTCATCTGGGCCCACAGCTTGGCGTAGCCGATGGGATTGCCTTAGCGCATAAACTGAATAATGAAAATAAGGTAACCGCCGTCTTTACCGGGGAAGGAGGAACCAGTGAAGGCGACTTTCATGAAGCCCTTAATATTGCTTCGGTTTGGGATTTACCGGTTTTGTTTTGTATAGAAAATAACGGGTACGGACTTTCAACACCCACCAACGAACAATATCGCTGCAAAGATTTGGCCGATCGGGCCAAAGGTTACGGAATGGAATCTTATATTATAGATGGGAATAATATTATTGAAGTGTATACCAAAGTATCAGAGATCGCTGAAAGTATAAGAGAAAACCCAAGACCTGTTTTACTGGAATTCAAAACCTTTAGAATGCGTGGGCACGAGGAGGCCAGTGGCACCAAATATGTACCCGAAGAATTAATGCAATTCTGGGAGCAAAAAGATCCTGTAGAAAATTTCAGGAAGTTTTTGTTGGATGAAAATATCCTTTCTGAAGAGCAGGACGTTAATTTTAGAAATGAAATTAAAGCTGAAATAGATATAAACCTTAAAGAAGCGAACGAAGAAATAGCTTCTGAATTCGATGAAACTAAAGAGTTAAATGATGTTTTTCAGGAGTTTGTGTATCAGGAAGTTAATCATGAACTGAATAGCGAAAACATAAGATTTGTAGATGCTATTGCACAAGCTGTAAACCAATCTATGCAAAGGCATAATTCCCTTGTTTTAATGGGGCAGGATATTGCGGAGTATGGCGGAGTCTTCAAAATTACCGAAGGACTTATAGAGGAATTTGGAAAAGATCGGGTTAGAAATACCCCTATTTGTGAATCGGCTATAGTTGGAACTGCAATGGGGCTTTCCATTAATGGAATGAAAGCGATGGTAGAAATGCAATTTGGGGATTTCGTGAGTTCTGGCTTTAATCCAATTGTGAACTACCTTGCGAAAAGCAACTATCGCTGGAATCAGAATGCCGATGTGGTAATAAGAATGCCTTGTGGAGCAGGAGTGGGAGCAGGACCATTTCATAGCCAGACTAACGAAGCCTGGTTTACTAAGGTTCCCGGCTTGAAGGTTGTTTATCCTGCATTTCCGTACGATGCAAAAGGTTTGCTGAATACCGCATTTAACGATCCAAACCCTGTCTTATTTTTTGAACATAAAGCACTTTACCGAAGTATTCGCCAGGAAGTACCGGTAGATTACTATACCTTGCCGTTTGGAAAAGCTTCGGTATTAAAAGAAGGAGAAAAACTTACAATTATAACCTATGGCGCCGGAGTTCACTGGGCTTTGGATACTCTAAATGAAATGAAATTAGAAAATATAGAGTTGATAGATCTTCGCAGCCTGCAACCTTTAGATAAAGAGACCATAATTAATTCGGTTAGAAAGACAGGGAAAGTCCTTATACTAACCGAAGATTCCCTTTTTGGTAGTCTGGCCTCAGAGATTTCAGCGATTATTTCAGAAGAATGTTTTGAGTTTTTAGACGCCCCGGTAATGCGGCTGGGCAGCGGTGAAACCCCAATTCCATTCGCAACAGCTCTGGAAGAAGGCTATCTTCCGAAGAAAAAATTACGGGAAAAAATTCAGCGATTAATAGACTATTAATAATAAACGGCTAAAAAATTGCAGATTTTAAGAATCCTTAACAGTTTTGCTGTTAAAGTATTAATAATCTTTTGCCACAGTACTACTCCTGCTGTAATTTTGGTTCTAACTAATCAAAACTCTAATATTATGATACGTCTAATCGTTATTTTCCTGATCATAGCCCTGGTAGCTGCCATTTTTGGTTTTGGCGGGATTGCTGAAGGTTTCGCAGATATTGCTAAAATAATCTTTTATATCTTTCTTGTATTACTTGTTATTTCACTAGTAAGCAGGCTTTTTAGAAGATAAAAACATATAAAATTAAAGAATAAAATCCAATGTATTGCGCCAGGTGATGATCGGCAAACATTGGGTTTTTATGTATAACCCAAATAACTAATGATGAAAAAAATATTTGTACTTGGCTTTATAGCCGTGCTTTTAGCGGCCTGTGGTCCCAGTAAAACCGCAAAGGAAGCCAGAAAGACCTTTAATGGAAACTGGACACTTACCAGTGTAACCTACCCGAATAGTTCAGGTGAGTTTGATGTAACTTTATTAAATGACGCTAACGCCTCCTGCTTTGAGAATAGTAGCTGGAATTTTGT
Source organism: Salegentibacter tibetensis (assembly GCF_020164485.1). GTDB lineage: Bacteria > Bacteroidota > Bacteroidia > Flavobacteriales > Flavobacteriaceae > Salegentibacter > Salegentibacter tibetensis. The sequence goes on from NZ_JAIQZA010000012.1 coordinate 81,709, forward strand.
ATCCAATAATAACCGTGGTGCTTACACTGTGCAGGGTACGAATTGTAGTGGTGGCCAGCGCTACTTTATCTGGTCTATAGACGAAGAAAATACCCCGGAAGGAATCTTTGATTTTTTATTGAAACCTACCGATGAAGATTATAAATCTACCACCGGAAACCAGGGGTTCCGTATGAATTTGAGATCACTTTCAGAAGACCAAATGGTTTGGGAGCAATCTGTAATGCTTGAAGGTTCTCCATTTGTGATAAGAATGAATTTTTCTAAATTTTAATTAAATTAATTTACTATGAAGACTACTATAAACAGAATGTTTGCAATTCTTTTTGCAGCAACTTTACTTTTTAGTTGTGATGCCACTAAGAATGCAAGTAATAAACAAAAAGGAACCGTAATTGGTTCTACCGGTGGAGCCGTTATTGGCGGAGTTATTGGAAACAACACAGGTGATGGAAATACCGCACTTGGAGCTATTATTGGTGGAGTTGTTGGTGGTGCGGCCGGTGCAATTATCGGTAACCGTATGGACGAACAAGCCAAGCAAATTGAGGAAGAAATTCCCGGAGCAGAAGTTGAAAGAGTTGGTGAAGGTATAAACGTAACTTTTGATGAAAGTAGCGGCGTATATTTTGACACTGAAAAATACAATATCAACTCTAAATCACAGGCTACCTTAAATAAACTAGCCGATATTTTTAAAGAGTATCCAGATTCTAATATCCTCGTAGAAGGGCATACCGATAGTACCGGTAGTGAAACTTATAACCTTACCCTTTCTAAAAACAGAGCACAGGCCGTGACTAATTATTTAACGAGCCAGGGTCTTAGCAATGGCAGGTTTGACACAAAATGGTATGGTGAATCCCAGCCAAAATTTGATAACGAAACTGCTGAAGGCCGTGCAAAAAACCGAAGGGTAGAGCTGGCAATTGTAGCTAGTGAGGAATTAAAAGAGGAAGCAAAGAAAAAAGCTGAGCAACAGAATTAATTTTTTACAACTCAAACAATTATTAAATCCCGGAAAATTCCGGGATTTTTTTATGCTTTTATTTATCTTCAAGCAATGGCAGGTTTCGAAATAATAATTGTGGGTGGTGGCCTGGCAGGATTATCTGCTGCTATTCACCTTTCCCGGGAAGGAAAGCAGGTTCTGTTAATTGAAAAAAAGGCCTATCCCAGGCATAAAGTCTGTGGAGAATATCTTTCTAACGAAGTGCTTCCTTATTTTAATTCCCTGGATATAGATCTTGAAAATGACTTAAAACCCGTCCAAATTCAAAACCTGCTTTATAGTACCCAGAATGCAAAATCGATCGAAACGCCGCTAAAATTGGGCGGAATGGGATTAAGTCGGTATGCTTTGGATAATTTTCTATTGAATAATGCTGAAAAAAACGGTGCTGAAACCTTACTGGATTCAGTTGAAAATATTCATTTTGAAAATAATGAATTCACGGTGAAACTTTCTTCAGGAAAAGAATTTGAGGCACCTGTAGTTTTAGGCGCTTTTGGTAAACGATCTAATCTGGATAAAAACCTGGAGCGGGAATTTATTCAGGAGAAGTCTTCCTGGCTTGCTGTAAAAGGACATTATGAGGATGCCGGGTTTCCGGAAAATTTAGTGGCCCTACACAATTTTGAAGGAGGTTATTGTGGTTTATCAAAAACAGAAACCGGGGTAGTGAATGCTTGCTTTATGGTGTCCTATAAAAGTTTTAAAAAGTATAAAAATACCGAAGACTTTAAAGAGAAAGTATTATTTCAAAACGCCTATTTAAGAGGTTTTTTTAAAAATGCCAAACCGATTTTTAAAAAAGAACTGAGTATTGCGCAAATCTCCTTTCAGGAAAAATCAATAATTAATAATCATATTTTAATGCTTGGAGATGCGGCCGGGTTAATCCACCCACTTTGCGGCAATGGCATGGCAATGGCAATTCATTCGGGAAAAATTGCTTCGGAAGCTGTTTTAAGTAATTTCACAGGGAATAAATTAGATCGGGAAAATCTCGAAAATCAATATCGACAAAACTGGAATTCCCATTTTAGAAACAGACTAAAAACGGGACGAATACTTCAAAAGATACTTATAAATCCTTTTTTGGCTTCAACTTCACAGAATCTGGTTAAAAAATTTCCGTACTTGTTAGAGAAAATTATCAGTAAAACCCACGGGCAGCCAATAGTATGAGCATAGATACCTCAAAGAGAACAAGTGAAGTCGAAATTATGGACGATTTTGACCTTCAGGGAAATGAACTGGATCAAACCCTGCGCGATCTGGATAATATCAATAAATGGTTGGGGGGGAATAAAATTACCCTGGAGGGAGTAAAAAATATAGTTTTAAAGCAAACTAACACACAGGAGATTCATATTACCGATGTTGGTTGTGGTAACGGAGCTGTACTTCGGGAAATTGCCAGATGGGGTAGAAAGAATAAATATAACTTAAAACTTGCCGGGATTGATGCCAACACGCACGCTATTGGCATTGCGGAGAAAATGTCAATCGGCTTTCCGGAAATCGAATTTTTAGCATTAGATATTTTTAGTGAAGAATTTAAGAATTTCCACTGTGATATTATATTGTGTACCTTAACGCTCCATCACTTTAAAAACGGAGAGATTTTAGAATTACTAAACCTATTTAGCCAACAATCCAGGTTGGGAGTGGTTATAAACGATTTGCATCGTTCAAAGCTGGCGTACAGGCTTTTTCAGGTTTTTTGTTCGGTTTTCATCAGGAATGAAATTGCCAGAAAAGACGGTTTGATATCTATTTTACGCGGATTTAAAAAGGAGGAGTTAAAGAATTTTGCCGGGAAAATTCCGCAGGCCAATCATAAAATTACCTGGAAGTGGGCTTTTCGCTACCGGTGGATTATTCAGAAAGAAAAAATATGAGTGTAAAGATTACAGGCGTAGAAAAAGAATTGCCGGAGTATACCAGAGAAACCAAGGATATTCTTCCGTGGGTTGAAAGCTGGCTAAAGGATCAGGACGATCGCTATCGAAGAAAAGTATTAAAGATCTTTGAAGGTGCAGATGTAGACAGACGCTATTCCATTATGAGTCCCGAAGATGTTTTTACAGCGACTTCCTTTGAAGATAAGAACGATATTTATGTAAGAGAAATTAAGAAACTCGGTAAAAATGTACTTCAAAAAGCTTTACAGAACAATTCCTGGGATGCAAATTCAGTAGATTTTATAATCACTGTAAGTTGCACCGGGATTATGATTCCTTCCTTAGATGCTTATCTGATCAATGAACTGGAAATGCGGCAGGATATTACCCGATTACCTGTTACCGAGATGGGCTGCGCGGCGGGAATTTCAGGAATAATCTATGCAGCAAACTTTCTCAAAGCAAACCCCGGAAAACGTGCCGCAGTTATTGCGGTTGAGAGTCCTACGGCCACATTTCAGCTAAGTGACTTTTCGATGGCTAATATGGTGAGTGCGGCTATTTTTGGTGATGGCGCCGCTTGCGTCTTGCTTTCTTCAGAAAAAAACGCAGCAGGCCCTAAAATCCTGGGAGAAGAAATGTATCATTTTTATGAAGCCACACAATTAATGGGTTTCGATCTCACCAACCACGGGCTCAAAATGATCCTGGATGAAAGCGTACCGCAAACCATCGCATCGCATTTTCCTGAAATTGTGCATCCGTTTTTGCAAAAATTCAATTCTAATATAGAAAAGCTAGATCACCTGATTTTTCATCCTGGCGGAAAGAAAATTGTTCAAACAGTTGAAGATCTTTTTGGTAACTTAGGGAAGAATATAGATGTAACACGGGAAGTGCTTAGGCAATATGGGAATATGAGCAGTGCAACAGTGTTATATGTGTTAGAGGAATTTATGAAAAAACAGCCAGAACCCGGCGAACAGGGCTTAATGCTAAGTTTTGGACCCGGATTTTCGGCACAAAGAATTTTACTGGAATGGTAGCAGAATTTAAAGATCGTAATTACTGGGCAATTATTTTAGGCGGAAGTACCGGATTGGGCTTTGCCACCGCCAGGAAGCTGGCACATCATGGGATGAATATTATTATAATTCATCGTGACCGGCGAGCTGATATTGCAGAAATTGAAGAAGCTTTTGAAGATATCAGAGAGCATGACGTTATGTTTGAAAGCTTTAATGTAGACGCTACCAATGTTGAAAAACGTACAAATCTTATTGAGGAAATTTCCAAAATTTTAGGGAAGGACGGTAAAATAAGGACCCTGGTACATAGCATTGCTAAAGGGAACTTAAAACCAATGACAGGTGAGGAACCCACTTTGGATAATGTAGATTTTCAAATCACCATAGATGCAATGGCCATTAGCCTTTACGATTGGACAAAAGCTATTTTTAAAGCTAAACTCTTTGCCAAAGATGCCCGAATTATTTCGTTTACCAGCGAAGGTAACAAAAAAGCCTGGGCCAATTATGCGGCGGTTTCAGCAGCAAAAGTTGCACTGGAAGCCATTACCCGAAGCATCGCCCTGGAATTTGCGCCGCAAGGCATTCGGGCGAACTGTATCCAGGCCGGAGTTACGGTTACACGTTCTTTTCAAATGATTCCCGGCAACGAAACCTTGCGTGTGCACGCGCTAAAACATAATCCGTTTAAAAGGCTTACGGTTCCTAACGATGTGGCTAATGTGGTTTATTTATTAAGCAAAGACGAAGCCAGCTGGATTACCGGAACAATTATTCCGGTAAATGGTGGGGAACATTTAAAATAAGTAGCCCTTGGATTATAAAAACATACTTGAAAAACTGCCTTATTCATCCCCATTTTTATTTGTGGATGAGTTGCTGAAAGTCAACGAAAAATCTGCCGAAGGAATTTATAACTTTCCTGTGGATTCTTTTTTTTATAAGGGGCATTTTAAAAACAATCCGGTAACCCCCGGAGTAATTTTAACCGAATGTATGGCACAAATAGGTGTGGTATGCCTTGGGATTTTTCTGCTTCAGAACGAGAAGAACGACTTAAATGATATAAAACTTGCGTTGAGTTCTTCGGAAGTAGAATTTTACCTTCCGGTTTATCCCGGTGAAACGGTGAAAGTAATTTCTGAAAAATTATTCTACCGCTTTAATAAATTAAAATGTGAAGTGCGAATGTATGATAAGGAAGAAAAACTGATTTGCCGCGGAAAGATCGCTGGAATGATAAAAAATGAATCAGAATAGAAAGTTTTGGAATGAAAAAACGAGTGGTAATTACAGGAATGGGAGTTGTTGCACCAAATGCGGTAGGTCTTGATGATTTTGAAGATGCACTTCGAAAAGGAACCAGCGGGATTAGGTTTGAGGAAGAACTTCAGCGTTTAAAATTCAGTTGCCAGATTGCCGGAAAACCTCAAATTTCAGAAGAAAAAATTGCTGAATATTTTACCCCGCTGCAACTGCGCGGACTTAATTCAAGCGGTATTATTTACGGGGTAATTGCCGGTACCGATGCCTGGAAGGATGCAAAACTTAAAATTGAAGAAAACGAAGCGCCAGACTGGAACAGCGGGATTGTTTTTGGCACCGGGATTTTAGGCGTAGATAAATTCAGGGAAGGCATTTACCTTATAGATGCGGGAAAAACCCGAAGGTTGGGAAGTACCACCGTGATGCAAACCATGGCCAGCGGCATTAGTGCTTATCTGGGCGGAAAATTGGGTTGCGGGAATCAGGTGACTACAAATTCCTCGGCCTGTACCACGGGTACTGAAGCTTTATTGATGGGTTTTGAAAGAATTATAGCTGGAAAAGCAAAACGAATGTTAGTTGGCAGTTGTAGCGATCACGGGCCGTATGTTTGGGGTCCTTTTGATGCGATGCGAATTTTACCGGCAAAATATAACGAAAACCCATCTGAAGCTTCACGGCCAATGAGTGCATCTGCAGCCGGTTTTGTTCCCGGAAGTGGGGCAGGAGCTTTGGTGCTGGAAGACTATGAATCTGCGAAAGCAAGGGGCGCGAAGATTTACGCCGAAGTTTTGGGCGGAGTTGTAAATAGTGGTGGCCAGCGGGGTGGTGGCAGTATGACGGCCGCCAATAGCGAAGCCGTTGTTAAATGTATTGAAGAAGCTGTTCATTTTTCTGGAATTTCAGCAGACGAAATAGATGCGATTAACGGGCACCTTACGGCTACCACCAGAGATGGCCTGGAAATTGAAAACTGGAAAAAAGCCCTGAAACGGGAAGATTTTCCATATATAAATTCTTTAAAAGGAATGACAGGGCATTGCCTGGCTGCTTCAGGGAGTATAGAATGCGTAGCGAGTGTGCTTCAGATGGATAAAAATTTTATATTCGGAAATGTAAACTGCGAAGATCTGAATCCGGAAATTTCAGATTTGATTTCCGAAGAAAAAGTTCCGAGAGAAACTTTGAAAAAACCGGTAAAGATCCTGGCAAAATCCAGCTTTGGGTTCGGGGATGTAAATGCCGTGGTTATTTTTAAAAAAGTGATGGAGTAATCCAGTGATGAAGTAAAGATGTAACAAGGTGAGTGGTGTAAGTAGAAAACAACATAACTCCGTTACATCATCACAGCGTCACAGAAACTATTGTTTTCAAAAAAAGATAAGCTTAATTTCAAACAAAATGAAAGAAAAAGATATACTGGACGCAATCAAAAAGATAGTAACCCCTTATACACAGCGCAAAGAGGGCCTGGAAAATTTCAGTAAAGAAACCGATTTTATTAAAGATCTGGAAGTGAATTCGGCTAACCTGGTAGATGTGATTTTGGATGTGGAAGACAAGTTTGATATTGAAATAGACAACGATTCTATGGAGGGAATGTTAACCGTTGGCGATGCGAAAAATATTATTGAGCGTAAACTGGCTTCAGCGTGATTGGCAACGATATCATAGACTTAAACCTCGCCTTTAAACAAAGTAACTGGCAAAGACGCGGATTTCTTCAGAAGATTTTTACTACTGATGAACAGGATTTTATTTTAAATGCTGAAAACCCGGAATTGAATGTTTGGTTATTATGGAGCATGAAGGAGTCTGTTTATAAAGCAGTTCAGCGAAAATACCACCTGGAACCTTTTAATAATCCGAAGCGATTTGTTTGCAAGCAGGTAGAAATTAATTCGGGAAAAGCGAGGGGAGTGGTGTGTTTTGAGGAAGATGCTTGTGAAATAAATTCGATACTATTTTCAGATGTGATACATACCTGCACGGCAAATACCGAGTTCTCTTTTATTTCAGAAAATAAAAATTCCAGAATCAGGCTTTTGCAGAAAATTTCTGACCAAAAGAATATCCCATTAGAATCCCTTAACATTAGTAAAAATAAGCAGGGAGTCCCATTTTTAACCTATCGTGGTGATAATCTGCAAATTCCGTTTAGCCTTTCCCATCACGGAGATTATTCTGCTTTTGCGCTCTCGTTAAATCTGTCCTAAAACCAGTTTTCGCCATTGTGAAAGCCTCGTCTTATTTGTATCTTGAAACAACTAATTATAAAATGATTTTGATTATGAAGACTGTTGATAAGATGGAAGTGCTACACAGCCAGAGTGCCGAGTTCGTTGAAAAAGGTGAAACTGGTAAATTTTTAAAGTTAATTCCCGATACTTTTGTTATTAAAGGTGAAGAAAAAGATGGCATTTTTAAACAGGGGTACGCCATAAGACATATAAACAGGCAGGATATTATACTTATAGATGTGGTAGAAAAATCTACCAAAGATGCCGTAAAAAAACTCGTTACCGACGGTTATAAAATAAAAGGGATTTTAATTACCTGCGATGCTATTTTAAAGGATGCTTACGCAGATCTTAAAACCCTTTCTGAAGATGCCGGTGGCGCCCCAGTTTTTGCACATCCACGCCACAATTTTAAAGACAGTTTTAAAACGAAAGACATTACCGAACGAAAAGGTGTCCTTAAAGATTTCGGTTTAAAAGTATTTGACCTTCCCGGAAATGGTGGAGCTTCAGTAGTTATTTACTCTGAAATTAATGATGGGATATTGTTCCCGGGTGAAGATGCAGAAGGCTCTCCTTATGATTCAGATTTAAATACCTTTAAAAGACCAAAAATGGATAAATCTAACGATGATTTTGGTTTAGCAGGTAGCTGGAGCGCTTTTGAGGAAGAATTTGCTTATTTATTTCCAAGAATAGGAAAACCAGGCTTTAATATTGAAGAAGGCCAGCAAACCGATATTTTAAATGCACTGAGTAAAAGTTAAAAGTATAATCAAGGACCCTGGGGCAAGCCCGCCTGAATGATTCGGGCAGGCCTCGGGGAATTAAACCCTCAAGGAGGGATTAAGCTGTTTCAAAAATAACCGGTTTGCATACTTCACAACTTAGGTTCAGAATATTGCAAAAGTTATTTTTCAAACGGCTTTTTAGAAAGCAGCCATAAATAGGGAAGGAGCACCTTCTGTATTTATGGCTTTTTTTTATACTGAAAACTGGCGAACACACTTGATTGATAGGAGATGCCGTTTAACAATTAAGATATAAGATATTGTTAAACGCACCCCTCATTCCTATAAAATGTAATAATTTAAAGCTTAAAAGTAACCAACTATGTCAAAATTAAACGTAACTCAAAAATTAATCAAAGAACATTTGCTCAAGGGAGAAATGATTCCCGGAAAGGAAATAGGAATAAAGATAGATCAGGCTTTACTTCAGGATGCAACAGGAACATTGGTGCAGTTGGAGCTGGAAGCCATGGGATTGGAAAAAGCTCAAACAGAAGTAGCTGTACAGTATGTAGATCACAACCTTTTGCAAACCGATTTTAAAAATGCCGATGACCATTTATTTTTACTTTCAGCAGCACAAAAATTCGGACTTTGGTACAGTAGACCTGGGAATGGTGTTAGCCACCCTGTACATATGGAACGTTTCGGGAAACCGGGGAAAACAATGGTTGGATCTGATAGTCACACCCCGGCTGCAGGTTCTTTAGGAATGTTGGCCATTGGTACCGGCGGACTCGATGTTGCGGCAGCAATTGCCGGGCAACCATATTTCGTGAAAATGCCGGAAGTTTGGGGAGTGAAACTTACCGGAAATTTACCTGATTGGGTAAGTGCTAAAGATGTGATCCTGGAAATGCTACGCCGCCATGATGTGAAAGGCGGAGTAGGGAAAGTAATAGAATATTATGGGGATGGCCTTAAGAATTTAAGTGCTATGGATCGCCACGTAATTGCAAATATGGGCGCCGAACTTGGTGCCACCACCACCGTTTTCCCAAGTGATGGGGAAACAAAACGCTTCCTTAAATCTCAGGAAAGAGAACAAGACTGGAGAGAATTATTAGCCGATGAAGGCTGTGAATACGATCTTCACGAAGAAATAATTCTGGATGAACTTGTTCCGCTAATCGCGCTGCCGACAAGTCCCGGCAATGTAGTACCGGTGAGCGAAGTTGCAGGAAAACCAATTAGCCAGGTGGTAATTGGTTCTTCGGCAAATCCCGGTTTACGTGATTTCTGGGTAGCGGGAGCTATTGTTGCGGATAAATCGGTGAGTAGTGATGTTTCCTTTGATATAAATCCAACTTCGAGACAGATTATCCAGAATATGATAGATAACCGGACTTTTGCTAATTTAATCAAGGCAGGGGCACGTTTTCACCAATCCGGTTGTATGGGTTGTATAGGTATGGGACAGGCACCGGCATCAGGCACTATTAGTTTACGTACTATGCCCAGAAACTTCCCCGATCGTTCCGGAACAAAAGATGACCAGGTGCATTTATGTAGTCCTGAAACAGCTGCGGCTTCAGCTTTAACCGGGAAGATCACCGATCCTAGGGATTTGGAGAAATTATATGATATGAAATATCCTAAGTTCGAATATCCGGAATTTCAGATCATAAATGAAGATATGCTGGTAGCTCCGCCGGAAGACGGCTCTAAAGTAGAACTTCAAAAAGGACCGAATATTAAATCCCTTCCATATATTGAACCCATGCAAGATCACTACAGCGTTCCGGTAATGCTGAAGATGGGAGATAATGTTTCTACCGATGAGATCCTGAAAGCAGGAGCAGAGGTGCTACCATTTAGAAGTAACCTTCCTGAAATTAGTAAATATTCTTATACGGTTATTGACGAAACCTTTTATGATCGTGCGATGAAAGCCAAAGGAGAACACGGCGGCCATATCGTAGTTGCAAAAGATAACTATGCCCAGGGCTCTAGTAGGGAACACGCGGCAATTGCGCCCAAATACTTAGGCCAGGTTGCGGTGATCGCTAATAGTTATGCCCGAATTGCCTGGCAGAACCTTGTGAATTTTGGAATTCTTCCGCTGGAATTTATAGATATTGCAGACTATGAGAAAATAGAGCAGGACGATCAGGTGATTTTTAAAAATCTTCGTGAGGACATTAAGAGCCGAAATAATATCCAGGTAATTGTAAGAAAAGCCAATGGTGATAAATTAAAATTTGAAACCAAACACAGTATGAGTGACAGGCAAATTAATATTCTACTGAAAGGTGGTATTATTAATGAATTTAAAGAACGTATCGAAGCCAATGAACTCGGCGAAGACCAGGCCAAAGATGCTGAGGAAGCCGATAGAAGGTAAATTCTGAAATTAGCCAGGTTCGGGATAGTTTCAGAATTTATCCCGAATTTACTTCGGGATTCTAACTTGCATGAACAGGCAGGTTACCATTGACGTATTTTTAAAACCCTGATATTTAGGTTTGTTTTTTTATAATTCAAAAAGCAACTTACCTGGTTTGGAAGTTTCCTTTTTCATTTTTTGCTCGCCCAAAAAACGAAATAAAACCCGCCTGAACGGACGGGCAGGAAGTGCGCCCTATGTGGAGGTGTTTTTTTGGCAACTGCCTTCCTCTCCCTTTTGGTCGTCGGAGGCAGAAAAAATCGCAAATCAGCAGCTAAATTTTTTCCAGGGCTTCAAAAATTATTAACGCTGCTGATTTGCTACACTCACACACGGAGTTTAAAACTCGCTATGCTCGAAACGTCATTTTCCTACGCTAGATAAAATTTTTTATCACGGGTCTCAGAATGACGAATTTAAAAAGCCCTGATGCTACTCACGTCAGGGCTTTTTTATGCATTAAACTGAGAAATAATTCTTAGTTAGAATGTGTTTTCATCTGGCTTTTTCTCTTGCCTAATTGCCGGTCAAGATCTCTAATAGTCTCTGCAGTTGCAGCTTCAAAAGATTTTTCGTTAGATTCAGCAAAGATTTGAGGGCCGGGAGCGCTTAATTTAATATTGCAGATATAACCTTTAGGATCCTGGGCTTCTTCTTTTTTAAAATATACCTGAGCCTTCACGATCCAGTCATATTTTACTTCCAGTTTATCTAATTTCTTTTGAGCGAAATCCTGTAGTTTTTCACTTTTATCGAGTTTTACGAATTGATATAATGCTTCCATAAATAAGTTTATTTTGTTACAGCCAAGAAACCTATAATTCTATTAGTACCCAAATCAATTAAGTGATTCTTAGCAAAGCTTTAAGATTTTCTTTAAGCATCTAAACTTATTTCTTAGTTGAAGTTTATATGGTAAGTTATTACTATTTTATGGATTTCCTATTTTAAAGGTCCTTTAAGATTAATCGCCATTTAAACATTGTATCTTAAGCTGAGAATTTCACATCGAAACCAATGAAGTCACTACTAAGATATTTATATATAATTATCACTCTATTTCTTATTCATAGTTGTGGTAGTAGTGCCTATACGGCAAAAATTGCCAGTATTAATTCATTAATTGAAAGTTTGGAGTTTGAAATAGAACATGACTGGGTTTCACCTTTAGGGGGACCCAGAATATATATAATGGATAATCCCAATTTCATCCGATTTAAAAATGATTCTGTAAACTTGTTTTTGCCATTTTTTGGTGAAAGATTCTCTGGTGGTGGCTACAATAACCAGGGAGGAATTGTCTACGAAGGTCCCTTAAATAATTTTGAAATTCTTGATGGCGATAAAAATACGAGGATAATAAAATTTAGAACCAAACAGAGTTCTGAAACTTTAGATTTCAGCATAAACATTTTTCCGGAGGGAAATGTAACCACCAGAGTAAATAGTACCGAGCGTTCTTTTATATCTTACCAGGGCAGGATAAAAGAACTGGAAGAGCGGGATGAGTAATTTTATAAGACTTTTCTAAAGGACAGAAAAAATATGGGTTTCTATTAGACTTAAAATATTCTATTTTACATAATATAAATTATAGATCAACTGTGCTAGATTGCTAATTCTGTGAATATTCTATTAGTTACGCGTCCGGGTTAATAATATACTTAAAACTGTATATTTGGAATAATCTAACGAATTAGCGAGATGAATTTTCACGTACTAGTAGAAACAAAAGAAAAAGTTGGAAAGAATAATACGAATAGAAAATTCTTTGAGCTTGACAAAAACGATCTTCAAGAAATAAAGGAAGATATTATAATCCCTTAAAGAAAAAATTAATAAGGAAGGCAAAAATAATGTTTTGGAAGAATCTACAACTCTTGACAAATCAAGCGTTTTTATTGTACACGGACACGATAATCTAGCTAAAGAAGAAGTTGCTCGGTTTGTAGAAAAATTAAAATTAAAAGCAATAATTCTTCATGAACAAGTAAGTTCTGGAAAAACTATAATTGAAAAAATCGAAGAATATTCTGATGTAGGATTTGCAATAGTACTATACACACCATGCGATGTAGGATCACAAAAAGACAAAAAAGAGCAACTGAAACTAAGAGCACGGCAGAATGTAGTCTTTGAACATGGATTTTTAATGGGGAAAATAGGTAGGAAAAATGTTTGTGCTCTTGTTAAAGATAAAGTTGAAACTCCAAATGATATTTCCGGTGTTGTATATCTTCCAATGGATTATCACAAAGCTTGGCAAATTGCGATAGCCAAAGAAATGAGAAATGCTGGATACAAAATTGATATGAATATTGTAGTTTAAAAAACTTCACCTAATAATTTTTGAACTCTAACCATTTATTATTATAAGGTCACGTTAAAACTTTTGCCATCAAAGTATTTTTGAGTTGAGGCCTAAAATTATGAAGCTTTATACCAGGTTTATTTTATAAACTCTAATTTCTCCTGGACCTTAAACTTATTGAGCAACTGGATTTTTCCTGATATTGCCACCGTCCAGCTTATGGCAGATTACCGCGGGCCTATTATTCTTCCTCAGGGAAAAATAGACCCTATGTACGGAATCAACTTATTAGGAATTAGAAAAGACTTATTCAATAACAGGGCTACGCTTAGCCTTAATGGGGAGTGATATCTTTAATACCCGAAACTTCGGGATACAGACCTCAGATGCGCAATTCTCACAACAGCGTTTCTTCAACAGGGAAAACCGTATTGCCACCCTGGAGAAAGAGGAAGTTAATAAAGAACGTTATTCTGATGATCCTTTTTGATAGATTTAAGGATCTTTCTTTATTTAACAGCAAATTAAAATTATCTCTCTAGTATTTTCATAATTTAGATAGTACAAACTAAAAAACTAAGAATATGAGAAATTTTGTAATGATTTTAGCCCTGGTGGCTATAGGTTTTACAAGTTGTAATGACAATGCCGGTAAGGATTTGGAAAAGCAACAACAGGAAATAGTAAAGGAAAATGACAGTATTGTAAGTATGCATAAACAGCTTTCTGCAAAACACCAGGAATTGAGAACAAACCATAACAATGTATCACAACAATTGCGTGGTATGGAAGAACTTGAAGATTCTACTCAATTAGAAAGACTTGCAGAGCTTGAAGCTCAAATTAGAGATCACCAGGCCAAGTTGGCTGCTCATGAAAAAATGATAAGAAGCCATAGTGAGCTTAATGAGGGATATGGTTCTTTAAGCAGTGAGGCAAAAAAGGCTCAGATTTCTGAAATGCAAAAAACTCACGATCGTATTATGAGTGAGCAGGAAGAAATGAAATCTGAACATGAAGATATTGAAAACGGTCATCAGTCTATAAGAGAAAAAGTTGCTCAATCTGAAGAGGATTCAGAAAACGAGATGTAGTTTAAGTTTTAAAGACTAAGTATCAAAGGCTGTCTATAAAGATCTATTTTCGTCAAGCTGAACTTGTTTCAGCTTCTAACATGTTTGGATATCAACAACTTATATTCTGAAACAAGTTCAGAATGACGTTAACATTACTTTATAGACAGTCTTTTTATTTTAAGCCAAATCCTTAAAAAACTTTTTTCTCAACAAGCTAAGTTTTGGATGGATAAAATTTCTACAAAAAGGTCTATCGGGGCCTTTTTGATAATAATTCTGGATTTCTTTCCTGGAAGCTTCAAATAACGCAAACGGCAATACTTTCGTGATAATCTCTTCTTCGAAATGTGACTGCAAATTTAAAATGATTTCTGAAGCTTTTTCCTTAGTACTTTTATCAAAATAATAAACGGCCGACCTGTATTTTTCCCGCATGCTGTGGCTAGATGTGCTTTGGTGGGTATGTAGGTGAATTTCAATTAAACGAGCCAGGGGAATTTCTTTATTATTAAAATGAACAATAACAGCCTCCGAAAAATCAGCATCTTTACCCGTAGAGGCTATATAGCCCTGTTCCACCAGTTTCACCCCAATTATTTGCTGAAAAACAGCTTCAGTACACCAATGGCAGCCGCCCCCAAATGCTATTTTTTCAAATTTTTCACTCATAAATTAAATATACTAACTAATTGAACCGCCTTCCAGGTTTTTTATTAGCCCTAAAGCTGCACGCTCACCGGAAAGCATCGCTGCGTTTTGGGAAGCATTTAGTAATTGATCGCCGGCCAGAAAAATAGTATTGTTCAATTGAGTCTCGGTAGGATCCATTTCATACTGTAAATCCTCAATTTTTGGAAGTGCTTTTTTAATAAAATAATGTTTTAAAAATCTTGCCTCCCCTACTCCACAGTATTTTTTAAGATCCTGTTCCACTTTTTTCTGAAGCTCAGCCAGGGACAAGTCGGTTTGTTTTACTACCGTAACCGACAGCAATTCTTTTCCTCCATTAGAGCCGGTGGCTACGCTGGTATGATAGAAGATATTATTGATTATAGCATCCTCATCGGTTATCAAGCCAATCAATGGTTTTTCTATTACTCGTTTTTCTGTTTCAAAATAAAAAGTATGGCAGGATCTCCAATGGGTTTCCTGATTTTTTAAATTATTAACCAACGTACTGGCCTCCGTAGCAATGATCGTAAAATGAGCCTTGATAGTCTCTCCATTTTCCAGAATTACTTCTCCCTCTTTTACCTGATTTACCGGGGTTTTAAAATGAATTTTGGTGTTTTTTAAACGGCCGGCGATGTGTTTAGAGATGTCTCCCATTCCCTGCTTTGGGATTACCGCAAGTCCCTCTCCAAACATTTTGAATACAAATTCAAACATGCTGCTCGATGTTTCCAGGTTTGGTTCCAGAAAGATACCGCTGAAAAAAGGTTTAAAAAATATGGTGATAATAGCTTCTGAAAAGCCTTTTTGCTGAAGATATTCTAAACTTGTACCTACGTGGCTTTCAAAAATTTCTTCAACCGATTTCTTCTTGAGAACCTTATAGAGGTTTAGAATCTTTAGTTTATCTGAAAAGTTGCCGATTCCGGCGAAAATTGTGGGCAATAATAAGGAAGCACTCCGTAAGGGATCTCCAATGGTTTTGGATTTTCCATTTTCAAAAATTACTGCACCGGGTAATAATTCCTGTAAATCCAGTTTTTTATAATCAAGATATTCTTTGGCTTTTGGATAGGCACTTAGCAGTACCTGGAAACCCCGGTCTAGTTGATAGCCTTCTACAATATCGGTTTTAATACGGCCTCCCACCCTATCTGAAGCTTCATAAATTTCAGGCGAATAGCCTTGATCTTCCAGTACTTTCGCAGCCACAAGTCCGCTAAGGCCTGCGCCGATAATTTTAATTCTATAATCAGGTTTTTCCATACTAATATCTTGGGTAGTTTCAAAAATACAGCTTTTAATAAGGATCAAAGCCTGTACAAATGTTAAGGAAATAGATAGGATGTTGGGATAATATTTCCTTCAGCAAAACCCATAAAAAAACCCACACTAGTTAAACCGTGGGTTCATTTTAAATATAAGTTCTGATAACCTAAGCGGTTTCCAGCTCAAGGTCCTTTTTCGATTTTCTATATAAGAAAGAGTTGTAAATGTTTCTTTTGGCAAATCTTACCTGTTTATCTGAACTGATAAATTTGATAAAGAGTTTTTTGTTCACTCCAAAATATTCGTAAGTTGTGCCATTGGTGAAAGAGATCTCCAGTAAATTTCCTTTATGCTGGTAATCTGCAATTCCGGCTTCGTTTATGGTGCGGTTATACTCTTCCAGGTTAGCTTCCTTTGTTTGAGGCGCAATGCTTACCAGGAAATGGTATCCGTCTATAATTTCTTTACTTTTTATTTCAGCTTCGGCGTGCTTTTCGTCAGTTTCCCTGAATTTATCGGGATGCCATTCTTTAACCAGGTTTCGATAGCTGGTTTTAAGTTCTTTAAGGTCTATTTCCTTTTCAACATTAAAGAGTTTTTTGTATTGGTTTACACGCTTCATTACTTTAATTTTTTAATAAGCGGCAAAACTACTTCTTTTTATTGGATAGTAGGCTGGTTATTTAATAAGTGTTTCACTTCAACTTAATTAAGCTTTTGTATATATACCCAATCCAGCAATTCGTAGGTAATTATACCGGCAATTAGGGCTACAATAAATTTCAGCCAATTATCTTTTAACCATTCTAAAAAGCATTTCATCTAATTACCGTATCAATTTGTATTCAGCTAGAGCTGAACTATCAAAGATATTCCCTATTCCTGAAAATATTTTACGGAAATCCACATTACTACTGTTAAAATCTTAAATAGAGTAATTTTTCTAGTTAAGTTTTTTTAATCAAGAACTTCGGGGTAAGCCACGAGGTATGAATTGGAAAACTATTTTATAATTTCGAGGAAAGCCTGCCTGAATGATTCGGGCAAGCCTCGTGTAATTAAACCCTCAATGAGGGATTAAACTTAAAGCGAATCAAGATAGAGATTTTCTACTTTAGTCCTGGCCCAGGGTGTTTTTCGTAAGAATTTTAAGCTTGATTTAATTGAAGGATCCTGGGAAAAGCATTTAATATTTATCCTTTTCCCCATTTCTTCCCAGCCATATCGCTCCACCAGAAATTCCAGAATTTCAGTAAGCTTTACCCCGTGCAGCGGATTGTTGGGTTGTTGGTTTTCCATAATTAATAAAGTACTATTTATTAAACATAGCGTACTCTTACTTTTTTCTTTTTCAACTTAGAATTGTTAAGCGATTGGATTAGTTCATCAGCTTTTTTCTCGGGTACCGCGACAAATGCGCAATCCTGTTTAAGTTCAATAAGCCCCAGTTCTTCCTTTTTAAGATTTCCCTGCTTTAAGAATAGTCCGGCAATGTCTCCTTTTGAAATTTTATCCTTTCTACCTCCCGAAATGAATAAAGTAGTTTTTTCAACTACATCAGTATCGGTTTTTGACTCCTGAATCTTATAATTATTACTATTAATAAAATCGGGAAGTGTTTTTCTATCAGAAAGCACATAGGCGATCCCCTCCTGGTGCATTCTTGCGGTACGACCGTTTCTATGCGTAAATTCAGATGCTTTAAAAGGTAATTGGTAATGAATTATAAAGTCAATTTCCGGAACATCAATCCCGCGGGCAGCGAGATCTGTAGCGATTAGTATTCTATGGGTTCCATTTCTGAATTTTATAAGCGATCTTTCCCTGTCTTTCTGCTCCATTCCCCCGGAAAATATACCGTGTTCGATGTTATTTCTATTCAGGAAATCACTCACTTCAGCAATACTGTCTTTCAAATTACAGAAGATAATTCCGGAGTCTTTTGCGTTTTCTGAAAGCAGGTTCACCAGGCTTTGAAGTTTCGTTTTGGGATTTACCTGTATGGTCTTAATTTCTAAAGAAGGCTGTTCCCCTTTTAGATAATCTATTCGCTTAGGATTTTTTAGGCCCACAAAACCGGGAACGTCAATATTTTGGGTAGCTGAAGTCAGGATGCGCTTTTGCAAGCCGGGGAGTTCAGCAATAATTTCTTTCATTTCATTCTCAAAACCTACTTCTAAAGATTTATCAAATTCGTCTAAAACAAGTGCTTTAATATTTTTAGTAGCAAAGGTTTCCCTTCTAAAATGATCGGCAATTCTTCCGGGTGTGCCTATCAGGATTGAGGGGGCGTGTTGTAATTCTATTTTATCTTTAGAAAAGGCCCTTCCTCCGTATACGGCATTTGCTTTAAAACCGGCGCCCATTTCCCTGGTTACCTGTTCTATTTGAATAGCCAGTTCTCGTGATGGCACTAAAATTAATGCCTGCACCTCTGCCAGATCAGGATCTAATATTTCTAGTAAGGGAAGTAAAAATGCCAGGGTTTTCCCCGAACCGGTTGGGGATAACAACACTGTGTTTGGATTTTCACCAATGGTTTTATATGCTTCCTGCTGCATAGCATTAAGCTGGGAAATCTCCAGTTTATCCAGAATTTCCTGTAAATTTTTAGTTTGCATGTCTTTAAAAATAATAAAGCCTTAAAACAGACTTTGAAGGGATAAACCCTATTTAAGGAAAGATAGTTAATAATAAAAGAAAGGTTCAGCAATAATAGATTACCGAACCTTTTATGAGAGTTGAGAAATACTCGATAATCGAGATTTAAATGCTCCGAGGCCTGCCCGAATCATTCAGGCGGGCTTGCCTCAAATTAAACAATTGTTCAGTATGAATGTCTCGTGAGCTTGCTCCGAAGTAGTTTATTGTTGTTTAACGCGAACGGCGTTCATACCTTTCATTCCTCGTTCCAGTTCAAAAGTTACCTTGTCGTTTTCATCGATCTCATCGATTAATCCGGTAACGTGAACAAAATATTTTTCGTTGTTCTCTGTGTCAATAATAAATCCGAAACCTTTAGAATGGTCAAAGAAAGAAACCTTTCCGTTTCTTTGCGGATCTTCTTCTGGCATGTCCTCTTTCTTAGGAACACCAATTTCTATACTATCGGCTTCAACTTCAACTTTGTTAGAAGGATCTGGCGGAGTATCGGTAAGATTTCCATCAGCATCTACATACGCGATCATATCTTCAAAATTACCGCCTTTGTTGGAGTTTTCTTTACGCTCCTGCTTCTTAGCTTCCTTTTCTTTGCGCTTTTTTATTTTCTTTTTTTCTTTTTCAGTTTTACTGAATGTCTGCTGCGATTTGCCCATTAATTAATTTTAATTAGTAATTGAGTGAGTAAGCTTGAATTTTTCCTGAAGATTTTTGTGGTAGTAACCCGGCTTGTAATGCCATTAATCTTCATTAAATGTAAAGAATCCCAATAAGGATACTGCTTAAACTTCTACAAAGATAAGTGATAGAAATTAAATTACTTAATTTGAAGCAAATAAATAATTAATGATTTCTGTAAAATGTTGTTTTCCTTTTATTTTTTACGCTTCTTTTTATCCCACCACACGTATAAAACAAAAATTAATAAACTAACAATTGAGCCCCAAAGGAGTCCTTTCTTTAAACCATCGGTGCTTTCCCCTATAATTGCGATAAAAATTGTAAGCGGGGCAATACCCACAAGGGTAGCGCCAATAAAACGCCAGTATCCCATCTTCAGAATTCCCCCTACAAAACTAATGGCATCGTTTGAAAGAAACGGATTTATCCTGGTAACGATTACTGCCCAAAAGCCGTAATCGTCAATAAAATCTTCTATTTTATTTTCGTTTTTAGGTCCTATTATTTTCTGAACGATCACCGGCCCAAAATAACGACCTATAAAATAACCTACACTTGAAGCCGAAAAAACAGCTGCAAAAATAATTAGACTTCCAAAAATGGGTCCATAGGCCAAAACGGAAACCACCATTAAAGCTACAGATGGGATTACAATGAGAAACGTTTGCACGACCATGGCCAAAATAAGAATCGTTGGACCCATCCACCCAAATTCTGACACCCATTTGGTAATTTTTTCCTCATCATTACTGGTAAGAACATTCCATGCTTCAGTGAAAAAGGCCTGAACGCCCGGAATAAAAAAATAAGCTAATACGATTACAGCTACAATGATTCCGGAAATAACTAATGGAGCTTTACTTTTTTCTATCGAAGTACTTTCAACCGAATCTGGCATAATTTTAATTATCGTTTAGTTTGACTCTTAAAATATTTCCAGGTTGCCTTCGGCTTTCATTTGAAATATACAGTCGGTTATTCTCATCAAAGGCAAGGCCTTCGGGTTGCGGGAAAAATTTAGGATCTAAAAGATGAATTTCAACTTCATTTCCATTTTTATCCAGAATTATCAATTTTGGCTGATTCCCCTCCAAAACATATAATTCACCGGTTTCCGGATGGAATCTAATAGAAGATGGCCTGATTATCCTGGATGATCTCCCCCCTCTTAATTTTTCGTAGATCTCATCGTTTCCATCAAGGGTAAAAAGGCGTTCCTTAAAAGTTGTTTCCGTAGCCAGGTCAAATGTATATATTCCCTTGGTATTCTTTCGGTTATTATATTCTTTCACTGCGAATAATAAACGATTGTTTGCCAGGTCTACTTCCAGGCTTTCCATTTCATTTATATCAAGGCCGGAAATTTGGTAGGTACTTATCCCTGGGGATGAACCTCTAAAATCCATTACTTTATAAATTTTCCCATCACTACGGGCTATGTAGGCGGTGTCACCTACCACGGTTATGGCTTCATAATCCCCATCCTTTCCAAAAGGAATACGGGAAGTTATTTTTGATGTTTCTAAATTATAAATAAAGATAACCCCATCCTCATCCTGAATGCAGGCCATCTCATTATTACCTAAATAACTCATCCCAGAAATTTCTTCCAGGATGGGCGGTAGGTCCCATTTTTCTTCAATAGTATAGGTTTGGTTGGCATCGTCAAAAGACAGATAACTGTTCTCTTTAAAAGCCCAGAAAATAAGTCCGGCCAGGATAAATACGCTTGCAACAATCCCTATTACTATTTTATTGTCTTTCATAGATGTTTCAATACTAGATCCTGAGATTCTAAAATAGGCTTAATATTAAATTCTGCAATCATAATTAATTATTATTAACACCTGAGATTTAAAATTATACAAATAATTTATCCCTGAAAAACCTGTAAAAACCGGCTCATTTGTTAAAAGTAAGTTAATTTAGTACTATTTATAGCATAGTACTGTAACAAACAATGTTGTTCTCAGTCTATTAGTTATAAACCTTTAAATTTTAGAAATTATGAAATACCCATGATTTAGCCCACGCAAACACCGATGAGTTTTTTGCTTAAATTTAAGTGATGTAAAAACTTATTGGGATGAAAGCAATTGACTACGAGCAGGTTATTTCCGTGGGATGCGGAAT
>NZ_JAIQZA010000120.1 GCF_020164485.1 Salegentibacter tibetensis
CAGTATTATATCCAGCGTGTTCCCCACCAAAAGGATAATAATTTTTCTCATCGAGGATTTCAGAGCTTGCCTCTATAGTGCCATTATTGTTCAGGTCTGCATAGGTGAGTCGTACGTTCCCTAAGTGGTCTTTGTATTGATAATGATACTTATAAGTTCCCGAGTTATTCTCTACATAGCCTTCAGGATGATTAAAAAACTGCAGCGTAGTTCCCTGATAAATATAGTTCCCTGCGTAATCTGTTGTTGTACCTGCTGCCACTTTTCTCTGTTTTACCCCGGTTGCATCGTAAATATAAGAAATTGTTCCGCCACCTATGCTAACACTCGTTGGTAAATTAAGATGGTTGTAGGTAATATCTGTAATTCCTTTGTTGTCATCCCTGGTCATATTG
>NZ_JAIQZA010000121.1 GCF_020164485.1 Salegentibacter tibetensis
GATGCCATTTACTTCCGAATCGTGGTAAAAGTAATAACCGATGATGATGTTGAAAACTGCAAAAATGGCTATGTGCCACCAGAAGATGTCATCCTCTATAGCCATCTCTTCATCTGATGCGTTTTTCTTTTCAAACTTAATAATCGCTTTTTCAATTCCGTAAAAAATAAGAACACCAGCCAAGGCCATTATATATAAAAAGCTCTTGATAAAAGTTGGTGCTCTCTCTTTTTCCAGTGAGTCCTGCAAGCTATGAAGTTCCGGTAGTATATGCACGAAAACAAATGCTATTGATATCCCACCAGCCAGGGATAGCCATTTGCATCTGGACAAAGTATGCAAAGAAGAGATTCTATCTGCGAAGAGATGTACAATAGCAAGTATAACAATATA
>NZ_JAIQZA010000122.1 GCF_020164485.1 Salegentibacter tibetensis
GTTGTCGTGAACTTTTGGTTCAAATATGTGAAGCAGAAGGAATAGAGATACTAAAAGGAGTTGTTAGTTCGGATCATGTTCACATGCATATTGAATATGCCCCTAAACTGAATGTAAGTAATATACTAAAGAAGTTTAAAGGGAGAACATCTAGAAAACTTCAACAAGAATATCCAAAACTGAAGGAAAGATATTGGGGGCAACATTTTTGGGCAAGTGGTTATGGAGTATGGAGTACAGGAAATATTACCGATGAGATGGTTAATGAATATTTGGAGCACCATCGTCGAGATTCGAGTGATAACTCCAATTTCATATTGGAATAGCTTGGGGACTTTCAGTCCCTAGTAAAAAAACCTCTGCACTTTGAGTGCAGAGTGGTTTA
>NZ_JAIQZA010000123.1 GCF_020164485.1 Salegentibacter tibetensis
AGTTTTTTCGACCTTTCGTGCGATTTCCCTGCATCAAGAACACGCTGTTAGCGGTTCCTGTTTTTAGAAAGAATTTTTCCCGTTATCTTGGGTAGTTTTAAAATTACAGGTCTTATAAATCTATAGATAATAAATCCAATAGCTGCAAATATTAATATAAAGACTGTAGGTAAAATTGCTCCGAATGTGTATGTCATACCGAGAATAAATCCTAAAATAAATTCAGAATAATAAATAGGAATCAGTAAGCTGAGTATTAATAATAAATAAATAACATTATCTATAAACAAAGTGTACTTATATGTGAAAGATATGGCTATTAAAATTGCACAAAATAAACCAATTATGAAAAGTCTAAAAACCTTCCTGTACTGTTTGCCT
>NZ_JAIQZA010000124.1 GCF_020164485.1 Salegentibacter tibetensis
GGAAAAAATACTGCTTAATAAGCAAAAAAGCTTGTTCAAAATGGCAAAAGAAATGGACATGGTAATCAGCTATAAAACAGCAACTTAAAAAATACGTCAATGGTAACTTGTTTCAGCTTCTAATATGTTGTAAACTGAAAACAGCTTAGATCCTGAAACAAGTTCAGGATGACGAATTAAAGATATTTCAAATAACCTTTTATTTTTCTTAGAGTAAAAACCTGTTTTACTTTTTATTGGTCTCAAAAACGGGATTTAAACCCTGCAATTTTATTGCAGCACTTTAGTATTGCGAAAAAATCTATATTTTCGAGCTATGAGTTATCAACGAAAAGGCTCACACACAGTCAGTCATTTGACTTGTCACGTTGTTTGGG
>NZ_JAIQZA010000125.1 GCF_020164485.1 Salegentibacter tibetensis
GTTCCAATTACCCCAGCTAGTATTGCGTTCTTCCAGTTAATTTTATGATTATGCATAGTGATATTGTTTTAAGTTAAATTACGAAGATTAGGATTTTTTCTGAAGTGCTACTGCTTCAGGGAAATCAACCGGTACAGCGGTTATATTATGCAAGTAGTTCATTACAACCTTATCGGCTATAAGCAAAACAAGGTCTACAAGATTTCCTTTATTAAATCCTGCGTCATAGAACTCCTGAAGCTCTGTAGCTACATTGATTCCCTTTCTTTGGGCAATAGCTGAAGATAATTTTGCTAAAGCATTGATTTTAATATCCCAGGATGCTTTTCCTGCTCTCAATTCCAGTATTTGTTCACTTGTAAAACCATTCATTT
>NZ_JAIQZA010000126.1 GCF_020164485.1 Salegentibacter tibetensis
CGGTATCTTTCAATCGCAGCTTGCGGAACTTAGTCAAGGAACTGGAATTGATAACTGCATCTTCGGGCGCCATCTCAAGAAAATACTTGAAGGACATATCATATCGTGAACGCTCCACTACATCCACATCTGAAATACAATAGATCGTTTTCAATAACAAGTATTTAAACATGCGGATAGGACTTTCTGCATTTCTCCCATTATTTGCACAATATTTATCTACCAGTTCATCGTGGATAAAAGAAAAATCAATCAATTCATTGATTCTTCTAAGAAGATTGCCCTTGGGTACGATTAAATCATATAGATCGGAATACGCACTTAACTGAATTTTTTGTTGCTGCAATAACATATATAAGT
>NZ_JAIQZA010000127.1 GCF_020164485.1 Salegentibacter tibetensis
GAAGCGCAACAATAAAAATACTTCTTTTAAGGTCCGTGCCCCGTTTACATTGTGTTTAGAAGTAGATCTAAACATCCGTGGAATAAGGGACGGGCTTTTCAAATTGTCTGTATAGCTAAAGGAAAAAATTAAGGGAGTTGACCCATAGACTATTTCCAAAACTTCAACTACCTTAACCTCAAGTATTGGTAACGTGATAACGTTTGGATAGTTAAAAAAACTCTCCACGATCTCATCGCTAAATACTTGGGGACGCTACTAAAAAGTATGTCCTTCTCTTTCCTTTAGCTATACCTCCCAAAATCAGCCCAGGATCCTCAAAAGATGACCGCTCGCGACAAGAAATTGCATACAACGTC
>NZ_JAIQZA010000128.1 GCF_020164485.1 Salegentibacter tibetensis
CCATTGTTTTGATGGGGCAGAAAAGTTTCTCCCGTATTGGCATTTGTAAACTTTTCATTTTGCCACACAACCTCTTCGTAACTGGTGTATTCTCCTGCTTCTCTCCCAAACAGACGTTTTAACTGAGCAATTACCTTTTCTTCCCGTTCTACTCTTTTTAGATTTCCAGAATCGGGATGTAAGAATCCACACAGGGCGAATCTAGAATTCGTAGAATCGCTATGGTCGTAATATTCTATAACAGGACCCTGGTTACTTACAATGATTGAAACTTTATGGTCTTTCCAAAAAGGCTCTTTGTAAACAACACCAGCTTTAATTGATTCCTGCATCCAGGTATGGGTGTTTCTGGCTT
>NZ_JAIQZA010000129.1 GCF_020164485.1 Salegentibacter tibetensis
TCCCCCGGGTTGATCTTCATCTTTCTTCTTGCGGATCCAGTAACAAAAGGTGGAAGGACTGATCCCTTTTTCTTTGCTAAAGGCTTTTGCCGAAAGGCCGCTATTGCGATATTCATTAACTAAAGTGAACATTTCTTCCTGTTTGCTCATGATAAATATTATTTTAGAGCAGCAAAGCTATCGGTAGAAAGTCAGCTAATCAAGATGCAGTTGGTGGGGTGGATACGCTAAAATAGCCCTGATGATCTTCAAACCGCTTGCTCCGTGCACCTGGCTCAAAACTTCTTTTAAACGTATATTCATCATCGTAAGGGCTTTTTGCATGTGATTGACATGCATGGCAGCGCTACGGA